>DATGLC010000018.1:0-37836 GCA_035294345.1 Solirubrobacteraceae bacterium
GCTCACGCGCATCGGTGACACTCACTCTCTCCCCAGCCCCGAGGAGGTGGTTGCAGCCTAGGGTATAATGTAACTATTGCCACGAACCTGCGCCGTCAGGATTTACAGCGGCACAGGGACGCGACCGATGGGGGAACTCCAGGGCGAAGTCCAGGCGGGCCGCGATGCGCTGCAACTTGCTCACCCCGCCCTGCCAAGCGCCGATCTGGTCGTGGTCACGATCGGCGGCAACGACGCCGGGTTCGCGCGGCTGCTGTGGAAGGCCTCCCGGCTCGCGGGGCCGTGGCCGGACGCCGAGCAGGACATCATCACCTCGATCAGGCGGGCTAGGGACGGGATCGCGCGGGTGTTCAGCTCGCTGCGAAAGCTCGCGCCCGATGCGATGGTGCTCGCGGTCGGGTACCCGAACGTGGTGCCCGAAGACCGCGAGCGGCAGCGCTGCCCCTGGCTTTGGATTTGGTGGAGCCACCGCGGGCAAGACCTGATCCGCCTTGCCGCTGAGGAGATGGACAGGGTGCTGGACGAGGTGGCCCGCGAGCAAGGAATCCACTTTGTCGACCTGCGCACCGCCTTCAGCGGTCACGAGGCATGCGCGCCTGACGAGTGGATTCGCGGGCCGGTGGCAGGCTGGCTGCCGGGGGTGCGTGGACCGAGCCTTCACCCCAACGGTCGCGGCCATGAGGCGATCGCTGGGGCGATCAGTGCGCACATCGCGCGTCAGCTAAAGACCGCCAGCGACCTGACGCCACGGGGGCTGCCGGCCAACCCCCAACCCCAGATCGATTGATCAGAGCGGCCGCGACATCGATTCGGATGCTTGGCACGCTTCGCGACGCCGTTTGGCACTGTCCCGGCAGGGGATCAACCCAACTGCTGGGACCAGCGCCGAACGGGTGCTCGCTGCGGACGCCATGCCGTGCCAGCGCTGAACCTGGTGACAGACAAACGGGGAGTTCCTGTTTTTTTAAAGAGTTAGTTGAGCGCTCAAGAAGATAGGAGCGGCTCATGCCTTCTGCTTCTCGTCCCCCGATCCGAATCCGCCGCGATGAGCACCGGCCCCCGAAGACGCCGCCCTCGCGAGCTCCTGGACCGGGTTTCCTTTAGCGACAGTCCCTCACCCGGGCCCAGCTCAGCGGCACTTTTCGGCTTCCGAGATTCGTCACGGGCGAGCCGCCTCCGGGGGCATCCGTCCGAACCTGGCGCGAACATGTGTTCTTGTGAGGTGGCTGGCGCAGACCGTCGCGGCCGATGACGCGGGACGGCTCCCGGGGTGCGGGGGCGATGCCGTCGTGCGCCACTACGACGCCCCGGGCGGTGTGCGGACCACGTTTTATGAGGTGCGCGCGCGGACGATCCTCAACCGCGTCCCGGACTCCTCGCGGATGCCGTTTCGCTGGACGATCAACCCCTACCGGGGCTGCACGCACGCGTGCGTGTACTGCTTTGCGCGGCCGACCCACAGCCACCTCGGCCTGGGTGCCGGGGAGGACTTCGAGCGTCGCATCGTGGTCAAGGTCAACGCGCCCGAGCTTCTGCGGGCGCAGCTGCGGCGGCCATCCTGGCGCGGGGAGCGAGTGGCGCTTGGAACCAACACCGACCCCTACCAGTGGGTCGAGGGCCGCTACCGGCTGATGGAGGGCATCTGGGAGGCGCTGATCGACGCCCGCAACCCCGCCTCGGTGCTGACCAAGTCGCCGCTGCTGCTGCGCGACCTGAAGCTGATGCGCCGGCTGGCGGAGGTGGCGCCGTTCACGGCGGCGCTGTCGATCCCAACGCTCGACGAGCGGGCCTGGCGCGCCACCGAGCCGCACACGCCCAGCCCCCGGGCGCGGCTTGAGGCGCTGGCCGAGCTCTCGCGGGCGGGGATCCGCACCGAGGTGCTGATCGCGCCGCTGATGCCGGGCATAAACGACGACCCGCGCCAGGTCGAGCGGATCGCCGAGCTGTCGCTCGCCGCCGGCGCCGAGCGGGTGACCGGCGGCCCGCTTCACCTGCGCGGAGAGCTGCGCGAGCTGTTCGGCCAGTGGCTGCGCGGCAACCGGCCAGAGCTGGTCGCGCGCTACCGCCGGCTGTACCGCGACGGCCCGTACCTGCCGCCGGCCGAGCGCCGCCGGCTGCTGGCGCCGCTGCAGCGCCCGCGCGCCCCTCTATAACTGGGGCAGTGCGACGACGCATCCCCCGCCGCGAGCTCAACCTCGAGCGCATGTTCGAGACCCGCAGCGACGCCTGGGAGGCGGTCGGGCTCTCATTCGAGGTCGACCAGCAGGCGGTCCGCCGCGCGCGCCGCCGCGCGCTCGTGCTGGCGCCGCTGCTGATCGGGCTGGACGTGTTCTTCAACATCGTCTACCACCGGCCGCCGCACCACCATCCGACGCAGCTGCAGCGCTGGGGGATCGACTCGCTGCACGTGCCGCTGCGGATCGTGGGCGCGCTTTTGGCGCTCGCGCTCGGGTGGGCGCTCGCGCGCGCGCTCGGCCGCTGGGTGGGGCCGACGTTCATGCGCCGCATGGACCCAGCGGCCGCCGGGACGTTCGGCTTTCTGCTGCGCCTGGGGACGATGCTCGTCGCGGTGCTCTTGGCCGTCAACGTCGCCGGCATCGGCCTTCAGGCGGTCGCCGTCGGCGGCGCGTTCACGGCGGTGATCGTCGGCCTTGCGGCCCAGCAGACGCTCGGCAACGTGTTCGCCGGAATGGTGCTGCTCGGCGCGCGGCCGTTCCGGGTCGGAGAGCGCGTGCGCCTGCAGGCGGGCGCGCTGGGCGGCTCGATCGAGGGCGTGGTCAGCTCGCTCGGGCTGCTGTACACCACCGTGGCGCGGGGCGCCGACCGGATCATGATCCCCAACAACGTCCTGCTCGCCGCGGTCGTGGTGCCGATCCGCGAGCCCGAGCGGATCGACGTGCGCGTGCGGCTGACCTCGGGCGTGCGCCCAAGCCAGGTGCAGGCGATCCTCGACCAGGAGGTCACCACGCCCACCCGCAGCGGCACCGCGGTGCTGCTGGAGGAGGTCGACGGATCCGACGTGGTGGTCCGCGTCCAGGCCACGCCGGAGCGAAGCGACGACGGCGCCCGGCTGGCGGACGAGATCATGCTGGCGCTCTCGGCCGTCACCGGCGAGCACGAGCCGGCCGGCCCCGCGGACCTGCGCGGCGCCTCACCGAGCTGAGGGCGCCGCCAGCGAGCGCTCAGCGGGCGCCGCGCTGGCGCTCGGCCAGCTGGCGGGAGATCCGGTCTGACCCCAGTCGCTCAGCCGCCCAGGCCGCCAGCCCCGGCGCGACCGATCCGATCGCCGCGCCGATCCGCAGCGCCGGCGGCGCGACGTCCAGCTCCGCCGGATCGCGCTCGAGCGCGCGGATCACGGCGGCCGCGACCGCCTCCGGCGGCCGCGTCCCGATCCCCGCCGGCAGCGACACGCCGGCGCGGGCGAACATCCCCTCGCCTGACACAAACCCCGGGGCGATGACCGTCACTCCGACGCCGTGCGCGCGCAGGTCCGCGCGCAGGCCCAGCGCGAACCCGCGCAGCCCGAACTTGGTCGCCGAGTAGATCGACGACGCCGGCGAGGCGACCTTGCCCGCCAGCGACGAGATCACCACGATCTGCCCGCGGCCGCGGTCGATCATCGACGGCGCCAGCGACCGCGCGAGCGCGATCGGAGCGCGCAGGTTGACGTCCAGCATCCGGTCGATCTCGGCCTGCTCGAGCTCCACCAGCACGCCGCTGGCGGGCAGGCCCGCATTGGCGATCAGGATCTCGACCCCGGCATCCACCGCCCGCTCGCCGAGCGCGGCCACCTGGGCGGCGTCGGCCAGGTCGGCGACCAGCACGCCGGCCGCACCCAGCTCGCCGGCCAGCCGCTCAAGCGCCTCGCGCCGGCGGCCGCTGAGGATCACCCGCGCGCCGCGGGCGATCAGCGCGGCGGCCACGGCGCGGCCGATCCCGCCCGTGGCGCCGGTCACAAGCGCGGCGGCTGCTGGAAGCTTGACCCTGGAGGGCACGCGAGCAGTCTAGGGCGGGTCGCCTCGCTTCAGCGCGCGAAGATCGCCAGCGTCGCCGTGAAGCCGTGCAGGAAGCTGCGACCGCCGACGGGGCCGATCTCCCCGGCGGCGAAGAATCCCGCCGCGGGCGCTCCCGCCAGCTCGCGGCCGACGACCCGCGCGTCGTGGTCGGCGACGCCGAACATCGCGCGTCCGCGACCGTTGCAGGAGAAGATCAGCGCTCCCGCGGGCGGCTCTGAGCCCAGCGCGCGCAGCCGCAGCCGCAGCGAGCTGCGCAGGTCCTCGTCGGCGGACGCGGCGTCGCGCGCGTGCAGGCGCACCACCTGGCCGGGCGCGACCGTGGCCCCGACCGCGACCGCGCCCGTGCGCTCGTCGGCTCCCAGCACGCCGCGCACCAGGAAGTCGCCGCGCTCGTACTCCGGGCGAGCCGGGTCGATCACGATCCCAACCAGCAGCCCGGAGGCCACCAGCATCCGCTGCGAGAGGGGAAGCTGCGCGATCGCGTGCTCGATCGCCGCAAGCGCCGGCCGCCCGGCGAGCTCGTGGATCAGGTTCCCCTCGGCGGCGGTGATCGTCATCTCGGGACCGAGCGGCGCCGCGCCCTGAGAGACGCAGGGCAGCGCCTGCACGCCGTCGAGCACGACACCCACCGCGCCCTCGCCGTGGACCTCGTCGCCGCAGAACAGCACCGCGCCCCGCTCGGGCAAGCGGGCGCTTGACAGCCCGCCGAGCACCGCCACGCCGGGCGCCGCGCGCGCCAGCTCGTCCAGCAGCGCGTCCGACGGGTAGCTGTAGGGGTCCGCCAGCACGACCACGAGCGACCCGTCGCGCGGCGCCGGCAGGTCCGACGCCGACACCTCGCCCTCGGCTCCCGCGCTGACGTGGAACGGCCTCGCGGCGCCGCCCTCAAGCGACGCCGCCCAGACCGCCACCGCGTCGGCGGACTCGACCTCTCGCTCCTCGCCCAGCACGCCCCCGGCGCCGCAGCCCACCAGCGCGGCGGGATCAAGCTCGGCGCGCACGGCCTCGAGCACCCGCTCAGGGTCGCGCAGGTGCGCGCCGGAGGCGAACACGATCGCCAGATCGACCGTGCCGGCCCCGCCGAGCCGGGCCCCGGCCCGCCGGCAGGCGTCGGCCGCGCACCGCGCGCCATCGCCGGAAGTGGAGATCCCGACCCCGATCCTCACCGACAGACACCCTGAGAGGCGGTCATCTCTGCACGATACTGAGGCCGTGTCCGGGCCGCGCCCATCGGTGATCGCGCTGTTCGGGCCCACCGGCGTGGGCAAGACGGGCGTCGCCGTCGAGCTCGCCGAGCGGCTGCGCGAGCTCGGCGAGCGCCCGGTGGCCGTGTCCGCCGACGCGCTTCAGGTCTACCGCGGCCTGGAGACGCTCACCGGGGTCGCCGACGCCTCCCAGCGCCGGCGGCTGGAGCACCGGCTCATCTCGTTTCTGCCGGTGGACGCGACGTTCAGCGTCGGGGAGTACGCGCGCCTGGCGCACGCCCAGATCGACGCCCTGCTGGCCGAGGGGATGCTCCCGATCGTCGTCGGCGGCACGGGCCTTTACCTGCGCGCGGCGCTGACCGAGCTGAGCCTCAGGCCGCCGCCACCGGACGGCGTGCGCGAGCGCTGGCTGTCGGAGCTCTCGCGCCGGGGTCCCGAGGCCCTGCACGCGGTCCTGGCGCGCCGTGCGCCCTGGGCGGCCGCCGGCCTGGCCCCCACCGACGGCCGGCGGATCGTGCGCAGCCTGGAGCTGCTGGACGCCGGCGAGCTCGAGCCGCCGCCCGAGCGCTCCCAGCTGTGGACCGCCGACACCCGCCACCCGACGCTGCTTGTGGGCCTGGTCATCGAACGCGCGCAGCTGCATGCGCGGATCGAGGCGCGGATCGAGCGGATGCTCGCCCAGGGAGCGCAGGCGGAGGTGCGGGCGGCGCGCGCGGCCGGCGCGTCGGCCACCGCACGCGCGGCGCTGGGGTTCGAGGAGCTGCTGGCCGGCGACATCGAGGCGATGAAGCGCCGCACGCGCAACTACGCCCGCCGCCAGCTCACCTGGATGCGAAAGCTGGCGGGCGTGCGGGTGATCGACCGCACCGGGCTCGACGACGCGCAGGTGGCCGCGCTGGCGCTGGGGCTGTGGCTGCGCGCCGACGGCTGACGCCGCCGCCACGGCTGACGTCGCGCCACGGCCGACGTCGCGCCACGGCCGACGTCGCGCCGACGCCCGGCGTCGTCGCGCCCGCAAGGTCCCTCCTTCACAGGAACACCGCCACGAACGGGTACATGACCACCGCCGCGGCCAGCACCGTCAACCACCAGAGGCCCACCAGCGGCCTCGCCCAGCGCCATCGCTTCCCGCCGCGCCACGCGAGCGCCGCCAGGTGGATGGCGCCCACGTAGAGCCCGGGCATCACCACGACCATGTAGTAGAGGTAGCTGGTGCGCTGGTCGATCAGGCTCTGAAGCGCATACGGCGTCCAGGTGCCCAAAAACCACGCCAGCGCCAGCAGCATCATCTGCACGTCGCCGAGCGCGGCCGGCAGTCGCCCCAGGCAGCGCCCGCGCAGGAGCCGCCAGGCGAACAGCATCAGCGACGCCAGGCCCAGCGCCAGGATCGGCGGGCTGACCATCCCCAAGAACAGCACCGACGGGCGGATCGCGCCCGCCACGTGGCCCGCGGGCGCGTTCACGCTCAGATACACGATCGGCTTCAGGTCGATCAGCCACTGCCACGGGTAGGAGGCGATCCCCTCCGGGCCGTTGGGGCTGCGAAGCGCCGCGGCGTAGCGGATGATGTGCAGGATCTCAGCGAACGGGCCGCCGGCGATCAGGCGGTGCTCGGCGTCGGCGTAGGGCTCGGCGATCAGCCCCATCAGGCCGAGCAGGCCGACGAACACGCCGCAGGTCACGAACACCGTCGCGGCCAGGCGGCCGAGCGCGGCGCGCGCTCTCCAGGTGGGCGGGGCGCGGTCACCCGCCCGCGCGGCCGAGGCGGCGCGCCCCAGCTCCAGCAGCGCAAGCGCAAACAGCGCGTAGGGCGCGAGCTCCTTGAAGCATGTTCCGACCGCCAGGGCGACGCCCGCCCAGACCGGGCGGCCGCGCAGGTAGAGCGCCACCGCCCAGACCATCATCGCCACCGCGTAGATGTCCAGCGTGCCGATCCGGCCGTGCACCAACAGCAGGTTGTCGGCGGCCATCAGAGCGCCCGCTCCGACCGCCTGCCAGGCACCACCGCCGGCCGCGCGCACCAGCGCGTACATGCCGAGGATCGCGATCGAGCCCATCAGCAGGCTGCCGATCCGCCATGCGAAGGGGCCGTCGCCGAACAGCTCGATCGCCGCGGCCATGATCAGCTTGGCGCCCTGCGGGTGCTCGGCGTTGGGGTCGGTGCCCAGCGGGGCGTCCGAGTAATGGTCGGCCGCGGGCGGGCGGATCCCGGCGATGACCCGGGCCGCGTTGACGTAGTAGGCCTCGTCGAAGATCAGCGTGTGCTCGCCCGCGGTCGTGCACGGCGACTGGCACGGCTCGCCCAGCATGTAGGCCCGCGCGCCCAGAGAGAGCGCCGAGACGACCAGCAGCGCCACCAGCGGCGCCCGGGCGCCCCCTCCGAGGGCGCGCGGCGACGGGCGGCGTCCGGGCGTGGTCGATGCGGATGCTCGCGTCGCCCAGACCATGCCTCAGGCGACGGTACACGTACACTGCGCGCGCGTGTACTTCGAGAAGTGGCAGGCGCTGGGCAACGACTACGTGATCGTGGAGCGCGACGCGCTGCCGTTCGAGCTGACCGGCGCGCGCGCCAGGGCGCTGTGCGCCGCCCACACCGGCGTTCACGCCGACGGGGTCCTGCTGCTCTCACCGCCGGCCTGCTCGCCGTTCGTGGCGCAGCTTCGGATCTTCAACCCGGATGGGTCCGAGGCCGCGCTGTCTGGCAACGGCGCGCGGGAGGCGGCGCTGTACCTGCACCGGCGCGGTCGCGCGCGCGAGCCGCTGTTCTCGATCCAGACCGCCGCCGGGGAGGTTCGCTGCGAGATCACCTCGCCGTCGACGGTGCGCACCGTGATCGGCCGGGCTCAGACGCGCTCCGAGGACTATCCGGCCGGCGGCGAGGACGGGCTCGGCGAGCTGGAGGCCGACGGAGCTCGCTGGCGCTTCAGGCACGTGCAGGTGGGCAACCCCCAGTGCGCGATCAGGGTGGGCGACGTGCACGAGCTGCAGGCCCTGGACCTGGAGGCGATCGGGCCGGGGATCGAGCGCCACGAGCTGTTCCCCAACCGCACCAACGTGTCGTGGTGGGCGGTCTGCGACGAGCGGCGCATCAGAGCCCGGATCTTCGAGCGCGGGGTGGGGGAGACCTCGGCCAGCGGCACCGGCGCGGCCGGCGCCGCCGTCGCGCACGTGCTCGACGGCGGCAGCTCCCCGGTGATCGTCGAGCTGGACGGCGGCGAGCTGGAGGTCGATGTCTCAGAGCAGCTCGACGTGACGCTCACCGGCTGGGCGGTGCCGGTGTTCCGCGGCACGATCTCCCACGAGCTGTTGCGGGACCTCGATGAGGCCGAGTAGCCGCCTGGCGCGGATCCCGCCGTACCTGTTCGCGCAGCTCGAGCGGCGGATCGCCGAAAAGCGCGCCGCCGGCGTGGACGTCATCTCGCTGGGGATTGGCGACCCGGACACGCCCACGTTCGAGCCGATCGTCGCGGCCGCGCAGCGGGCGGTGGCGGACCCCAGCACGCACACCTACCCGACCAACCGGGGCCGGCGCGAGTTCTTGCAGGCCGTCGCCGCCTTCTACGATCGCCGCTTCGGCGTCGCGCTTGACCCCGAGCGCGAGGTGATGGCGGCGATCGGGGCCAAGGAGTGCATCTTCAACCTCTGCCTGGCGTTCCTTGACGGCGGCGACGTGGCGCTGGCCTGCGACCCCGGCTACCCGGTGTACACGGGCGGCCCGCTGCTTGCGGGGGCCGAGCCGGTGCGCCTGCCGCTGCGCGCAGAGCTCGGCTTTGCCCCGGACCTGGAGGCGATCGACGCCGAGCATCTGCGCCGGGCGCGGCTGCTGTTTCTCAACTACCCCAACAACCCCACCGGCGCGATCGTGCCAGACGGCCTGTTTGAGGCGGTCGTCGAGCTCGCGCGCGAGCACGACCTGCTGGTCGTGCACGACAACGCCTACTCGGAGACCACCTTCGACGGCTACCGCGCGCCGTCGTTCCTGGCCACGCCGGGGGCGCGCGAGGTGGGGGTGGAGGTGTTCTCGCTCTCCAAGGGCTACAACATGACCGGCTGGCGGTGCGCCGCGATCGTGGGCAACGCGCAGGCGATCGAGCACTACTGGCGGCTGAAGTCAAACATCGACTCGGGCAACTTCGAGGCCGTCCAGCTCGCGGGCGCCGCCGCGCTGTCGCCGGCTCTCGACCGGCAGGTGGCGGCGATGAACGAGGTGTACCGCCGCCGCCGCGACCTGGTCTGCGACGCGCTCTCGCGCGCGGGGGTCAGGGTCTCGGTCCCGAAGGCCACGATCTACGTGTGGGCACCGGTCCCCGACGGCTTTGCGAGCGCCGCCGCATACTGCGAGCACCTGCTCGAACAGGCGGCGGTCGTGGTCTCGCCCGGCGGCGCCTACGGCCCCAGCGGCGAGGGGTTCTTCCGCATCTCGCTCACCACGCCCGACGATCGCCTGCTGGAGGCCGTCGAGCGCCTTGCGCGCCTCTGAGATCGCCGGCTCCACGCCCGCGACCGGGCGGCTAGCATCGATGCCGTTGGCTGAGCAGCGGCGCCCCACGCAGACGGCCGTGACCGGCGGCGAGCGCCGGCCCACGCGCGCCGCGGGGCCGCGCTCCGCGCACAGCGCCACCGCGCCCCGGGCGGCGCGGGCCCGCCAGCGCGCGCTGATGATCGCCGCCGTGCCCGCCGGGTCACAGGCGCACCTGGGGGAGCTGTCGGAGCTGCTTTTGACCGCGGGCGTGGCGACCGTGGGCGAGCTCGTCCAGCGCCGGGAGCGCCCGCACCCGGACAGCTACCTGGGTCCGGGGAAGGTCGGAGAGCTGCGCGCTCAGCTTGCGGCGACCGGGGCGAACCTGATCGCCTGCGACGACGAGCTCACCCCGCGCCAGGAGCGCAGCCTGGAGGCGGCGCTGGCGGTGCCGGTGATCGACCGCACGGCGATCATCCTGGACATCTTCGCCGCCCACGCCCACACCGCGGAGGGCAAGCTGCAGGTCGAGCTCGCGCAGCTGCAGTACAACCTGGCGCGGATGCGCGGCCTGTGGTCGCACCTGGAGCGCCTCGGCGGCGGGATCGGCACGCGCGGCCCCGGCGAGACGCAGATCGAGACCGACCGGCGCCTGGCGCGCGACCGGATCGCCACGCTTCGCCGGCGGCTGGCGGCGGTGAGGCGCAACCGCTCGGTGATGCGCGCCCGGCGCGAGCGGGCGCAGCTGCCGCAGGTGGCGCTCGCCGGCTACACCAACGCCGGCAAGTCCACGCTGCTCAACGCCCTCACGGGCTCGAGCGTCCCGGTGCGCGACCGCCTGTTCCACACCCTTGACCCGACCACGCGCGTGCTGCGCGCGGGCGGGCGCGACTATCTGCTGACCGACACGGTCGGCTTCATCCGCAAGCTGCCCCACCAGCTGGTGGACGCGTTCGCCGCGACGCTCGAGGAGACGCGGCTTGCGGATCTGATCCTGCACGTGGCCGACGCCTCCGCCGCCGAGCAGGAGCTCGGCGAGATGATCCGCGCGGTGGAGGAGGTGCTGGACGAGATCGGCGCGCTGGAGGCGCCCCGCGTGCTGGTGCTCACCAAGGCCGACCTGCTGGACGACGAGCGCCGGACCGAGCTCGCCCACCGCCACCCGGGAGCGTCGCTGGTCTCAGCGCACACGGGCGAGGGGATCGCCGAGCTGGCCCAGCGCGTCGCCGGCGAGTTCTCCCGCTCGCTGACCGAGCTGCGGCTGCTGGTGCCCCACCGGGAGGGGGCGAGGCTGGCGGAGCTGCACGCGCTGGCGGGGGACCTGGAGCGGGAGGACACGCCCGAGGGGGTGCGGGTGTCGGTGCGCCTGCCAAGCTCGGTCGCGGCGAGGTTCGAGCCCTTCTCGCTGGCGCGCGGCGGGGCATGAGGCTGCGCTTTGCGCGGTTGGACGAGCGCGCCCGGCTGCCGACCCGCGCGCGGCCGGGCGACGCGGGGCTGGATCTGTACGCGATCGAGCCGGCGGTGCTGGCGCCGGGCGAGCGTGCCTCGATCCCGACCGGGCTGGCGGTGGAGATCCCCGACGGCCACGCCGGGCTGCTGCTCGCCCGCTCGGGCCTGGCGTCCCGGCACGGGGTGGCGATCGTCAACGCGCCGGGGCTGATCGACTCCGGCTACCGCGGGGAGCTGCGCGTGCTGCTGCTCAACACCGACCGCGAGCACAGCTTTCAGATCGCGCCGGGCGAGCGGATCGCCCAGCTGGTGGTGATCTCGGTCGCGCAGCCGACGCCGCTTGAGGTCAGCGACCTGACCTTAAGCGAGCGGGGGGTGGGCGGGCTTGGCTCGACCGGGCGCTGACGCGCGCAGCGCGGGCGCGCGCACGGGGCGCGGGCGCGCTCGCGGGGCGCGGGCTTGTGCACGGGGCGCTGGCGCGGTGGCGAATTGACCGGCCTGCCCTCAGTAGGGCTCGGGGACGAGCAGCCCGTGGGTCTCCAGGTACTGGTGGGCGACCGCGGCCGGGGACTGCTGGGCCACGTCGACCAGCTGGTTTAGCTCGCGCATCACGGCGGTCGTCAACGTCGCGTCGACGCGCTCGATCGTGTCGGCGAACGCCGGTCCCTCGAGCGTCAGCGCCCGCTGGGTGACGACCGGCACCACGTTGCCGAAGCCGAAGATGTGCGCGGGGTCACGCAGCACGACGTAGTCGCCGGTGGCAAGCTGCCCGTCGGTGGTCTGCACGTCGGCGGCCTGCACCGTCCCCGCGTCCAGCGCCGCGTACTGGTCCCCGATCGCCAGCGGCCGAAAGGCGGCCGGCGTGACGCGGTAGACCTCGGCGATCTGCTCAAGCCCCGGAGGGTCGGTCGCGAACTGCTGGGGTCCGCCGATCGTCATCGAGACCGCCACGGTGCGCAGGTCGGCGATCGTGCGCAGGTGGTTGGCGGTCGCGTAGGCGTCGGTGACGGCGATCCCGCCGGTGTCGGAGAAGGGGGTGGGGTTGAGCAGCACGAGCCCGTTTCGCGACGCCCACCGCGCCCCCGCCTGCCAGGCGCCGGCGACGGTCCTAAACCCGCGGCGCAGACCGGCGATCTGCTCGTCGAACGTGCTCAGGTACTCCGGGTAGGCCATCAGCGAGCCGTCGCGCAGCGCCTGCATCGTGACCGACACGGGGCCGATGTTCTGGTTGAGCGTGACCGTGTACCCCTCGGCCTCGAGCGCCTGCGCATACAGCTGCCCGAGCAGGAACTGCTCGGTGTAGTTCTTGTCTCCCAGCTCGATCGGCGGATGCCCGGCTCCCGGCAGCGGCGCGACGGTGGTGGTGGCGGTGCTCGTCTGCGCTTCCCCTGCCGCCGTGCGGGCGCTCGCCGCCGGCTGCGCCAGGCGCCCGCCGCGGCCGTCGCGCGATGTCGCCCGCCTCACCGCGGGCGCGCCGCCGGGCGCCGGCGTTGAGGCGGAGGTGCGGCTCGCCGGCGCCGAGGGCGACGTGGTCGCGCTCGCGCCGCAGGCCGCCAGCGCCAGCGCCGCGGCGACCAGCGCCAGCGGGCGGCCGGCGGCGGTTGGCAGGCGTCTGGCGTTCATGGTCGGCGTCGGCGATGCTCGCGACCCCCGCGATCCTACCCACCCGCGGACGGCGCTCAGGCGAGGCCGGCGGCGCGCAGGGCGGATCGGTGCGCGGCGTCCTCCAGCCGGTCGTCCAGCGGCGCCAGGGGCTGCTCGAGCGACAGCGCGGTGGCGATCAGCCAGTCGGCGAACCACGCGTTCTTGGGCAGCAGCGGGCCGTGCAGGTAGGTGCCGATCACGTTGCCGACGCGAGCTCCCTCGTGGCCGTCGCGGCCGTTGTTGCCGTGGCCGGACAGCACCCTTCCGAGCGGCCGGGCGCCGGGCCCCAGGTGGGTGCGCCCGCCGTGGTTCTCAAACCCGGCGAGGATCCGGCGGCTCCCCGGCTCAAGCTCCACCTCGATCGCGGCGTCGCCGATCAGCCGCGGGCCGTCCTCGCGGACGGTGCTGAGGTCGACCAGGCCGGCGCCCGGGAGCGTCCGGTCGCCGAGGCGGTACTCGTGGCCCAGAAGCTGGTAGCCGCCGCAGACGGCGAGCAGCACCGCGCCGCGCTCTATCTCGGCGGCGAGATCGTCTCGCTTGAGGCGCACCAGGTCGCGCGCGCACAGCTCCTGGTCACGGTCCTGGCCGCCGCCGATGTAGTAGAGGTCCGCGCCCGCGGGCAGCCGCTCCCCCGGCCCTGAGCCGCGCAGCTCAAAGCCGATGCCTCGCCACCGACAGCGCCGCTCGAGCACGATCAGGTTGCCGCGATCGGCGTAGATGTTCATCAGCTGCGGGTAGAGCGCCACGATGCGCAGCGTGCGCCCCTCAGCCACGGGCCACCACCACCGTCGAGGGCGCGTGCTCGTCTGTCTGGGGCACCGCGATGCGCTCCACGGCGCGCAGGCCGGCGGCGGCGCACTCCCGCTCGAGCTCGGCGGCGCTCACGCGGGCGAGCTTCACGCGGTCCTCCGCCACCGCCACGCCCCCGGACTCCTGCACGCGCTCGCGAACGCGCTCGAGCAGGATGCTGTCGGCCAGGACCCGCACGGCGACCGGCCGGCTTAGGTAAAGCACGCCGTCGTGCTCGCCGGCGTCGGGCGCGGGCGCCGCGGCGCCCTCGCGCGCGTCGAAGGCCTCCACGTGCTCGACGATCGCCATGCCCAGAAGCCCCCCCGGCAAGAGCAGCCCGGCCGCGGCGCGCAGGAAGCGCGCGCGTGCGCGCGCGCCGCCCAGCAGCTGGATCGTCTGCATCGGCACGACGCACAGCGAGAAGCGCTCGGCGAGCGCTAGCCGGCGGGCGTCGGCGATCAGCGTGCGCACCGTCAGGCCCTGCGAGCGCGCGCGCTGCGACAGGCGCGCGAGCAGCTCGCCGTCGACGTCGACGGCGGTCACCTCGTGCCCGTCGCCGGCCAGGGCGAGCGCCACCCGCCCGCTGCCGGCGCCGACGTCGAGCACCGGGCCGCCCGCCCGCCGCGCAAGCCGCCGCCACACGCCGAGGTCGGCGGCGTAGCGCCCGCATTCAAGCTCGTGCCAGATCACGCGCTCGGACAGGCGACCGGCCGCCGCCGCGGCCTGCGCCGCCCGTCTCCCGCCGGCGCCCGGGGCCGTCGGGCCCGCGCCCGCCCCGGTGGCGGGGTGCGCCCCGGCGGCGCTCACCGGCGCCGCTCCCAGAAGCGATCGGCATGGCCGCCGCGCGCCAGCAGGGCTCGCAGCTCCAGCAGGGCCGTGTAGGTCGGCAGCGCATAGACGGTGCCTGTGCAGCTGTCCAGCGCCCGCTCGAGCGCCTGGTCCAGGCGGGGCGCGACCTCCAGCGAGCGCTCGTCCACCCCCGCGTACTTCAGGCGCAGCGCCAGCTCGGCCGCGCGCGTGCCCGAGCAGACCACATGCGCCGCCCGCCCGGCGAGCAGCTCGAAGTCGGCATCCCAGATCCAGGAGACATCGCGGCCGTCGGCGACGCGATCGTTCAGCGCCGCAAGCAGCGACAGCGGACCCGGCTCCAGCGACAGCGTCCGCAGGACCTCGTTGGCGCCGGCGGGGTTTTTGACCAGCAGGATCGCCAGCTCGCGCCCGCCGATCGCCACCCGCTCGGAGCGACCGAACGCCGCGTCCACCGCCGACAGCCCGTCGGCGACGTCGGCCAGCTGGACGCCCAGCTCCAGGCACAGGGCGGCGGCGCCGAGCGCGTTGTAGACGTTGTAGAGGCCCGGCAGCCGCAGGCTGACCTCGGCGCTCTGGCCCCGCGCGTGGAGGCTGAAGGCAGCCGCGCGCGTGCCGTCCAAGCGGATCCCGCGCGCCTGCACCGAAGGCTCCGGCCTGCGCCGCCCGCACGACGGGCAGTGGTAGACGCCCAGATGCCCCATGTGGACGGCCTCGTAGACGTAGGCGGCGCCGCAGCGCCGGCAGTGCTTTGAGTCGGCGGCGTGCGGCAGGCGCTCGAGCGCCACCGACGGGTCGGCCACGCCGTAGAAGGTCGCGCGCGGGTGCTCGCGCGCCAGGTCTGCGATCAGCGGATCGTCGGCGTTGCAGACCAGCCGCGCCTCGGCGCCCGGCCCCGCGATCGCCGCCTCCCAGCGCTGCGCGATCGCGTGAAGCTCCCCGTAGCGGTCAAGCTGGTCGCGGAACAGGTTGCCCAGCAGGATCGCGCGCGGGCGAAGCTGCGCCACGACCCTGTCCAGCCACAGCTCGTCGAGCTCGAACAGCCCCATGTCCCCGTCGATCCCGCCCCCGGGCCGCGCCGCCTGGGCGAGCGCCGCGGCGACCCCGCCGGCCATGTTGGCGCCCGCGTGGTTGTGGACCAGCCTCACGCCGGCGCGCGAGAGCACGGCCGCGGCCATCGCCGCCGTCGTGGTCTTGCCGTTGGTCGCCGAGATCGCGACGCTGCCGCGCTTGAGCCGCACCGCCAGCCGCGCGATCGCGTCGGGGGCCAGGCGCGTGAGCATCAGGCCGGGGAGGCTGGTCCCGCCGCCCCGGCCGGCGACGCGCACGAGCCGTCCGACCGCGCGCGCCGCCGCCGCCTCCAGATCCAGGGCGTTCAAGTCCCGATCCCCCTCACCGCAGCGCCCCGCCGGGAACGATCACGCGCACCGCCGCCGGCGCGACGCTCAGCGTGGCGGGCAGCTCGGCGATCGGATCGCCGTCGGCGTAGAGCGCGAGCGGCCGCGACGCCTCGACCCTCACGCTGCGCGCGCGCAGCACGGACACGAAGCCCAGGCGGACGTGCGCGCCGCGAAACACCGTCGGAAGCAGCGCCAGGAAGCGCAGTCGCGGCGTGTGGCCGACGATCACCACGTCCAGCAGGCCGTCGTCGGGCCGCGCGGAGGGCGCGATCCGCATCCCGCCTCCATAGCAGCTGCAGTTGGCGACCGCCACCGTGTAGCCGGTCACCCGCTGGCGCGGGCCGCCGTCGGCCGACACCACGAACGTCGCCTCGCGCCAGCGCGCGAGCGCGCGAAGCGCCGCGTAGGCGTACACCAGCCGCCCGCGGACCAGGCGCGTGCGGTTCGCGATCCGGTTGGCCTCCGAGTCAAGGCCGCAGCTGGCGATCCCCACGAACGTGCGCTCGCCCACCGTGCCGAGATCCAGCTCGGCGATCGCCCCGTCGGCCAGGACCGCGCATGCCGCCACCGGGTCCAGCGGCAGCCCGAGGGCGCGGGCGATGTCGTTGCCGCGCCCGCCCGGCAGCACGCCCAGCACCCCGTCGGTGGCGCGCAGCGCGTGCGCGACGGCGCCGATCAGCCCGTCGCCGCCGAAGGCGACCGCCACCTCGCCGGCGGCGGCCGCCGCCGACGCCAGCTCGGCGGCGTGCCTGAGGCTGCCGGTCGGATGGACGGTGTGCGCAAGCGAAAGGCGCCTGAGCTCGGCGAGCACGGCGGCGAGCCGGCGCGCGGCCCTGCCGGCCCCCGCCCGCGGGTTGTAGATGACCGCCAGCGACCGGCCGCCGGGCGCCGAGCCCACCGGCGCGCGCGGGTCGTCGGCCGAAACGGCCTTGGCGCCCGTCACCCGGTCACCAGCTCGTGCAGCGTCTCGGCGACCGCGACCGGCGCCGGATCGCGCGCGGACTGGGCCTGCTCGCGGGTCGTCTGCCCGCTGAGCACGATCGCCCCGTCCAGCCCGGCCGCCGCCGCCCCGGCGAGATCGGCGTCCAGCCGGTCTCCGACCACGAGCGCGCGTCCGGGCCCGAGGCGGTCCAGCGCGACCCGGTAGGGGAGCGCATCCGGCTTGCCGACGATCCGGGCCCGCCTGCCGGTCGCGTACTCAAGCGCGGCGACGATCGCCCCGGTCGCGGGCAGCGGCCCGTCCGGGCCGCTGTAGAGGCCGTCGCGGACCGCCGCGAGCATCTCCGCGCCGTCCAGCAGCGCGCGGACCGCGATCGTCAGCTCGCCGTAGCTGAGCCGCTCGTGGCAGACCACGACGACGATCCTGGCGCCGGCGGCGCGAACCGTGCCGTTGACCACGCGCATGCCGGCGTCGGCCACGTGGCGCACCACGGCGGGCGGGCCGATCACGAACACCGGCGTGCCGGGCTCGCGTCCGGCCAGCTCGAACTGCAGCGCGCAGCCCGGGGTGACGATCTCCGCAAGCGACGCCTGAAGGCCCATCGACCACATCCGGCGCACGTGTTCCTCGGGGGCGAGGTCGCTGTCGTTGGTGACGAACGCCAGCCGCTTTCCGGCCGCGCGCAGCAACGACAGCGCCTCGGCCGCGCCGGGCGCCGGCCGGCCCGCAACCGTCACGCAGCCGTCGAGGTCGAGCAGCACGTGGTCGTATGCACGCAGAAGGGGGGACAGCGCCGTCATGTCGCAGGCCGATTATCCAACCCCCCGGCCCGAGCGCCCGAGGCCCCAGGTACGCGATCTCCGTAGTTGCCACGGATCTGCACGAGCGGTTGCTGCGGTCAACCGCGCCGGCGCCCCGCCGATACGTGTCGGGTCCGCAACGGTAAGCGACCAGTTCGGAGGAGACCTTGAAGCCCAGCACAGACGGCGGACGAATGTCCCAGACGGAGCTGCTCGAGCTGTGGCGGCGCTACCGCCAGTCGGGCGACCTGCGCGCCCGCGACCGGCTGGTGTTCTCGCTCGCGCCGATCGTGAAGTGCATCGTGTACCGCAAGGTGCGCGAGATCCCGGCCTACCGCGAGGTCGACGACTTCATCTCCTGCGGGCTTGAGGCGCTGATCCGCTCGCTTGACCGCTACGACCCCGAGCGGGGCGCGACGCTCGAGCAGTTCGCCTGGACGCGCATCCACGGCGCGGTGCTCGACGAGCTGCGCAGGTTCGACTGGGCGCCGCGCTCGCTGCGCCGCGCCGAGCGCGAGCTGCACCGCTGCCGCGAGCGCTTCACGGTCCTGCACGGCCGTCAGCCCACCCGTGACGAGCTGGCGGAGATGCTCGCGATCTCGCCGCAGGAGCTGGACCGGCTGCTGGGCGACCTTGACCGCTCCGACGTCGGCTCGCTCAACGCGCTGGTGTCCGGCGAGGACGACGGCCATGCCGAGCGGCTGGACACGCTGGCCTCCACCGATCGCGACAGCGACCCCGAGCATGCCGCGATGCGCGAGCGCGCGATCGCCCGCTTTCGAGCCGCCTTCGGCGAGCTGTCCGAGCGCGAGCGCAAGGTCGCGCTGCTGCTGCACGTCAACAACCTGACCCTCCGCGAGGCCGGCGAGGTGCTCGGGGTCTCCGAGAGCCGCGTCTGCCAGATCCACTCAAAGCTCAAGCGCGGGCTGCGCGAGCGACTGTCCGAGGACGAGCAGCTGTTCCTCGAGGTCGCCTGACCCACGCCGGCGGGAGCTCGCCTGACCCGCGCCGGCGGGCCGGCAACGGCGGCGCGCGCCGTTATGTAGCGCGCGCGTGGACGAATGTATGAGCGGCCGTCTGGGCGCGCCGGCTTGCGCTGGGTGAGCCGCCAGGGCACAATCGGCCCACGGAAAGCTGACGCCGAGCCCGTCAGGTACACGGCGCCAGCTTGTTCGTTTGTGCCCAGCCCCGCAGGAAAGGAGCGCCTCCCATGGGGTACAAGGGCGGTTGAGAGGACGTTCGGGGGGCTCTCGGTGCCAGCCGGGGCCCCTCGTGCGTCACGTCCTTATTCGGCAGCGCGGCCGCGGGCTTGAATCCCGTCCAGCGCGCCTGGACGACGGTTCAGGTTTGCCTCGCAGGGGCCGATCAAGGGGCGGATGGGCGCGCCATCGCCACAGCCCGTGGCAGCCGGGGCCGCTCGCAGGCCCGGCGCAGGCACCGCGGCCGTGCAGGTCGCGGCGCTGTGCTGTGCGCTGACGCTGGCCGGGCTGACCGCCGAGCAGGCGCGATGGGACCCGGTGCGACTGGCGGCGATCGCGACGTTCACGCTGGCGTGCGAGTGGGCGACGATCGAGGTCGGGCCCAAGCTGCGCGTCTCCGGCAGCTTCCTGGGGATCGTGCTCGCCGTCGTTACGCTCGGCGGCGCTCCGGCCTCGCTGCTCGGCGTGCTGACGATCGCGGGCGGCTGGCTGCGATCGCGGGAGGCGCCTCACTACCTGCGCAACAACCTGGCCGTGTTCGCCTGGTTTCCGCTGCTTTGCGGCTTGGCCTTCCACGCCGCTGACGCCGCGCTGGGCGCAAGCCCGTCCGATGCCGGCTTCTACCTGCTCGTGTTCGCCACCTTCGTCCTGGGGCTGTCGCTGAACTTCCTGGGGATCGCCGGCTATCAGTGCCGCCTTGACCGCGGCTCGCTGCTGGACAAGGCACGCAGCGCGCTGGTCCCGCTGCTGTCGGCGGAGCTGTTCTCCGCGCTTTTGACCGTTGCCGCGGTGTACGTGACCGAGCAGCTTGGCACCGCGGGGCTGGTGCTGTTCGCGCTGGTGTTCTTGATCTTCCAGCATCTGATCGGCCAGCTGCTCGAATCGCGCCGGCGCGGGGAGGCGCTTCGCCGCAGCGCGGTCACCGACGAGCTCACCGGGCTGGCCAACCGCGAGCGCTTCATGGAGGCCATCGGCGCCCGGATCGCCTCCGCGCAGGGGCGCGGCCAGCGCTTCTCGGTGCTGCTGATGGACCTCGACCGCTTCAAGGAGGTCAACGACACGCTCGGCCACCAGCACGGCGACTCGCTGCTGCGCCAGCTGGGTCCGCGGCTGCAGGGCGCGCTCGGGCGTGGGGGGGTGGTGGCGCGGCTGGGGGGTGACGAGTTCGGGCTTCTGCCGCCCCAGGACTCCGACGACCCGGCCGTGCTTGACGTGGTCGTCGGCCGCCTGTTCGCGATGCTGGCGCAACCGTTTCGGATCGACGGGCTGTCGCTCGAGGTCGGCGCGAGCGTCGGCGTCGCCCGCTACCCGCGCGACGGCTCGGATGCGCACGCGCTGCTGCGCTGCGCCGACGTGGCGATGTACAACGCCAAGGAGTCCCAGACCGAGTACAAGCTCTATGAGGCGGCCACCAACCAGCACTCGGTGCGCCGCCTGAGCGTGCTGTCTGAGATGCGCCACGCGCTGGCCACCGACGCGATCGTCGTCCACTTCCAGCCGATCATCGACCTCGAGCACCAGCGGGTCAGGGGCGCCGAGGGCCTGGTGCGCTGGCAGCACCCCGAGCACGGGCTCATCCCGCCGGCCGCGTTCGTGCACACCGTGGAGCAGAGCGGCCTGATCGGCCCGCTCACGCGCCACGTGCTGGAGCGCTCGATCGCCGAGTGCGCCGCGTGGCGCCGTCAGGGCCGGGAGCTGTCGGTGGCGGTGAACCTGTCGGTGCGCAACCTGCTCGACAGCGACCTGCCCCGGCAGATCGACCGGCTGCTGGAGGCTCACGAGCTGCCGCCCGAGGCGCTGCTGCTGGAGATCACCGAGAGCATGATCATGTCCGACCCCGACCGGGCGCTGACCACGGTCGGCCGTCTCAGCGCGCTCGGAGTGAGGCTGTCGGTCGACGACTTCGGCACCGGCTACTCGTCGCTGGCCAACCTGCGGCGCATGCCGATCGACGAGCTGAAGATCGACCGCTCGTTCGTCGCGCCGATGCTGCGTGATGAGAGCGATCTGATCATCGTGCGCTCCACGATCAACCTCGGCCACGACCTGGGGCTGAACGTCATCGCAGAGGGGGTGGAGGACCAGGCGACGCTCCAGCAGCTGGCGCGGCTGGGCTGCGACCTCGCGCAGGGCTACCACGTGAGCCGCCCGATGCCGGCCGAGGCGTTCAACGCGTGGCTTCGCCACAGCTCGCGCGCCGAGGGCGCCGGCGCCCAGGCCACCGGCTGCCTGTCCGCCAACGGGCATCCGCGAGGCGGGGTGCACGGCGACGGGCTCCCCGGCGACGGGCTCGCGGGCGACGGACATCCTGGCCACGGGCTCCCGGGCGGCGGCCATCCTGGCCAAGGGCTCTCAAGCGACGGCCATCCGGGCAACGGGCATCGGGGCAGTGAGGATTCGGTGGCCGCCCTGCCCGCCGCGCCGGTCAGCGCGACGCCGGCGGCGCTCGCGCGCGGAGCGGTCGACCTGGCGCGCCTTGCGGCCGTGCGCGAGCGCGGATAGCTCGGCCTCAGAACAGCACGCCCTGCAGAGGCTGCGCCGGCGCCTGCTGCGCCGGCGCCCGCAGGCACTCCGGACCGTCGCAGCGCACGTCGTTGACGGCGGTCGAGACCTCGGCGAGCGCCGTCTGCGAGGCCTCAAGGCCGCCGAGCATCCGCACAAGCTCCTCGCGCGGGGTCGCGGCGTCCAGCCATGCGCGCTCGTGGTCGCGCTTGAGGATCACCGGCATGCGGTCGTGCAGCGGCGCGACCGCCGCGTTGGCCGGGCCGGTGAGGATCGCGCAGCTGCGCAGGAGCGACCCATCGGGCGCATGCCAGATCGACCACAGGCCGGCGAACGCGAACAGCTCGCCGTCGGCCCGGGTGACGTGAAACGGCTGGGCCGCGCCGCGCTCGAGCCGTCGCCACTCATAGAAGCCGTCGGCGACGATCAGGCAGCGCCAGCGCTCGAACGCGCGCCGGAACACGGGACGCCGCTGGACGGTCTCCACGCGCGCGTTGATCAGCTTCAGGCCGGTGTGCGGCGAGCGCGCAAACGACGGCACGAGCCCCCAGCGCAAGAGCTCGCCCCGCGGGCGCCCGTCGCGCCCGGCAACCACCGCCAGCACGCGGTCTGCGGGCGCGATGTTGTAGCGCGTGCGGACCTCGACGCTCTCATCCAGGCAAAAGCGCGCCCGGATCTCAGACGGGTCGTGCAGCGCCAGCGAGTAGCGGCCGCACACGCGCGGCTCAGCCGGTCCCGGTGCGCTGGGCGAGCTGCTGCGCGCGCTGGGCCTGGGCTCGCTTCTGGCGCCGGCGGCCGACGATCGCAAGCACGGCGACGGCGACCACCACGAGCGCGAGGCCCCAGAAGATCCGCAGGTCAAGCGACAGGCCGCCGGCCGCCAGCGCGATCAGGCTGACGATCCCAAAGCCGGCCGCGAGCACGATCACGATCGCCGCCAGCACGATCAGGATTCCGCGGATGCGCGCCCACAGCCCGGCGCTGGCCGGCGGAGCGATCAGCCCCATGATCCGCAGCCCGCGCAGCTGACCCTTGGTCGGCGCCTCCACGCCCAGGCGCTCGGTGGCGCGCTTGAGGTCGTCGGCGCGGCGCTCGGCGAGCGCCAGCGAGGCGTCCGCCATCCGTCGCAGCTGCATGCGCTCCTGCGGCCGGGCGGCGGCCAGCGCTCGCTGGAAGTGCGCGCGCGCGGCCTTGGCGTCGTAGCGCTCGGCCGCGCGCGCACCGAGGATCGCCTGCGCCGCGGCGCGGTACTTGGTCTCGGCCTCAAGCTCCTCGTCGCTGCGGCTCTCAAGCTGCGCCATCGCGGCCAGCTGCCCGCGCTGCTCGACGCGGATCATGCGCTGCTGCCTGGGCATCGTTGCAGCGCAGTCTAGTGCCGCGGGCGCGCGGATCGTCGGGCACGCATGATGCCGCTATCGCGCCTCAAAGCCCTCGCGAATCAGGCCTCGGAGGCGCTCGGCGAGCGCGTCGCTCACCGGCCCCTCGGGCAGCCGCCTGAGCCTCGCCAGCACACCGGTGGCGGCCTGCAGCGCCGCCGGACAGTGAGGGCAGCTCGCCAGGTGGCGCTCGAGCGTGTGGCGGGCGCGCGGGTCAAGGCCCCCGTCCAGCAGCCCGTGGGCCTGCCTGCGCGCGCTCGTGCACGCGCCGGCCGGCGCACGCGAGGCAACGGCGCTGGCCAGCGAGCCGACCAGCTTCGAACGGGCTCGCTGAACGCGCTTCTGGGCCGCGGCCACGCCGGTGCCCAAAAGCTCGGCGACCTGCGCGGCGGTCCAGCCCTCGCCGTCGTGCAGGACCAGCGCGACCCGGTCGGGCTCGGCCAGCGCGCGCAGCGCCGCGCGCATGCGCTCCTCGTCCTCGGCCGCCGCGACCACTCCGGCCGGATCCTCGACGTCGGGCATCAGCAGCTCCTCGAGCTCGCCCGCGGCGCCCGCCGGCGACTCGTTGCGCTCGCGGCGGTGCAGATCGACCACGCGCCGAGCCAGGATGCTGCGCATCCACGCTTGAGCCGCGCCGGCCTGGCGCAGCTGAGCGCGTGAGCGCCATGCGCGCTCCAGCGCGTCCTGGACCGCGTCCTCGGCGGCCACCGGGTCGCCGGTCAGGCGCTGAGCGAGCGCCAGCATCGCCGGCAGCTCGCGCTCCATGGCGCGCGCCAGCCACCGCTCTCCCTCGGCTGATGTCCACCCGGACTCGCTCACGGCGTCTAATGGATCAGAGGGATCGTGCAACTCAATCGGAGGTGACCGATATGTCGTTCGTTCGTTTCATGGGCAGCGGCGCTGGGCGCGCCACGCGTATCGTCGCGGGTCTGGCGCTGATCGGCGCCGGGATCGCCATCGGCGGGACGCTCGGAGTCGTGCTGGCGGTGGTGGGCGTCGTGCCGCTCGCCGCGGGCGTGTTCAACCTGTGCCTGTTCGCGCCGCTGTTTGGGCTTGACCTGCGCGGTCGCAGGGTCCGGGCCGGTTCATAGCCCGGTCGCCCTTCGACTTTACATAAGGCGCATTATCGAGCACAGAGGGCTGCTCGATATATCCCGGGCGACCTTGGCCCCGGCCGGGCGCCTTGGCCCGGCCGGGTCGGCGCGGCCGCTAACGGGAGCTCGCCCGCTCGGCATGGCCGAGAAACTCGCGCACGCACGCGAGGTACGCCTCGGCCTCCTCGAGATGCGCCATGTGCGAGCTGGCTTCGAACACGACCAGCCTTGCGCGGGCAACCAGCTGCGCAAACTCACCCGTTGACTGCGGCGTGGCCTCGTCGTGGCGACCGCAGGTGAACAGGGTCGGCACGTCGATCTCAGCCAGCCTTGACGAGAGGGCGACATCCTTGAGGTTGCCGCTGCAGGTGAACTCGCTGGGGCCCCACATCGTCTCGTAGCACTCGGCTCCGAGCCCCTGCCAGGCGCGCTCGACCTCGGCCGGGAACGGCGCGATCCGGCACACGTGGCGCCGCCACCACTCCAGGGTGGCGGCAGCGTACTCCGGGCACCCCGTGAATCCATGCGCCTCGTGCTCGTCGATCGTCCTGCGGATCTCCTCGGGGAGCTGAGCCTTCAGCCGGTTGCAGTCGGCGACCCAGCGCGAGGCGTCGATCACCGGGCTGGCCAGGATGAGGCTCACCAGTCCCGGCGGGCGCGTGAGCGCGAACATGACGGCCAGCATCCCTCCCCACGACTGCCCGAGGAGATGGAACCGCTCAAGGCCCATCCCCTCGCGCACGCACGCCACCTCCTCGACGAACCGCTCCGCGCGGTATAAGTCGCGCGAGCTGGGACGGTCGCTTCGCCCGCACCCGAGCTGATCGTAGAGCACGACCTGGCGCTCGTCGGCGAGGCCCCGCAGCGTGTCCAGATAGGCGCTGGGCAGCCCTGGACCGCCGTGAAGGCACAGGAGCGGCGGCCGGTCGGTCCGGCTGCCCACCGCCTCGCACCAGACGCGGCCTCCGGGGACCTCGATCATGGCCTCACTCATGCGACACCACGGGCTCGATGACCTCCTCGACCGACGCCATCTCGCTCAAGTTGCGCCGCCGAGCCCACCAGGCCGTCCACGCCACTCCAATCGCCGCCCAGATCAGCGAGAACCAGACGATCGACGACCCGCTGCGGAAGGGCAGCGAGAGCTCGGCGCGGAAGAACGCCCTGTAGAGGATGTAACCGTCGATCGCGATGCCCAGGACGGGAACCACGCCGTTCATCAACCAGTTGAACTCGGATCCTCGCCGCAGATGGCAGACGAGGTTGGCCACGTTGACCAGCAGGTAGGTGATGAGGACGAAGAACACGAAGATCTCGGCCAGGTACGCGAACGAGCCCGCCACCGTCTTCTGCCACAGCACGCCGACCAGGAACAGCACCAGGGCGCTGATCAGCGTGACCACCTCGGCGTTCCAGGGCGTGTCGTGCGCGCGATGCAGCTTTGAGAGGTAGCCGGGCAGGAACCCCTGCCGGCTGACCGCGAACATGAGCCGGCTCGCTGCGTACAGCGACGCGCCGAAGCTGGCGAGCGAGGCGGTGAAGCCGGTGATCGGCACCAGCACGTCGAAGCCCCCGATGAACTTGTGGGCAATCGGGTACACCGGGGTCACCTGGCCGGCGTTCACATACCCGGCTACCGTGCGCACCGGGACGGCGATCGCAAAGCCGTAGGAGGTGAGGGTCCAGTAAGCGCCCGCGATGAGCGTGATCGCGATCGTCGCCAGCGGGACCAGCCGCTTGGGCGTGTGCGCCTCCTCGGCGACCGGCGCCACGGAGTCGACGCCGGCGATTGACAGAAAGGCGAAGATCGCCGCCAGCGTCAGGCCGCTGAACCCGGCCTTTGCGGCCGAGGGGTCAAACGGCGTGGAGGAGAAATGACCCAGGCTCCCACCCTTGATGACGATGATCAGCGAAAGGATCGCCACAAAGCCCGCCTCAAAGCACATCAGGACACCGATGATCGACGCTCCCAGCCTGATCGCGCGGTGGGCGATCACCGCGCCGATGACCACCATCAGCACGCCACCGACGATCCCGGTGCCAAGTCCGGTGCTCACGCCGATCGCGTCCAGGAAGGCATTGAAGAACAGGCCGAAGCCGGGCGGATAGATGGAGCACACCACGACATACGTCGTGATCATCACAAAGCCGGTCCACAATCCCAGGGCAGGATGCACGAACTCCGACACCCACGTGTACCCTGATCCCGCGGACGGGCGGCGGTTGTTGAGGGCGGCGAAGGAGACGGCCGTCGGCAGCACCGCGATCGTGATGATGATGAACAGGATCGGCATCACCGGGCCGTTGGCGTCCGTCTCCATGAAGCCCATGTTCAGATAGATCGCGGGCGCCAGCGAGAAGTACGCCAGTCCGATGAACGCCAGGCGGGAGAGGTTCAGGCTCCCGGCGCGCAGGCTCCGAGGCGAGGCAGCCGGGGAATCCGAGGCACTCAACTGATCATCAAATCCCTTGGACGTCGGGCAGGTGCGTGCCGCCTGGCTCGGGAGCGGCCAAGCCGCCGGAGCGGACGCGTCCTCAGCGCGGCCGTCAACGATATAGCCGCCCCGGGCCGGGCGCAAGGCTGGCCGCTGCCCCGGCGCAGGGCCGGGCAGCTTGAGCGCCGCGCGCGATCGCCAGACCCGCCGAGGCAGACGTGGGAGTGGCTCGGGCGACGCGGCGCGCGGATGCTCCCTACTGTGAGATGGAGGCGCCCGCTGTCCCCTGATGCGGGCGCCGGTGCTCGATGTCGATCTCGCCTGCGGACATACACGGGGTGGCCGGCCGCTCCCTGGCGGACGGTTGGCCATCGCGGCCGGGCCGCCACGCGACGGCGCCACGGCGAGCCGCTTCGCTGGCCGAGCTGGCGCTTGGGCTTGTCCTGTTGTGCTGGGCGATGTTTCCGCTGGCGCTGCTGCTCGCCCACGCGGCGGCGGCGCACGCGCGCTTCACGGGCGCCGACGGCCTGATCGGCGCCGACGGCGTGCTGGGCGCCGATCAGCTGCAGTACCTCGCCTGGATCAGAGACGCCGCGGCCCACGGCGGGCTGGCGTCGGACCTGTTCACGCTCTCGCCCAGCGGCCACGTCTACCTGGAGCCGCTGTTTGCGATCAGCGCCGCGCTCTACCGGCTGGGCGCCGGCCTGCAGGTCGCCTACCTGGTGTGGAAGCCGGTGGCGGCACTGGCCCTGGCCGCCGCCGCGATCGCGTGGGCTCGCCGTGCGTTCGGCGAGCGTCCCGCCGCGCGGGCGGCGGCGGTCGCGCTGTCGCTGTTTCTCTGCACGCCGGTCGCGGCGCTGTTGAGCTGGACGCAGCTGGCCGGCGGACGGTTTCGCTTCAACCTGTACCTGCTGGGCGACGAGCTGCTGCTGGCCGACAAGCCCTGGGGGTACGCGCCGAGCGCGATCGGGGTGGCGCTCGCGGCCGCGTCGCTGCTGTGCGTGGCCCGCGCGCTCGAAGGCGAGCGTGGCGGGCATTCGCACAGACCCGCGGCGCGCTCGCCGCTGGCGCTCGGCGCGCTCGCGGCGCTGCTCGCCTCCTGGCTTCACCCCTGGCAGGGGATCACGCTGGTGATCGTGCTCTGCGCCCTGGCCGCTGCCAGGCGGCTGCGCGGCGCGGCCTCGCTCGCGCTGCCGGCGGCCTGCGCGGCGCTCCCGCTGCTCTACTACCTGGCGCTGTCGCACTCGGATCCCGCCTGGCGCGCGGCCTCCCACTACGAGGTGATCCCGAGGCTGCCGGCGCTTGCGCTCCTGGCGGGCCTGGGCCCGCTCGCCGCGCTCGCCGCGCTCGGCGTGCGGCGTCCGCGCGGTCAGGCCTTCGAGCTGATCGTGCTGCTCTGGCCGCTGGCCTCGCTGCTCACCTACTTTGCAAACGACGCGTTCGCGCCCCACGCCTTCCAGGGCCTGAGCCTCCCGCTCTCGGTGCTGATGGTCCGAGGCTGGCGGCGGCTGCGCGCCGGGCCGCTGCTGGGCACGATCGCCATCTGCCTGGCGACCGTCCCGGGGCTGGCCTTCGACGCGCGCAAGTTCGTGCGCACCGCCCGCGGCCACGCGGCGCAGTACTACCTCCCCCGCTCCGACGCCGCGGCGCTTGACTGGGTGGCCGCCCACGCGCCGCCCGGCGGCGTGCTCGCCCCCACCCCGTTTGCGGCCGTGGTGCCCTCGCAGACCGGCCGCGCGGTGTGGGTCGGCCACGGCTACTGGAGCGACGACTACCCGCTGCGCGCGCGCGAGGTCGACCGCCTGTTCGGCGGGCGCATGACCGCAACGCAGGCGCGCCGCTTCGTGCAGACCACCGGCGCGTCGATCCTGATCTCCGACTGCTCGCACCCGCGCGACCTGCGCCGGGCGCTCGGGCCGCTGATCGCCCGCACGCGGTCGTTCGGCTGCGCCCGCGTCTATCTGCTGCGATCGAGCATGCTGCGATCGAGCAGCGCCTCCACCGCCGGCCCGTAGTCGAGCCGGTGCGAGGCCTGCTCGAGCTCGGAGCGCGCGATCGCCCCATCGGCGGCAAGCGTGGATGCGCCGCGGTGCGCAACCGGCCCCCAGCTCTGCGCCTCCCCCGCCGTCCGCGCGCCGCCCGCGAGGCTCGCGCGCGCGATCTGCACGAGCGCATCGGCGTGGCGGGCGCCCGGCGACGATTCCGCGGAATCGTCGGATCGCTGCCGCGGCGCCTGGACCGACGGGCACCGCGGCGCCGCGCCGCGGCCCCTACCAGCGCACCTCGCGCGCGAGCTCGGCGATCACCCGCGACAGCTGGCTGCCCTGCCAGGCGATCGGCGAGCGGCCGGGCTGATCGAGCACCAGGCGCGAGCCCGGGATCATCGCCGCATAGGCCTCCCCCACGGCGCGCGGGTGCTCGGGGTCGGCCTCGTCGTCTGAGGCGACCACCGCTGTCGGCACTGAGATCGAGGCCAGCTCGTCAAGGCGCTGGAACGGCAGCGAACGCGGGACCACGCGCAGCGCGTCGGCCACCGCAAGCGGGTGCTGGTGCAGCGACAGCCGCTGGCGGATCACGGTCAGCACCGTCTGGCGCCAGCGCGCCGGCACCGCAGGCTCGCCATAGGCCTCCAGGAACCCCTCCACGCCGCCGCGGCGCAGCCCCTCTGAAAGCGCGTCCCAGCGCGCCAGCCGCTCGGGCGAAAGCGCCTCCTCGGCGCCCGCGAACGCGGGCGTGATCAGCACGAGGCCCGCGACCCGCTCGGGACGGCGCAGCGCCATCCAGGCCGCGGTGTGCGCGCCCATCGACGCCCCGGCGATCACGGCGCGCTCCACGCCGGCGAAGTCGAGCACCGCCTCCATGTCCGCGCCGAGGTCCTCGTAGGTGTAGGCGGCCGGTTCCTCGGCCGGCGAGGAGGCGCCGTGCCCGCGGGCGTCGTAGGCCAGCACCCGGTGGCCGCCTCGCGCAAGCGCGGTTGAGCCCATCACCACGTAGCGGCGCGTCGCGGTCAGCCCGTGCGCCAGCAGCACCGGCACGCCCTCCCCCTCATCGGAGAGCGCCAGTCGAACCCCGCACCTGACGGCCTCGCCGTTCGGCATCGCCCGGTTGTCTACACGATCGGCACGGCTAGTATCGAGACCGTATGGACGTGACCGATCAGACCTTCCAGAGCGCCGTGATCGAGCGCTCGCACCAGCTGCCGGTGGTCGTCGACTTCTGGGCGCAGTGGTGCGCGCCGTGCCGCCAGCTCGGACCCGTGCTCGAGCGCGCCGCGCAGGCGCGGGCCGGCAGGCTTGAGCTGGCGAAGGTCGACGTCGACTCAAGCCCCCAGGTGGCGCGCAGCTTCCAGATCCAGAGCATTCCGGCGGTCAAGGCGTTCCGGGACGGCCGCGTGGTCAGCGAGTTCGTCGGCGCGCTGCCCCCCGCCGCCGTGGACCGCTTCCTGGACGCGCTTTTGCCCTCCGAGGTGGACGAGCTCGTGGCACGCGGCGACGAGGAGTCGCTGCGCCGCGCGGTGGCGCTTGAGCCCTCCCGCGCCGACGCGGCTGTACCGCTCGCGCGGCTGCTGCACTCGCGCGGGGACCTCGACGGCGCGCTCGCGCTGCTGCGCGAGGTCCCCGGGAGCTTCGCCGCCGAGGGGCTGGCGGCGCGGATCGAGCTCGAGCGCAGCGGCGACGCGCTCGCGCCCGAGCTGCGAAGCGCCTTCGAGGCGCTCGATGCCGGCGACCGCGAGCGCGCGCTGGACCTGCTGATCGGACACCTCCCCCACGCCGACGGCGCGCGCGACGACGTGAGGCGCGTCGTGGTCGGCATCCTGGACGAGCTCGGCGTCGAGCACCCGCTGGCGCGCGAGTCGCGGCGGCGGCTGGCCGCCGCCCTGTACTGACCGTCGGCTGGCCTCGGCAACTGACGCGGCCGCTGCGGGTCACGCCCGCGCGCGGCTCACAGCGCGAGCTCGAGCTGCGGCTCGCAATCCCGTCGTGGCGCCTGAAGGCCCGCGACGCGCACCCCCAGCAGCCTGACCGGTCGCGGCGCGCCGAAGCGGCGCAGCAGCTCGAGCGCGACCGGGAGCACCTCGTCGGCGCGACTGACCGGCCGCGAAAGCGTGCGCGCGCGCGTGTGCGTCGAGAAGTCGTCAAGCCGCACCTTGATCGACACCGTCCGCCCGGCTCTGCCCTGGCGGACCAGCGCCTCGCACAGCCGCCGTGTGAGCTGCTCAAGCGCCCGCTCGAGCCCCGCCGCGTCGGCGATGTCGACGTCGAAGGTGCTCTCGCGTGACTCAGAGACCACCCGGCGCGCGCTCGTGACCGGGCTGTCGTCCTCAAAGCGCGCCCGCCGGCGCAGCTCGGCCCCCAGCCGCGGTCCGAAGCGGGCCTCCAGCAGCCCCGCCGGCGCCCGGGCCAGGGCGCCCACGCTGCCGAGGCCCAGCTCGCGCAGGCGCTCGGCCGTCCTCGGGCCGATCCCCGGGATCAGCGCGCACGGCGCGCCGGCGAACCTCGCGCAAGCCTGCTCGCGCGTAAGCACGACGAAGCCCCGGGGCTTGTCCGCATCGGAGGCGACCTTGGCGACGAGCTTGCTCGGCCCGATTCCGATCGAGCAGTGAAGCCCCGTGTGGCGCTCGATCGAGACGGCCAGGCGTCGCATCCGCTCCTCGGGCGCCGGCAAGCCGGTCAGGTCCAGATAGGCCTCGTCGAGTCCCATCACCTCGACGTCGCGGGCGCAGGCTCGCACCAGCGACATGACCCGCTCGGACACCTCCCGGTAGTGGGGGAAGTCCGGCTGCAGATGCACCGCCTGAGGGCACAGCCGGCGCGCCCGGGAGGCCGGCATCGCCGAGCCCACGCCGAACCGGCGGGCCTCATAGGAGGCGGTGGTGACCACGGCGCGCGGGCCGGCGCCCGCGACGATCACCGGCAGGCCGCGAAGCTCGGGACGGCGCCGAAGCTCGACCGAGACGTAGAACGCGTCCATGTCCAGATGCGCGATCGCGCGTGCGCTCACGGCGGCCAACATTAGGCGCGGCGCCGGATGCGCTCAGCCGCCGGGGGGCGAATGCGCGCTCAGCCGCCGGGGGGCGAATGCGCGCTCAGCCGCGGAGGCGCGAATGCGCGCTCAGCCGCCGAGGGGCGAATGCGAGCTCAGGGCCTGGGCCAGGCCGGGGTGGCGGGCGAGCAGGTCAAGCGCGTACTCGCCGCGGTCGGGCGCATAGCCCGAGCCGATCACCATCGTCGCCTCCGACGCGACCCCCTCCGCTCCCAGCGCCGCCTTGGTGAACGAGGTCGCCATCGAGAAGAACAGCACGGTCCCGCGTGCGGCCGTCAACAGGATCGCCGCCGCCTCGCAGTCGCCGGCGTTGACGACGACCACGGTGAGGTCCGCGCGCGGCACGCCCGCCTCCTGCAGCGCGCGCAGCGATGCGACCGCGTCGCGCAGGTCGGCCTGGAGCGCCAGGTCACAGAGCCCGAGGCCGCGGGCTCGCTCGCAGACGGCCGCGCTCGAGTCGATCAGCACCGCCCGCCCGCCGGCTCGCAGACGGTCGCGCGCGGCCGCCAGCGCCACAAGCCCGGCGTGGCCTCCGCCGAGCACGAGCACCGTGGAGGTCTCGGGCGAGATCAGCGCACGGGTCTGCGAAGCCGCGTTGCACACGTCCAGCGCCGCCAGGGCGGCGTCGAAGTCAACCCCCGCCGGATAGGTGGTCCACGGCGCCGTCCAGGGCAGGAACGCCGTGCCGGAGACCGGGACCTGGGGCGAGCCGAGATCCACGGGACCGACCGAGCTCAGGCGCAGCGGCGTGAGCGTAAGCGACGCCAGCGTCACGATCCGCGCGCCCACCGGCGGGGGGTTGCGGTAGTCGGCTCCCACGCCACGCACCGTGCCGGTGAGGATGCCGCCCGAGCCGGTGACGGGGTTGTACATCTTCCCCCGCTCGGCGACGATCTCCATGATCGCCTGCGCGACCCCCTCGGCGTCGCCCTGGGCGCTGGTCACCAGCTGGCGGAAGCTGGTCGAGTCGATGCAAAGGGCCTCCACGTCGATCTCGACCTCGTAGGGCGCCATCGGCGTGCTGGCGTCCAGGCGCCTGGCCGCCTGCGGCAGCGCTCCGGCAGGCTCCAGGACCCGAGCCGCCCCGTAGGCCTCCACCGGGATGTCCATCTCGTCAGTCAACGCCGGCGACAGCGATCACCGGCCGCCGATGCGCAGCAGCTCGCGCGCCTGATCGGGCCCGGCGACCTCGCGGCCCAGCGCGTGGGCGAGGTCAACCGCCGCCTTGACCAGCGCCGCGTTTGACTCGGCGAGCACACCGCGCCTGATGTAGGCCACGTCCTCCAGGCCGGTCCGGATGCCCGGCGCGCCGTGCAGCAGGGCGAGCGCGATCATGCGGGGATGGTGGCGGCCGATGCAGGTCACCGTCCAGAAGGCCTCCGGCGGCAGCGGGCGCAGCATCGCGCTCAGCGCCTCAGGCGAGGCGTCGATCCCGCCCCGCACCCCGAAGACCAGGTTGATGCGCAGCGGCTCGGGGATCGTCCCCTCCTCCAGCCAGCGGACGGCGGCGACCACGTGCCCAACATCGAAGGCCTCGACCTCGAGCCCGATCCCGGCCTGACGCGCACGCTCGATGATCCCCCGGGCCGCGGGCGGCGGGGTGATGAACGTCTCGTCGCCGAAGTTCATCGAACCGGACTCCACTCCCGAGAGGTCCGGAGCTGCCTGCAGGCCGCCGATGCGCTCCTCGATGCCCATGTCGTTGGAGCCGCCCGTGGTGACCATCGTGATCAGGTCGCTGCCGGCCCGGATCCGCTCGACCACGTCGCGGAACAGCTCCGGGCGGCCGCTGGGAGTGCCGTCGTCCTCGCGGACGTGCAGATGCACGACGGTCGCGCCCGCGTGCGCGGCCTCGATCGCGGAGTCGGCGATCTCCGCCGTCGTGTAGGGCACGTTCGGATTGGTGTCGCGGAACACGTCGGCTCCGGTGACAGCGACGGTGACGACGACCGGGTCGGCGTTCCATGCTCGCATGGCGCCAGCCTACCCGCTCACCCAGACCGTTCCCACGCCGGAGAAGCGCAGAGCGGCCGCCGTGCTCTGGCCGAGGTCCCACGAGCGGCCCCACACGAACGGCCCGCGGTCGTCGACGACGGCGAGCACGCTGTGCGAGCCGGCCCTGATCAGCACCCGGGTCCCGCACGGAAGCACCCGGTTGGCCACGCCGAAGGTCGCATGAAACCCGCACGCGGTGAAGCCGCCGTCGTAGTACCAGGACGCGATGCTCGGGTGCAGCACGAATGCCCGGCCCAGCGCCGCGACGGCGCGGCGGTGCAGCGCGTCGCCCGAAAAGAGCAGGCGCAGCCGCGCCGTCGCCGAGGCGCCCCCTGGACGCCAGCGCAGCGCGAATCGGCCGGCGCGGTCCGTGCGCGCCATCCCCACCGGCAGCCACCCGCGGGCGCCGCGGCGCTCGAGCAAAACCTTGGCCCCCGCCAGCCCGGACCCCGCGCGCGCGAGGGGCGTGAGCGAGACCAGGCGGCCGCGGACGGTCGCCGAGCGCCCGGCGAGCACCTCCAGCCCGCCCCGGGCCACCCGCAGCCGGGTCGCCGCCGGAGTGCCGGTGGCCGGGACGGACCGCAGCGCGCGGGCCCAGGAGGCCCCCGGCGCGGTGTCGGACCCGGGGACCGCGGATGACGAAGTGTGCTCGGATGACGCCTGCGGCTGGGCGCCGGACGGGGGGACCGGCGACCTGCCCACCGCGATGGCCAGCGCCTGGGCGCCGGCGGGCGCGGCGAGCGCGGTCGCGCCGATGATCGTGTGCGCCGCGCTGACGCGCAGCAGCGAAGTGGGCCTCAAGGCACGGACCTCCTGCTCGGGGACCGGGGCGTCCGCCGGACCTGCGGCGGACGGGTTGGCTTGCGGTCAGGCAGGCTGGCAGCGCCCGGCCGGACGTTGCGTGAGTGTGGTCACACTCCGCGTGCATGCCAGAATCACCGATCGTGGTCAACCCCGACCGCCTGTCGGCGCTCGACAGCTCGTTCCTTGACCTGGAGCGCGACGCCGCCCACATGCATGTGGCCGCGGTCATGGTCCTCGAGGGACAGCCGCCCGCCCACGGTGAGCTCGTGGGCGCCGTCGCCTCGCGCCTTCGCCTGGTACCGCGCTACCGCCAGCGCCTGGCCTTCGTTCCGCTGCGCCAGGGCCGGCCGGTCTGGGTCGACGATCCCTACTTCAACGTCGCCTTTCACATCCGCCACACCGCGCTGCCGCGCCCCGGCACGGAGGCCGAGCTGGCTCGCCTCGCGGGCCGCGTGTTCTCCCAGACGCTCGACCGCTCGCGGCCGCTGTGGGAGCTGTGGCTGGTGGAGGGGCTCCGGGACGGCCGCTTCGCGCTCCTGTCCAAGGCACACCACGCGCTGGTCGACGGCGTCTCGGGCGTGGACATCGCGTCGGTGCTGCTGGACCCAGATCCCGACGCGCCCCCGCCGGCGGGCGACGGCGATTGGCTGCCCAGGCCGCCGCCCAGCGGCGCGCAGCTGCTCGCCGACGCGCTGCTCGAGCGGCTGACGGCCCCCGCCGAGATCGCGCGCGCTGCTCGCGACGCGCTCACGGCTCCGCGCCGCGTGGCGATGCGGGTGGTGGAGGCCCTCGACGGTGTCGGCGCGCTCGCGCGCGTGGGCCTGTCGCCGGCCCCGCCCAGCCCATTCAACGTCCGCATCGGGCCGCACCGCCGGTTCACGTGGGTGACCTGCTCGCTGGATGAGCTGCGGGAGATCAGGCACGCGCTCGGCGGCACGGTCAACGATGCCGTGCTGGCGGTCGTGGCCGGGGCGCTGGGGCGCTACCTGCGGCGCCGCGGCCCCCTCGCGCAGGACCGCGTCCTGCGGGCGATGGTCCCCGTCTCCACGCGCGCCGGGGACGAGCGCGGGGCGCCGGGCAACCGCATCAGCGCAATCTGGGTGCCGCTTCCGGTGGGGATCCAGAGCCCCGTCGCGCGCCTGGCCGCGGTGCGCCGCCAGACTGACTCCATCAAGCGCTCCGGCCAGGCGGTGGGCGCGCAGGTGCTCGCCAGGCTGGGCGGCTTCGCGCCACCCACGATCCTCGCCCGGGCCGCCCGGCTGCAGGCCCATCAGCGGCTGTTCAACCTGGTCGTGACCAACGTTCCGGGGCCGCAGGCGCCGCTTTACCTGCTGGGCCGCAGGCTCCAGGCGGTCCATCCGATGGTGCCGCTGGCCGTCAACCAGGCGCTGGGGATCGCGGTGATGAGCTACTGCGGGCTGATGAGCTTCGGCCTGAACGCCGACTACGACGCGCTCCCGGACCTGCCGCTGTTGGCCAGCGACCTGCGGGAGGCGATCGCCGAGCTGGTCCAGGCCGCGCGAGCGCTGGACGACGGGGACGCGCGAGCGCTGGACGACCGCGGCACGCCGGCGCCGGCCGTCGCGGCGAAGCGGCCGCCCGCCGCCGGCCGCCCACGAAGCCGCCGGACCGCGGGCGCGCGCTCGGCGTGAGGCTCGGACGGCTGATCGAACGGCTGGCGATAGCGCTGGCCGCGCTGGCGATCGCGATCGGAGTGATCGCGCTGCTGTCCGGCGGGCTGCTGGCCGGCTCAGACCAGCCGGGCATCTCCGGCGCCGCGGCCGCCCCCGGGGTCGCGTTCGCCGACCAGGGCGCGGCGGCGCTGTCGCCCGGGCAGCCCGATCCGCTCTACGACTCCGATCCGCCCACCAGCGGGCCGCACCATCCGGCGGCCGTCACGCGGGACGGGGCGCGACTGACCAACGACCAGCTGCTGCAGGCGCTCCAGGAGGGGAATGTCGTGCTGATGTACGGCGGCCGGCGCCCACCCGCCGGCCTTGAGGCTCTCGCCGCGCGGATCGCACCGTTCACTCCGGCGCTGGCGGCGGCGGGCGGCGCGGTGATCCTCGCCACTAGACCTGGGGTGCGCGGCATCGTCGCGCTTGCCTGGACGCGGATGCTCCGGGTCGCGACAGCCGGCGACCCCAGGCTCTTGAGCTTCATCCAGTACTGGCTGGGGCGCGGCTACCGCCGCCGCTGAGCGGCCGCCAGCGGGCGAATGGCGACCGTCACGCGCGACAGCGCGCACAGGCGGCCGCGGTCGTCGAGGAACTCCACCTCCCAGACCCAGGTGGTCCGTCCGCGGTGCCGGGCGCGCGCGTGCGCGCGCAGCGTTCCGGCGGTCACGGGTGCCAGAAAGCAGGTCTGGTTGGACATCCCGAGCGCCGTGCGGCCGTCGCCGCGCACCGCCACGGCGCTGCCGTTGCTCGCCAGGCTCTCGGCCACCGCGGCGTAGACGCCGCCGTGCAGCAGGCCGGCCGGCTGGCGCAGCGCGTCGCCCACGACCACGCTCCCTCGGGCGACGCCGTCTCCGAGCTCCTCAAGGCGCAGGCCGTAGAGGCGGTCGAATCCCACGTCGAACTCGGGCCACTCGCCGCTCACCGCCCGGACGATAGCCCGCGCGCGGATTCGACGACCGGATGCTCAACTACGCTTGGAGGCCGATGCCAACGTTGGACGGCCTACCCGGCGACCAGCGCGCGGTGCTAGAGCTTGTGCTCGGCCGCCGGCGTGGATACGCCGAGATCGCCGGGTTGCTGTCGATCGACCCGGAGTCGGTGCGCCGCCGCGCGCTCGCCGGCGCGATGGCGCTCGCCCCGCCGACCACCGCGCCGCCTGAGCGAAGCGCGCTGATCTGCGACTACCTGCTCGGACAGCTTGACACCGACGCCCAGCAGCACGCGCGCTCGCTGCTGATCGCCTCCCCGGCCGAGCGCGCGTGGGCGCGGGCGCTCGCCGGCTCCCTGGCGCCGCTGGCCGCCGGCCCGCTGCCCGAGATCCCAACCGTGCCCGTCGTCAGCGCCCCCGCGCCGGCGGCCGCCCCCACGCCCACACCCGCCCCCGCGCCCGCAGCGGCCCCCGCGCCGGCGGCCGCCTCCGCGCCGGCTCCGCTCGTGACGCCACCGCCGCCGGTCGCCACGGCCCCGCTACCGCCGCCGGTCGCCACGGCCCCGCTACCGCCGCCGGTCGCCACGGCCCCGCCGGCGCCGCCGGTCGCCACGGCCCCGCCGGCGCCGCCGGTCGCCGGCCAGCCGCCAACCGCCGAGCCGGCCGATGGCGAGCGGGCGCAGGACGCTCCGGCGCAGGACCGCAGACGCCGTCGGCGCGATCGGACGGCCGGCGCGCCCCGGGTCTCCAGGATCGGCGGCGCGGTGCTGATCGGCGTCGCGATCGCCGCGATCGCGATCGTCGCCATCCGCCTGACCTCGCAGCACTCGGCGCCGGCCAGCTCCGCGAGCGGTGCCTCAGGCCACCGCAGCCACGCCGCGAGCTCCACGTCGGCCAGCTCCCCCACGGCCTCGGCGTCCAGCACCGCCACCACCTCAGGCTCGGCGACCGCGGCGCGCGTGCTGGCGCAGATCAACCTGCTGCCGCCGCCGTCGTCGCACTCCCGGGCCGCGGGGATCGCGGAGATCCTGCGTGAGGGCAACGCCGATGGGCTGGCGATCGTCGCCCAGAACGTGCCGCCGAACACCACGCACCCGCCCAACGCGTACGCCGTTTGGCTGTACAACTCGCCCACCGACGCCCGCAACCTGGGCTTCGTCAATCCAGGCGTCGGCGCTTCGGAGCGGTTCTCCACAGCGACCACGCTGCCGGCCGACGCCGCCAGGTACCACATGCTGCTGGTCACCGTGGAGACGTCCGCCAGGCCGAAGG
>DATGLC010000019.1:0-83959 GCA_035294345.1 Solirubrobacteraceae bacterium
AACGGGAGATGCCGGCGTCGGTGCCGCCGGCGATCACCACGTCCGCCTCGTCGCAGAGGATCAGCCGCCGCGCTTCGAGCAGCGCCGCCGTGCCGCTCGCGCACGCCAGCGCGGAGGCGTTGACCGGACCGTGGACGGAGAGGTCGATCGCCACCTCGCAGGCGGCCATGTTGAGGATCGTCGAGGGGACGAAGTACGGGCTGACCTCCCTGGGGCCTTGCTCGATGAGCGCGCGAACGTTGCGCTCCGTCTCGGGCTCGCCGGCTACCGCGGCGTTGACCACCACCCCGGTGCGCTGGGCGATCGGCTCCAGCTCGAGCGCCGCGTCGGCGACCGCCTCGCGCGCGGCGGCGACCGCCAGCTGGCTGAAGCGCGCCGAGCGACGGTGGCGCTTTGCCCCCATGACCGCCTCGCCGTCAAAGCCGCGCACCTCGGCCGCGATCCGCACCGGCAGGTCTGAGGCATCGAAGCTCTGCACCGGCCCGACCCCGGACCTGCCGGCCACCAGGCCGGCCCAGGTCTCGGGCGCGCTCAGGCCCAGCGGCGTCACGGCGCCGATGCCTGTGACAACCGGGTCCTCGCGGCGGCTCACGGCCGCCTGAGCAGTCCCGCGGCCGCGTCCCGCACCACCTGCTCGCGCAGCCGGTAGTGCAGCTTCTTGCCGGTGGCCGTGAGCGGCAGCTCGTCCACGAAGCGGTAGGCGCGCGGGCGCTTGAAGGAGGAGAGCATCGGGTGCGCGCGGCAGTGGGCGTCGCAGGCGGCCGCGTCAAGCCCCGGGTCTGTGGCCACCACGTAGGCGACCACCAGCTCGCCCCAGCGCTCGTCCGGCAGCCCCACGACCGCCGCGTCGGCGACCTGCGGATGCTCGGCCAGCGCCGCCTCGACCTGCACCGGGTGGATGTTCTCCCCGCCGGAGATGATCATGTCGTCCCTGCGCCCGACGATCGTCACGTACTCGTCCTCGTCCCAGGTCGCCAGGTCGCCGATGTACAGCCATCCGTCGCGGAAGCGCGCGGCCTGCTCGACGTCGTTGTTGACGTACGCGTAGCCGGCCTTGACCGAGCGCACGATCACCTCGCCGACCTCCGCACCGTCCTTGGCGGCGTGATCGGAGGGCTCCGCCGGGCGATCCTCGTAGATGCGCACCACCGCGACGTCGTCGTCGGTGCAGGCGCGCCCGGCGGACCCGGCGTGCTCGGGCAGGTCCTCGGGGCGCAGAAACGTGTTCCAGAACGCCTCGGTGGTCCCGTAGCCGTTGAAGATCCGCGGCGTGAGCGTGCGCTGGTAGCGCAGGCAGGCCTCGCGGTCAAGCGGCGCGCCCATCGTCACGATCCCGCGCAGCGCGCTCAGGTCCCGCGGCCGCGCGCTCTGCTCGGCGGCGAGCAGCGCCAGGTTGGTGGGCGCCCCGATCAGGAACGTGAGCCGGTGCTCGGCCACCCAGTCCAGCACGGTCGCGGCGTCGAAGGCCCGCAGCGCGACCGCCTCCGCCCCGCAGTAGAGCACCGGGTTGGGGCCGCCGGAGTAAAGGCCCCCGCGGTGAAACCAGGGCGTCATGTTCAGCGTGCGGTCCTCCGGCGACAGCGGGAAGTGCATGATCACGTCGTGGGCGGACAGCGCGTCCACGACGCCGCTGAGCGAGACGCCCTTCGGCATCCCGGTCGTCCCCGACGTGTACAGCCGGGTCGTCTCGTCGTAGCAGGAGACCCCGTCGGGCAGCGGCGGGATCGCATCGGCGTCGCCGGCGTCGATCAGCTGCTCGAGCGCCACGCCGCCGCGATGCGCGGTGGCTGCGCCGTGGGCGGTGGCTGCGGCGTGGGCGGTGGCTGCGCCGTGGGCGGTGGCTGCGCCGTGGGCGACGCCCTCGCCGTGGGCCCCGACGGTCGCCACCAGCGCCGGCTCGTGCTCGGCTCGGGAGAGCGCGTCGGCCGCGACCCCGGCCAGGCCGGCGTCGTGGATGAACGCGCGCGGACGGCTGTCGTCCAGGATGTGCGCCACCTCTCCCGCGGCCAGGCGGAAGTTGATCGGCGCCGCGATCGCGCCGAGCCGCAGCGCGGCCAGCCAGCTGAGCACGAACTCCGGGCAGTTGTACAGCGAGATCACGACCACGTCCCCGCGACCGACGCCCGCCTGCGCCAGCCCGTCGGCGAGCCGGCCGCTGTCGGCCCAAAGCTGGGCGTAGGTCCAGCGCCTGCCGGTCGCCGGGTCGTGCAGCGCCGGCCTTCGCGCGTAGCGGTGGCTGTTGCGGTGCACCCCCGCCAGATGGGTGAAGTGGCGCTCGAACACCCGCCGGAACGCCGACGGGTCATAGCGGTATGGCGCGCCGGGGCCCCCGCCGGCGCTCAAGACGCGCCACCTCCCGGCCGTGATCCGGCCACGGCGGCCAGCAGCCGCGCGCGCACCTCGGCCAGGCGCTCGTACTGTCTGAGCGGATCCGATCCCAGCGCCATCAGCAGGAACTCTCCCACGCCGACGTCGACGAACGCGGCCAGCTGCTCGGCCGCTCCGGCCGGATCGTCGATCAGCGTCCAGCGGGCGATCGCCTCAAGGCCCATCCGGTACTGGCCGCGGATGTGCGCCTCGGCCTCCGCGGCGCCGCGGCTGCGGTCGTCGTCGATCCGCACGCCGACCAAAAGCGCGGTCGACGGGGTGGGGCGCCCCCGTTCTGCGGCCAGCTCCGCAAGCCGCTCGCGGCGCTCCGCGATCCGATGGGGCGCGAGCCACATCGGCAGCCACACGTCTCCGTGGCGCGCGGCCCGGCGCAGCGCGGCCTCGCCTCGACCGCCGACGTAGATGGGCGGCCGTGCCGCCAGCGACGGCTCAAGGCCCGGCGATGTGACGTGCAACACCCGGCCGCGCTGGTCGACCGGCATCCCGGTCAGCAGGTCACCGAGCACCGCGAGCGTGTCATCGAGGCGGGCGCCGCGCTGGCGCACCGGCACGCCCGCGGCGGCGAACTCCTCCGGGAACTCGCCGCCCACCCCGACTCCGAGCAGCAGCCGGCCTCCGGACAGCAGGTCAATCGTGATCAGCTGCTTGGCGGCCCACACGGGCTGGCGCAGCCCCAGCAGCATCACGCTGAAGCCGATCCCGACCCGCTCGGTGACCGCCGCCGCGGCGGCCAGGCAGGACGGCGCGTCCAGGCCAGGCGCCGGGCAGGAGAGGTGGTCGCCCACCCAGACGGCGTCGAACCCCAGGCGCTCCGCCAGCCGCGCGGCCGGCACCACCTGCGGCGGCCCGCCGAGGCGCAGCGCGTCGAAGCTCGGCAGGAGCACGCCGACGCGCGGCACGGCGGGCGCCTCGGGCGCCCTGACCGTCGCATGTCCGGGCTCGGTGCCCGAGATGGCCGCCTGCAAGCGAAACCAGCCTGTCCGTGCCGCCGCGAGGTCCGGCTAGCCCTCGGGGTCGTAGCCGCGGGTCCCGCCGCCGGACGCGCCGCCGCCGTACTCGGGCAGGTTCTTGATCCCCTCGCGGGTCTGCCACTTGGAGTAGTTGTCCTGCATCGCGTCGATCAGCTCGCGCATGAACTTGGGCGAGAGGTTCACACGGGAGACGACCACGCCGGGGATCTCGCCCTCCTCGACCTCGTGGTCGACGCGCGCGAAGGTGATCGAGAACTCGTAGTCGGAGTGGCTGACGTTGGCGAAGTTGGAGTACGCGCCGGCCATCAGCTCGGGCGAGAAGTGGATGTTGATGTGCCGCTCGGGCGCGTTGGGATCGTCCATACCGGCTTAGTATCTCATCGTGCGGATAGTCGTCGTCGCCGTGGGCAGGCTGCGCCCGCCGTTTGCCGACGACGTGGAGCACTATCGCAGGCTGCTTGAGGGACGCGCCCGGCTTGAGCTGGTGGAGCTCCGTGACGCCGAGGGCGTGGACCGGCGGCTGCCGCCACGCGCGTTCGTGTCGCTGCTTGACGCCGGCGGCGAGCGGCTTGACTCGCTGGGCTTCGCCCGCTTTGTGGAGCAGCGCCGGCGCAGCGGCCGTGACCTGTGCTTTGTGGTCGGCGGCCCGTTCGGGCTGCGCCTGGAGCGCGCCGACCATCGCCTCTCGCTCGGCGAGCTGACGCTGCCCCACCAGCTCGCGCGGGTGGTCCTGCTCGAGCAGCTGTTTCGAGCGCACAAGATCATCGCCGGCGAGCCCTACCACCACTGACCGGCGCGGCGCCTGGCAGGCGAGGCCGCCGGCGGGGTGGGCGCGCCTGCGCCACCGCCACCGCCACCGACCAGCGGCCCACCGGCGGAGCGCCGCTAGGCTGCACGAACCCGCCGCGGCGTGCGCACGCCGCGGCGCCGCAGACCGCCATGCACACGACGCCCGCGCCCGCCGCCCGCACCGACTCCGGCCACCCGCTCGAGCACCTGCGCGAGCTGCTCTCGCGCGCCGCCGCCGCCGTACTGGCCGACCCCTCGCAGACGCCGCCGCTTCTGCTCGAGCGCCCCAGGCGCGCCGGGCAGGGTCACTACGCGACCAACGCGGCGATGGCGCTCGCTCCCCTCGCGCGCCGGCCCCCGCGCGAGCTTGCCGAGAGGCTCTCCGCGGAGCTGTCGGTGCTGATGGGCGACGACCTCGAGCGCCTGGAGGTCGCCGGGCCCGGGTTCATCAACCTGTTTCTCTCCGACGGCTGGCACCGGCGCGCGCTGCGCAGGGTGCTGGCCGCAGGGGAGCGCCATGGCGCCGGCGGCGCGCGGGCGCCGCGGCGGGTCCTGGTGGAGTTCGTGTCGGCCAACCCAACCGGTCCTCTGGTGGCGGCCAGCGGGCGCCACGCGGCCTACGGCGACTCGCTTGCGCGGATCCTCGCCCACCACGGCCACTCGGTCTGGCGCGAGTACTACTTCAACGACGCCGGCGGCCAGATCCGCCTGCTGGGGGAGTCGGTGCGCGCCCGCGCGCGCGGCGAGGAGGTTCCCGACGGCGGCTACCACGGGGAGTACGTGCGCGAGCTGGCCGAGCGGATCGAGGGGGCGGCCTCGCTGGACGCCGACGAGGTGGCCGCTCGCGCGGTCGCGCTGCTGCTGGACGAGATCAAGGCGACGCTTGCGCGCTACGGCGTCCGCTACGACGGGTACTTCAGCGAGCGCACGCTGCACGAGGGGTCGCCCAGCTACGTGCAGCGCGCGCTCGACGCGGTCGCGGCGGCCGGTCACAGCTACGAGGCCGAGGGCGCGCTGTGGCTGCGCACGACGAGCTTCGGCGACGACAAGGACCGGGTGCTGCGCCGCTCCGACGGGCGTGTGACCTACTTCGCGGCCGATCTGGCCTACATGCTCCAAAAGCTCGAGCGCGGGGTGCAGCTGCAGCTGTTGCCGGTCGGCTCAGACCACCACGGCTATGTGGCGCGCATGAAGGCGGCCTGCGCCGCGCTCGGCGGCGACCCCGACGACGTCGAGATGCCGCTGATCCAGTTCGTGCACCTGGTGGAGGGCTCCCAGCGCGCCGCGATGTCCAAGCGCCGTGGTGACTTCGTCACGCTGGATGAGCTCCTGGACGAGATCGGTGTGGACGTGACGCGCTTCTTCATGCTGCAGCGCTCGCACGACCGCACGATGGACCTGGACCTGGAGCTCGCTCGGCGCCAGTCGCCCGAGAACCCCGTCTACTACGTCCAGTACGCGCACGCACGGATCGCCTCGATGCTCGCCCGCGTTGCAGACCAGCGCCTGGCGCAGGCGCTGGATCCGTCCTGCGACTGGGGCGACGGCGGGCTCCAGTCCGCCGAGCGGGAGCTGATCAGGGAGCTCGTCGCCTTCCCCGACGAGGTCTGCGAGGCGGCGGAGCGCCGCGCGCCGCACCGGATCGCCGCCTACGCGCTGTCGCTGGCCCAGCAGTTCACGGTCTTCTACCGGGACTGCCGCGTGATCGGGGTCGCGCCGGCGGAGGTGGAGTCGCTGCGGCTGGCGCTCTCGAAGGCGACCGGCCTGACGATCGCGATCGCGCTCGGGCTGCTGGGCGTGCGCGCGCCGGACTCGATGTGATCCGTGCGCCGCGGCCGTCGCGCTGATGCGTGCGCAGGTGCGCTAGCCGATGCGGCCGAGCTCCTCCTCCAGCCGTCGTGCATCCTGTGGGTCAAGCGCCACGTCGGGCGCGATCGGCTGCGCGGCCGCGGTCCGGCTGCGCCGTCGCCAGCGCGGAAGCGTCACGAGCAGAAACGCCGCACCGGCGGCCACGACCAGCGGCGGCACGACGTAGACGAGCAGGTTGAAGCCGTTGGCGGGCGGCATGGCGAGCACCGCGGGCCCGTAGGCGGCGACCATCGCGCGCTCTATCTGCCGGCTGCTCTCCCCCTGGGCGATCAGCGTGCGGATGTAGTTTCGTTCGTCCACCGCCTCGGGCGAGTTGGCCTCCACCAGCGGCTCGTGGCAGACCACGCACATCATCTCGCTCTCGATCTGGGAGAACGACGCGCGCGCCCGCCCGGCGGCGGCGGCGGCGCTCGTGGCCGATAGCAGCTGGGTCGCCGCTGCGAGCAGCAGGGCCGCGGCTGCAAGGAGCGCGAGCGCGCACCGGGGGCGCGGGGCGCCTTGCCCCCGCCGGCGAGCCATCCGGGGCTCTGGGCCGCTCACGACCCCGGCGCGAGCGCGGAGCCCGTCAAGACCGTCCGCCGCCGCGGGGCTGCCGTTCACGACCCCTCCGCCGGCGCCGGGCCGTTCACGAGCCCTCCGCGAGGATCGGCGTGAGTGTCGCCTTCAGCCAGGCGGCGGTCACTGGGTAGCGGCGCAGCGCCTGGATTCGGCCCTGTCGGTTGATCACGAACGTCTCAGGCACGCCGTCGATCCCCAGGCCGCGCGCGAAGCTGCCGGTCACGTCGCGCAGCACCGGATAGTCGACGTGGTACTGGCGCACGAACTGCTCGGAGGAGATGGGACTGTCCAGATAGGTGACGCCTACGAGCGTCGCGTCGTGCTTTGCCAGCACGCGCTGCTCGGCCGACAGCAGCGGCGCCTCCGCCTGGCAGGGCGCACACCAGGAGGCGAACACGTTGACGACCACAACCTTGCCACGGTAGGAGGCGAGCGTCTGCGTGCCGCGCCCGCCGAGCACCGGCAGCGCCAGGTGGGCATCCGGATCCGGCGGGTAGCTCCCGCGTGCCACCTGCGCGTCGATCGAGGAGCTGGCGCCCTGGCCGAAGACCCCGAACGCCAGCAGGGCAAGCACGCCCACAGCGGCTGCGGCGACTATCCCTGGCAGCGCGAGCCTGCGCATCGTGCCTGATGGTAATCGTCGCCCCCGGGCCGCCTCGCCGGTCCGAGGCGCCCGCTCAGCCGCGGCGTGCGGGATCGTGCGAGCGCGCTCAGCAGCTCGGCGACCGCGCTCAGCAGGTCAGCGAGGGGGCCGAGGCTCCGGGCCCCAGGCTGGGATCGTCGACCACGCCCACGCCGGCCGGGTGAAGCACCGCGCCCAGGTGCACCACGTACCACACGCCCCGCCAGGAGATCATCGAGGCGATCCCGAACGAGCGCAGAACCCCACCGGCGCGATACAGCAGCCGGGCGTTGGGGACCTCCCAGTAGCCGACGCGGTTGTAGCAGGCCCCCGGGCTGACCCAGTGCGCGTATGGCTCCGGCACGCGCACCCCCACCAGCCGCGCGCTCGCCGCCGAGGTGCCGAGCAGCGCGTGCGCGGCGGCGATGTCGAGCCGGTAGTCGCCGATCAGCCGGCTCTGATAGTCGGCGGCGGGATCGGCGATCGCCTTCACCTGCAGGTAGGCGGCCTCGGGAAAGAAGGCGGCGAGCCCGGGGGCCAGGCGGCCGGTCCTGACGGCCGTCCAAAGGCCTTCCATCTCCCGCTCAAGCGTCGCGGAGTGCCCGGAGGGCAGCCGGCCGGTCTGCGGAAGCGTGCCGGGCGGGCGGCTGCGAGGCCGCCGGCGACGACGAGAGCCGCCTTTCCGGGAGGCGCCCGTCTGCGAGGCGGACGTCTGGGAGGCGCTCGCAGCAGCCGGCGTCGCGCCGGCCGTGCCTGCTCCCGTGGCGGCTCGCGTCGTGGCCGGCGTCCCGGCTGCCGGCCCGGTGGCCCCGCAGCCGGCGGCCACAAGCGCGCTGGCCAGCGCGGCCGCGGCCAGCCGGGCGCGCCCACGGGCCATCCTGCGCGCGCCCGCGTGGCCCCGCGTCCACTCGCGCGCGCACACGCGACGGCCGCCGGCGGTCATGGACCGAGGTCTGATCTTCACGGGCATGCCGAATCGCTGGCTGGCGGCCGCCATCTGGGGTCGCGTGGCTGGCCGCCGCGCCCGAAAGGGTAAGGGTCGCGTCCATGGCCGGCGCAGGATGACCCTGACTTTTGCCCGCCACGTGCGTCTAGTGGCAGAGATCGAAGATCCCAGGCACCGACCACAGGAGGTTGAGCAGATGAGGCTGAGCAGACGATCGAGCGCCGTGGTGGCCCTGGCCGGCGCGCTCGCGATCGCCGCCCCGGCGGCCGCGCACCCGGGGCCGGGCGGCAACCACGGCCGCCACAACGGCCAGGGCCAGTCAGGCACCCCGGGCGACCATGGTCGCGGAAGCTCCAGGTCAAGGCGCTGCGAGCCGCACAACGTCGCCTATGTCGAGTCCGGAACCATCGACGCGACGACAGCCTCGACGCTGGCGCAGAATCCCGACGGGACCTGGTCGGGCACGCTGGTCGTCGACGTGCGCAACGTCAACCACCACGCCCTCGGCGACCGCGGCAAGACGGTGACCTACACGTTCACCGACGCCCACCTGCGGGTTCGCTTCCAGCACGGGACCACCACGTTCGCCGCCGGTGAGCGGGTGAAGCTGATCGGCAAGATTGAGATGGTCGCCAGGCGCTGCATGGCGCTGACCCCGGCGCCGGCGCCCACCTTCCGGATGATCGTGGTCGTTCCCGCGGCCTCCTAGACGCGCTGAGCGGCCGCCGGCGCCGGCGCCCAGCCGGCGCCGGCGGCCGGGGCGGCGCGCTCGGCCTGTGCGGTCGGCCCGCGCTGTGCAGGCGGTCAGGCGCTCGGGCGGCGCAGCGCCCTAAACCAGCCGTGCGCCCGGTCCTTTGCACGTTCGGCCTCTAGTCGAGGGCCGCTTGTCCGGAGAGCTCGGCCCGCGGCGGGGCGCCGATGTAAGCTGCCGCGATGCTGCGGGGCGATGTCCACACCGCACCGGGCGCGGCGGACCGCCGCCTACGCGAAGCGGCGACAGGCTCCAGTCCCGGCGAGGTGTTCAACGAGATCGCCGGCGCCTACGATCGTCACCGCCCGGGCTATCCGGAGCCGCTCATCGATGAGGCTTGCGAGCTCGCTGGCCTGACGCCGGGAGTGAGCGTGCTTGAGATCGGGTGCGGCACCGGCCAGCTCACGCGGTCCCTGCTCAGGCGCGGGCTCCAGGCGACGGCGCTTGAGCCCGGAGACCGTCTGCTCGCGCGCGCCCGCTCCCGGCTGGCGGGGCGAGGCGAGGTTCGGTTCATCAACGCGCGCCTTGAGGATGTGACGCTGCCGCGCGCGCAATTTGCTGCCGTGTTCGCGGCCTCAGCGATCCACTGGGTGGATCCGGATGTGGGCTGGCGGACGGCGGCGGACGTCCTGGTCGACGGCGGGGCGCTTGTGCTCGTCTCCCGCGTGGGCCTGCGCGACGCCCGCAGCGCCGCCGACGACGATGCGCTGCGGGCGGTGATGGCACGAGTCGTGCCGAGCGTGGCGTCCGACTGGCCCGAGTACCGCGACCTCGACGGCACGCTCGCCGGCGTGCGGGCTCGCCGGTCCAACGTGTCTGAGGCATGGTCCTGGCTGACGGGCCGTGACCTGACACGCGGCTGGGCGCAGGAGCTGTTTTGGCCCGCGCAGGTGGTTGCCCTGCCTGAGTCGCTCGAGCACACCGGCGAGGAGCTTGCGGCTCTGCTTTCCACGATGTCGTTTTGGGCGCTGCTCTCGCCGGCGCGCCGGCGCGTGCTCGCCGGCGCCGTGGGGGAGCTTCACCGGCGTCTGGGTCGGCCGATCCGCTCAAGCACCGCGGCCTGCGCGGTGGTGGCCCGGCGCCGGCCGCGCCGCCGAGACGCGCGCCGAGGCGACCTGGCGAGCGAGCGCCTCAGGCGGACTTGAGCTCGGCCCAGGTGCGCGCCAGGCGCACCCACTCTGACCCGATCGCCGCGATCGCGGAGCGGCGGTCCGATGCGCCGGTCAGCTGATCGCGCACTGGGGAGAGCCAGATCGAGCGCCCGATCGCAAAGCCGTCCCATCCCGGCGTGCCGGCGGCCACCTCAAGCCAGCGCCTGAGCAGCTCGGCCGGCGCGTTTCGCCCCAGCAGCAGACAGCCGTGGGCGGGGTCGCTCCCTGAGCGGGCGAGCTCGGAAAGCGCAAGCGCCTGTCCGCGGTCGACGACCCCCTCAAGCTTCCACCAGGCCACCGACACCCCCGCGGCCCTGAACGTGCGAATGGCCTGCATCGTGGCCTCGAACCGCAGCTCGGACTCGAAGCGCTCGCGGCTGCCACCCACGCGTGCCAGCAGTCGCTCCGACGGCGGAACCTGAACCTCCAGGAGCAGCTCACGGCCGCTTGAGACAAGCCAGTCCGAGAGTGCTCGCAGGGTGAGGACCTCACGCTCTGTCACCGCTGCGGGCCGCTCAGGGTCGAAGAACACCAGCACCTTGACGAGGTCGGGATCGCAGCGCTCGATGTGGGCGCCGAAGTCGGTTCCGAACTCGAGCTCAAGCTCCGTCTCGGGCGATGCGGAGCGCTCGGCGGGCATCGCCAGCAGCAGGCCCGACCGCTTCGCCGCGCCGATCAGCTCGCCCCCATGGAGCTCGTCGACGAGCACGCCCGGCCGGGCGACCTCGGCCACCTTCGGCGCGGCCTCAACCGCCGCCTCCATGATCAGCGCCTTGGCCTGGCGCAGCGCCTGATCGACGCCCCCGGTGCGCGCCAGTACCTCTGGCTCAAGGAGGCTCGACAGGGAGCCGCGATGGTCGAACGCGAGGATGGCGATCTGGCCGGTGTGCTCGCGCCGATGGCCCGTGGGCGCCGCCTCCGCGCTCGCTCGGACAGCCGCACCGCTCTTTTGGGTGGCGGTGACGCTCAACCGCGTCGCTTGGCCCATCTCAGGCCCCCACCGGCAGGCGCACCGGCGTCTGCTCCCAGCTCGACTCGATCCAGGTGCTGGTGGGATCGAAGTAGGGCGGGCGCGACCGCTCATCTCCCTCCAGCTCGCCTGCGAGGAAGTTCAGCACCCACATGTTGAATGCCGGGGCTGCGCAGGAGACGTGAAACCCCGCCGGCACCAGGACGAGGTCACCGTGCCCGACGCGGAAGCTCTCCTCGCTCGTCGGCGGGCCGTCCTGGAGCAGGCCGCGCCAGTTGCGATGAAATCCGAACCCCTCCGGCCGGTCGAAGTGAAACAGATAGGTTTCCTCCAGATACGGTGAGCCGTGCTCACCGTCATGGCAGTGCGGGGGCCAGCCTGACCAGTGGCCGGCGGGCACGAACACCTCGTAGACGATCAGCCGCTCGGCCGGCAGCGGCGGCGCCAGGGCATGGACCACCTGGCGGTGGGCGGCCGCGCCGCCCCGCATCTCGACCCGCATCTCGGCTGGCTCTATCAGCCGAGATGGAAAGGCTCCGTGCGCCGGGGCCGAGCCGATCGCAACCGATCCGCCGCCGGACGAGCTCAGCCGGAAGGTGGTCCGCGGCGGCAGGTAGACAAGCGCGGCCGGTCCCCGCAACGCCGACTCGCGCTCCAGCGGCCAGCTGAAGTCCCCGCCCTGGACCGCGACGCTTCCTTCAAGCGGACAGAGAGCGAGCTCGGTGTCCCCGCTGTGGCGCTTGACGCTCTCGCCCGCGGCGAGCTCAACGCGCTCGAAGCCGAGGTAGCGCCAGCCTGGCGGGCGCTGGTCGGCGGGCAGCAGCGTCCCGGCACGGTTGTGCTTCATCTGGACCTCCTGGCGATGACCTGACGGCTCACGACCGTGCGGCCGCGGGCATGTTTTTCGAAAACGGCTCGGCGCCGCGACGCCCGGGACCGGTGGCGCGGGCGTTGGGGTCGGGCGCCGCGGTCCGCGCGCCCGGGACGGGCGCGCTGGCGGCGCCCGTCACGCCGGGCGCGCCGGTGGTGCCCGTGACGCCGGGCGTACTGGTGGTGCCCGTCACGCCGGGCGTGTTGGTTGTGCCCGTGACGCCGGTCGCCCTGGCGGCGCCCTCGTAGGCGCGGGAGCTGGCCACCTTCTCCCCGTTGGCCGCACCCTTTGCGCCGATACCGTGCCCCGGCCGGGCCGTCGTCGGACGCCGGGCGCCGTCGTGTGGGACCTGCAGGGCGTCCGGCGCCGAGCCCGTGCTCTCACGGACAACGAGCCTTGGCGGGATGAAGCGCGTCACCGCGTTGCGCCGGCCTTCGATTCGCTCCACCAGCAGCTGCAGCGCCCACCTCCCCATCTCGACGCGGGGCTGATCGACGCTTGTGAGCGGCACATGCGCAAGGTGCGCGATCGCGGTGTTGTCGAAGCCGACCAGCGAGACATCGTCGGGGACGCGAACGCCCGCGCGCCCGAGCCCGTCCAGCAGGCCGACGGCCACCATGTCGTTGGCCGCGAAGATCGCCGTGGGCAGCTCCCCCTCTGCCAGCAGGGTCCGGGCTGCCCGCGCGCCGGCCTCCTCGGTGAAGTCCCCAGGAACCACCCGCGCCAGCTCGCCCAGCCCCCGGCGGCGCATTCCGCGCAGGTAGGCCGCGCGGCGCTGCGGGCCTCCCGGGGCGCGGCCGGCGTCGACATGGGCGATCCTGCGGTGCCCCAGTGCGGTCAGGTGCTCAAGCGCTAGCTCGGTGCCCCTGGTCTCATCGACGACCACGCTGTCGACATCGCCACCGCGGATGGTGCGGCCCACAAGGGTGATCGCCGTCTCACGCGACGCGGCAACAAGCTCGGCAGTTCGCAGGCGCGAGCCCACGAGGATCACGCCGTCGACGCGGTGCTCCAAGAGGGCGGCCAGAACGGAGGACTCGCGCCGCGGGTTCAGGCCGCCGGTGCCCAGAAGCACCGGGTAGCCGAGCTCCCAGGCGAGCTCCTCGATGCCGGCGGCCGTCTCGGCGAAGAACAGGTTGCTGAGGTCGTCCAGGATCACGCCTATCGAACGGCTCTTGCGTGAGGCGAGGCTCCGCGCGACCGCGTTGGGTCGGTAGCCCAACCGCGTAGCGGCGTCCCACACCCGCTGGCGGCGCTCCGGGCTGACGTGCGGCTGGTCTCGCATCACCAGCGACACCAGCGCCCGCGAGACGCCCGCCGCCCTGGCGACGTCCTCCATCGTGGGCGTGCGCCGGCGCCGAGGTGTGCTTGCGTGCGACCTCTCCGGCATGGGCAGCGCAATCTTAGAGCGCGCCAGGGGGACTGCCAAGTCCGTCGGGCCTTCATGCGGCCTGCGATATGCCAGTGCGCCAGCGGCTTGACGCGCTCCAAATCAGCCGCTATGCTCCGCCGCGTTTGGAGCGCTCTACAAGAGCAGGGCGCCTTCGAGGGAGAAGAGAGCTTTGCCTGACCATCAAGGCCGGTCACATATCGGGCGCTGTCGGCTGCGCCTGGGCACAGCGCCGATCAGCTGGGGCGTGTGCGAGGTGCCCGGCTGGGGCCCAATGCCGCCGGTCGAGTCGGTGCTGCGTGACATGCGCAGCCTCGGCTTTCAGGGGACGGAGCTCGGGGCTCCGGGGTTCCTCCCGGACGAGCCCGATCGCCTCAGAGCGCTGCTGGACCTCCACGGCCTGCGCCTTGTGGGTTCGTTCGTCGCGCTCCCGCTGCTCGACGCCACCCCTGAGTGGGCGAGGTCGCTCGTGGCCCCGGCCTGCGGCCTGCTGGCCGCGCTGGGCGCCGACGTGCTGATCGGGGCGCTGGTGCAGGACATGGACTGGTCGCCCCCCCGGCGGCCCAGCGCAGCGCAGTGGCGCACGCTCGACATGAGCCTGAAGGCGGTCGCGGCCGCCTGCGAGGAGCGCAACCTGAGGTTTGCCGTTCACCCTCACTGGGGGAGCGTGCTCGAGCGCGCGGAGGAGATCGAGCTCGCGCTCGAGCGACTGGACGTCGACTGGTGCCTGGACACCGGTCACCTGCTCATCGCCGGCCTGGACCCGGCCGGGTTCGCCGAGCGGTGCGGTGAACGGATCGCCCACGTCCACCTGAAGGACGTGGATGCGGGCGTCGCCCTGCGGCTGCGCGAGGGGGAGCTGTCGCTGCTGGCGGCCGTCAGGGCCGGGCTGTTTCGGCCGCTGGGCCGCGGCGACGCGAACATCGAAGCTGTCCTGGACGCTCTGGACGTGGCCGGCTACGACGGCTGGCTGGTGATCGAGCAGGACAGCGCGCCGGATGTGCAGGACGCCGACGGCCGGATCGTCGACGACATACGGGAGAGCATCGAGTTTCTCCGGGAGAGCCGGACAACCAAAGAGGAGGTCAAGCCATGAGCTCAGCACGCCGTCTAGCAGCGCTGCTGATCGCCGTCGCACTCTCGGCTGGGCTGCTTGCCGCTTGTGGAAGCGGCTCGAGCAGCTCGGCGAGCAGCTCAAGCAAGTCAGCGAGCAGCTCCAGCTCGTCGGTCACGACGGTCCAGCAGGTCGCCGCCACCGCGGGCAGGCCATGCCACTACCGGTTCGCGTTCATCAGCCACGGCGACAACGGGAGCTTCTGGAGCATCGTGTACAAGGGTGTGCGCCAGGCCGCGGCCGACTACGGCTGCACGCTCACGGAGGTGTACGGCTCCCAGCAGCAGGGCCAGGCCGAGCCTGACGACAACGCGGAGAACGCCCAGATTCAGAACGCGATCAACCAGCACGTCGACGGCCTGATCATCTCCGACCACGACCCGACGCTGATGAACCCCACGATGGCCAAGGCGACCGCCGACGGGATCCCGGTGGTGACGTTCAACGCCGGCTGCGACCCGGCCGATATCGCCGCCAGCCACGCGATCACCTGCGTCGGGCAGCCGGAGACCGTCGCCGGTCAGGCAGCCGGGGCGCAGTTCGCCCATCTGGGCAAGAACAACGTCCTGTGCGTGATCCACCAGTCGGGACAGAACCTGCTTGACCGCTGCAACGGCATCGCGCAGGCGCTCGGCGTCGGCCAGACGTGCAAGACGGGCAGCCCGCCGGCCCACGGTCCGGCGTGCACCGAGATCACCTTGTCCACCCCCAATGCGGCGTCCAACCCCCAGCAGGCGATCGGCCAGGTGACCGCCTACCTGCAGACGCATCCGCAGATCAACGCGGTGATGGCGCTCAACAACGCGATCGGCACCGCACTGGTGGGGACGCACCCAAAGGCGATCGTGGCCACCTTCGATGTCAACACCGAGGTGGCGGATGACATCGCCAACGGGTCGCTCGCGTTCGCCATCGATCAGCAGCCCTATCTGCAGGGCTACCTGCCCGTTGTCATCCTGTACCTGTACCTGACCCACCACCAGAGCGTCGCCGGAGGGCAGATCCTGCCGACGGGTCCCTTCGTGATCGACAAGGGCAACGTCGCCAACCTCCAGAAGGCGATCGCCAACGGAGAGGACTAGGAATCCGGAGGCTGTGGACCCGGATGGCGTGCGGCGCGCACGGCATGGCCAGCCCCTGGGCGCGCACTCGGACGGCCGCCGACCAAGACGGTCGGCGGCCGCCGGCCCCGCCGCGGGCGCTGTGCGCCGAGCGCCCGGGCTGGCGAGCGGTCCTTACCCGCCGTCGGGCAAGCCATGGCGCCGGTCCACTGACACGCCCCAACTCGGTTCCCGCCTGCCACCACGTTGCATGCCAACGGTTCGTCTGATGTTCTCCAACCGCCAGAGGTTCAGTCGATGAGCGCCACCGCCCCACCAACGCCGACAACCCCCAGGCCTCAGGAGGGCGAGCAGCGGATGCTCGAGGCGCGCCTGCTGACGCGCACGCTTCGGCGTCCCGAGCTCGGGGCCTTCCTGGGCGCGGTGGCCGTCTTCGTCCTGTTCACGCTCACCGACTCGACGCCCGGCCACCTCTGGCTGGGACAGATCGGCCTGTCTGCCTGGCTGTCGCAGGCCTCGTTCTTCGGCATCGTCGCCGTGCCCGTGGGCCTTCTGATGATCGCCGGCGAGTTCGACCTGTCGACCGGGGTGATGACCGGCGTGACCGCGATCCTGATGGCGCTGCTGGTCGGCAAGTGGCATCTCGATGCGTGGCTCGCGCTGCTCGTCACGGTCGTCTTCGCGCTGCTCGTGGGCCTGTTCAACGGGGTGCTGGTCGCGGTGACGGGCCTGCCGAGCTTCATCATCACGCTGGCGAGCTTCTTCATCCTGCGCGGAGCCAGCGTCGGCGGCGTGCTGCTGCTCAACCAGAGCTCCACGCAGGTGAGCGTCGCCAACACGCACAGCGCCGGCCTCGCGAGCCTGCACACGATCTTCGGCTCGAGCTTTGCCGCCAGCGCGACGCTGCAGAGCGGCTACACCACCGCGATCATCTGGTTTGCGGTGGTGACCGCCATATGCACCTGGGTGCTTGGACGCACGGCGTTCGGCAACTGGATCTTCGCGGTCGGCGGGGACCCGGGAGCCGCCCGCAACATGGGAGTCCCGGTCAAGCGCACGAAGATCGTCATGTTCCTGGTCACCGCGCTGGCCGCGGCCTTGGTGGGCGTGATCTCCTTCGCCCAGTCCTACTCGGCGGTGAGCGAGCAGGGCGTGGGCTACGAGTTCTTCTACATCATCGCCGCGGTGGTCGGGGGGTGCCTGCTGACCGGCGGCTACGGCTCGGCGATCGGCGCCGCGATCGGCGCCTGCGTGATCGGCATGGCGTTCGAGGGCGTGATCTACGCCGGCTGGGACAGCTCGTGGGACTTCGCGTTCCTGGGCGGGATCCTGGTGCTGGCGGTGGTGGTCAACACGGTTGTCTACAGGCGCGCGATGAGGGCGCGCCGCTAGGGAGGCGGATGATGGACGAGGCCACGGCTGCCAAGGATCGATCGGTGGGCTCGCAGGTGGCGCCCGCCACCTCTGACGGCGGGGCCGCCCCGCTGCTTGAAGCGCGAGAGGTCAGCAAGTACTTCGGCAGCGTGATCGCGCTCGAGAAGGTCTCGCTGCAGGTAAACGCCGGCGAGGTCACATGCGTGCTTGGCGACAACGGCGCCGGAAAGTCGACGCTGATCAAGATCCTCTCAGGCGTGCATCAGCCCGACCAGGGCGACGTGCTCATCGATGGCCGTCCGGTGGCGCTCGTGAGCCCGCGCGAGGCTCGTCGGCACGGGATCGCCACGGTCTTCCAGGACCTGGCAACCGTGCCGCTGATGTCGATCTGGCGAAACTTCTTCCTCGGCAACGAGCCGGTGCGGCGGATCGGGCCGCTGCGGCGCCTGGACACCCGGCGCGCCCGCGCGATCATGCGCGAGGAGCTCGCGAAGATGGGGATCGAGATCCGCGACCCCAACCAGACGGTCGGTACGCTGTCGGGTGGCGAGCGCCAGGCGGTCGCGATCGCCCGGGCGGTGTACTTCGGCGCGCGGGTGCTGATCCTGGATGAGCCGACCTCCGCGCTGGGGGTGCGCCAGTCGGGGATCGTGCTGCGCTACATCGTGCATGCGCGCAGCCTCGGGCGCGGGGTGATCTTCATCACCCACAACCCGCACCACGCCTACCCGGTCGGCGATCGGTTCGTGCTGCTGCGCCGCGGGCGCCTGTTCGGGTCTTACACCAAGGATGAGATCACGCTCGAGCGCCTCACGGAGATGATGGCCGGCGGCGGCGAGCTGGCCGAGCTCAGCCGCCAGCTGGAGGAGCTGCTGGGCGGCGATGAGGGCCGCGAGGTCGTCAGCGAGCTCAGGCGCGAGCTCCAGCAGCGGACGGCGCGCTAGAGGATGACCGCCGGCCCCCAGAGCCTTGGGCCGCACAGCGCGGCCGCGCGGCCGGGCGCTCACGGCGACACGCGCGGCGAGGTCGCCGGCACCGACAGGCTCGCGCCCGAGCTGCTGACGGTGGGGAGGATCAGCGTCGATCTCTACTGCCCGGATCCCGGCCGCGGCTGGCGGGAGGCGACGCGATTCGAGCGCGCGGTCGGTGGGAGCCCCACGAACGTGGCGATCGCGGCCGCACGCCTGGGTAGGCGTGCAGCGCTCTACACCAAGGTGGGCGATGACCCGTTCGGAGAGATGGCGCTGGCCGAGCTGCTCGACTACGGCGTGGACGTGCGCTGGGTCGGCGTGGAGCCGGGACTGCGCACGCCGCTTGCCTTCGCCGCGCTTGACCCGCCGGAGGATCCGAGGCTTCACTTTCGCCGCGAGGAGCCGGTGCCCGACGTGCGGCTGCGCCCGGGGGAGGTGCCCGGGGAGCTTGCGCGGGATCTGCCGCTGCTGTGGGTCGCGGGTGGCGCGCTCGCGGCCGATCCGTCGCGCCACACCGTGCTCGAGCTGCTGTCCGCCCGCGGTGCCCGTGATCACACGGTGCTCGACCTCGACTGGCGTCCCAGCATGTGGGAGTCGGCCCAGCAGGCGCGCGGCTGGCTGCGCCGCGCGCTTGGGATGTGCACCGTGGCGGTCGGCAACCGCAGCGAATGCGCGATCGCCGTCGGCGACGCCGAGCCTCACGTGCAGGCGCAGCGCCTGCTAGAGCTCGGAGTGCGCTTGGCGGTCGTGAAGCTCGGCGCCGACGGCGCGCTGTGGGCGCAAGCCGTCGAAGGCGCAGGGCGGCGGTCGCCCGCCGGGGGCGCCGGGCGTACACGGCGGTCGCCGATGGCAGACGGGGAGGGGGAGCAGCGCTCGCCCGGCGCCAGCGAGAGCGGGATGGAGCCGGCGCCCTCGGTGCAGGTGGTCTGCGGCCTCGGAGCCGGCGACGGCTTCGGCGGAGCGCTCTGCCACGCGCTGCTCGCCGGCTGGCCCACCGCCCGCGCGGTTCGCTTCGCGGCCGCGGCGGGCGCGATCGTCGCCTCGCGGCTCGTCTGCTCGGCCGCGATGCCAACGCACGAGGAGGTACTCGATCTGATGGAGACCGCCGGTGTCGCCCGCTGAGCTGCGCCCTCAGGATGAGACGGCCACCGCGCAGCATGAGACGGCCACCGCGCAGCACGAGACGGCCACCGCGGCGGGCGCGGCCCTGATGGGCAGCTCGTCGCGCCGCCGCCTGGGAGCCGGGGTGATCGGGTTTGGCTGGATGGGGCAGGCCCACGCCCGCTCGCTGCTGCGCATCCCCACGCTGTTCGGCGAGCGCGCCTATGACCCGGTGCTGATCGCCTGCGCTGACACGACCCCGGAGCGGCTTCGGCTGGCGCGCGACTCGTTCGGCTTTGCCCGCGTCGATGACGCCTGGCAGTCGGTGATCTCAGACCCGGAGGTTGAGGTCGTGTTCATCTCCGCGCCCAACATGCTCCACGTCGAGCTGGCGCGCGCGGCCGCCGAGGCCGGCAAGCCCGTCTTCTGCGAGAAGCCGGTCGGCGGGACGCCCGAGCAGGTGCGCGAGGCGGCGGCCGCGGTCGCCGGCGCCGGTGTGATGAGCGGCGTTGGCTACTGCTATCGCTGGGCCCCTCTCGTCCAGTACGCGCGCGAGCTGATCGCCTCGGGCCAGCTCGGCGAGATAACCAACTACCGCGGCCGCTTCTTCTCGATGTACGGGGCCGACCCGTTCGGTCTGAACTCCTGGCGCTTTCAGCTGGACGAGGCCGGGTACGGCGTCACGAGCGACCTGCTCAGCCACGCCGTGGACCTGGCGCTGGCCCTGATCGGCCCGATCGACTCCGTCTGCGGGGTCGCGGAGACGTTCATCCGCCAGCGTCCCCTGCCGGTGGGCGCGGCCAGCCACTACGGTCGCGGCCGTCCCGAGGACCCGCACGGACCCGTCACCAACGAGGACTACGCCGCGCTGCTGTGCCGCTTTGCGTGCGGCGCGCACGGGACCTTCGAAGTCAGCCGCACGATGGTCGGGCCGGAGAGCGAGATGGCGTTCGACGTCTATGGCACTCGGGGCGCGCTGTCCTGGAACCTGGAGCGGATGAACGAGCTTCGCCTGTACCGCGCCACCGACGAGGCGGGCCGCGGGTTCACGCGCGTGCTCGGCGGCGAGCGGTTCCCCCACCACGGCGCCTTCGCGCCCGGCAGCGGGATCGGGATCGGCTTTGAGGACCTGGTGGCGATCGAGGATCACGAGTTCCTCAGCGCGCTGTGCACCGGCCGCCCGTTCGAGCCCAGCTTCGAGGCGGCACGGCAGTTCGTGGAGGTTCAGGACGCGCTGCTGCGCTCGATCGAAAGCGGCCGCTGGGAGGAGGTCGCCTGAGCATGGACGATCCGCGCGGCTCTCCGGCCACGGTGCTCTCGGACGGTCCCGGACAGCGGGGCCCGCGACGGGCGGCGCGCCCGCGCAAGGTGCGCGTCGGCGTGGCCGGGCTGGGGCGGATCGGCGAGATGCACTGTGAGCTTCTCAGCGGCGCGGTTGCGGGAGCCCGCCTTCAGGCCGTGTTCGACCTCGAGCCCGGACGGGCGGGCAGCCTCGCCGACCGCCACGGGGTGCGCGCGGCCCGCGGCTTCGACGAGCTGCTGGGCGACGACATCGACGCCGTGGCGATCTGCACGCCAACCGATGCGCACGCCGAGCAGGTGAGCCGCGCGGCGGGCGCCGGCGTGGCGATCTTCTGCGAGAAGCCGCTGGCGCTCGACCGAGCGAGCCTGGAGCGCGCCGCGGCCGACGTGGAGGCCGCCGGGGTCACCTTTCAGATCGGCTTCAACCGCCGCTTTGACCCCGCGCACGCGTCGGTGCGGGACGCTGTGGCCTCGGGGCGGATCGGCGAGCTGCACCTGCTGCGGATCACCAGTCGCGATCCGGCTCCGCCGTCGCTTGAGTACGTGCGCAAGTCGGGCGGCCTGTTCCTGGACATGACGATCCACGACTTCGACATGGCGCGCTTCATCACCGGCAGCGAGGTCGTGGAGGTGTATGCGCGCGCCGGGGTCCGCGTCGACCCACGGCTGTCGGCGGAGGGAGACGTCGACACGGCCGCGATGCTGCTCGAGCACGCCGATGGCTGCCTGACGACGATCGACAACTCCCGCCGCGCGGTCTACGGATACGACCAGCGGGTGGAGGCGTTCGGCTCCCGCGGGGCCGCCGCCTCGGAGAACCCGCCCGCCCACCACGCCGTCCTGGTGGACGCCGCCGGCCGCCACCTTCCAGCCGGAGAGTCGCTGTTCGTCCGCCGCTACCGGGAGAGCTACCGCCTGCAGTGGGAGGCGTTCGCCGCGGCGGTGGCGGATGGGCGCCAGCCCGCTGCGTCGGTGGCGGACGCGCGCGCGCCGCTGCTGATCGGACTGGCGGCCGCGCGCTCGCTGGATGAGCACCGGCCCGTGAAGATCCAGGAGATCGAGCGCGAGGGGAGGGGCACGCGATGAGGGTGATGCTCACCGGGGCCAGCGGGTTCGTCGGCTCCAACCTCGCCCACGTGCTTGCGGGGCACGGCGTGCGGCTGCTCGCTCCCTCGCACGCGGAGCTTGACCTCTGCGAACGCGAGGCGGTGCTGGGGTACGCGGAGGAGGCCTCTCCTGAGGGCATCGTGCACTCGGCGATCTGGAACGACCCCGGCGGGCTGCTCGGCGACCGGCGGCGGGCGTGGCGAAGCTACGTGCACGCAACCAGAAATCTGATTGATGCCGCCAATCGCGCGGATGCGCAGATCGTGCTGATCTCCACCGACTGGGTGTTCGATGGAGAGCAGGCGCCCGCCCTAGAGGACGACCCGCCGAACCCGATCAACACCTACGGCCTTCTCAAGTGCGCCTGCGAGCTGCTGGTCTTGAACCTCGCGCGACGGGGCACGGTTGCGCGCGTGGCGGGCGTGCAGGGGATCCACCGTGCCAGGCCCCAGACGCCGCGCAGCCAGGACACCGGCTTTGGCTACCTGGCGCTGTCGGTGGTCCAGGCGCTGAGCCGCGGGGACCGCTTCACGGTTTGGACCGGCCCGGGGGTCAATGAGCGGGCCACGCCGGTTCTGGCGACCCATGCCGCCGAGATGGTCTACCGCGCGCTAACGCGCGAGCGGACCGGCGTCCTGCACTGCGTCGGTGGCGAGCACGCCGACCGCCTGGGCCTGGCGCGCGCCGCCGCCCTGGCATTTGGACTTGACCCCGGGCTGATCGACACCGGCCCGGTGCCGGTCGGGCAGAGCCCCGACGGCCGCGTTCCGCGCGACACGCGCCTGCAGGCCCTCAGCACCGCGTCGGCGCTCGATATGGAGCTGCCGGGACTGGCGGATCTCCTGGCTGGCCTGCGCGAGCAATGGCGCGAGCCGACGCCATCGCCAGGGCGGGTCCCTGACCCGACGGTGACGACACGGGAGGATGAGCATGCCTAGGCTGACGACCGCTCAGGCGCTTGTGCGCTTCCTCGCCGCACAGCACGTCGAGCGCGACGGACGCCGGGAGCGCTTCTTCGCCGGCTGCCTCGGGATCCTCGGTCACGGCAACATCGCCGGCCTGGGCGAGGCGCTGCGCGCGCACGCCGATCTGCTGCCGTTTCGCCCGGCGCGCAACGAGCAGGGCATGGTCCACGTCGCGGTCGGCTACGCGCGCCAGCGAAACCGCATGGCGACGTTCGCGTGCACGAGCTCGGTCGGTCCAGGCGCGACCAACATGGTCACCGGCGCCGCGCTTGCGACCATCAACCGCCTGCCGGTGCTGCTGCTCCCCGGCGACGTGTTCGCCACGCGCCGGCCGCACCCGGTGCTCCAGGGCCTTGAGCTGCCGCATGATGGTGGCGCCTCGGTCAACGACTGCCTTCGCCCGGTCTCCCGGTACTTCGCCCGCATCGAGCGCCCCGAGCAGCTGCCAAGCGCCGCGCTCGAGGCGATGCGCGTGCTGTGCGATCCGGCTCAGACCGGCGCGGTTACGCTCGCCCTGCCGGAGGACGTCCAGGCGGAGGCGTTCGAGGTGCCAGCGGGCTTTCTCGACCAGCGGACCTGGCCGGTCGAGCGCCGTCCCGCCGCCCCTGCCGCGCTCGAGCGCGCCGCCGAGGCGATCCGCGGCGCGCGGCGTCCGCTGCTCGTGGCGGGCGGCGGGGTCATCTACAGCGAGGCGACGGGCGCCCTGCGCCGCTTCGCCGATGAGACGGGCATCCCCGTCGCCGAGACCCATGCGGGGCGGGGCGCGCTCACCTCCGAGCATCCCCTCAGCCTCGGCGCCCTCGGCGCGACCGGAGGGCTTGCCGCCAACCGCCTGGCCGCGCGCGCCGACCTGATCATCGGCGTCGGGACCCGCTGGGGGGACTTCACGACCGCGTCGCGCTCGGCGTTCCTGGACCCGGGGGCGCGCTTCATCAACATCAACGTGGCCGAGCACGACGCCGCCAAGCTCTCAGCGATGATGGTGACCGCCGATGCCAGGGTTGCGCTCGAGGCCCTCCGCGAGCGCCTTGAGGGCTACCGGGCGCCAGCGGACTGGGAGCATGGCGCGGTCGAGGCCGCTGCCGCCTGGCGAGACGAGGTCGACCGCCAGATCGAGCAGGGCGAGCGCGGCGACCCACCCGCGCAGGCCGCGGTCATCGGCGCGGTGAACGACGCATGCGGCGAGCGCGGCGTGGTGGTGTGCGCGGCAGGCTCGGCGCCCGGCGAGCTTCACCGGCTGTGGAAGGCGCGGGATCCGCAGGGCAAGGGCTACCACGTCGAGTACGGCTACTCGTGCATGGGCTACGAGATCCCGGGGGCGATCGGGGCGAAGCTCGCGGCGCCCGACCGGCCGGTGATCGCGCTGGTGGGCGACGGCTCGTACCTGATGCTGCCCGGCGAGCTTGCGACCGCCGTGGCGGAGCGGGTGCCGATCGTGGTCGTGATCGTCGATAACGGGGGATACGCCTCGATCGGCGCGCTCTCCAGGCAGCTGGGGGAGCGCGGGTGGGGCACGCTCCACCACCGCGACCACGGGCGCCTGCCCGAGGACGAGCCGGGCGCCGACGGCGGGCTTCGACCGGGTGGCGAGCCGCTGCCCCTGGACCTCGCGGAAAACGCGCGGAGCCTCGGTGCGCGCGTCGTGAGCGTGCGAACGATCGCCGAGCTGCGCGCGGCGCTGGCCGACGCGCTTGCGGCTGGCGAGCCCTCCGCGGTCTACATTCGCGCGGACCGCTACCGATCGCTGCCCAGCTACGAGTCCTGGTGGGAGGTGCCGGTAGCCGAGGTCTCAGAGCAGGCGGAGGTGCGCATGGCGCGCGAGCGCTACGAGGCCGAGCGCGCGCGCCAGCGCGCCTACCTGACGCCCTCCGCTTGAGCCGGCGCCCCCGCGTCGTCTGCCGATCCGGCAACCTTCGCCGACGCCGCGGTCACAGCCGCGAGCGAGCCAGCTCCGCGCCGTTGACCATCGCGCGCAGCTTGGCCTTCGCAGCGCTGCGCGCGTAGGCGAACAGGCCGCAGTCGGAGGTCAGGTGGATGCGCTCGGGCTCCACGTGGCGCAGCGCTCGGCTGATGCCGTCGGCGACCTCGCTGGGAGTCTCGATCAGGTAGTTCTTGTTGGAGATCACGCCAAGCCCGAGGTCCTTGTCGAACCCGTCGGTGGCGAACAGCGCAAGCTGGGAGTCCGGATAGCCGGTCTGCGCAAACGACCAGTCGAAGGAGTCGACCTGCAGGTCCCTGACGTAGGGGAACATCGCCTCGTAGGGGGCCATTCCCACGGGCGCCGGCGTGCCGCCGTGGCAGCAGTGCCAGATCTTGTAGGCGTCGATGCCGTCAAACACGCGGTTTAGGATCTCCACGTCGAACTCCCACTCCTCCTGGGGCGCCAGGAAGATCAGGTCGTCGAGCTCGACGATCTGGGCTCCGGCCGCGACCGCATCGGCCATCTCGGCGTGATAGATCTCAGCCAGATCGCGCAGCAGCGCCTTGCGGTCACGGTAGTGCTCGTCGACCATCACCGTCGAGAGCTCCACGGGGCCCATCGCGAACATCGCCTTGACAGGCTTTGAGGTGCAGTTCTGCGCCAGCCGCCAGTTGTGGGCGTGGTGCAGACGGCCCCTGCCGAGCTTGCCGGTGATCACCATCTCGGTGCTGTTGACGGCCTCGAAGACCTCCAACATCCCACTCAACTGCTCCGTGCTCTGATCGCCGGCTGACAGCTGGGTGGCGCCAAGCACCTCGAGCATCCGCCCCTCCGACTGGCGGATCTCGGTGCCGTCGAGGCGCTCGGCGTTGTAAAGCGCGAACGAGCCGATGAACCCCTGGTGCTTGTCGTACCACAGGTGGCCGTCGGCCATCACGTCCAGGCCGACGTCCTCCTGGTCGCCGATGATCGCGCGGATCCCGTCCCGGTAGGCCTCCGCGAACTCCTCGTCTCGCATCGCCTCGAGGATGTCGCGACCGCCGAGGTTGTACGAGTACCAGCTGGGACGCGGATAGGAGCCCACGAACGATGCGGGGAACAGCCGTCCGGCGATGTCGCTCATGTGGCGCTCTGGCACGTGACCCTCCGTTCTTCGTTTGACAGCAGCAGACGAGTCCGGCGCCCGATTCATTCCATGCCCGCAAGCCCGGGATGTTAGGCGCCGCCTGCCTGTGCGGCCGACGGCGCGCCGCGGAGCGTGTGCGCGCCGGCGCCCGTTGGCCGTGGGAGATCGCCGGCGTCTTTGGCTGTGCGAACCGCAATCGCAGGACCCATGGTCCTGGGATGATCGACCACCGACGACGCTGCGCCTGCTAAGCCACGGTGGCCGATCCGACGAGGCGCGGAGGCTTCTGGTCGCGGCTGCCGCCCCGCGTGAACCACCGTTCAGGGGTCGGCCGATCCGACGAGGCGCGGAGGCTTCTGGTCGAGGGCATCCCGTTGGCAGCGTGCAGCGATCGGCTGCGCGCAGGGACGAAAGTCAGAGCAGCCGCATCTGCCGCGCCTGCCCGCGGATGCGGACGGCGCCAAGCTCGGCGGGTTCGAGCTTGGCCATCTCGGGGTGGGACCGCCGGGCGTCCAGGAGGGCTTCGGCAGGTTGGTCATGGCGGCAGCGTGCGCCGGCAGACCGGGCAATGGTCCTGCCAGCAGGCCAGCGCGGTCTGCACGTCGCGTTGGGCTTGCTGGAGGCTGATCACGCTGCCGCCAGCTGAGGGCAGGTCGTGGCGGGGTTCCCGCAGGTCGACCGGGAGCAGGTCGCAAGCGCGTGTGCGAGGTCGGGTGAGGAGCTCGGCCCATGGCCACGGACGGCCGCTCCCGACCGTGCGCGACGAGTCACCCGACGCGCTCGCTCGGCGACCACACACGACACGGGCGCCAACCGCTGGGAAGGCCACGCCAAAGGTCAGGTAGGAGAACGTCTCTCAAGACGGCGGTCGTCCCCCTACGGGCGCCGTCCGTGGGGGAAAGCAGTCATAGCGGCCTGACCTGGTCTGGACGCAACGGGACGTGCTCGTATAGAGTCGCTGAGTGTCCGACGCTCGCCAGACCTTGCTCGACGACGTGTACGTGTGCGCGAAGTGCGACGCGCGGACGTTCGGCTTTGAGCTGGCGGGCCCGGAGGCGGGGTATTACAAGTTCCCAGCGACGATCGGCGCAAGGGCCGCAGCCCCCGTGCTGTTCGTCGGCATCAACCCGCGCCGGTCGGCGTCGAATGCGCGGCTCCATCAAGACGTCATGCGAAGCCCGGAAGCCTTCAAGACGCTCGCCGGCAACCGGATCCCCGATGCGCACGGACGCCCGACTTGCCCTTACATCAAGCGCGGTGGAGTCGAGCGCCACTACGAGCTGCACATGGAGATCGTCGAATCCGCGTTCGGCATCGGCGCGCGCTTCGAGGATTACGCTGCCGTGACCGAGTTGCTGTTGTGCGCCACGGTCTCGAGCCCACCAGTCGATCTCACGACGAGCCCATGCGCGAAAGAGTTCCTGGCGCGCACCGTCGACCAGGTGCGGCCGGAGGTGATCGTCGCGGTCGGTACCACGGTGGACAACTACTTCCGCTCTCGCACGACGCAGCGCGGCGGCTTGGTCTTGAGCGTTGCGATCGGCCGGCATAACGCGTGGCTCATCCCGGTGCCGCATCCCAATGCACGCGGCGTCAGCTCGCAGATGCGGCGGTTTGCGGCCAAGACGACCGGCCGCTGGATCAAGGAGATCCTGGATACCGGCGCACCGTCCGAGCGACCACCATTCTTAGGATCCATCGCTAACGGCTGGACGGCGCTGAGCGGACAGGCACAGAGCGCCAGCGCCTCAGTCCGCCGACCGCCGATCATCGCAGAGCCCGGTGCGAGCTACACCCCACCGGGTGCAGTGGATAGAGGCGCGCTCACAGGGCGATGGCGCGCGCTTCTGGCTCCGCTTCCAATCCCTCAGACTGGACGGACCCTTGCCGCACATCCGGACGCCACCGCGCTCACGCAGCGACTCGTCAAGAACCTCACGCTCGAACGCCTGATCCTCCTTGCCAATGTCGAGCACAACAGGTGTCGACCGTCACAGCTCGCCGAGCTCTCCCCGTACGACCGGTCGCGCGATCCCGAGCTCGCATGGAAGCTCCTGGAGCACGGGATGGCGACCATGCAGATGCGGCAGAACACGGCCTGGATGCGCACCATCGATCTGCTTCGCCCCGGCGCCGATGCCGGGCTGGCAATCGCGCGGAAGATGCCGATCGGCCCGCTGATCGGGCTCTGTGAGCGAATCATCTCCGGCCCCTACCGTGAGGCATGCTGACTCGGTCTGGGCCTGCCCGGTAGCACTGCTCGCGCGGTCAGAAAGTGTGCTCCGGTCGCCGATGCGATCGCCGCCTGCACAGCCGTCGGGTGAGCAAAGCGCTCGTCGGCGGTGGCGCTGTCGAGCGAGCGCTTGACGCCCATTCTGGTCACGAGACGGTCGTGGCTGCTTTCAGGCGCGACCGAATCCCCGGCGGAACGCTTTCGGCGCTACGTCGGGCCAGGTCGGCTGCTTCGGCAGGCCCGCGGGTGCGCGGGCGCTCGGTGGAGTTCACCGAGGAGATGTTGGCTGCGATGGCGCGGCAAGGATCAGCGACGCTGGGGCGAGTGTCATGTGCGCGGGTTGATGCTCGATGGCAAGCGCGAATCGATCGAGCCGATGGCGGCTCGCTTGGGGACCGCGACCTTCGCTATCTCCTAGACGTCAAGGGCGGCAGCTCCGCCTACGACCGAGGACGTGCAGCGCCAACAGAGAGAGTATCGGGGGGCGGGCGCCCGTCAGTCCTGGCTCTCCAACCTCCCCGCCGACACCGATCTCAGCAAGCTCGTGCGCCTCGGGAAGATGCGCTGGCAAATCGAGCACGACTACAGCGAGCTCAAAGACGCGCTTGACCTTCAGCACTGCGAAGGCACCTACCGTGGCTGGAACCAACACGTCACGTCGTCTCGGTAGCGCACGAGTTCCTGACACCCCGGAACGACGCGCGCCCGGCACTGCGGGCGGCGGCCTGACCCTCTTCCAGAGCCGTCCGGGAGCTGCGAACGCTCCAGGCCTGCTGGCATGGGATCTGCTGGCCGGCTCGTCGTGGCGGAGCTTCACCGGCATCTGGGGCGGCCGGTCCGCTCAAGCGCCAGAAGGTGCTTGGTCGTGGTGGGGTGGTTTTGGTTGTGTCTGCTGCTGGCCTGGGGCGCCGCCGGCGGGGAGGATCGTCTGAAGCAGACCAGTGGCGACGTCGTAGACGTGTCCTGAGACGGTCACCCGCCCGAGGGTCGCGTCCGCGGAGCGGAGGCGCTCGACGTCGCGTGTGACCGTGGCGACGGGGTCGAGGACGGCGCGGTCGCGCAAAGCCGCCTCGTCGGCGCCGATCCGGTTGGCGTAGCTTTGGCGCGAGGAGTGTTCGGCCAGCGCCGCGGCGCCGCACTGTGTGTGGTGGATCACGGCGACTTCGAACAGGGGGCCGTCCGGCAGCGCCCTCTCCATCATCTGGACGATGAACGCGACGTCGCCGATCACCTCCGGGGTGACTCGGCCGCCCACGTTGCGGACGACGATCGCGTCGCCGAGCGCCAGGCCGAGAAAGTGTGCTGGGTCGACGCGAGGGTCAAGACAGGTGACGACGAGCAGCTGCAGCCTGGGGAGCACGACTGCGCCTTCGTGCCCGCCGGCGGCAGCGAACTTGCGGTTGCGCTCAAGCGCCGAGGCGATGCTGCCCGTCGCGGCCCGGTCGCGGCCGCCGGGCTCGAACCCGGTCGTGCGGCCGATCGCGGAGCCGGCGGCAGCCGGTTGGGCGGGCGGCAGCCGGTTGGTCATGGTGTTTTGTCTCCTGTGGCTTGGTGGTGGGGATCAGTTCGGCGCTTCGGCCGTTGCGGGCGAGCCGAGTGCGTCCATGTCGGCTGTGTCACAGTCGCTGAGGCTCGGATGGGCAGGGAGCAGCGCCATGGCGATCACCACGCCCGCGGCGGCGACGGCCGCGGACACGTAGTTGGCGGCGTGGAAGCCGCCCAGGAACGCCGAGCTGGCGGCGCTGTGGACGGCTGCCGCGAGCCTGGGATGGCCACGATCGGCCAGCCTGGCCGCGACGGTGAGCGCAGCGCCGACGGATGCGTGCGCCCTCCGCGCGAGGGCGGCCGGGAGCCCGGCCGGGAGCGCGCCCGAGAGCCGGCTCGTGTACAGCGACGCGAACACGCTGCCGATCACCGCGACGCCCAGGGTGCCGCCGAGCCGTCGGGTGGCGTCGTTGACCGCGGACCCGACTCCGGCCTTGGCCTTCGGCACGGCACCCATGATCGCCTCGGTCGCCGGTGCGCTGGTCAGGCCCATCCCCGTCCCGAGCACGACCATCTGAGCGGCGATCGTCCCGTAGCCGGTGGTGGCTGCTGCGGTCGCGACCCATAGGTAGAACGCGGCCATCAGCAACAGCCCGCAGGAGACGACCAGCTTGGTGCCGATTCGCACGGCGAGCCTGGCGCCGAGAGTCGAGGAGATCGCGACGAACGACGCGACCGGCAGCAGCCGCACGCCGGTCGACAGCGGCCCGTAGCCCTTGAGGAACTGGAAGTACTGGGTGACCAGGAAGATGAACCCGGACAGCGCGAAGAACGAGATCGCGAACGAGGCGCTGGCGGCCGTGAACCGCGGATTGCCGAACAGGCTCAGGTCGAGCATCGGATGCTCGGTGCGCCGCTCCCAGATCGCGAACGCCGCCACCAGCAGCGCCGTCAGCACGAGGCTGCCGAGCGTCCGCGCGCTGCCCCATCCGTTGCTCGGCGCCTCGATGATCGTGTAGACGAGCAGCGCGACCGCAGCGGTCGACAGCGCAAACCCGCCCCGGTCGGTCCGTGGCGCGTGCGGGTCTCGCGATGTCGGGACGCACCGGGCGGCCAGGACGCCGCCGATCGCGGCGACCGGGGCCATCGCGAAGAAGATGCTGCGCCAGTCGAACGCCCCAAGCAGCCAGCCGCCGACGATCGGTCCGAGCGCGATCGCCGCGCCCGTGATCGCGCCCCAGGACCCGATCGCCCGGGCGCGCTCCGAGCGCTCGGTGAACACGTTGGTGAGCAGCGACAAAGTCGAGGGGTACACCATCGCCGCGCCCGCGCCCATCACCGCGCGCGCCGCGATCAGCGCGCCGGCGCTGTCCATCAGCCCGCCCGCGAGGCTCGCCAGACCGAAGACCGACAGGCCGGTGAGCAGCATCCCCTTGCGCCCGAGCCGGTCTGAGAGGCTGCCAGCGGCGAGCACCGATCCCGCGAACACCAAGTTGAACGCGTCGACGACCCACTGCAGCTGCGAGTTGGACGCGTGCAGCTGGCGCACAAGCGACGGCAGCGCGACGTTGACGATCGTCGTGTCGAGATTGATCACGAACGCCGCCAACAGCAGCGAGACCCGGATCAGGGTCTTGTTGCGTTGCATCACTACTCCCGCGGTCAGAGGCTAACTTGCTTCACGCAAGGCAAGCTACCGGCGAAGCTGGCTTTTGTCAAGCAAGTCAACTAGGATTTGGTCGTGCTCCAGCGCGACTATCCAGACCAAGTCTGCTCGATCGCCCGATCGCTTGAGATCGTTGGCGAGCGCTGGACGCTGCTGATCCTGCGCGACGCTCTACTTGGCCTCACACGGTTTGAGGAGTTCCAGGACAAGCTCGGGATCGCGTCCAACGTGCTCGCCAAGCGGCTCAAGCTGCTCTGCGACGAGGGGGTCCTTGAGCGCGTTGCCGACCAGGAGCGTCCAGGCCGTCCCAAATACGTGCTCACCGGCAAGGGGCGCGAGCTCGCGCCGGCCCTGATCATGCTGATGAAATGGGGCGACCGCTATTACCCCGCCCGGGGCGGGCCGCCGCGACTCACCCTCCACGCCGGCTGCGGCGGCGATATCCGGCCGGACCTGCACTGCGACCGCTGCGGCAAGCAGGCAGGACCTGGCGAGATCGAGCTCCGGCCGGGACCGGGCGCACGGCGCGGCGAGGGCGCCGCACGGTGAGCGCGGGCTCTCCCGGCGCGGACCCAAACGTGCTTGGAACCTGAGCGGGGCGTCGCCTGTCCGCGCCCCGTGCGAGCTCAGTCTGGCGCAGGGCCGCGCATCTGCGCCGGCGGCGGCGGGCCGGTGGCCCGGGCATCGACAAGGTCGGCGAGGATCGCGAAGTCGCCGACGTTGGAGGCGCGCGGTCTCTCTCACGCCAGGTGGCATGTCAATCGTGCCGTCGCTTGGACCGACTCGTCGACCGGTTCCCGCGCGCGGCCGGCAGCGGGCGTGCTCACGCCGGCGAGGATCAGCTCCAGCACAGCTCAGACGAGCGGGTCACGGTCAGCGAAGCGCAAACAGGTCCGCGGCACCAACCACTGATCGCGGCCCCGCGGCGGCGGCGCCGGCGGGCACGACCCTGGATCGTCGACACCGTCTGCACGCCGCTTGCTCCCGTCCTCGCCGCCGGAGCAATCAGCCGCGGCCAATGGACCTCAGGTCGCCCTGCGCGCCGCCAACTGCAGCAGACCAGGGCGGGAGCACCGCCACCTCACGGGGTGCGCCGCCGGGGACAACCTCGACCACGACGGCCCGGATTCTTTCGGCCACAAGCGATCAGAAGCGCTGCCCCAACGCCAGATGCCCCTGTGAAGGCCCGGCGCCCGACCCGCGACCGGGCCTTCTGCCAAGCGGACGACGGGCCTCGAACCCGCGACCTTCGGCTTGGGAAGCCGACGCTCTGCCAACTGAGCTACGTCCGCGAGGCCAGGGATTGTAAGGCCCGTGGCATGGGGGATCGTGCGCCTCGGCCGCCCGGAGCCTGCGTCGCCTCTACGATCGGGCGCTGTGCGCCGGCGGACGACAGATCTGGCGATTCTCGTCGAGCTTGCCAGCCCCGCCGGGAGGGACGTGGTCGATGTCGGCTGCGGCGGCGGGGAGCTGACGCGCGCGCTCGCGGCGCTGGGGGCGAGGGTGACGGCGGTGGAGGTCTCCGAGCGACAGCTTGAGCGGGCGCGGGCGCGCGACGGGGGCAGCGGCGCGCGATACGTGGTGGGCAGCGGACAGGCGCTCCCGCTGGCCGACCGCTGCGCCGACGTGGTCGTGTTCATGAGAACGCTGCATCACGTGCCGGTCGAGAAGATGGACGCCGCGCTGCGCGAGGCCGCCCGGGTGCTGCGACCCGGGGGCGTCGTGCACGTCGCAGAGCCGCTGGCCGAGGGCGACTGGTTTGCGATCACCAGCGTGGTCGAGGACGAGCTTGAGGTGCGCCGCCGCGCGCTTGAGGCGATCGAGCGCGCCGGCGGCGGGGGCCTCGCGCACCAGCGTCGGCTCGAGTACGAGGTCGCGATCGAGGTCGACGGGGTGGACGGCTGTCGGGAGCGGATCGTAAGCGTCGACCCAGCGCGCGCGGCCGTGTTCGACGAGCGCCGCGGGCGGATCGAGCAGCTGTTCGCTCGCCTGGGCTCGCCGGGCGGGCGCCCAGGCGCCCGGGTCTTCGTGCAGCCGATGCGCGCCGACCTGCTCGCGGCGAGCTGAATAGCCCCGCGGCGATCTGAGGGCGGTCGCATGGAGCTGGGCGCCGTGCCGCCGGCCAGGTCGCCGACCTGCTGGGACACGCGCACACGCGCCGATCCCGCGTGGGCGCGCCGCCGGCCGCCGGCACGCTGTGGCGTCCCGCACGGAGGCGCGGATCAGCCGGATCGAAGCGCGCTCAGCGGCGTGACGCGCATGGCGAGGATCGCCGGGAGAACTCCTGCCACAGCTCCGACCCCCGCCCCGGCGAGCGGAGCCACGATCACCAGCGAAGGGCTGATCACCGGAGCCCACTGCCGCACGGCGGCGACGACGCCGGTGACCAGGACGCCGGCTGACATGCCCAGCAGGCCCCCGAGCAGACCCAACGTCACGCACTCGATCATGATGAGCCCCCCGATCTGCAAGCGCCCGAAGCCAAGCGCCCTCCGAAGCCCGATCTCAGGACGCCGCTGGCTCACCGAGAGGCTGGTGACCGCGCAGATCGAGAGCACGCCGATCGGCAGCGCTGCAAGCTCCAAGACCGACAGCAGCGCCGAGAGCGAGCCCTCGACCCTGGCGCGCAGCGCATCGGGCTCGGGCGGCACCAGCGCATCGACGCGGTCGGCTGAGTAGGGCGCCAACGCGTACGGTCCCTCGGCGATGGTGTGGGTCCCGGCGAGGCTGAGGCCGCGGCCAGCGCCTGCGGACTGGTCGCGACATCCAGCGGAGCGCCGTCGGCAAGCTGCCTTGGTCCCGAGCCCCGGCTGCGACCGCTATCACCGTGCCGATCATGCAAAGCGTGGCGCGCCAGTGGCTTCGGCCGAGGCTGGTCGCGGCATCGGCGATGAGATCCGCGGTGGCGACGCCGCCACGCCGCACCTTGCCTGCGGTCGTGCGCCGGGAAGTGGACGCCTACAAAGTGATGCGGACGCCCCGCGCAGCCGGCGGAGACTGGCGCGGCCGGAGCGTCCTAGTCCGGGCGTCCGGCGCGCATCGCCCGGTAGCGGCGGATCAGCGCGTTGGTGGAGCTGTCGTGCTCCAGCTCGGGCTCGGCGGCGGCGCTGAGCTGCGGGGCGATCTGCTGGGCGAGCGCTTTGCCCAGCTCCACGCCCCATTGGTCGAAGGAGTCGATCCCCCACACCACCCCCTGCGTGAACACGCTGTGCTCGTACAGCGCCACCAGCGTCCCGAGCGAGCGCGGCGTGAGCCGCTCGGCGAGGATCAGGTTGGTGGGGCGGTTGCCGTCCATCACGCGGTGGGGCACGATCTCCTCCGGCGTGCCCTCGGCGCGCACCTGCTCCTCGGTGCGCCCGAACGCCAGCGCCTGCGCCTGCGCAAGGACGTTCGCGATCAGCAGGTCGTGGTGGTCGCCGAGCGGGTTCAGCGGCTGGGCGAAGGCGATCAGGTCGACAGGGATCAGCCGCGTGCCCTGGTGGATGAGCTGGTAGAAGCTGTGCTGGCCGTTGGTGCCCGGCTCCCCCCAGTAGATCGCGCCCGTGTCGTAGTCGACCGGGCGGCCGCGCAGGGTGACGTGCTTGCCGTTTGACTCCATCGTCAGCTGCTGAAGGTAGGCGGGGAACCGCTTGAGGTACTGCTCGTAGGGCATCACCCCGACCGTCTGGGCGCCGAAGAAGTCGCCGTACCAGACGGCGAGCATCCCCATCAGCACCGGCAGGCTGCGCTCAAGCGGCGCGTGCAGGAAGTGCTCGTCGAGCGCGTGAAAGCCGTCCAGCATCTCGCGAAAGCGCTCTGGCCCGATCGCCAGCATCGTCGACAGGCCGATGGCGGAGTCCATCGAGTAGCGCCCGCCGACCCACTCCCAGAACCCGAACATGTTGTCGGTGTCGATCCCGAACTCCGACACCTTCTCGGCGTTGGTCGACACCGCCACGAAGTGGCGCGCGATCGCCGACTCCTCGCCAAGCGCCTCCAGCGCCCACCGCCGCGCTGAGCGCGCGTTGGTCATCGTCTCAAGCGTCGTGAACGTCTTGGAGGAGACGATGAACAGCGTCTCGGCGGCGTCCAGGTCGCGCACCGCCTCCACCAGGTCGGTCCCGTCGACGTTTGAGACAAACCTGAATGTCCGCTCGCGGTCTGAGTAGTGGCGAAGCGCCTCGTAGGCCATGACGGGGCCCAGGTCCGAGCCGCCGATCCCGATGTTGATCACGTTTCGGATCGGCCTGCCCGTGTGTCCGCGCCACTCGCCGCAGCGGACCCGCTCGCAGAAGGCCGCCATCCGGTCAAGCACGGCGTGCACCTCGCGCACCACGTCGACGCCGTCGACGATCAGCGACCGCTCGCGCGGCATCCGCAGCGCCACGTGCAGCACCGGACGGTTCTCCGAGACGTTGATTCGCTCGCCTGCAAACATCGCCGCGCGGCGCTCCGGTAGGCCGCGCTCGCGCGCGAGCGCCACCAGCAGCTCGATCGTCCGCTCGGTGATCCGGTTCTTGGAGTAGTCGAGCAGCAGCCCCGCGCCCTCGGCGATCAGCCGCTCGCCCCGCCCGGGGTCGCGCGCGAACAGCTCGCGCAGGTGCAGGCCACCCACCTGCTCGAAGTGGTCCTGCAGCGCCGCCCAGGAGGGCAGCTGACGCAGCGGGCGCTCCTGCGCGGACAGGCTCGCGGTCTGGCTCATCGGTCACCTCCGTCTGTGGGTGCAGCGGTCAGGCTACCCGTGAGCGCCAGGCGGCGCGGCCGCGAGCGGTCGCTCGGCGTGGCGGTCGCCGCGCGCTCGTGCGCTGCACGCTCGTGCGCTGCGCGCTCATGCGCCGCCTGGTCGTGCGCTGCGCGCTTGTGCGCCGCGCGCTCGTGCGCTGCGCGCGCTGGCGTGGGCACCCCGAGCGCGCCCGGCCGCACGCTGACGCTGACCAGCGCCGCGCTCTGGCGAAGCACATCCACGGTGAACGAGCCACGGCGGGCGGCGATCGTCTCAGACACGGCCCGCCCGTGCCACTGCGCGTCGGCGCCCAGCGACCGGCCGCCGAGCGTGACCCCGGTCTGCGACCGTATCGAGGGCGCGAGCATCCGCTGGACGGTGAGCGGACCGCGAGCCGGCAGCCGCAGCGTCACCCGCGCCGGGCGCCGGCTCTTGTCGATCAGCAGCAGGTGCAGGCTGTTGGCGCCTACTCGCACCGCCCATGCGGCGAAGTCCAGCGAGCGGCGGTGGCGGGAGCTCAGCCGCACCAGGCGGGCGTCCGGTCCCAGCGCGCGGGTGAACAGGACCAGCCCGTAGAGCAGCGGCCGCGGCGCCAGCCCGTAGGGGGTGATCGCAAACGGCGCGTTGACGGCATCGGCGCGCACGTGGATGTTGACGCCGTCGACCCCCGCGCGCGCGAGCGCGAACAGCGCATCGGGTGCCCACAGCGCGGTCGCGAACGTGTCCGAAACGCCGGGCCGGCCGCCGCAGTTGACGGAGTTGAGCTCGGTCATGCGCAGCGGCAGCCCCGCGTCGTGGGCCACGTCGACGTCGCGGCGCAGCGCGTCGGCCATGCCGGTGCTCGCCGCGGGGCTGAGCAGTCTGCGGATCGTGGCGTAGGTGGACGAGTGCGCCCTGGCCGCGCAGCCGGAGTACGGGTAGCGGTGGATGGTCACCAGACCGAGCGCCCCGTGCGTCATGGAGAGCACCGTCGGCAGCCAGCGCGCGTGCGAGACGGGGTCGGCGAGCGCCGGCCCCGCCAGCTCCACGCTCGGCGCGATGCGGCGAAGCGCCCGCGCGTAGGTCAGGAAGTCCAGCGCATACCGGGCGGGCGAGATCGCGGCGGGAAGCCGCGGACCGGCAAACCGCGGTCCCTGCAGCGACCGGGTGGCGGTGATCGCCAGCCAGTCCGCGCGGCTGTAGATGTCGGGCTCGTTGCCGATCTCGAACGCGATGATGCTTCGGTGCGGAAGCGCCTGCTCGGCGGCCGCCGCCCAGGCGGCCGCCTGAGCCGGCGTATCGGTCACGAGGTTCAGGTCCAGGATCAGCCGCGCCCCATCGCTGAGCGCCAGCGATCGCAGCTGGCCAAGCCACCGCGGCGCGATCGCGAACGCCCACAGCGGCATCGGGGCGCGATCGGGATCCCAGAACGCGTGATCGGCCGAATCCCCGCCGACGCGCAGTACCAGCGGGCCGCCACCGGGGACGCGCAGCAGCGCCAGCACCCGCTCCAGCAGCGCCATGTGCGACGACCAGGCCGGCAGCGACCAGTACTCGGTCGACAGGCCCAGGAACGAGCGGGGCACGGGCATCATCGGCGCGTCGGCCGACACCGACACCTGAGCGCCGGCCGCAGGCAGCGACGGCGGCGAGGCGGCGGAGGGGTCGCCCGGCCCGCCGGCCGAGATCGCGCCGCAGCCCGCCAGCGCCACGGCGCCCGCCAGCGCGGCGGCCGCGCAGGCACCGAGCGCCAGCTGCCGGCAGTTGAGCCGCCGCGGCCCCGGCCCGGTCCGGGCGCCCGCCGATCCCGCTGTCCCCGCGCGCCGCACACGGCAAGTATCGCCTTCAGGGGACGCGCAGCGGGCCGCCCTAACGGTCGCCAAACGCCGCCCACACGTCGGCTTAAACGTTCGCGTACGGGCGCACCCAGGACTCGCTGCGCTCCCACAGCTCGGCTGCCAGCTCGTCGGTGGCGGCCGCGCCCGGTCGCTGCGGGCGCATGCGCACGTGGTAGGCGCCCGGAGCCGGCAGCTCGGGCGCGGTCGCGCAGTGCACGACCGGGCGCGCCCCCTCGGCGGGGGAGATCATCCGAAGCTTCATCAGCGGCCTGACCGGCCAGGGAACGCGCCGCCATATGTCGGAGGCGACCACGCCCGGGTGAACCGAGCACGCGCTCACCCCGTCGCCGGCGAGTCGCAGAGCGAGCTCGCGCGCATGCAGAATGTTCGCGAGCTTGGAGACGCCGTACTCGCGCATGCCGGTGAGCGTGCGCGTCGGCCTGCGGACCGCCTCCCAGTCGATCCCGGGAGCGTCCCGGTGCGCCTCGGAGGAGACGTTGACGATCCGAGCTGGCGCGCTCGCGCGCAGGCGGTCGCACAGAAGCGCTGTGAGCAGGAACGTCCCCACGTGGTTGACGCCAAAGTGCACCTCGAAGCCGCTGGCGGACACGCCCCGCGGGCCCGCGATGCCGGCGTTGTTGATCAGGCAGTGAAGCGGCTCATCGGCCGCCAGCAGCTCGCGCGCGAGGCGGCGCACCGAGTCAAGGTCGCCGAGGTCGAGCGTCAGCGCGCGCAGCCGGCTGTTGCCGGTGGCCGCCGCGATCTGATCGCGCGCCGCCGCGGTGCGCTGCGCGGAGCGGCCGGCGAGCCATAGGGTCGCGCCGCGCGCCGCGAGCTGCTCGCAGACGGCGCGGCCGATCCCGGTGCTCGCGCCGGTGACCAGGAACACGCGCCCGCGAAGGTCCGCAGGTGCGTCCCGTGTCGGCTCCGTTCCGTCGGCGGCCGCCCGTGCCTCGTCTCCGGTCATCGTAAGCCGCCGGCGGGCGCGTGCGGGCCGTGCTCGCCATCTGGCCGCGGCGGGTGCGCGGCGCCGTCCCGCAAGGACGAGTCCATCGCGCCATTATCGATCGCCTCGAGGCGCTCGGCGCCGCGGGCGCCACGCCATGGCATGCTTGCGCGGATGCGCGCCGGCGCGCCCAGGGGATGACGCTCGCGAGCGAGATCGTCGCTCGGCGAATGCGCCTGCCGCGCCCGCGGACGCTTGACGTCGTGCGCGAGCGTGACCTGCGGGTGCCGATGGACGACGGCGTCGTGCTGCTGGCCGACCGGCTGGTCGCGCGCTCGCTCATCGGCCGCCCACAGCCGACCGTGCTGGTGCGTTCCCCGTATGGGCGCGGGGGGCTGGTGGGGCTCGCGTTCGGGCGGCTTTTGGCCGAGCGCGGCCTGCAGGTCGTCGTGCAGAGCGTTCGCGGCACGTTCGGCTCAGGCGGCACGTTCAGCCCGTTCGACGAGCGTCCAGACGGCCTGGCAACGCTGCGCTGGCTGCGAGCGCAGCCGTGGCACGCCGGGCCGATTGGGACGATCGGCCCCAGCTATCTGGGCCTTGTGCAATGGGCGATCGCCACCGAGGGCGACCTGGCCGCGATGTCCGTGCACGCGACCGCCTCGCAGTTCCACGGCCAGACGTTTGCGGGCGGCGGCCTGGCGCTTGAGAACGTGGGCACGTGGATGGCGGTCGTCGAGGCTCAGCGGCGGTGGCCGGCGCCGCTGGCGGTCGCCCGCGCCGTGCGCCGTGTGCCCGCGCGCCTGGACACGCTGCCGCTGTCAGAGCTCGACCGCCGGCTGACCGGCTCGACCGTGCCGTGGTTTCAGGCCGCGGCTCCGCGCACCGACCGCCCCGATCCCTACTGGGTTGCGCGCGACTTCCAGGCAGGCGTCGCGTCGGTCTCCGCCGCGGTGCAGTTCATCGGCGGCTGGTACGACATCCTGCTGCCCTGGATGCTGGCCGACTTCGCGGCGATGCGCGACGCCGGCCGGCGCCCCGAGCTTTTGATCGGCCCGTGGGCGCACACCTCGCCGGGGATGCTGGCGGCGGGAGTGCGGGAGGGGCTCTCCTGGCTGCGGGCTCACCTCCTGGGGGAGATGCGTCCCGGCGCGCGCGCCGCGGTGCGTCTGGCGATCACCGGGGCGGGAGGGCCCGTGTGGCGCTCCATGGACCGCTGGCCGCCGCCGAGCCGCCCGCTGCAACTGTTCGCCCGTGCCGGCGGCCTGCTGTGCGAGGCGCCGGCCGCCGATGACGGCGACGGCGACGCCGATCACTACCGCTACGACCCACTTGACCCAACCCCATCGCTGGGCGGGCCCGTGCTGCTCGCGCGCGACCCGGTGCTCGACAACGCGCCGCTGGAGGCTCGTCCGGACGTGCTCACCTACACCGGCCCCGTGCTGCCGCGCACTCTTGAGGCGATCGGCGAGCCGGCGGTGCGCCTGTGGCTGCGCACGACCCGGCCGCACTTCGACGTGTTCGCGCGCATCTGCGACGTGGACCGAGCGGGCGTGTCGCGCAACGTCTGCGACGCGCTTTTGCGCGTCGACCCGGCGAGCGCCGACAGGAGGCCCGACGGGAGCGTGAGGGTGACGTTCGCGCTGTGGCCGATCGCGCATGCGTTCGCGGCCGGCCACCGGATCAGGCTCTTGGTCTGCTCCGGAGCGCACCCGCGCTACGCGCGCAACCCGGGCAGCGGTTGCGATCCGATGACCGCCACGGCGGCGGACATGCTCCCCGTGGAGGTTGCGCTGCTGCGAGACTCGTCGCATCCGTCCTCGGTGACGCTGCCCGTCGTGGCCGGTCGCTGAACGCCTCGCCGATCGAGGCAGCGGTCAGGCTCGTGCGGCCGGTCGGCCCGGGCGTGGTCCCGGTCAGTCCGCGAGTGGTCCCGGTCAGGCCGCGCGTGCTCTCGGTCAGGCCTCGCGTGCTCCCGGTCAGGCCGCGCGTGCTCCCGGTCCGGCCGCGCGTGCTCCCGGTCAGGCCGCGCGTGCTCCCGGTCAGGCCGCGCGCACCGGGTCCCCGAGCGCTATCTCGCCCTCGCTGAGGATGTCCGCGCGCAGGCCCCCACGATGCACCAGATCGCGAAGTATCGGGCGGCCCGCGTACCGCTGCACGACCGTGCACGGCTCGCAGAGCCGCATCCCCCGGCAGCGCACGTCGCCGACCGTGAACTCGTGGCCGACGAGGTCGTTGAGCGGGATGCCCCGCACCACGAGGTTGCGGCGGTGCGCGTCGGGCCCGAGCGGAGGGTCGAAGGACTCGCAGACCTCGGCCTCGATGAGCGTCAGCGAGCTGCCGGGGATCCCGGACGGGAACGTGCCGCGCCCGTCCACGTGCCGATCGCCCTCAAGCCCGCGCCCCGGCAGCGCGCGGACACGCTCGCGAGCCAGCGCGGGCTGGCCGGCGGCCGGGGAGATCCAGATCTCCTGCACCGCGCCGGTCTGCGTGGGCGCGCGCGGCAGCGGCGGTCGCGCCAGCGCGATGTCGCCGGCGGCGATCAGGAAGCCCTCGCGGATCGACTCCGGCGAGACCTGCCCGTCGCCCGATGGGTCAAAGACCACGCCGGAGGGCACGCCGAACATGACCACGAACCTGGGCCCGCCCGCCGGGGTATCGACCCTCGCGATCCAAGGCCCCGGCCAGGAGAACGAGGGCGCCTCCGCGACCCGCACCAGCCCCAGCCCCAGGCTTCCCAGCAGCCGGGAGGCCACCGCCAGCGCGGCGGGGTCGCCGTCCGGGGGGGCGCTGGGCATCAGCTCGGCGGGCTCCTCGAGGATCGCCCCGACGCAGGCCGCAAATGAATCGCCTCTGGGCAGAGGATGCTTGGCCTGGCGCGTGATCCTCATCGTGCGGCCTGCGGGGTCATCGTGCGGCCTGCGGGGTCATCGTGCGGCTCGTGGGGTCATCGTGCGGCCTGCGGGGTCACCGGGCGGCCTGCGCGGTCACCGGGCGGCCTTTGCCGCTCCGGCGGCCCTGCGCGTGATCCCGCGGCCCCCGGCGCGCTCCGCTCTGGCCGGGCTTTGCCCAAATCGGCTCACCAGGCCTGCGCGGCGCCGCAGCGCGGGCAGCTGACGCTGGTCGACACAGGGGCCTGGAACACCAGCCCGCACTGGCAGCTGTAGCTGGCCATGTCCTGGGGGGCGCCGGCGGCCCGCTCGCGCACGCAGATATCGCCGGCGAGTGCCGAATGCGCCCGGCCAGTGGGGGCCGATGCCCCGCGATCGACCGTGTGATCGGATTTCGGACCACGACGGCGGCCCAGCCCGGCCGCCCCGATTCTCGTCCTTGCGAGCACTGCTGCCCCATATAACGGAGACACCGGCCGTTGGTTTCTCCGTCGGCGGCAGAACTCCTTGAAGCTAACCCGCCGCTAACGTCGTCGGCCGCATGCCGGCCGCTGCGCTCGCGGCGCCGGAGCGGGGCCGCCGGCCGCATGCCGGCCACCCGGCCCGCCCCCAGCCCGGCGCGTCGCCGGCGGCGACCTGGGCCCGCCCCAGCCGGGCGCGTCGCCGGCGGCGACCTGGGCCCGCCCGCGCCCGACCGGGGTCGCCGGTGGCGGCCTTGTGTGAGAATGGCGTGTCGCATGGACCCCAGCCGCAAGCGAGCGATCCGTCTCACCGTCGCGCTCACGGCCGCGCTCCTGCTGGCGTCCGCGCTCGTGTACACGAGCTTCGCCGCGGGCCGTGACGAGCTGACCGCCTCGCAGCTGCTCGCCCGCGCCCGTCCGGGACAGACCTACATCCTGGCGGGCACCGTTCTGGACGGCTCGGTGCACTGGGACGGGAACGTGCTCATGTTCCGCGTGCGAGACCCCAAGCTCGACGTCTCGGTTCCGGTGCGCTACACCGGGGTGGTGCCGGACCCCTTCGCCCCGGGGCGCGGCGTGCTCGTCGACGTGCGGGAGGGCGGGCCGTCCGGGTTCATCGGCGAGGCCAACACGCTGACCACCAAGTGTCCGTCCAAGTACCAGGCGGCGTCAGGGTCCTATTGACGACCGCCGCTGACAGCTGATGGCGACCGCCGGCCGCCTGCTGCTGATCCTCGCCCTGATCGGCGCCGTATACGGCCTGTGCGCATCGCTGTACGGGGCGCGCAGCGGCGCTCGCGAGTGGGTCGACTCCGGACGGCGCGCGATGTACTCGGTCGCGCTGATCGCCGTCGTGGCGTTCGTGATCCTCGACGTCGCGTTCATCACCTCCGACTTCTCCTACGACATCGTCGCCAGCGGCTCGAGCACGACCACGCCGCTCGCCTACCGTGCCGCCGCGGTGTGGTCCACTCAGCAGGGCTCGCTGCTTCTGTGGGTGATGCTGATGTCGCTGTGGGCGAGCCTGGCGCTGTTCGTCACCCGCCGTCGCGTGCGCGAGATCGTCCCCTACGCGCAGGCGACGATGTTCGCCTTCACCATCTTCTTTGCGGGACTGTGCGTACTGTTCGCCAACCCGTTTGCCACCAATGACGCGCACCTGACCGAGGGGGCGGGCCTCGATCCGCTGCTGCGCCATGTCACGATGCTCATGCACCCGCCGATGGTGTACTCCGGCTACACGCTGCTGCTGGTGCCGTTCAGCTTCGGCGTCGGTGCGCTTTTGGCAAACCGCGTCGGCGCCGAGTGGCTGCAGGTGACGCGCAGGTTCGCGCTGGCCGCCTGGCTGTGCCTTGGGATCGGGATCATGCTCGGCGCCCGCTGGTCCTACACCGAGCTGGGGTGGGGCGGTTACTGGGCCTGGGATCCGGTCGAGAACGCGGCGCTGATGCCGTGGCTGTGCGCCACGGCGTTCATCCACTCGATGATGATCCAGGAAAAGCGCGGGATGCTCAAGGTGTGGAACGCGTCGCTGGTGCTCGCCACCGGATGCCTTGCGATCGTCGGCACCTTCCTCGTGCGCTCGGGGATCCTGAGCTCCATCCACGCCTTCGTCTCCGACCCGACGCTCAACGTGTCGTTCGTGTCGCTGATCTCGGTGATGGTGATCGGCTCGATCGCGCTGGTGGTCTTCAGACGCGACAGCCTTCGCACCGAGGCTCGCCTTGACTCGCTGCTCTCGCGCGAGGCGGTGTTCCTGTTTCAGAACCTCGTGCTGGTGGCGCTCGCCGCGGTGATCTTCTGGATCACGTTCTTCCCGCTGATCTCCGAGGCGATCACCGGCACCGAGGTCTCGGTCGGACCGCCCGCGTTTCGCCCGTTCGTCGTCCCGCTGGCGCTGATCGTGGTGCTGCTGTCGGGCATCGGTCCGATCATCGCCTGGCGGCGGGTGACGGCGGCCCGGCTGCGACGCAACTTCGCCTTCCCGGTGGCTGTCGGCACGACGACGCTGGTCGTGCTGGCGGTCGCGACCGATGCGACCGCGCATCTGCTCGCATGGGTGATGTTCGGCTGTGCGGCCTTCGCGATCGCCACCGTCGGCCAGGAGCTGGCGCGCGGCACCCGGGCGCGCGCGGCCATGACCGGCGCCGCTGCGCCCGTGGCGCTGCTGGGGCTCGTGCGGCGAAACCGCCGCCGCTACGGCGGCTACATCGTCCATCTGGGCTTTGCGCTGGCGATGATCGGGGTCGCCGCCTCGACCTCGTTCCAGCACCAGCGCTACGCGTTCCTGCGGCCGGGGCAGAGCGCGCAGGTCGACGGCTACACGGTGCGCTACGTGCGCCCCACCGTGAGCGCCACGGCGCAGCGGCTGTCGTTCGGCGCGGTGCTCGACGTCACCCGCGGGGGCCGGCATGTCACCACCATGCAGACCAGCTACGGGCTGTACCCGGCGCAGGACCCGATGCACCCGATCGGGCGCTTCTTCAACGGCTCGCAGGAGAGCGAGGTCGCTCTGGACTCGGGCCCGCTGCGCGATATCTGGGCGGTCATCCACCCCAATGTCACCCCGCTTCAGGGCCTCATCGCCCGGGGCGACCAGCTCGTCTCCAGGCTGCTGTTGCAGGTCTCCTCGCTGCCCGCCTCCCAGCAGCCGGCCGAGCTGAACCTCGCCTACGCACTGCGCGACCAGCTCATCCGCGTGCTCGCGCAGCGGTTCGTGACCCACCCGTGGGCGTCCCAGTTCCTGTTCGAGGTCAGTCCGCTGGTGATGTGGCTGTGGGTGGGGGCGATCGTCGCCGCGCTCGGCGGGCTGATCGCGCTGCCGCCGCTGCGCCCCGTCCGCCGGCGCGCCGGCGCCGCGCGGCGGCTTGCCTCCGCTGTGGATGCGCAGGACCTGGCGGCAGGGGGCAAGGCGCCGCAGCCCGCCGGGCTGGTGTCGCCTGAGCGGGAGCTCGTGTGATGCGCCAGGGGCGCGGGGGGTGAGCTGATGGCGGGCTACCTGCTGGTGCTCGCGGTCGTCGGCTTTGCCGTGTACATCGTGTCCGCGCCGCTTCGCAGCGCGCGCGCGCGGCGGCGCACGGCGCCGGACGGACTGCTTGAGTCGGTCGCCGAGCTCGAGGCGGCTCGAGACGCCAAGTACCTTGAGATCACCGACGCGGAGCTTGACCTTCGCACCGGCAAGCTCTCGCCTGATGATCACCGCTCGCTTGACCGTGCGCTGCGCGCCGAGGCGATCGAGATCCTCCACCGGCTGGACGCCGCCCGCGCCCGCGCAGCCGCCGACGAGCGCTAGCATCGGCGCAGATGACCGCGATCCTCGACTTCCTCCAGGTCGTCTTCTCGGTCGGCCTGGTGTTCTTGATCCTGATGCACTCGGGCAAGGACGCCGGGCTCTCCGGCGCGTTCGGGGTGGGAACGGGAACCGGGCCGCTGGGCGGCGGCTCGCTGGTGGAGCGCAACCTCAACCGCTGGACGATCGTGTTCGCGGTGCTGTTCGTGGCCAACACGATCGCCCTGATCAAGACGTCCTGAGCCCACGCTCGCCCTCCGCGACCCAGGCCCCCTGCCCGACCACGGAGGCGTGAGGATGCTGCGCCGAAGGCCTCTGGCAGGAACGAGATGGGCGCGGTTGTGCGCGCTGGCGGCGGCGCTGCTCGGCTTGCTGGCCGCCGGCGGCTGGGGGCTGGCGCAGACCACCTCCGGCGCGGCACCCGCCGTGCCGCGCGACGCTCAGTCCACCCGCGGGGCGCTGTCGCTCGCCGGTCAGGCGATCCCCGGCGCCGACTGGCCGGAGTTCGACTATGACCCGCAGAGAAGCGGCGTGGGGCCCGCCGACACCGGCATCGAGGCGGGCGACGTTGGCCTGTTGACGCTCAGGACGGTGCGGATCGGCGGGATCGTCGACTCCTCTGCCGTGGAGCTGCACGACGTCGAAGTCGACGGCCGGGTGCGGGACGTGGTCGCCGTCACGACCACCTACGGCGACACGATCGCGATCGATCCGGCGACCGGCCGGCTGCTGTGGGAGTTTCGCCCGCGCGGGGTGGACTCCGCGCCCGGCAACCCTCAGGTGACGACCGCCACGCCCGCGATCGATCCCGACCGCGCCTACATCTACACCGCCAGCCCCAACGGGGTGATCCACAAGCTCGCGATCGCCACCGGCCGGCAGGTGTGGGCGCGCTCTGTGACGTTGGATCCGGCGCACGAGAAGCTCGCCTCGGCGATCAACATCGACGGGCCGTGGGTCGTGGTGGCCACCGGCGGCTACATCGGCGACATCCCGCCCTACGACGGCCATGTGGTGACGCTCAGCCGCGCAACCGGGCGGATCGTGCACGTGTTCAACACGATGTGCTCGGACCGCCACCGCCTGATCGCGGCCCGCAGCTGCCCCGGCACGAACACCAACGGCGACGACGCCATCTGGGCTCGCGCGGGCGCGGTCGTCGAGCCCGGCAGCGGCCGGCTGCTGGTGGCCACCGGCAACGGCCCCTTCAATGGACGCACCTACTGGGGCGACAGCGTGCTCGAGCTCTCCGCGGACGCGGGCGCGCTCCTGCACAACTGGACCCCGACCGACCAGGCCCGGCTGGACGCGGGGGACATCGACCTGGGCTCCACCGCGCCCGCGCTGGTCCCCGGCCCCGACGGGATGCGCCTGGCCGTCCAGGGCGGCAAGGACGGGCGGCTTCATCTGCTGAACCTCAGCCGCCTGGACGGCACCACCGGCGGCGCCTCTCCACGGCTGGGCGGCGAGCTGTCCGAGATCGCGGCGCCGGGCGGGGCGCAGGTGTTCACCGCACCGGCGGTGCTCAGCGCCGCCGGGCGCACGCTCGTGTTCGTGGCCGACGGCTCGGGCACCGCCGCCTACCGCGTCGTCGGCGGATCGAGGCCGCGCCTGGCGTTCGCCTGGCAGGACTCCACCCCGGGAACCAGCCCCGTGGTCGCGGGCGGGCTGCTGTACGTCTACGACCCGTCCGGCGCGATCGACATCCGCAACCCGCTGACCGGCGCGCTCCTGCGCAGCGTCCCGGCGGCGCCCGGGCACTGGAACAGCCCGATCGTGGTGGGCGGGCGCATCGTCGAGCCGACCGGCGCCTACGGATCGAGCGCTCGCTTCAGCACGATCTACATCTACCACCTGCCCGGGGCCTGAGGGGGCGCGCTGGCAGGCGGCGTGTGTTCGCATCGCGGCCAAGCGGGCGCTCTGCGACCAGCGAACGGAATATAGTCTCAGGCTGTGATGCAGGAGCGCACCCAGGTGGGGATCGTCGGCGCCGGCCCCGCCGGACTGCTGCTCGGCCAGCTTCTGCACCGCCACGGCGTCGAGGCGGTGATCCTGGAGGACCGCAGCCGCGAGTACGTCGAGGCGCGAATCCGCGCTGGCGTGCTCGAGCAGGGAACGATGGAGGTCCTGCGCGAGGCCGGCGTGGGCGAGCGCATGGACCGCGAGGGGCTGCGTCACGGCGGCATCTACCTGTGCTTCGACCACCGCCGACATCACATCCCGATGAGCGAGCTCACCGGCGGCCGAGGCGTGATGATCTACGGCCAGACCGAGGTGGTCAAGGACCTGATCGCGGCCAGGCTCGCGGCGGGGGCGCCCCTGCACTTCGAGTGCGAGCAGGTCACGGTCGAGGGCGTCGAGCAGGGCGAGCCCTCGATCTCCTATGTGCACGCCGGGCGCCGCCACGAGCTGCGCTGCGACATCGTCGCCGGCTGTGACGGCTTCCACGGCGTCTGTCGCACAACCATCCCGCCCGAGCGGCTCACCTGCTGGCAGCGCGAGTACCCGTACGCGTGGCTGGGGATTCTCGCCGACGTCGCGCCGTCCACCGACGAGCTGATCTACGCCTACAGCGAGCGCGGGTTCGCGCTTCACAGCATGCGCTCGCTCACGCTCAGCCGCCTCTACATCCAGGTGCAGCCATCCGAGCGGATCGACGCCTGGCCGGACGCGCGCATCTGGGAGGAGCTGCAGCTGCGGCTGGCTAGCGAAGGCTGGCAGCTGACCGAGGGCCCGGTGCTGGAGAAGTCGATCACGCCGATGCGAAGCTTCGTCGCCGCGCCGATGCGCCACGGCCCGCTGGTGCTGGCCGGCGACGCGGCCCACATCGTTCCCCCCACCGGCGCCAAGGGCCTCAACCTGGCCGTCGCGGACGTGACGTTGCTCGCGCAGGCGCTGATCGCGCACTTCCACGACGGCTCGGGCACGGGCCTTGAGGAGTACTCCGACCGCTGCCTTGCGAGGGTCTGGCGCGCGCAGCACTTCTCGTGGTGGATGACCACGATGCTGCATCTGGACCCGGACGACGACCCCTACGCCCGCCAGCTGCAGCGCTCCCAGCTTCGCTACGTGACCAGCTCCACGGCCGCCGCCACCTCCCTGGCCGAGAACTACGTCGGCCTGCCGCTTCACTGGACCCGGGACGCGGCGGTGGACGGGGTCGCCGAGCCACGCGGGACGGTGGTGGCCGGTGGCTGACCGGCTCGGAGGGTGGCGGATCGATGGCGGGCGGTGGTGGCCCGTGGCTGACCGGCTCGGCGGGAGGCGGATCGATGCGGGGACGGTGGTGGCCCATGGCTGAGCTCACGACGCTGCGCGAGGCGGTCGCCGAGCTCGTCCACGATGGCGACGCGGTCGCGCTTGAGGGCTTCACGCATCTGATCCCGTTTGCCGCCGGCCACGAGGTGCTGCGCCAGGGGCGACGCGAGCTCGAGCTGATCCGCATGACCCCTGACATCCTCTATGACCAGATGCTCGGCATGGGCGCCGCGCGGCGCCTGGTGTTCTCATACGGGGGCAACCCGGGCGTGGGCTCGCTGCACCGCTTCCGCGACGCGATCGAGCACGGATGGCCGCGGGCGGTGGAGATAGAGGAGCACAGCCACGCGGGAATGGCCAACAGATACGCCGCCGGCGCCGCACGCCTGCCGTTCGCCGTGATGCGCGGCTATGTCGGAACCGACCTGGCCGAGCGCACCCGCGTGGCGACGATCGAGTGCCCGTTCACCGGCGAGCGGCTCGTGGCGGTGCCCGCGCTGCGGCCCGACGTGGCGATCATCCACGCCCAGGAGGCCGACCGCTGCGGAAACGTGCAGCTGTGGGGGATCCCCGGCGTTCAGAAGGAGGCGGTGCTCAGCGCGGATCGCTCGCTGGTCACCGTGGAGCGGATCGTCGATCAGCTCGTTCCCCGCCCCGGCGGCGTCGTGATTCCCGGCTGGGTGATCGACGCGGTGGCCGAGGCGCCGGGCGGCTCCCAGCCCTCCTACAGCCTGGGCATCACCACCCGGGACAACGACTTCTACCGTGAGTGGGATCGCCTCAGCCGCGACCGCGAGCGGTTCACGGCCTGGATGCACGAGCACGTGCTGGGGGTGGCGGTCGCGTGACCACCGCCCTCGAGGCGCCCACGGCCGCCGAGCTGCAGACGATCGCCGCCGCGCGGCTGCTGCGCGACGCATCCTCGGTCTTCATCGGCGTCGGGCGGCCGAGCACCGCGGCGCTGCTCGCGCGCATGGTGCACAACCCGCGGCTGGTGCTCGTCTACGAGTCCGGCACGATCGGCGCCAAGCCCTACCACATCCCCCTCTCGATCGGCGACGGGGAGCTGGCCGAGACGGCCGACGCGGTCGTCTCCGTGCCCGAGATGTTCAACTACTGGATCGGCCCCGGCCGAATCGAGGTCGCGTTCCTGGGCGCCGCCCAGGTCGACCCGCTCGGCAACCTCAACTCGACCGTGATCGGCGACTACGAGCATCCACGAACCCGGCTGCCCGGCGCCGGCGGCGCGCCCGAGATCGCCGCGTTCTGCCGCGAGGTCGTCGTGATCGCGCCCCACGACCGGCGCACGTTCGTGCCGCGGCTGGACTTCCGCACGACCGTCGGTCACGGGGACGGCCCCGGCGACCGCCGGCGGCTGGGCTTCACCGGGCGCGGGCCGACCGCGGTGGTCACGGATCTCGGCGTCCTGGAGCCCGACGCCGACACCTGCGAGCTGCGGCTGACCCAGATCCACCCGGGCGTGGAGGTCGAGCGGGTGCTCGAGGCGACCGGGTGGGAGCTGAAGATCGCCCCGGACCTGCGGCGAACCCCGGACCCCACCGCGGAGGAGCTCGCCGCGCTGCGCGAGCTGCTGTCACGCTGAAGCCTTAACCGATACGAGGACGCAGACCATGACCGAGCAGAGCACCGAGACGATCTATGACCCGATCGTCGACACGCCCGGCAACTACCTGCGCGAGGAGCCGGGCGCCCAGCCGTCGCTCGACTACCCGCCCTACAAGTCCACCCAGCTGCGCCACCCCAAGCAGCCGCTCGTCTACCTGCCGCACACGATCACCGAGGTGACCGGACCGGTGCTAGGCGAGGCGCTGGCGGTCACCCCCCAGGACGCTGACCTCACCGCCCAGCACTCCGGCGAGCCGATCGGCGAGCGGATCATCGTGTTCGGACGCGTGTTCGACACCGAGGGCAAGCCGTTGCGAAACACGCTGGTGGAGATCTGGCAGGCCAACGCGGCGGGTCGCTACCTGCACCGGTGGGACCGCTGGCCCGCGCCCCTTGACCCCAACTTCTCCGGCGCAGGCAGGTGCGTGACCGACGACCAGGGACGCTACCGCTTCACGACGATCAAGCCGGGCCCCTACCCGTGGGGCAACCACTACAACGCGTGGCGCCCGGCCCACATCCACTTCTCGCTGATGGGCCGCGCGTTCGCGCAGCGGCTGGTCACCCAGATGTACTTTCCCGGCGACCCGTTCTTCCCGTATGACCCGATCTTCAACTCGGTCCGCGACGAGGCGGCGCGCCAGCGGATGGTGTCTCGATTCTCCATCCACGACACGCGGCCCAACTGGGCGCACGCCTACGAGTTCGACATCTACCTGCGCGGCCCCGCCGCCACGCCGTTCGAGGAGGCGCATTGATCTTTCCCACAACCCCCTCGCAAACGGTCGGGCCGTTCTTTGCGATCGGGCTGCCGTGGCCGGAGGGGCCATACGCGGTCCCGCCTGGCACGCCCGGCGCGATCCGCATCCGGGGAACGATCTACGACGGCGCCGGCACGCCGATCCCCGATCACCTGATCGAGACCTGGCAGGCCGACCCGGACGGGCGCTTCTGCGACCTGCACGGCTACGGCGGCGGCTCGGAGCTGCCCGGCTTCCGAGGGTTCGCGCGCCACGGCGTGGAGGACGGCGACGGCACGTATGAGATCGTGACGGTCAAGCCGGGCCGCGTGCCTGAGCCCGGCGGGCGGCTGCAGGCGCCGCACATAGACGTGAGCGTGTTCGCGCGCGGGATGCTCAACAGGGTCGTGACCAGGATCTACTTCGCCGATGAGGAGCAGGCCAACGCCGAGGATCCGGTGCTTGCCCGCGTTGCGGCCGACCGGCGTCACACGCTGCTGGCCACGCCCGAGGAGGGCGGCTACCGCTTCGATATCAGGATCCAGGCTCCGCCCGGCTCGCCCGGCCTGGAGACGGTCTTCTTTGACCTCTGAGCTGTTCGCCGAGCTCTACGCCCGCGGCCGGGTCGCCGCCGAGCTTGGCGATGCCGCCTGGGTGCGGGCGATGCTCGATGTCGAGGCGGCGCTCGCGCGCGCCTGCGCGGCCGAGGGGCTGATCCCCGCCTCGAGCGCGCAGGAGATCGCCGCCGCCTGCGTCGAGCCCGTGCCCCTGGGCCCGCTGCGAGATGGCGTGGGCGACAGCGCCACCCCGGTGATCGCGCTCGTGCGCGAGCTTCGCGAGCGCCTGGGCGAGAGCGCCCGCCCCCACGTCCACGTCGGCGCCACCAGCCAGGACATCCTCGACACGGCCCTGATGCTGATGGCGCAGCGGGCGCTGCGGCCGCTGCTGGACGACGCCGCCGCGTGCGCGCGCGCGGCCGCGGGGCTCGCGGACCGCCACCGCGCCACGGCGATGATCGGCCGCACGCTGCTTGCGCAGGCGGTCGCGACCACGTTCGGGCTGCGCGCCGCCGTGTGGCTGGATGGGATCGACGAGGCGCTCGGCGCCCTGCGGCGGGTGCGCGACAACGAGCTCGCGGTCCAGCTCGGCGGGCCCGTCGGAGCGGGGTCGCCGGCACTCGCGCGCCGGGTGGCGGCCGAGCTGGGGCTTGCCGAGCCAGCGCTGCCGTGGCACGCGATGCGCGTGCGGCCCGCCGCGCTCGCCTGCGCCCTGGGAGCATTGTGTGGTGTGCTGTCGAAGATCGCCCGCGACGTGACGCTGCTGGCTCAGCAGGAGGTGGGGGAGTGCAGCGAGGGGCCGGGGCCAGACCCCGGCCGCCCCCGTGGGGGGTCCTCCGCGATGGCGCACAAGCGCAACCCGGTCGCCTCCGTGGCCGTGATCGCGTGCGCCAGGCGCGCCCCAGGTCTGGTGGCGACCATCCTGGCCTGCATGGAGCAGGAGCACGAGCGGGCCGCGGGCGCCTGGCAGGCGGAGTGGGCGACGCACACCGAGCTGCTGGCGCTCGCGGGATCGGCGGCGGCGTGGGGGAGGGACCTGCTCGAGGGGCTCAAGGTCGACCCCGAGCGGATGCGGCGCAACCTCGCGGAGGCGCCGGCCGGCTCTCAGTCGCCCCCCGAGGCGGCCTCGGAGCTGATCGACCGTGCGCTGGCCGCCCACGAGGCCGCCGAGCAGCGCGAGGCGGAGCGCGCGCGTGCGGCGCGGACCGAGTCGCCGGCCGGCGCGCGGGCGCAGTCGCCGGCTGGCGCGCGGGCGCAGTCGCCTGGCGCGCGGGCCGAGCCGCGGGGTGGTGTGGCACGGACCGGGTCGCGGGGCGTCGCGTGACCCCGGTCGATCTTCACTGCGACCTCGTCGGGCCCGAGACCGCTCCGGCGCTGTTGCTCGGCGGCTCGCTCGGAACCACCCGGGCGATGTGGGAGCCGCAGCTTGGGCCGCTGTCGGCCCGGCACCGGGTGATCGCATTCGACCATCGGGGCCACGGCCGCTCACCGGTGCCCCGCGGGCCCTACACGATCGCCGACCTGGGCGCCGACGTGCTCGCCTTGATGGACCGCCTTGGCCTGGAACGCGCCTCCTACTGCGGCCTGTCGATCGGCGGGATGGTCGGCCAGTGGCTTGCGATCAGCGCCCCCGAGCGAATCGAGCGGCTGATCCTGATCTGCACCTCCGCCTATCTTCCCCCCGCCGATGCCTGGCGCGAGCGCGCCGCCGCCGTCAGAGCGGCCGGCACGCCCGCGGTGGTCGCCGACGCGGTCGTGGCGCGCTGGTTTACCGCTGACTGGGCCAAGCGCAACCCGGACGTCGTGGCGCGCCACCGGCAGATGATCTGCGACACCCCGGCGGACGGCTACGCGGCATGCTGCGAGGCGATCGCCGCGATGGACCTGCGCCCATCGCTTGGGCTGATCTCAGCCCCGACGCTCGTCATCGCGGCCCGCCAGGACCCGGCCACCCCGCCCGAGCACGGCGAGGCGATCGCGGCTTCGGTGCCCGGCGCGACGCTGGAGGTCCTGGACGCCGCGGCCCATCTGGCCAGCGTCGAGCGAGCCGAGGCGGTCACGGCGCTCGTGGCCGCGCATCTGCAGGCGCCGGCGGCCGCATCGCCCGCTGTGGATCGGCCCCGGGGAGCCTGAGATGAGCGACGACGCGCCGCGCGAGGGGGAGGATCCGCGCGAGGGAGAGGACCTCTACCAGGCCGGGATGCGCGTGCGCCGGGATGTTCTGGGCGACGAGCACGTCGAGCGTGCGCTGAAGCGCACGAGCGCCTTCACCGCACCGTTTCAGGAGTACATAACCCGTTCGGCCTGGGGCTCGGTGTGGGCTCGCGATGGCCTGGATCGCCGCACCCGCAGCGCGGTGACGCTCGCCGTGCTGACCGCCCTGGGGCGCGAGAACGAGATCGAGATGCACGTGCGCGCCGCCCTGCGCAACGGGCTGACGCCCTCGGAGATCGCCGAGGTGCTGCTGCACACCGCGGTTTACGCGGGCGTCCCGGCGGCAAACTCGGCGTTCGCCATCGCCCAGCGCGTGATCGACGGTCCGCCCGCCGACGCGGGCTGAGCACACCCCGGCGGCCCGGGCCGCGGGACCCGGCGCCACCCGGACCTCGGGCCCCGGCCGCCCGGGCCGCGGGCTCCGGCCGCCCACCGACGCTCAGCTGCCAACTCCGCTCCGGCGCAGTCCGCTGCCGTTGCGCTGCGCAATAGCGGTGCTCGGGCGACGATCGCCTCCGGGCTTGCCGCGAGCGTCTGCCGAACGTCGCCGGCACGGACGCAGAAGGCGTAGGATCGCCGCTAGGCCAAGAGGGAGGGCGAGCTGTGAGCAGGTCGACAGACGTATGAGCGCATCTCAGCCAGACACCGATCGATCGCGCGCCGCCGCCGGCGCCATCTCAGACGCCGGCAGGACCGGCGACGAGCGGCGCCCGGGCATCCCCGACGAGCGCGCGGCGAAGGTGGGCGCCTCGGAGTCGTATGCGGCCGGTCACACCGGCACCCCGCTGCTGGAGGAGACGATCGGCGCCAACCTGCACCGGACGATCGCGGACTTCGCCGAGCGGGAGGCGCTCGTCGACTGCGCGCGCGGCGTGAGGCTCACCTACAGGGAGCTGGGAGCGGCGGTGGACGAGCTCGCTCGCGCCCTGATCGGCGCGGGGATCCGCCGCGGCGACCGGGTTGGCATCTGGAGCCCCAACCGCTGTGAGTGGACGCTCGTGCAGTACGCCACCGCGGAGATCGGCGCGATCCTCGTCAACATAAACCCCGCCTACCGGACCAGCGAGCTCCAGTACGCGCTCGCGCAGTCGGGCTGCCGGATGCTCATCTGCGCTCCCGAGTTCAAGGGGTCGGACTACCGGGGGATGGTCGAGGAGGTTCGAGCGCAGCTTGAGGACCTGGAGCGGGTGGTGGTGCTCGACTCCGCGGATTGGGAGGCGCTGCTCGCCGGCGCGTCGGGCGTGCCAGATGCCGAGCTTCGCCGACGAGGCGAGGAGCTGCGCCCCACCGACCCGATCAACATCCAGTACACGAGCGGGACCACCGGCTTTCCGAAGGGTGCGACCCTCACGCATCGCAACATCCTCAACAACGGGTACTTCGTGGGGGAGCTGTGCCGATACACGGAGCGAGACCGCATCTGCCTGCCGGTTCCCTTCTACCACTGCTTTGGGATGGTCATGGGCAATCTGGGGGCGACCACGCACGGCGCCGCGATGGTGATACCCGCCCCGTCGTTCGACGCCGAGGCGACGCTGCGCGCGTGCTCCACCGAGCGGTGCACCTCGCTTTACGGCGTGCCGACGATGTTCATAGCGATGCTCGAGCATCCGAGCTTCGGGGACCACGATCTGCGCTCCCTGCGAACCGGGATCATGGCCGGCTCGCCGTGCCCGGTGGAGGTGATGCGGCGGGTGATCGAGCGGATGCACATGCGCGAGGTCGCGATCTGCTACGGGATGACGGAGACCAGCCCGGTGAGCACCCAGACCACGCACGATGACCCGATCGACCGGCGAGTTGGGTCGGTCGGCCGCGTGCACCCCCACGTGGAGATCAAGATCATCGACCCGGCCAGCGGTGCGACGGTCGCGCGCGGCCAGCCCGGCGAGCTGTGCACCCGTGGCTACAGCGTCATGGCCGGTTACTGGAACGATCCGCAGCGAACCGCCGAGGCCATCGACCCCGACGGCTGGATGCACACCGGCGACCTGGCGACGATGGATGAGCAGGGCTACGTGAACATCGTCGGGCGCAGCAAGGACATGGTGATCCGCGGCGGTGAGAACGTCTACCCGCGTGAGGTGGAGGAGTTCCTGTACGGCCATCCGCTGGTCGCGGACGTGCAGGTCATCGGCGTGCCCGACGAGCGCTACGGAGAGGAGCTGATGGCCTGGATCGTGCCGCGCGCGGGCGCGACGCTCGACGCTGCGGCCGTGCGCGAGTTCTGCGAGGGGCGAATCGCCCATTACAAGATCCCCCGCTACGTGAAGCTCGTCGACTCGTTTCCGATGACCGTCACGGGCAAGGTGCAGAAGTACAAGCTCCGCGAGCGCGCCATCGCCGAGCTTGGGCTCGAGCGCGCCGCCGCGATCCGCACGGCCTGAGACGGCACGGCTGCGCTTGACGAGCGGACGCGGGGCGCTCGCCCAGCGGACGCGGCGGCGCGTGACGAGCGGACGCGGCGGCCGAGCCCCGGCCGGCGGCAGCCCGCCGCGCCGTGAAACGCGCGTCCTTAGCTTCGGCTTACGGCGATCCGACGCTCGCCTTCGATCGCTCGTCGAACCTGATCGGTGCAAACCGACCACGAGGAGCCTTCTTATGACAGCCATCACCATCCTGACGTCAGTCCTGTGCGCAGCGGTCATCGCCGCCGCGGTGGCGCCGCTGGCGTACGCGATCCGCGCAGACGCGCGCGATCGGCGACAGCAGCCCCCCGGTGGATTCGGCCGCAGCGAGGTGCCCGCACGCGGTCGGCGACCGGTGGCCGTCGGCGCGGCGGCGCTCGCGGGGTGAGCCGGCCCGAGACCGCGGGCGCCAGCCGGCGGCGACGAGCCGCTCCCTGCCCGGCCGGGGGTGAGACCGGCTGACAGTGCGCAAAGCCCGGCCGGAGCGACGGCCCCGGCCGGGCTTTGGACCTTTGCCGGAGGCGTGGAAAGCCGCGGCGGGCGCCACCCGCGGCCCGGGGGCGGCGACTCCGGCCTGCTGCCAGCCCTCGGCCTTGGGATTCGTGCACCGGCGTGTCGGTTCGTTATCGCCTGCCGGCGCGCCGCGGCCGATCGTTGCGCGTGCGTTGCAATCCAGTGATCGCTCGTTGACGGCCAGCGTGGGTCACGTTAGCTTGTCCACCGGCCGCGGGAGGCCACTCAGCTCCCGACGGCAGTGCTCCGCGCCCGCCGGATGCCGGGCCTGTCTTCTCCTCCGGGCCCGGTCCGAGCGGGCGCAGCCGCAGCTGGGCGGTCCACCGTGGCGGTTGCCCGCCTTGGCGGCGGCCGCAGGAGGTGACCGTGCGGCCTGCGCTGCGGCGCTTGCGGCGGGTTGCCCGCGCTGGGGACGACCGCAGGAGGTGACCGGCTGGGGAAGCACCGTGGAAGTTGACCGGCTCGGGGACGACGAACGGAGTCCCTCGGACCGACGCGGCACGCCCGGACTTCCGCTGCAGCGATTTGGCGACTCCAAGCGGTCGCCATCGCCTGACGGTACCTTGAGGCCAGGCAAGGGTCGACCGATCCCCGTGAGCTCTCACCGGTGGGCTGCGGGGAGAGAGGAGATGCACGGCGTGGCGGCACATCGGGCTGGGCGGCTTGAGGGCAGGGTGGCGCTCATCACGGGAGGCTCGGGCAGCATCGGGCTCGCTACGGCGCGCGCGTTCGTGGCTGAGGGCGCGCAGGTCCTGCTGGCCGACCTCGACGGCGAGCGGCTCGCTGCCGCCGCTCGGTCGCTGGGGTCGGCGGAGGCGGTCGCCTGGGAGCCGACGGACGTCACCAGCCCTGAGCAGGTGGAGCATGCGGTCCGAGCTTGCGTGCAGCGGTTCGGACGCCTGGACGTTGCGTTCGCCAACGCGGGCGTGTTCGGCGTGGTGGCGCCGGTCAGCGACTACCCGCTGGAGGTCTTTGAGCGTGTGATGGCCGTCAACGTGGTCGGGAGCTTCCTGGTCGCACAGCACGCGCTGCGGGTCATGCAGCCCGGTGGGAGCCTGATCATCAACTCAAGCGTCGTCGGCCTGACCTCCGACCGCGGGATCGCCGCCTACGCGACGTCCAAGCACGCCCTCGTCGGCTTGATGCGGACCGCGGCAAAGGAGGTGGCGCCGCGCGGGATCCGCGTCAACACGATCCATCCCGGCCCGACCGACCAACGCCTTCCAGCATGCGATCGAGGTCGAGGCGGTGGGCGCGTCCGAGCCGGAGTCCGCGCAGGCGTTCGATGCGATGATCCCGCTGGGGCGCCACGCCAAGCCGGAGGAGATAGCCGCCGCGGTCGTGTTCCTGGCAAGCGACGAGAGCGCGTTCATGACCGGGCACACGCTGACGGTGGACGGGGGGCTCAGCATCTGAGGACGTGCGCATCGCACGCGTGAGGCTGAGCGGCCACACGCAGCGCGCGAGGGCGGCGATCTTGCATGCCGGCCACCGCCGTTGACCGCCTGACGCCGAGCGCCTGTGCACGGCCTGCGCCGCCCGGTCGCCGAACGCGGGTCGATCCTGACTTTCGGCCAGCGCCCGCGTTGCCGATACTGTGAGAGATGCAGGGAGCGCACGCAGCCGTCCGGGTGCCGCGTCGGATCGCCGAGCGCGCACGCCCGGCGAGGATGGTCGCCGACGAACGGCTCGCGCGGATGGTCGCGGATGGCAGCGAGGGCGCGTTTGCGGCGATCTACGACCGCCACCACCAGCCGCTGTACCGCTACTGCCGCTCGTTGCTGGGCAGCGACCAGGATGCGCAGGACGCGCTCCAGAGCGCGTTCACATCGGCGCTGGTCGCGCTGCGGCGCGGACAGCGCAACGCGCCGCTGCGGCCGTGGCTGTTCCGAATCGCCCACAACGAGGCGATCTCGATCCTGCGGCGCCGCCGTCCCGAGCAGGAGCTGTCCGAGGAGCTGCGCTGCCCGTCGCCGGGAGTCGAGCAGACCGTGGGTCAGCGCGAGCGCCTGGCGCAGCTGGTCGCCGACCTGCGCGAGCTGCCGCACCGACAGCGCGGGGCGCTGGTCATGCGCGAGCTGTCCGGGCTGCCCTACGAGGAGGTCGCGCTCGCGCTCGGGATCTCCGTCGGCGCCGCCAAGCAGACCGTGCTGGAGGCGCGTAGGTCGCTGATGGAGCTCCAGCAGGGACGGGCGATGGCGTGCGAGGAGATCCAGGAGGTGATCTCCTCCGCGGACGGTCGCGCGCTGCGCCGGCGCCGCGTGCGTGCGCACGTGCGCGCGTGCCCGGTGTGCGCTGCGTTCCAGGCCGCCATCGAGACCCGCCGCGCGGACCTGGCGGCGCTCACGCCGGCGCTGCCCGCCGCGGCGGCCGCCGGCCTGCTGGCGAGGATCGGCGCGGCGGCCTCCGGGCACGGTGGCGCCGGCGCCGCGGCGACGCTCGCCGCCGGCCGGCACGCTCTCGGGGCCGCCGGGGCGTCCGCCGGCCGGCAGGGGCTTGCGGGCGGGGCGTCCGGTGGCCAGGCCGCTGCGGCGGCGGCCGCAGCTCCCGGTGGCCAGGGCGCAATGGCGGTCGGGGGCGCATCGGCCGGCCAGTCGGCGCTTGCGGCGGCCGCGGCGGGCAAGGTGGCAGGCCTGGCGATGGCAGTGAAGGTGACGGCGGCGGTGGTCGTCGCCGCTGCCGCCGCCGCCGGGGCGGTGGCGGCGCTGCGCCACGTCCCGGCCCGGGGAGGCTCGGCGCCGTCGGGAGCCTTGAGGCGCGCGGCCTCGACGGCGGCCCAGCTGGGCGCGCTCTCAGCGTCGAGCAACGCCACGAGCACCGGTTCACGTCTTGCGCCAGTCGCCGTGTGGCTTACTCCAGGCGCAGGCCCGGGGCGCGCCGGCTCGCTGAGGCCGGCGGGTGCCTCGACGCGCGCCGCCCATGGTCGGTCCACGGGCGCGGCGGCCGGCGATCGCCACCACCGCGCGGCTGGGTCCGCGCAGGCCACGACCGGATCCGCACGGGCGCAGGGCGCCGGACGGCGGGCCGCCCGGCAGGGCGCCGCGGCCGCCGCGGCGCACAACGCCTCGGCGCGCGGGGCGGATGCGCGCCGGACGGGCGGCGCCGGCGCCCGCCGGAGGACCGTCGGCGCCTCCGGCGGTCACGGCGCACACGGCGGCGGGTCGACCGGCGCGCGCCGGGGCGGGGGGAGGCAGACCGGCGCTGGCTCCTCGAGCCGGCCGGCCGGCTCCTCGGACCGGCCGACAGGCTCATTCACCGGTGGTCACGGCTCGGCGGCCGGGGGATCCGGCTCGGCGGCAGGTGGATCCGCCTCGGCACAGGGCGGATCGACCGCCTCGAGCCCCGCCTCCACGGGCGGGGCGCAGTCCGGCGCCCAATCACGCGCCACGACGGGGTCATCCTCGGCGGGGGCGCCGTCGACAGGCTCGGCCGGCGGCCATTGAGGGCTACGCCCTCAACCTGTGCCTGACTTTCGAGCCGCTGTTGCGTAATCGCCTTCGAAAGGGCGAACCGGTCGTGAGGCCGGGGCGCAAAGCCAGGGGCCTGCCGGACGGCAGGTCGCCCAGTTGCCAGGAGGCAAGATGAGGAAGCTGACAAGGCAGATCGCGTTGACGGTGGCGGCGCTCGCGCTCGGGTCCGCCCCCGCCGTTGCGCTCGCGTCGACGCACACCGGCCGCTCCGACGGGGCCACCGGCACCCCTCCGAGGACCGTGACGACCGGCCGTCCCTCGTCGGTGCCGGCCGGTCCGCCGTCCTCGGTTCCGGCCGGCCCGCCGTCGACCACGCCATCCGGGGTCTCGCCAGGGGGGCAGGGCAGCTCTCACCGTCCCACCGGCGTGGGCACCCAGCGCGGCTCCACGCCCGGCCCGGGCGCCGGCCTTCCCGCGGTGGCGCGCGCCTACGGCCGCTACTGCCGGGCCGAGAGCCGGGATCACGTCGCCGGCCAGCGCGGCACCCCGTTCTCGCAGTGCGTGGTCGCGATGGCGCGGGTGGCGACGGGCGCCAGCGCCAACCCGACGGCCGCCTGCGCGACCGAGAGCAGGCATCACGTCGCCGGCCAGCGCGGGACCCCGTTCAGCGTCTGCGTCTCCGGCGCGGCGAAGCTGCTTGGCGAGCGCTCGTCGAGCTCGGGCGGCGGCTCGTGATCGCCGCCCGCGGGGCGGCGGCCTGAGCGGGGCGCGCCGACCCGGGGTGGGAGGCTGGCGGCCGGCCGCGTGACGGCCACGTCCGGCCGCCTCCCGGCGGGACGTCCGGTCGGTCCCCGCCCCGGACCGGCCGGACGTGCCGCCGGCTCGCTACAGCGCCCCGCGCGGGGGGCTGCCCCGCCGCCTGACCTGGTGATCGCGCGCCGCCCGGCCCCTCCGGCCGCTGAGGATTGGCAAGCCCGCCCCGGCGGAGTCCGCCGGGGCGGGCCGGTCCACTCGTCGCCGGTCCTCGCGGCGCTGCCCACGCTCCGCGTCTGCGGCGTCTGTCGCTCTGCGTCTGCGGCGCCGGCCGTTCTGCGTCTGCGGCGCCGCCCGTTCGGCGCCGGCGGCGTCTTTCGCTCCGCGCCGGCGGCGTCTATCGCCCCGCGCCGGCGGCGTCCAGGGCTCCGCGCAGATCCTCCCAGAGGTCGTCGGCGTCCTCGATCCCGACGCTCAGGCGCAGGAGCCCCGGCGGCACGCGGTCCGGCTCCCAGCGCGCCCGCGCCTCAAGCGTCGATGAAACCCCGCCGAGGCTGGTCGCGTTCTCCACCAGGCCAAGCGCCCGCTCCACCGCCGCCGCCTGCGCCGGCCCGGCCACGTCGAAGGAGAGCAGCGGCCCGAACGCGTCCACGTAGCGCGCCGCGACCGGGTCGCCGAGGCCTGGGTAGCGCACCTTGATCACGCCGGGGTGGGTCTGCAGCCGCCGCGCCAGCGTGAGCGCCGTCTCCGAGCAGCGCCGGGTGCGCAGGGCAAGCGTCTTTAGCCCGCGCAGCAGCAGCCACGCCGGGTCGGGTGCGGCCACGACCCCGCAGGCCTCACGGACCTCGGCCAGCCTGGCGTGGTCGGCCTGCTCGGCGCAGGCGACCACGCCGAGCAGGACGTCGTGGTGGCCGCCGAGGATCTTGGTGGCGCTGTGCAGGACGAAGTCCGCGCCGTGGCGCAGCGGTCGCAGGAGCGCCGGCCCGAGCACGGTGTTGTCCACCACGACACGTGCGCCCCGCTGGTGGGCGCAGGCGATCGTGGCGTCGAGGTCCGGGAAGCTCAGCATGGGGTTCGAGCACGGCTCAAGCCAGACGAGGTCCGCCGGCGGCGGCTCGCGGGTTTGGTCGAACTCCACGACCTCCAGTCCCCAGCGCCCGAGCTGACCGCGCAGCAGCGAGAGGGTGCCCCAGTAGCCGTCGCCGGGGAGCGCGACGCGCCGGCCCGGTCCGAGCAGCCCCAGCGCCAGGGCCGTCGTGGCGCCCGCGCCCGAGGCGAACAGGAGCGCTTGCCCGCCCTCCAGCTCGCCGAGCAGCCGCTCGGCCGCCAGCCCCACGGCGTGCGCGTGGCGCTGGTAGTAGATGGGCCCGGGCTCGGCGTCCACGTACGCGTGGATCGTCGAGCGGTCGAGCGCCGGCAGTTGCCCGCTGGCCAGCAGCGTGTCGATCCGCATCGCCCGAGGTTAGGGCAGTTGGCGTCCGGGGGCCCGTCAGGTCAAGCCGCCCGCCCCCGGCCCCGTCTCCTCGAGCGCCGCCAGCGCAGCCACCTGAAGGGCCGCCCTCGCGGAGGCGGGGCTGTAGCCCAGCTGCGCCCGCGCCCTTCGATCGTCGAACAGGTGCGGCAGGCGTCCGGAGCGGACCTCGTCGAGCAGCAAAAGCTCCGGCTCGCGTCCGAGTGGCCGCAGCGCCGCCTGCGCGATGTGCGCAGCCGCGCACGCGACGCTCCACGGCACCGGCAGCCGGGGCGCCGCCCGTCCGACGGCGGCCGAGATGATCGAGAACACCTCCGAGATCGCCAGGTTCTCGCCGCCGAGCAGGTAGCGCTCGCCCGCGCGGCCGCGCTCGAACGCGAGCAGGTGCCCGGCCGCGACGTCGGCAACGCCGACCACGTTCAGGGCGCTTTTGGCCAGGTAGCCGCGCGCGCGCCCGCGCGCCACGTCGGCCACCATCTTCCCGGTCGGGGTAGGCCCCCGGTCCCCCGGGCCCACGGGAGCCGTTGGGCAGGTGACGACGACATCCCCGCCCTCGCGGGCGGCCGCCATGGCCAGCCGCTCGCCCTGGAGCTTGGTGAGACGGTAGGGGACCCGCAGCTCGCGCGCCGATGGCAGGTCGTCCTCGGTCGCCTGCCGGCCGGCGACGGGCCCACAGGTGGCGCACGAGCTCGTGTGCACGATGCGGCGGCGTCGTCCTCGCAGGGCCTCCTGCAGCAGGGTGCGGGTGCCCTCCACGTTGACCAGCCGCATCAGCGCCGCGTCCGCGCGCCGGAAGCTGTAGACGGCGGCGAGATGGAACACCGCGTCGGCGTCCTGAAGCGCGCGCCGGAGCGCGAACGGATCGAGGACGTCCCCGAGGATCGGCTCCGCCGCGCCGGGCAGCCGATCGGCCGCCGTGGGGTCGCGGTCCAGGGCGCGCACCTCGGCCCCGGCCGCCACCAGGGCGCGAACGACATGGCCGCCGATGAACCCGCCCGCGCCGGTGACCAGCGCCCTCACCGGGCGCCTGCGACCCGCCTGCGCCTCGCGCGGGCGCTGCCGCGCGCCAGGCGCAGCCCGAGCCGCGCGACGGCGCTCGGCGCCCGCTCGGCCTCCGAGACCACCTCCTCGACGGCGGCGGCGAAGCGCCTGATCTCGGGCTCGTCGATCACCAGCGCGGGCAGCGCCTTGACGACGTTCATCCGGTGGCCGGCCACCTGGCAGAGGATCCGGTGGCGGTGAAACAACGGCACGGTTATGAGCTGTGCGAACAGCCCTGGCTGCGCGCGCTCGACCGTGGCGAACACCGTCCGGGAGGCGGTGCGGTGCGGGGCGCCCAGCTCGATCGCCCACATCAGCCCCAGTCCGCGCACGTCGGCGACCACCTCGTAGCGCTTCGCCAGCGGCCTGGTGAGCGCGAGCAGGAGCTCGCCCATCCGCCGCGCGTGCTCGATCAGCCCCTCGCGCTCGAGCACCGAGAGCGTGGCCAGGCCGGCGGCGGCGGCGAGGTCGTTGCCCCCGAACGTTGAGCCGTGCCGCACGGCTCGCTCCATCCCGTCGAACACCGCGTCGAACGCGCGTCGGGAGACGAGCACCGCGCCGGTCGGGATCAGGCCGCCCGACAGCGCCTTGGCGACGCAGATCAGGTCCGGCTCAAGCCCCCAGTGCTCGAGCGCGAACCACCGCCCCGTCCGTCCCAGCCCGGTCTGCACCTCATCGCAGACCAACAGCGAGCCGGCCCGCCGGCAGAGGCTCTGCGCGGCGGCGAGATACCCGTCCGGCGGGATGTTGACCCCCTTGCCCTGGACGGGCTCGAGCACCAGCGCGGCCACGTCGCCCCGCTCAAGCTCGCGCTCCAGCGAGTCGAGGTCCCCGAAGCGGATCTGGTCGCAGCCGGGCAGCAGCGGTCCGAAGCCGGCGCGGAACTCGGCGTTGGCGTTGATCGACAGCGAGCCGAGCGTCAGGCCGTGGAATGCGTGGTCGGCGTACAGCACGCGCGGGCGGCCGGTCGCCGCGCGCGCGATCTTGATCGCAGCCTCCACCGCCTCGGTCCCGCTGTTGGCGGGCACCATCGCATCGACGCTGCCAGGGGCGAGCGCCAGGAGCCGCTCGGCGAGCGCGCCCGTCAGCAGCGTGACACCGAGCTGTGGCAGGTTCGCGGTGCGGGCGTCCAGCACCTCCTTGATCGCGTCGGCGATCTCCGGATGGTTTCGGCCCAGCGCGAACACGCCGTAGCCGCAGATCAGGTCCAGGTAGCGCTGGCCCTCGGAGTCGATCAGGTAGGGGCCCTCGCCTGAGACCCAGGTGCGATCGAACCCCAGCGTGCGCAGGATGCGGCCCAGCTGCGGATTGAGGTGGCGGTCGTTGAGCGCCATCTCCTCGCCCGTGCGGCTGGCCAGCAGCTCCCTTATCTCCGACGCGGCCGTCATCTGCAAGCCAAAGCCTATTGCCCGGCGGCGGCCCGGCGGCCCGCGGCGCACCGCCGAGGCTGGCTGCGTTCCCGCAGGAGCTCAGCGGGCTTTGCGGCGCTGCCGCCGCCGTCTGAGCGGCAACCGCCCCGCCGGCCGTCGCGGTCTGAAGACCGGCCCGCGCCAACCGCCTGGCGCGCCACAATCGAGCGGCCCGGGGCGGCGACCCCGAGCGCCGGTCGGCATGCCAGGCAAGCGGTCAGCACCACAGCACGGGACGGCGGTGAGCGCCTCCGCCGCCGGCGGGCTCGCCGGTCCGGCGCGGCGGTCGGTCGCCCAACAGCTGTGGGGCCGATGGGCGTTCCTGGTCCCGTTTGCGGGCCGCGTGCTGTCGCTGCAGGCGATGCACCCGACCGTCGCGGCCGGCCTGCAACAGCATTCGACGGTCTTCGACCAGCCGTGGCAGCGGGCGGCCGAGACGGTCGGCTGGGGGCTTCGGATGCTGTTCGGCGACGCGGCGTCGGTGGGGCGGCAGGTGCGCGAGCGCCACCGCTCGATCCGCGGCGTGGACCGCGATGGGCGCCGCTACCACGCCTGGAACCCGGAGGCCTGGACCTGGGTTCACCTGAGCACCTTCGAGGCCACGCGCCACGCCGGCCGGACGCTCGGGCGTCTCACGCCGGCCGCCGAGCGCCGCCTGTACGGCGAATGGAGGGCGGCTGGGCGGCTGTTCTCGGTGCGCGAGCGGGACATGCCCCCGACGCTGGCCGAGTTCGACGAGTACCTGGCTGACATGATCGCCAGGCGTCTGGTCGCCACCGACGCCGCCGATCGTCTGCTGGCCCTGTTGCGCACGCGGCTGCCGCCCCCGCCCTGGGTGCCGGCGCCGGCGCCGCTGTGGGCCGCCTGCCGGCGGCCGGCCGGAGAGGTCGCGTGGACGCTGCTGGTGGGATCGTTTCCGGCGGTGCTTCGCGACCGGCTGGGGATCCGCTGGGGCGCGCGCGAGCGGGCCCGCCATCGCGCGGCGATGGTGATGCTGCGCACGCTTGACGCCAGCCTCCCTGACCGGCTTGGCCGCATCCCCGGCGCGTGAGGGTGCGATGCCTCGACAGTGGCGCCCCGCCGGGCGGCGGCCCGCATCCCCGGCGCGTGAGGGAGCGATGCCTCGACAGTGGCGCCCCGCCGGGCGGCGGTCCGCATCCCCGGCGCCTGATGGAGCGATCGTTCGCGCGCCGCTGCGCGCCCGCCTCAGGCGCGGTCGTTCGTCCGCGCAAACCGCGCTCTGGCCTCCGCCAGCTCCGCCAGGGCGGCCCGCCGGTCGCGCCAGCCGCGGACCTCGGAGTGGCGGCTGGCGTCGAGGTCCTTGTAGATGGAGAAGAAGTGCGCGATCTCTGAGCGAAGCTGCGACGGGAGGTCGTCGAGGTCCCGCATGGCGCTCCAGTTCGGATCCGCGCGCGGCACGCACAGCAGCTTGGCGTCCAGGCCATGCTCATCCTCCATGTCGAACAGGCCGACGACGCGCCCCATCACCACGCAGCCCGGGAACGTGGGCTCCGACACGCAGATCAGCACGTCGAGCGGATCGCCGTCCTCGGCGAGCGTGCCGGGCACGTAGCCGTAGTCGGTCGGATAGACGACCGAGGCGGACAGGAAGCGGTCGAGCATGATCGCGTCGGACCCGGGCTCGTGCTCGTACTTGTTGCGGCTGCCCTTGGGGATCTCCACCACGCAGCGCACGAGCGCCGCGCCGCCGTCCTCCTCCGCGCCGCTCATCGCCGGACGAGCCCCGCCTCGCGATCCTCACCGCCGCCGATCGCCCGATGTGCCCGCTCCCGCGGCCGGGTTCGCGATCTGCCGTTCACGATCGCAACTGGATAGCAGGCCGGACCGCGCCCGCGCTCCCCGGCTCGTCGGGCGCGGGGCCGGCCGGCGCGCACCGGGTGAGCGATACGAGCACCCCGCCGCTCGCCGGGCAGGCGCCGTCGCAGGCGACCACATTTTGAGTGCCTGCATAGGAGATGGCGACCTGGATGCAATTATCAGAATTGTGTATCCTGCAGCGCGGCCGCGAAACGCCTAAACGATGGGAGGGAGCATGGTCCGGCAACGCAGACGCGCCCTGAGCGCGGTGGCCCCAAGGCCGCGGTGGGCGGGAGCGCTCGTCCTCGGCGCGATCATCCTGGCGGGGGCCTTCGCGTCGGCGTCGCCGGCCGCCAGCCCGTCCCGCGCGCGGCTTGGGCGCGGTTCTGCGGCGGCCGGCGCGGCCTGCGCGGCGAGCAGGCCGCAGCCCGTGACCGGTCCCGTCCCGAACCCGTTCGGCGCCGGCGTCACGATCTTCAGCCCCTCGGAGTCGCCGTCCACGATCAATGCGGCGCTCAGCTCGACGGCATCGACTGATGCGCCGCACGAGTTCTTCTTTTTGCCCGGGACCTACGGCAGCGCCTCGGCGACCCCTGGGACCGCCACCACCGCCAACACCATCCAGGCGGTGGTCGCGCCGGGGAGCATCGTCGCCGGGCTCGGGCCGAGCCCGTGCGATGTCGTGATCAACGGCGCTCTGGACATCCCGGAGGACAGCTTCCCGGGCGCTCCGCCGAACACCGGCCTGGCGATCCGGCCAAGCCAGCTGGAGAACCTGACGATAAACCCGATCGAGAGCGGCGATCCGGCGCACACCATGACCTGGTTCACCTCGCAGACGGCCACCTGGCGGCGCGTGAACCTGCTCGGCAACCTCGACGTCGACCTCACGCATCCGGTGACCGGTCCCTGCACGCATCCGTGCACGGCCGCAAACGGCGACCCCTACCTGGCTGACGCCTACGGCGGCGCCGCCAATGGCTTTGAGATCGCCAACTCGAACATCACCGGGGAGATCATCGACGCCAACGGGGAGAACACGCCCGGCAAGGCCGGCGCGAACAGCAACGAGGATCTGTTCATCGAGGGCAGCCACGTCGGAGGTTGGCGAGGGTTTGGGGTGGACCAGGTGTTCGCAGGCGACACGGGGGCGCCCGCGAGCGACTTCGGTCCGGCAACCAGGTCCCGCCCGCCGGGCGACATCGACAACATCCACAGGCTCGCGGTGGTGCGGGAGTCGCCGTTCGTCGTCTACGAGCATCGCCGCTTCTTCGTCTTTGACCCGAAGGTTCAGTTCGGCCGGGTGGGCTACGACTGGACGGTGAGCCCCCGGACGGGCGCGCTGCTGCCACTGCGTCGCTTCTACATCGCAAGGCCGGGCACCGCCATCGCGGGCAGGCTCGATGCCGCGCTCGCTCACGGCCGCGACGTGCTCCTCACGCCCGGCGGTTACGTTCTCGGCGCGCCACTGACGGTGAGCAGGCCCGATGAGGTCGTGTTCGGGCTCGGGGAGAGCACGCTGACCGCCGACCGCGGCACCCCGACGGTCGTCGTGACCAACCGGGCTGTCGGGGCGGTGCTTGCGGGATTCGACGCCAACGGCAGCGGCGACCGGTTCGCGGCCGCTCAGATCGTGATCGGCACCACCCCGGGCGCGACCGGGTCGCCCGCCGACCCGACCACGCTCAGCGATGTGAGCACGATCAGCGACGCCACGACGGATGAGGTCATCAATCAGAACGACGTGCTGCAGAACCAGGCCGAGATTCAGGCGATCGGCTTTGGCACCTACACGGCCAGCGCCTGGGCCCAGCGCGCCGGTGACTACGGCGTCGTCGTCAACGGCGACCGGGTCACGCTTGAGGGCATCTGGCTGGAGCACTTCAAGAAGACCGAGGCGACCTGGAACGGCCAGGGTGGCCGGGTTGTCTTCATGGAGAACGAGCTGCCCTTCACGCCGCCGTTCACCGCCGACGGTGTGCCTCCGAGCTCCTGGAGCCTGCGGCCCGGCTTCCACGGCTACCCGAGCCTGGTCGTGTCACCCCACGTGAGGACGTTCGCCCTCAGCGGCTTTCAGTCCTGGAGCAGGTTCTCCAACGGCTGCTACTGCCTGGTGACGAGCCTGATCGTCACCCCGGTGAGGCCGCACGTGACCTTCCGGGACCTGTTCAGCGGCCTCATCCTCGGGACGGCCACGTCTGCCACACCCTCGGGGGACACCGAGGGAGGGGTGCTGAACGTGATCAACAGAGACGGTGTCTCGGCGTACGTGCCGTATGCCGCGAGCTGGGCGGGAAGCTCTGCGTTCCCGCACTCCGACGTCTACGGTCACGAGGTGACAGCACGCATCACGGCGTTCCCCGCCCCCGAGGGCCGGCGGGCGACAGGCGGCTGAGGCTCGGCCGCGGCCGGCCCCAGGCTCTGATCGGCCAAGCACCGGGGGCTGCTCGGATCCCGAGCAGCCCCCGGCCGCTGCCGACAGTCCTGTCGAACGGGCCCTCGAAGCGACCCTGAGGTGAGCAACCGCCTTGAACTCGCCGGGACAGTCGCGGTGCCCGCCGACAGGCGCGGCAGCGAATGGGACGGGGTGCTCCGACGCACCCGCCGCAAACGAGCCCGGCCGCGCTCATGCGCCGCGCGCTCGAGATCTGCGAGACCGACCGCATCGCGACCACCAGAAGCGGAAAGCCCGGTACCGGTGGCGCCTGGGGAGACGAAGCGACAGCCACCGTCATCGGGTCAGGTTCGGCTCGCGGCTCGCTGGCTCAGGACCGCGTAGGCGAGCTGCGATTGCGCTCGCCACCGTCACCGACGGCTGGCGCGTTCGGCCGATCGTGGTCTAAGTGTCACCGACCGACAACTGCACGACAACCAGCGACGACAGACAGCTCGGAACCGGAGCGGATCCGATTGGAAGTACTGGTGGACGCAATTGCCAGATGACCACGGTACGTCCAGCGCCGGATCGATCTGTTCTGACGGGCCGAAGGCATCAAAAAACCCAGCTGAGCGGAGCTTTTCAAGTGCGCCCGAGAGGACTCGAACCTCCACGGACCATCGGTCCACAAGGCCCTCAACCTTGCGCGTCTACCAATTCCGCCACAGGCGCGTTGGGGCGGCCAGTATACCCCGCCCGCTCGCCGCGTCGCGGGTGCGGCGACCGCGGGGCGGCCGGGACCGCGACCGGCTTGCGTTCCGTCCGGCGGCGGCGCTACCGTACACGAACACATGTTCGTCAAGCGCGTTGCAACCGCGTCCCCGTCAGGCGTCTCGGCGCCCTGAAGCCCCAGAGGAGGACCGCATGGACCTGACCAAGCGCCAGCAGGAGATCGTCGACTTCATCAGGGAGCACTCGGCGACGCACGGATATCCGCCGACCGTGAGGGACATCGGCCGCGCGGTCGGGCTCGCATCGTCGTCCACGGTCCACGCCCATCTGGCGAACCTCGAGCGGGCCGGGGCGATCCGGCGGGACCCGACCAAGCCGCGCGCGATCGAGCTGCTCCACCGGGCGGCGGCGGGCGCGAGGGCACTCGGCGGTGGCCTGCCACTCGTCGGACAGGTAGCGGCGGGCCAGCCTCTGCTGGCCGAGGAGAACATCGAGGAGTACATCGAGACGCCGGGCGTCGCCGGCGGGCACGAGGGCGAGTATCTGCTGCGCGTGCGCGGGGACTCGATGCGGGACGCCGGCATCCTCGACGGGGACCTGGTCGTCGTGCGCCGCCAGGAGACCGCCCGCGACGGCGAGATCGTGGTCGCGCTCGTCGGGGAGGAGGCGACCGTCAAGCGGTTCTTCCGAGAGGCCGACCACGTGCGCCTTCAGCCCGAGAACCCGGAGATGGAGCCGATCCGCACGCGCGAGGCGCGCATCCTCGGGCGCGTGGTGGGGCTGATGCGGAGCATCTCATGAGCACGCTCGAGCCATCGGTCAGGATCGGCGGCCGCGCCTGGCGCCGGCTGCGGAGATCGGCAGCCGCGCCTGTGGCCGAGGGCGACCGCGCACGCGGCAGGCGAGGCGGCCCCGGGCGCCCGCCGCCGTGTGATGCCCGCTGCGTGGCCGGCGAGGCGCCGGCGCGGGCAGGTCGTGACGAGGAGCCCAGCCTGGACGAGGCTGTGTCAGAGCTGTGGCGGGGGCTCGTCGCGCGGTCGCCGGGGGCGTGCCCCGTCTGCGGAGCGGAGATGAGGCCATCCTTCGGCGCGCACGCGGTCCCGGTCGGGGGCCTGTGCTCGGGCTGCGGGACGCGGCTCAGCTGAGACGGCAAGCCGGCCCGTGCAGACCGGCGCGTCCCAGCGCGCGCCCAGGCGGGCTGGTCGCGCACGGTATGCTCGACCATGCAGGCCGAGCAGTCGCGGAGGTGCATGCGCCTTCGAGGAAAGTCCGGACATCACAGGGCAGGGTGGTCGGTAACACCGACCCGGGGAAACCCGAGGGAAAGCGCCACAGAAATGACACCGCCTAAGCCTGGGGCTGCTGCAGCGCTCCAGGCCGGCAAGGGTGAAATGGTGCGGTAAGAGCGCACCGGCGTCGCGGTGACGCGGCGGCCAGGCAAGCCCCACCCGATGCTAGGCCAAGCAGGACCGTTTGCAGGTGGCCCGCCGAGGTCCGGGTAGGCCGCAGAGATGGATGACTGCTCTCGACAGGATCCGGCTTACAGGCCTGCTACGGAAAAGCCCCGCAAATGCGGGGCTTTTCTATGCCCCGGCAACCAGGCTTGCCGCAGCTCCCGAGTCGGCCGACTCGGCGGTCTCTCCGAACCGCTCGGCCCGAGCGCCCGGCCTGCGCCTCCCGTGCGTGCCTCAACGTCCCGAACCGCCCCATCACCATCCGGTGGTGGCGGACGATCTCAGGCGGGGTTTGCTCAAAAAGCCTGTTTGCCGCCATAGCAAATAGAGCGATATAGAGAATACATGCTGCTATGCTCCAATTCGCGATGGCAGCAAACGACCCTATGCGAGAGAACGAGCTCGTCGATGCTGCTGTCACCTGGCTGCGGGAGCGGATCCCCGCGGCGTGGTCTGTCGAGCCCGCGGATCAGGACGCCATGCCTGGCGGTCGCGGCCGGCCCGGCGGCACGATCGTCATCAACGGTCAGAGCGTGTTCGCGACGCTCGCGGTCGAAGCGAAGCGTTCGCTCCGGCCGCGCGACGTGGCGGGCCTCTTCGGGAGCGTCGGCCGCACGCTCCGCGCGCTCTCACCGGACATCCCGATTCTCGTCGTCGCGCCCTGGCTGAGCCCGCGCACGCGTGACCTGCTCGCGGCCGAGGGGATCAACTTTCTCGACCTGACGGGGAACGCGCTCGTTCGCCTCGAGAGCCCGGCGCTCTTCATCCAGTCTCAGGGCGCCGACCGCGACCCCTCGCCAACACCGCGCGGCAAGGCTCGCGTCCGTGGCCCGAAGGCGGCGCGACTGATCCGCACCCTCATCGACGTCCGACCGCCCTACGGCGTCCGCGACCTCGCCGAAGCCACAGGACTCGCCCCCGGCTACATCTCGCGCCTCCTCTACGCGCTCGACGACGACGCGCTCCTCGAGCGCAGCAAGCGCGGCCAGGTTGAATCGGTCGACATCGCAGCGCTCCTTCGCCGCTGGGCGGAGAGCTACGAGCTCTTCCGTAGCAACGATGCGCAGCCGTACCTCGCTGCGCGCGGGGCAGAGGATGCGCTCGGCCGCCTTCCTGAGCTGCCCACGCTGCGCACAGCCGTTTCCGGTTCGTTCGCTGCCGTCCGCCTGTCGCCCGTCGCTGCGCCCGCGCTCCTGACCGTCTACTGCGAGGACGCCAAGGCTCTAGCTGACGCACTTGATCTCATTCCTGCAGACCGGGGCGCGAACGTCGTGCTGCTTCGCCCCTTTGACCCGATCGTCTGGGAACGGACGGACGAAGAGGGCGGTGTTCGTTACGTGGCGCCGTCGCAAGCCGCGGTCGACTGCCTCACCGGGAACGGCCGCATGCCGGCTGAAGGCGAAGCGCTCATCCAGTGGCTGCTTGCAAACGAGCCAGCGTGGAGGCTCGACTCCCTGGCCCGGGTCGGCGGACCACCTGCGTGACGACAGCGATCGACCCACGGTATGTTGCTGCACGGCGCGTCCTCCTGGACGCACTCGAGGCACTCGCCGAGCACGGGCAAGCCGTCATCGTCGCCGGTGCGCAGGCGGTCTACCTCCGCACCGGCGAAGGCGAGATCGGCATCTCGCCCTATACGACCGACGGCGACCTTGCGATCGATCCGGCGACCCTCAAGGACGAGCCCCGACTCGAAACGGCGATGCGTGCCGCGGACTTCACGCCGAGCCTCACCGAGCCTGGCATCTGGTTCGCAGCTACGACCGTCGATGGCGAGGAGCTGACGATCCCGATTGACCTGATCGTTCCGGAGGGCGTTGCGCCACCGGGTGGGCGTCGCGGCGCCCGCCTGGGACCGCACGGAAATCGCGCCGCGCGTCGCGCAGTTGGTCTCGAAGCAGCGCTCGTCGATCACTCGCCGATGACGGTCACAGCCCTCGAACCCTCCGACACGCGCGCGTTTGAAGTCGAGGTCGCGGGTGCCGCGGCCCTGCTCGTCGCCAAGGCCCACAAGATCCACGATCGGCTCGCGTCCAACCGTCCGCAAAGAGCGGAGGACAAGGACGCCTCCGACGTCTACCGGCTCATGCAGACCACCCCGCCGACCGTCGCAGCCGGCCGGCTCGCGATGCTTCGGCAGCACGAAACAGCGGGACCGGTAACCGGGGCCGCGATCGGCTATCTCATGAAGCTCTTTGGGCGCCGAAATGCCGAAGGCGTGCGGATGGCGGTCCGAGCTCTTCAGCTCGCAATCCCAGAAGAGCAGGTCGGAACGCTTGCAACCGACTTCATCAATCGTTTGACCGCGGCGCTCGGAGAAAGCTGATGAGGCTCTCAATCAGCGAGATGAGAGACATCTCGATTCCGGATGCCTCGCATCCGGGGTGGGGCATCCGCGACGTCGTCGAAATGGGCGGCGGAGACTGGCAAGGGTGCTCAACGTGACCTGCGTGTGTAGGCCTGCCCGCGATCACGGTTTGCTCCCCAGGGTTGATCACGAGAACTCCCCAGGTCGGTAGCGCGGTCGGCCGGGCTCGGCCGGGCTCGGCCGTGCCGCCATCGCTTCCCCAGGCAGAGCCCGATTCACCTAGCGGGGTCGCGCATCGCTTGAGCTCGTCCATGGTCAGCGCGGCCGGCAGCACCTCGCGTTTGCCGGCGTGCGCAGCGCAGGGCCGGGTCGCGCTCGTGCGCCGAGCAGGTCATCGGCGCCAGCCGCCTTTCCAGCTCGCAGAAGCGGACTCGGTGAACGCCTCGCCGAGCCGCTCGGCCGGACCGGGCAAAAGCGCGGCCCGGATCGCGTGAGCGGGCCCCTCCGAAGGCATCTTCCCCCAATCCAGGACATCTTCCCCCAATGGGCCGCCTTCCCCGTAGGATGTCCGCCGCGGGCAGACCCCGCCCGACGAGGGAGCTGAGATGAGATCAAGCCGAGCTGGGAGAGGGCGCCTCCGCGCCCGGCGCCGGTCGTGGACGGCGCTGGCGGGCGCCTCGCTGGTGGCGGCCGCGGCGGTGATCGTCGCGCTGGTGGGGGCGGCGGCGGCGGTCGCGGCCGTGGCGATCCCGGCGCCGGCGGGCAACAGGGTGGTGATCACCCGCGATCGAGCCGGCGTCCCGCACATCGTCGCGTCCAATTTCAGGGCGCTCGGCTACGGGGAGGGCTGGGCCTTCGCGCAGGACAACCTGTGCACCTTCGCCAACGACGTGGTCACGCTGCGCGGACAGCGCGCCAGGTACTTCGGCGCCGACGGCACCGCCGTCAACTACTCGGCAGGGGTGGCCAGCACCAACCTTCAGTCGGACCTGTTCTGGCACTACATCGCCGCCACCGGGATCGTAAGGCGCGAGCTCTCCGCCCGGTCGGGGCTGCTGCCCCAGGTGCGCGCGGTCTACGAGGGCTGGGTCGCCGGCTACAACCGCTACCTGCGCTCCGGCCTGTTGCGCGACCCCGCATGCCGTGGCCGGCGCTGGCTTTCTCCGATCACGCTCGCCGACCTGCTGCTGCGCGGCGTGCAGATCATCACCGAGGCCTCCTCGCAGCAGTTCATCGCCGGTATCGACGAGGCCGCGCCGCCGGCCGCCGGCGCGACCGTCGCACGGGCGCTCGCCGGCGCGCGTCCGACACGCTCGGAACTGGCGGCGCTGCGCCGGCAGTTCGACCTCTCGTCCTCGGCGGGCTCCAACGGCATCGGCCTGGGCGCGCTGGACACCCGCGCGCACACGGGGATGGTGCTCGCCAACCCCCACTTCCCCTGGCGCGGAACCGAGCGGTTCTGGATGGCTCAGCTTGACGTGCCGGGCGCCTACGACGTCGAGGGCGGCACGCTGATGGGGTTCCCGCTGATCGGAATCGGCTTCAACCGCAACATCGCCTGGACGCACACGGTCTCGACCGATCGCCGGTTCGTGCTCTATCGCCTGAGCCTCGTTCCCGGCGACCCGACGAGCTACTACCTCAACGGCCGCGCGGTGCGCATGGGCCGCATCACCGTGTCCTTCAAGGATGGGCGCTCGTTCGTGCGCCACACGTTCTACACGACACGCTGGGGGGTGGTCACGGACGTCCCCGCGGCCGGCTACCTGTGGACCGCCACGACCGCCTACGCGCTCGACGACTTCACCGAGGCGGCGGGGGTGCGCGCCGCTGATGAGTACTTCCAGATGGGCAGGGCCGACTCCGTGCACGCGCTGTTCGATGTGGAGGCGCATTACCTCGCGATTCCGACCTTCAACACGATCGCCGCCGACGACCGAGGCTGGGCCTACTACGGGGATGTCGGCGACACGCCCGCGGTGACCGCGGCCAAGCTCGCCGCCTGCCTGCCCGCCGGGCTGCCGACGCTCGTCTATGACCTGGCGCACGTGATCACGCTCGACGGGAGCAGCACCGCGTGCGCCACGCAGGAGTTTGCGGGCACGCCGCAGACCGGCATCCTGCCGGGGCGCGAGCTGCCGCATCTGTTCCGTCGCGACTACGTGGAGAACTCCAACGACTCCTACTGGCTGGCGAACCCGTCGCATCCCCTGACCGGCTTTGCGCCGGTCATCGGCGCCACCGGCGTGCAGCAGAGAGGACGCACGCGCCTGGGCAACGCGCTGATCGCAGCTCGCGTGGCGGGCACCGACGGCCTTGGTCCGAGGCTGTTCACGATCCCGACGCTGCAGCGCATGTGGGAGGGCGACGAGTCTGAGCTGGCCCGCCTGGTGGCGGGCGATCTGGTCGCAGACTGCCGCGCCAATCCCGTTCAGGTCGCCAGCGACGGGCAGACCGTTAACCTGATGGCCGCCTGCCAGGCGCTGGCCGGCTGGGATGGCACAGGCCGGCTCGACGCCCACGGAGGCTGGCTGTTCGACGTGTGGGCCGCCACCGACACCGACAGCGACTTCTACGCGGTCGGCTTTGACCCGGCAAGGCCGCTGAGCACGCCGACCGGCCTGAACACCGCCCCGCCCGCGGCCCCGCTCAAGTGGCTCGCCGACGCGGTCCTGAATCTCCAGGCCCACCACGTGCCGCTTGACGCGAGCTTCGGCCAGGTCCAGTACGCCCCGCAGTCGCGCCGCATCCCGATCCCCGGCTGCCCCGGCGAGGGCGGCGGGCAGGACATGGGCTGCTTCAACGCGATCTACTCTCCCAACGGGACGGCCGCCACCACCGGGCCGATCAACGGTGGTCCCTACGGACAGGTGAACGACGGCTCCTCGCTGGTCCTCACCGTGCAGCTTGACCCTGGCGGGCCGCAGGCGCAGGGCATCCTCACCTACTCGCAGGCGACCGATCCCACGTCCAGGTGGTATGACAACATGACCAGGCTGTACTCCCGCGGGCGCTGGGTGAAGCTCGCCTACACGCCCGCCGAGCTGGCCGCCCAGCACCCCCTGGCGCCCGTCACCCTGACGGCGCCTTAGCCGGAAGTCTTCGCACCGAAGGCTTCCGCCCGGCGGGAGCGGCGCGCGGCGTCGGTCACGCTGACGGCGGTGGCGGCGCGGGCATCGCGGCCGCTGCGCTCAGCGCCTCGCCGGCCAGCCGCTGCAGCTCCCATTCGCGCAACCGGGCGGCGCCGATCCGCTCGTAGAAGCGGATCGCGGGCTCGTTCCAGCTGAGCACGTGCCACTCAAGCCGTGCGCAGCCGCGCTCCAGGGCAAGCTGCGCCAGGCGGGCCATGAGCGCGCGCCCGGCGCCGGAGCGCCGGTGGGCTTCGCGCACGTAGAGGTCCTCGAGCCAGATCCCGGGCCGAAGCTCCCAGGTGGAGAAGCTCTGAAAGAACAGCGCAAACCCCGCCGGCTCATCGCAGACCTCGGCGATCAGCGCCTCGGCGCTCGGGCGCGGCGCGAACAGGGCGCGCTCCAGCATCGCCTCGGTGCCCACCACGGCGTCCGGCGCCCGCTCGTAGGCCGCAAGCTCCCGGATCATCTGGTGGATCGCCGCCACGTCGCCGCGGCCCGCCCGCCGGATGACGACGCTCATCGCTCGGTCGGCGGGTGGATCTCCCGTTTGAGGATCTTGCCGGTCGGGCCCTTGGGCAGCTCCTGCACAAACCACACCCGCCGCGGGTACTTGTAGGCGGCCAGCTGGGCGCGCACGTGCTCGCTGAGCTCCTGCGCGGTGACGCTCGCCCCGGGCTCGAGCACGACTGCGGCTCCCACCTCCTCGCCGAGCTCTGGGTCCGGGATGCCGACCACAGCGGCCTCGCGCACGGCGGGATGCTCGTGCAGCACCTCCTCGATCTCCCGCGGGTACACGTTGTAGCCGCCGCGGATGATCATGTCCTTCTTTCGGTCGACCACGTAGAAGTAGCCGTCCTGATCGACGCGCCCCAGATCCCCGGAGTGAAACCAGCCGTCGGCGTCGATCGCCTCGGCGGTCTCCTGCGGGCGCCGCCAGTAGCCCTTCATCACGTTGTAGCCGCGGATCACGATCTCGCCCACCTCACCCGGCGGCAGCTCGCGGCCGTCCTCGCCGACGATGCGCATCTGCACGCCCTCGATCGGGGTGCCGATCGAGCCGGGCTTGCGCTCCCTGTCGGCGTGGTTGAAGGAGGCGACCGGCGAGGTCTCCGACAGCCCGTAACCCTCCAGCACCTTGCAGCCGAACACCCGGTCGAATTCGCGCAGCAGCGCGACCGGCATCGCCGCCCCCCCGGAGCCGCAGTGGCGCAGCGTGCTGACGTCGAAGCGCTCGCGCTCCGGGTGGTGCAGCATCGCCGCGTACATCGTCGGCACGCCCAGGAACACGTTCACCCGGTCGCGCTGGATCACCTCGAGCGCGCGCCCGGGGTCAAACCGCGGCAGAAGCGTCAGCATCCCGCCGGCGCCGAGCGTCGCGTTCATCCCGCACGTCTGTCCAAAGGAGTGAAACAGCGGCAGCGCGCCGAGGGTGACCGCATCCTCGCCGATCGCAAACAGCGAGGCGGCCGCACGGGCGTTGCGCGACAGGTTGGTGTGCGTCAGCTCGGCGCCCTTTGGCTGCCCGGTCGTGCCGGAGGTGTAGAGCAGCACCGCCGTGTCCTCGTCGCCGCGGCGCAGCTCCGCGCTGGGCTGCGAGCCGGCGAGCAGCTCCTCCAAGCCGCCCGGGGTGACGGTGACGCACTCGGCGCCCGCGTCCTTGGCGCCGGCGAGGGCCTCGGGCGTGAAGTCCTGCCAGGCGAACAGCAGCCCCGCTCCCGAGTCGGCGAGGTAGTAGGCGATCTCACGGCGCCTGAGCAGCACGTTCATCGGGACGACGATCGCGCCGGCGCGCAGCGCGCCGTAGTAGCAGACGGCGAAGTGCGGGACGTTGGGCAGCATGATCGCCACCCGGTCGCCGGGTTGCGCCCCGCGCTGCGCCAGCAGCCCCGCAAAGCGGGCGCTTGCGGCGTCAAGCTGGGCGTAGGTGAGCGTCACGTCGTCGAGCCTGACCGCCGGGCGCTCGGGCCGGCGGGCGGCCGAGTCCGTGAGCAGCTGGGCGAGGTTCATCGCTTGCGCAAGCCTACGCGCCCGTGAAGCGCGGCGTGCGCCTTTGCGCAAACGCGGCGACGCCCTCCGCGAAGTCGGCGGATGACGCCCGCTCGCTCTGCAGCCGCGCCTCGAGCTCCAGGGCGCGCTCGAAGCCCTCGTAGGCCCGGGCGTTGAGCGCGCGCTTGATCGCGGCGTGCGCGCCGGGCGGCCCCGCCGCCAGCTTCGCCGCCAGTCCGGCGACCTCCTCGTGCAGCCGTTCGTCGTCGACGACCCGGTTGATCAGGCCCCACTCAAGCGCCCGCTCGGCCTCCACCCGCTCGCCCAGGAGCGCCATCTCAAACGCGCGCGCGTGGCCGGCGCGCTCAAGCAGGGTGTGCGAGGCGCCGCCGTCGAGCCCGAGCCCGATGTTGACGAACGCGAGCAGCAGATAGGCCGAGCGGGCCGCGACCACCAGGTCGCACGCCAGCGCCAGCGAGCAGCCGATCCCGACTGCGGGGCCGTTGACGGCGGCGATGACCGGCTTGGGGAGCGTGCGCACGCTCAGGATCAGCGGGTGGTAGAGGTCCGTCAGGGCGTCGTGCACGTCGCGGGCGTCATCGTGCCCCTCCCTGAGGTCGGCCCCGGAGGAGAATGCGCGTCCGGCGCCGGTGAGCACGAGCGCGCGCACAGCGGGGTCGCCCTCCGCCTCGCGCAGCGCCGCGGCCAGCTCGCGCCCGAGCGCCACGTTCCACGCGTTCAGCGTCCTGGGGCGATTGAGCGTGATCCACGCCACCCCGCCGTCGCGGGCGACCCGCACGGTCTGGGGCTCGCTCGTATGCGGGTCGCTCGTATGCGGGTCGCTCGTATGCGGGTCGCCCGTCTGCGGGTCGCCTGCCCGCGAACCGCTCATCGGGCCGCGGGGATCGTCTCGCCGGAGTAGAGCTTCACGATCCTCACGGCCCCCTGGGGCGCGGCGGTCACGCACAGCTCGCACAGCACGCACTCGTCGAGGTTGGCGTCCACCAGCTCGACGCCCCGCTCGCCCGCGCGGAAGATGTCGACCGGGCAGATCTCGGCCAGCCGGCGGGCGAGCTCCGTGTCGCAGCCCGCCGCGGGGGAGACGATCACGTCGATGAACGTGCCGGGCATCGGCTATATGCGCTCCGCGATCAGCGCCGGGATGTCCTCGATGCGCTCGGCCACGGCGATGCCCGCGGCCGCGAGGCGCTCGATCTTCTGCGCGGCTGTGTCCTGGGGCCCCTCGACGATCGTCCCGGCGTGCCCGAAGCTCATACCCGGCAACTCGTCCATGAAGCGCCCCGCCATGAACGCGACGATCGGCAGGCGCGGGCTGCTCGCCGCCACCCAGTCGGCCAGCTGCGCCTCCATCCGGCCGCCCGGCTCGGTGTAGATCACGATCGCCTCCGTCTGGGGGTCGGCCTCGAACAGCGGCAGCAGCTCCGCATAGGTGGAGCCGATGATCGCATCGCCCCCGATCGAGACCGCCGTCGACTGCCCCAGGCCCGCCGCGGTCAGCGTCGAGGACATCTCGGTCGTCATGCCGCCCGAACGGGAGATCACCCCGACCGGCCCGGGCGTGTACGACTTGGCGGCATCGCGCGCGGGGCCGCCGATCCCGCCCATCTTCACCACGCCGGGGACGATGATCCCCAGGCAGTTGGGCCCGATGATGCGCGCGCCCAGCTCGTCGGCGGCCTCGATCATCTCGGCCACGTCCCTGCGCGGAATGCGCTCGGTCACGATCACCACCAGGCCGATGCCGTTGTGCAGGGCCTCGAGCACCGCGTCGCGGCAGAAGGCGGGCGGCACGGTCACGACCGATCCGTCGATCGGTCCGCCGTGATGCTCGACGGCCTGCGCGACGGTGTCGAACACCGGGACCCCGTGGACCTCGCGCCCGCGCCGGCCCGGGGTAACGCCCGCGACGATCCGAGCGCCCGCGCCGTAGTCCAGGCACTCCCGCGTCAGGTTGACCGCCTCGCGCCCGGTGATGCCCTGCACGATGAAGGTGGTGTCGGCGTCGATCAGGATCGACATCAGCGCCCGGCCCCGACCGCTCGCGTCGCCCGGCCCCGCGCCTGCGCCACGCCGCGCCCCGGTGCGGCCATCACGCCGCGCCCCGGTGCGGCCGGCCCGCCGCGCCCCCGTACGACTGGCCCGCCGCGCCCCGGTGCGGCCATCACGCCGCGCTCCCGCCTTCGGCGGCGAGCGGCTCGCCCTGGATGCGCTGGACCGCGCGCCGGGCCGCCTCGTGCAGCGACACGGTGCGGTCCGCGTAGGGAACGCCGTAGCGCTCCAGGATCTTGTAGCCCTCCTCCTCCCACGCTCCGGGGATCCGGAAGATCGCGATCTTCTGCGCCGGGTCGTGCCCGAGCTCCAGGCAGGCCTTGATCACCCCTCGCGCCACGATGTCCACGCGCGTGTTGGAGACGATCGACATCATCACGGCGATCCGCTCCACGCCGGGCTTGGAGAGCACGAGCTTGGCCAGGCCGCACGCCTTGGCCACCGAGGGGTTGCCGCCGATCTCGCAGTAGTTGGCCGGCCGCCCGCCGTGCGCCCGCACGGCGTCGAACAGCGTCAGCGAGCCGCCTCCGGCGCCGATCACCAGGCCCAGGTCCCCATCGAACTCGGTCACGTTCCCGGCGACGCCTCGATGGTCGGCGCCGTCCACGCGCTCGCCCTCCAGCTCGAACGGCGTCGGCTCGCGAGCCTGACGCGTCTCCTGATCGCCGACGCCGAGCTCTTGCAGCAGCGCGCGCTGGCGGCCCCGCGCCTCGTTCTCCATCTCCATGTGCGCATCCAGCGCGACGAACGAGCCGTCGCGCAGCTCGCCGATGGGGTTGATCTCGGCAAGCGTCATGTCGCAGTCCAGGAACAGGCGCGCCAGCCGCGCGAGAATCGGCGTCAGGCGCCCGAGCGCGGGCCCCGTGACCCCCAGCGAGCCGATCAGCTGCCTGGCCTGCCAGTCGGCGAACGGCACCCTGCACGACAGGTGCATGCTCGCCACGTGTTCCGGGTGCTCGGCCGCGACCTGCTCGATGTCTATGCCGCCCATGTCCGAGAAGAGCATCACCGGCCGCTTGCGCGTGCCGTCCCACACGACGCCCGCGTAGTACTCGCGCACGACGGCCGCGCGCTCATCGACCAGCACCCCCCGCGGAAGCTGACCCCCGATCTCGAGCGCCAGGACCTCCTCGGCCTCGCAGGCGGCCTGCTGTGGCGTGTCGGCGAAGCGCACCCCGCCTGCCTTCATCCGCCCGCCGCTGAGCACCTGGGACTTGATCACCACCGGGCCGCCGATCTCCTCGGCGACCGCTCGCGCCTCCTGGGCGGTGCGGGCGAGCCGGTGCCTGGTTACCGGTATGCCGGCCCGGGCGGCGATCGAGCGCGACTCGTACTCGTAGAAGCGCATCTGAGTCGCGGGAGCGTAGAGCAAGCACGCCCAACGCGCCACCCAGGCGCCCGCGCGGCCCGGGTCAGGCCATCCCGTAGGCCTCGGCCAGCTCCGGGTCGCGCGCGGCGAGCATCTGCGCCAGCTCGACCATCACCCTGCACTGCTTCCAGGTGGCGTCATCCTGCATCTTGCCGTCGATCATGTGCACTCCGCGACCGTCCGGGATCGCCTCCAGCACGCGGCGCGCGAAGCGGACCTCCTCCGGGTCGGGGCTGAACACCCGCCGGGCGATCTCGATCTGGACGGGGTGAAGCGACCAGGCGCCCACGCATCCCAAAAGGAACGCCGAGCGGAACTGGGCCTCGCACCCCTCGACGTCGCGGATGTCGCCGAACGGGCCGTAGAACGGCAGGATCCCGGCCGAGGTGCACGCGTCGACCATGCGCGCGATCGAGTAGTGCCACGGATCCTGCTGGGCCGAGGACCTGGGTGCCGCCGGGTCGTCCGGGTCGGGGTCGCCGATCACGCGGTAGCCCGGGTGCCCACCGCCGACCCGGGTGGTCTTCATCCGCCGCGACGCGGCCAGGTCGGCGGGCCCAAAGCTCATCCCCTGCATCCGCGGGCTTGCGGTGGCGATCTGCTCCAGGTTCACGACTCCGAGCGAGGTCTCCAGAATCGCGTGCAGGAGGATCGGCCTGGCCAGCTGCGCCCGCGCCTCGAGCTGGGCGAGCAGGCGGTCCAGGTAGTGGATGTCCCAAGGGCCCTCGACCTTCGGGATCATCAGCACCTGCAGGCGGTCGCCCGCCTCAGCCACCAGCGTGGTCAGGTCGTCCAGCGCCCAGGGGGACTCAAGGCTGTTGATCCGCGCCCAAAGGGCCGTGGAGCCGAGGTCGACCTCCCGCGCGGCGCGCACGAGCCCCTCGCGCGCCGCGAGCTTGCGGTCGACGGGTACCGCATCCTCTAGGTTGCCCAGCAGGATGTCGGCCTTGGCCGCAAGCTCCGGCAGCCTGGCGATCATCTTCTCGTTGGAGGGGTCGAAGAAGTGGATCATCCGCGACGGCGCGATCGGAATCTGCGCCGGCGGCGGGGGCGCTCCGATCGCAAGCGGCCTGCCGAAGTCGCGGGGGTTTCGCACAGCTCGTCTCCTGGTCGGGGGGCGCGTGAAAGCTAGCGTCCTCAGCGTCGCAGCGCCCGACGGCCGGTGGCATCCTTCACGCCTCCCAACGACGGAGTCGATCAGGAGCAGCTTGCACATGGCAAAAGTCGAGACCGACCAGGCCGCGCGCGAGGCCAGCGGCGCGCACCCCTACGGCCGCTACCTGGAGGAGTTCGAGGTCGGCGCGGTCTACAAGCACTGGCCGGCCAAGACCGTCACCGAGGCCGACGACCACCTCTTCTGCCTGCTGACGATGAACCACCATCCCCTGCACATCAACGACGTCTACGCCAGGGGGTCCCAGCAGGGGCGCAACGTCGTCGTGGGCCCGCTCGTGTACTCGCTGGCGCTGGGCATGAGCGTCTCGGACGTGAGCGGCAAGGCGATCGCCAACCTCGCCACCGAGGAGCTCAGCCATCCCGCGCCCGTGTTCCACGGCGACACGCTGTTCTGCGAGTCCGAGGTCCTGGAGGTCCGCGAGTCCAGGTCAAAGCCGGATCGCGGAACCGTGCGCGTCCACACGCGCGTGTTCAACCAGGACGGAGTGCTGGTGGCCGAGTTCAAGCGGGTCGTGCTCGTCCCGCGCAGGCCGCGCGACGCCTGACCGCAAGCGGCCCCGCCGGCCTTTGTGAACGGATTGTGCGGCTTCCGGGTAGCCTTCCCGGACCTCACCCGCCGGACCTGACCCGACTCCAGGAGCGCTGCAACCCATGGCAAACACCGCACCGACCCGCCAGGCGACGACCAAGCATCAGGGCCTGAGGGCCTGGGTCAAGGAGATCGCAGCGCTGACGCAGCCCGACGAGATCCACTGGTGCGACGGCTCGGCCGAGGAGTTCGATGCGCTCGCGCAGGCGCTGATCGACGCGGGTACCTTCCGGCGCCTCTCGGACGCAAAGCGCCCAAACTCCTACCTTGCGCTGTCTGACCCGGCCGACGTGGCCCGCGTCGAGGACCGCACCTTCATCTGCTCCGAGCGCGAGCAGGATGCGGGGCCGAGCAACAACTGGCGCGACCCGGCCGAGATGCGCCAGACGCTCCGGGGCCTTTTCCATGGCTCGATGCGGGGTCGCACCATGTACGTCGTGCCGTTCTCGATGGGCCCGATCGGCTCGCCGATCTCGCACATCGGCGTGCAGCTGACCGACTCCGCCTACGTCGCCGTGTCGATGCGGATCATGACCCGGATGGGCCGCCCCGCGCTGGAGGCGCTCGGCTCAGACGGCGACTACGTCCCGTGCGTGCACTCGGTCGGCTCGCCATTGGCCGACGGGGCGCGGGATGTCCCGTGGCCCTGCAACGCCGACAACAAGTACATCGTCCACTACCCCGAGACGCGTGAGATCTGGTCCTACGGCTCCGGCTACGGCCGCAACGCGCTGCTCGGCAAGA
>DATGLC010000020.1:0-36105 GCA_035294345.1 Solirubrobacteraceae bacterium
TGATCCAGCCGATCAACCACAGCTACGTCCCCAACCTGGACAACGTGATTCCCGCCGCGGGTGACCCGTGGTACGACCAGGGCGCCCGCTACTCGACGCCCAACTTCATCAACCTGTTCGGCATCGCGTGGCGAAACGACCTCCTGCACATCGACCCGGGATCTCTGTCGAACCCGTGGGACGTGTTCTGGAAGGTCCCCTCGGGGACGACCATCGGGCTGGTCAACGCCGACCCGGAGGACGCGCTGATGATGGGCATGCTCCACCTGGGAGCCACCAGCTTCGACGTGCTCTCCGAGAAGGACATCAACGACGCGGCCGCGGCGCTGGCCGAGCTCAAGTCCGCCAAATGGCAGTACACGTGCTTTCAGCCGATCGCCCAGGGGACCGAGCAGATCGCCTACGGGTTCAACGGCGACATGGTGCAGGTGCCGCACTACCTGCCCAAGAGCACGCCGCTGTCGGCCGTCAGCTTCTTCTTCCCGCCCAGCGGGCGCGGCTACATCCTCAACGACCTGTGGGTGATCCCCCGCAACGCGCGCAACCCGGTGCTCGCCCACCTGTTCATGAACCACTTCCTGGAGAAGCAGTCGGCGATCGACAACTTCCGCGACGAGGGCTACCAGACGATGCTCAAGGGCCTGACGATCCAGGACCTGGAGGCGGCCAGGGTGGCTCCCACGCACGCGATCGAGATGGCGTTCGCCACCCCGGCCGACCAGGCCAACGGGCTGCCGGCGCCGATCTTCAACCCCCACCAGCTGGTGTGGATCGAGAAGGCGTTCGCGCAGCTGACCTCCGCGTAGCGCAGGCCGGCACCCGCACCGCGCCCAGATCGGGGCGGCCGCCGCGCCGTGCGCACGCCAGGCGGGCGCAGCGTCCGTGCGCGGTGGCCGGCCGGCGGCCCTCCGCCACAGGCGGCGGCTCGTTCCGGGAGCGCCCTCAGTGGCTGAGAACCGGGGCTGGATCGACCGCCGGCGCGCCCCTACGGTCGGCCCGTCGGCGGGCGCTGGTTGCCGCGGCCGACCCCGTGGCGTGAGGCCGGCGCGCTTGGCGGCGACGGCCGGTCGGTGAGATCAAGACAGGAGGAACGCGATGTCGATCCAGGCGAGACCCCGGGCGCAGGTGCTGGCCCGCGTGCGCGCCCAGCGCGGCGGGCGGCTGCGCTGCCGCGGGTGGAAGCAGGAGACGCTGTTGCGGATGCTCGAAAACAACATGGAGGTCGCCGAGCACCCCGAGCGGCTGGTGATCTACGGAGGGATCGGCAAGTGCGCCCGCAACTGGGAGTCCTACCACGCGATCGTCCGGGCGCTCATGGAGCTCGAGGGCGACGAGACGCTGGTGGTGCAGTCCGGGATGCCGGTGGCGGTGTTCCGCACCCACCGCCTGGCCCCGCGCGTGGTGATGGCCACGACCAACTTCGTCCGCCCCAGCTGGCCGGCGTTCTGGGAGCTGGCGGACCGCAACCTGACGATGTTCGCCCAGTACACCGCCGCGCCCTGGGAGTACATCGGCACCCAGGGCGTGATCCAGGGGACGTTTGAGACGCTGCGCTCGGTGGCGCGCATCCACCTGGGTGGCACGCTTGAGGGCAGGATCCTGCTGTGCGCCGGGATGGGGGGCATGGGCGGCAACCAGCCGCGGGCGATGGCGATGCTCGGCGGGGTGGCGATCTGCTGCGACGTCGACGAGCGCGTGATACGCCGGCGGCTGGACGTCGGGTACGCCGACGTGCTGGCATCCTCGCTGGATGAGGCGATCGAGCTCGCCAAGGCGGCCGCCAGCCGCCGGGAGCCGCTCGGCATCACCGTGGTGGCCAACGCGGTCGACGCGTTCGAGGACTGCCTGCTGCGCGGCTTTCGGCCCGACGTCGTCACCGAGATGACCCCGGCGCACGACCCGCTCGCCTACATCCCCTCGGGCATGACGGTGCAGGAGGCCGAGCGCGAGCGCGAGCGTGACCGCGAGGGCTACTTCCGGCGGGCCCGGGATTCGATGGTGCGCCAGCTGTCGGCGATGAACGCCTACGCCGATCAGGGCGTGGCGGTGTTCGAGTACGGCAACCAGATCCGCCGCCAGTGCCAGGAGCACGGGATGGCGGACGCGATGCGGATCCCCGGGTTCGTGGCCGCGTACCTGCGACCGCTGTTTTTGGAGGGGCGCGGGCCGTTTCGCTGGACGTGCGCCAGTGGCGACCCGGATGATCTCGCGCGCCTGGACGACCTCGTGCTCGAGATGTTCGCCGACGATGACATCCCGACTCGCTGGATCGGCCTCGCGCGCCGCCACATCCCGATCGAGGGCCTGCCCGCCCGGGTGTGCTACCTGGGCTTCGGGCAGCGCAAGCGCTTCGGGCTGGCGGTCAACGAGCTGGTGAGGAGCGGCGAGCTGAGAGGGCCGGTCGCATTCAGCCGTGACAACCTGGACTCGGGCTCGATCATCAACCCGACCTTTGAGACCGAGAACATGCCCGACGGCTCGGATGTGATCTCGGACTGGCCCTACCTGAACGGGCTGCTGAACGCCTCGGCGATGTGCGACCTGATCGCGATCCAGGCCAACTACGCGATGGGCGACTCGGTGCACACCGGCGTGACCATGATCGCCGACGGCTCCACGGAGGCCGAGATGAGGCTGGAGGCGGCGCTCACGGTCGACTCCGGGATCGGTGTCGTGCGCCATGCCCAGGCCGGATACGAGCGCGCGCGTGAGGTGGCCGAGCGACTCGGGCCCTCCGAGGGGCTGCGGGTGCCGCTGTGGTGGACCCCGGAGGCGACCTTCGGGCCCGAGGATTCAGCCCCGCCCGAGCAGTGAGCCAAGCCGACCAGCGAACGGGACCGGAGCCGTCGCAGCCCGATGAGCCAATGGGACCGCAAGAGTGAGCGGAGCCCGACGGGTGAACGGGGCCGCGGAGCAAGCCGCGTGACGGCCCCGGTGCAGGCGCCGCCGGCGATGGCTGCGGTGGGGCCGTGATCGAGATCGGCGGCGAGCGGCCGCTGGCGCTCGAGGACCTGGCGGCGATCGCTCGCGAGGGGCGCGAGGTCACGCTCGCCGACGGCGTCGCCGAGCGGATGGGCTCAAGCCGCCGGTGGGTGGAGGGCCTGTTCGGCGACCCAGCAGGCCCCGCCGCCCCCGTTTACGGGATCAACACCGGCTTTGGCGCGCTCGCCGGCGAGGGGGCCTGGACCGACCGCGAGTCGGCCGCCGAGCTGTCGCGCCGGCTGGTGCTGTCGAACGCGTGCGGCACCGGCGCCGAGCTTGAGCCTGAGATCGTGCGGGCGGCGCTGGCGATCCGCGCCGCGAGCCTGACGACCGGCCTCTCCGGCGCCGACCCGCGCATCCCGGCCACGCTCGTGGCGATGCTCAACCGCGACGTGGTCCCCATCGTGCCCGAGTACGGGTCGCTGGGCGCCTCCGGCGATCTGATCCCCCTGGCGTACGTCGCGCTGGTGGCCACGCGACCGGACGGCGGCGTGGACGACCCCGCGCAGTCCGGCGAGGCGCTTCACGGGGGTCGGCGCCGAACCGGGCTTGAGGCCATGCGCGAGGCCGGGATCGAGCGTGTGCCGCTCGGCCCCAAGGACGGCCTGGCGCTGCTCAACGGAACGAGCTTCTCCACCGCGCTGGCGGCGCTGGCGGTGCTCGACGCGCTCGCGGTCGTCGAGCACGCGGAGCTGGCGGTTGCGCTCTCGGCGCAGGCGATGCTGGGCTTCGCCGACGCGTTCCTGGAGCCGATCCACGAAGCGCGCGGGCACCCCGGCCAGATCCGCTCGGCCCGGCGCGTGCGCGAGCTTCTGCGCTGCAGCCGCCTGATCGACGGCTCCGCCGAGCGCGACCCCGTGCGCCAGCCGCCGCAGGACGCCTACAGCATCCGCTGCGCCCCGCAGGTGCACGGCGCGGTGCGCGACGTGCTGGCGTTCGCGCGCGGGACGGTCGAGCGCGAGCTGCGGGCCACGACCGACAACCCGCTGATCCTCTGCGGCCTGCCGCGCGCCCTCAAGGCGGTGTCCGGCGGCAACTTCCACGCGCAGGCGATCGCGTTCGCGTCCGATTTCGTGTCGATCGCGGTGACCGAGATCGCGTCGATCTCCGAGCGGCGGCTGGCGCGGTTGGTCGATCCGGCGCTCAACCGCGGGCTGCCGGCGATGCTGATCGACGGTGAGCGCCCGGGGATGGACTGCGGCTTCATGCTCCCGCAGTACCTGGCGGCGGCGCTCGTGTCCGACTGCCGGACGCTGGCGCACCCCGACAGCGTCGACTCCATCCCTACCTCCGCCAACCAGGAGGACCACGTGTCGATGGCGATGAACGCCGGGCGCCACGCCCGTCAGGCGGTCGAGAATGCGACGGCCGTGATCGCGCTTGAGCTGCACGCGGCCGCGCAGGCGATCGACCTGCGCCTGCGCCGGGACGGCTTCTCTATCGAGGACCTGTCGCCAGCAACGCGCGCGGTCCACGAGCGGATCCGTGACGCGGTCGACTTCCAGACGCGCGACGAGCTGCTGGACGGGCGGGTGCGTGCCGTCAGGCGCCTGGTGCAGCGCGGCGAGCTGCTGGCTTGCGCCCGGCGGGCGGGCGGGCGCTGATGTGCAGCGATGCCCCACGCGGCGACGCGCGCGCGGCGGCCGGCGTTGATGGCGGTCCCGGGGGCGGGCTGACGATCGAGGCGGCGCACCTGCTTTTGCCGACGGGGTGGGCCTCGCCCGGGCACCTGACGGTCGACGGCTCGGGCACGATCGTCTCCGCCGGCGGCGGGCGCGCCGCCGCGGCCGGGCGCCGGCTGGACGGCTACGTGGTGCCCGGGATGGCCAACGTGCACTCCCACGCGCATCATCGCGGCCTCGTCGGCTGGGCGGATCGCCTGCGAGCCGGCTCGCCGGCAACCCTGTGGACGTGGCGGCGGACGATGTACGGCCACCTGCGGGAGATCGAGCCCGATCAGCTGCAGGCCTACGCGACCCTCGCCTACGTTGAGATGCTGCGGCGCGGCTACACCAGCGTCGGCGAGTTTCACTACCTGCACAACGCGCCCGATGGCTCCCGCTACGCCGATCCGGCCGAGATGAGCCGGCGGATCCTGGCAGCGGCGCGCACGGCCGGGATCGCGATCACGCTGCTGCCGGCGCTGTACACGCGGGGCGGGATCGACCGCGAGCCGGAGGGCGAGCAGCGCCGCTTCGTCAGCACCGCCGAGGAGTACCTGACGCTGCTTTGCGCCCTGGATGGCGCCGCCCGCGCCGATCCGCTGGTGCGCGTGGGCGCCGCACCCCACAGCCTGCGCGCGGTGCGCCCGGCGGAGCTGGCGTCCGTGGTCGAGGCCAGGCCGTCCGGTCCGATGCACATCCACGCCGCCGAGCGCACCGAGGAGGTCGCCGAGGTCGCCGAGGCGCTGGGCGCCCCCCCGGTCGCCTGGCTGCTGGCCAACGTGCCGCTGGACCCCCGCTGGTGCGTGATCCATGCAACCCACATGACCGCCTCAGAGCGCCACCGGCTCGCCGTCAGCGGCGCCGTGGCGGGCGTCTGTCCGCTGACGGAGGCCAACCTCGCCGACGGGCGCTTCCCGTTGGCCGCCTACCGTCGTGCCGGAGGGCGGATCGCGGTCGGCACGGACGCCAACCACAGCGTCGACCTGGCCGGCGAGCTGCGGATGCTCGAGTACGGTCAGCGGCTGCACAGCCGCAGACGCGAGACGCTGCTGCGCGACGGCGAGCTGAGCGTGGGCGCGGTCCTGCACGGCCTGGCGCTGGCGGGCGGCGCGCAGGCGCTCGCGCAGCCGTGCGGAGCGATCGCACCCGGCCTGCGCTGCGACCTGGTGGAGCTGGACCCCGATCACCCGGCGCTCGCCGGGCAGGAGCCGGAGACCGTGCTAGACGCCTGGATCTTCTCCAGCTCCTCCGATGCGATCGTGCGCACCGTCCTGGTCGGCGGGCGCGAGGTCGTCTCCGCTGCCAGGCATGCGGCGCAGGAGCCCGCCCGGCAGCGTGTCGATGGGGTCATGCGCCTGCTGCACGGTCGCCGATGAGCGGCGGCACACCCTCAGCGCAGCGCCTGCGTACGTGGATGAGCAGCGGCACGCGCTCAGCGCAGCGCCTGCGCGGCGGCGGACTCGCGCAGCAGGTGCTCGAGCGCGCGCCCGGCGTTGAGCAGCACGGGCTTGACGCGCGCCTGCCAGGCCGCGTCGCAGCGACTGCTCGGGCGCGACACCGTCAGCGAGCAGATCACCTGGCCGTCGAGCGCGACGGGCACGGCCACCGCGATCGCGCCCGGCACGTACTCCGAGCGCGAGGTGGTGATCCACGAGTGGCGGGTCGAGGCCAGCTTGCGCGCCAGCTCGCGACGGTCCGGCGTGTTGTCGGTGTAGCGCTCCAGCTCGGAGACGAGCACCATCCTGATCACGTCCTCGGGGGCGAACGCCAGCAGCACGCGCTCGCCGGCGCCCGCGTGCAGCGGCAGCGTCTGGCCGATCCTGAACGCGGTGTGCTCGGCGTTGGGAGACTCGGTCTGGTGCACGCAGAGCGCGTGGCTGACCCCGACGCGCACCACCAGCGTGACCGTCTCGCCCGTCAGCGCGGTCAGCCGCTCCATCAGCGGCGCAGCGGTCGCCACCAGCTGCCCGTAGGGCTGCTCGGGCGTGCGCGCGCGAGAGAACAGGGCGCCGCATCGGTACACGCCCGCCTGCTCGGCCACCAGCTCGTGCTCGCGCAGCGTGCGCAGGTAGCGGTAGGCGGTGCTCAGCGGGATCCCCGCGGCCGCCGCCAGCTCGCCGGCGCGCGCCTCGCCGAGCTCCGCCAGGGCGACGATCACCGCCAGGCCCCGCGCGAACGTAGAGCTCGGCGCCGCGCCGCTTGGCCCGGTGCCGCTCGACCCCGCGCCGCTAGGCCCGGTGCCGCTCGGCCCCGCGCCCCTCGGCCCGGTCCCGCTCGACCCCGCGCCGTTAGGCCCCGCGCCGCTCTGCCCGGTGCTCAGGGCCGCGCGGCTCGGCGCCGCGCCGTGCGCCGCCTCACCGACAAGCTGCGCGTGGTGGGCGCTCACGCGCAAATGATCGCGCACCGCCGCCGCGCCGCAACCGGTCCGGGCTTCGGTGCCGCCTGCGCGCTCTCGCACGCTGAGAATCCGCCGTCGTGGAGCGCGGCTCTCTCGGTCAACGAGAGCGCCCGCTTGCCGTCGGCGGCCGGCCGGCGGGAGGATCGCGGGCGATGATGGACGGCCGACCGGCGACGTGCGACGTTCTTTCCAAGCCCCCGCCGCCACCGCTGGTCGGCGTCCGAGTGCTGGACCTCGGGCGCGTGCTCAGCGGACCCTTCTGCGCCGCGCTGCTTGCCGACCTCGGGGCCGAGGTCATCAAGGTCGAGCCGCCGGAGGGCGACGATTCGCGGCTGTTTGGCCCGTTCGTGGACGGCGAGTGCGCGTACTTCAGGCTCGTCAACCGCGGCAAGCTCGGCCTGACGCTGGACCTGCGCGCCGAGCGCGACCGCGAACTTCTGCGTGAGCTCGCGCGCCGCTGCGACGTGCTGATCGAGAACTTCCGGCCGGGCACGCTTGACCGGCTCGGCCTGGACGGGCTTGAGCGCCTCAATCCCCGCCTGATCGTCCTCTCGATCTCCGGCTTTGGCCAGACGGGTCCACTCGCCGACCGGCCGGCTTACGACCTGATCGCGCAGGCGTTCAGCGGCCTCATGTCGGTCACCGGGTGGTCGCCGCAGCGCCCCACGCGCTGTGGGATCAGTCTCGGCGACGTCGTGCCGGCGCTGTACGGGGCGCTGGCCGTCGTCGCGGCGCTGCGCCAGCGCGACATCACCGGCTGCGGCCAGCGGATCGACCTGGCGATGGTCGACTGCCTGGTGGCGATCATGGAGTCGGTGGCGATGCGGGCGCTGCACTCCGACGAGGAGATCCTCCCGTGCGGCAACGACCACGCGCAGACGGCGCCGCTGTCGACCTACGCGGCGGCCGACGGGGAGGTGGCGATCGGTGTCTCCAACGATCGCCTGTTCGGGCGCCTGGCGACCGCGCTCGGCCGCCGGGACTGGCTCGAGGACCCCCGCTTTATGCCCTACGCCGTCCGCTGCACCCATGCCCGCGAGCTGCGCGAAGAGCTCGAGCGTGCGCTCTGCGGGTTATCGGTCCGCGAGGCGGTCGCCGCGCTCGAGCGCGCCGGCGTGCCGGTCTCGCCGGTCCAGGGAGTGCGCGAGGCGCTCGCGCATCCCCAGCTGCGGGCGCGGGGGATGGTGGTGCGCGAGGCCGACGGCTTTGAGACGATCGCCTCGCCGATCCGGCTGACCGGCTGCGTCACGCCGAACCCCGCTCCGCGCCAGGGCGAGCATCAGCATCTCATCGAGCGCTGGCTGGCGGAGGGTGAGCGCGCCGAGGCGCGACAGGGCGCTGCGGAGCGGCCTGGTGGCGCCGCGCCGGAGCGGCTGGGTGGCGCCGCGGGGCGGCCTGGTGGCGCTGCGCCGGAGCGGCCTGGTGGCGCCGCGCCTGATCGAGAGGGTGAAGCGGGTGGACCTGCGGCTCACTGACGAGCAGCGCCAGATCGCGGAGCTGGCGCGCGACTTCACCGAGCGGGAGATCCGCCCGCACGCGGCCGCCTGGGACCGCGAGCACCGCTGGCCGCGGGAGGTGATCGAGGCCGCCCACGCGCTGGGGCTGACGTGCCTGCCGATCCCCGCCCGCCACGGCGGCGTCGAGCTCGGGACGCTCGAGACGGTGATCGTCGCCGAGGAGATCGCGCGCGGCTGCGCCGGTGTCGCCTCGTCGCTGACGCTCAACGACCTGGTGATCCACGCCCTGCTGCGCGGCGGCAGCGCGGCCCAGCGCGAGCGCCACCTGCGCCGGCTGGCGGCCGGCGCGTTCGCCGCCTACGGCATGACGGAGCCCGACGCCGGCTCCGACATCGCCGGGATCCGCACCCGCGCGGTGCGCGACGGCGGCGGCTGGCTGCTGCACGGCTCCAAGACGTGGATCACCAACGCGCCCGCGGCCGAGCTGTTCGTGATCTTCGCCAAGACCGATCCGCAGGCTCGCCACCGGGGCATCTCGGCGTTCATCGTCGAGCGCGACGCCGAGGGATTGACGGTCGGCCCCCCTCTGCCCAAGCTCGGACAGCGCGCCGCCCCGGCGGCGGAGGTGTTCCTGGACGCCGTGCGGGTGGACCGCGACGCCCTGCTGGGGTCGGAGGGCGAGGGGTTCTCGATCGCCATGCACGTGTTCGATCGCACGCGCCCGGTGATCTGCGCGATCGCCGTGGGACTGATGGAGCGCTGCCTGGAGGAGGGGGTCGCGCACGCCCGCCAGCGTCGCACCATGGGCCGGGCGATCATCGAGCACCAGGCCGTCGGCCACAAGCTGGCGCAGATAGCGATCGACGCGGAGGCGGCGCGCCTGCTCACGCGCCGCGCGGCCTGGCTCGCGGACCGCGGCGCGGTCAACACGCTTGCGGCCGCCGCCGCCAAGGCGTTCGCCGCCGACGCCGCGATGCGGGCAGCGGTCGAGACGGTGCAGGTGTTCGGCGGCCTGGGCTACAGCTGCGAGCTGCCGGCCGAGAAGCTGCTGCGCGACGCCAAGGTGCTGCAGATCTACGAGGGCACCAGCGAGATCCAGCGCAACATCGTCGTGCGCGAGCTGTCGCGGTCGATGTGGCCGCGGCCGGTCGGATAGCGGGCGTGGCCGGTCGGATAGCGGGCGAGGAGATGCGCGGGCGGGCGAGAGGACCGGCGGCGGCGCGCGTCCGCGCACACGCGCGCCCAGGCGAGCTCGCCGGCCTGCGGGCGCGCGTGCGCGGCGAGCTTCGCGAGGACCTGGCCGGCCGGCTGGCCTACGCGGTGGACGCCTCCAACCACCGGGTGCTTCCGCGGGCGGTGCTGGTGGCCGCCGACGAGGACGACGTGCACGAGGCGCTCGATCACTGCCGTGAGCACGGGCTGGCGCTCACGATGCGCGGCGCCGGCAGCGGCATGGCCGGCCAGGCGCTCGGGCGCGGCCTGGTGGTCGACTGCTCTCGTCTGCGCCGCGTGCTGGAGCTCGATGCGCGCCGGCGGCTGGTGCGCGTGCAGCCGGGAGTGGTGCAGGCCGAGCTTGACCGTCTGGTTGGCGGCCACGGCCTGTGCCTGGGGCCCGACACCGCCTCGGCGGGCCGCGCGACGATCGGCGGCATGGTCGCAAACGACTCGGCCGGGATGCGCAGCGTCGTCTACGGGCGCACCTCCCACCGCGTCCGCCGGCTGCGCGTGCTGCTGGCCGACGGGACGGTGCAGTGGCTGGGTCCCACGTCGCGGCGCGCCCTGTGCGGCCCCTGGCGGGAGGTGGTCGCCGTCCACGACCGCTGCGCGGGCGAGATCGAGCGCCGCTGGCCGCGCCTGCTGCGCTGCGTGGACGGCTACAACCTGCCGGCGCTGGCGGGCGAGGAGCCGCACCTGGCGCGGCTGCTCTGTGGCTCGGAGGGGACGCTGGCGATCACCCTCGAGGTGGAGCTGGAGCTCGATCCGCTGCCCGTCCGCCGCGCGTGGACGGTGCTTGCGCTGCGCGGCCCCGACGGCGTCGGAGAGCTGGCGCGCGCGGCGGTGCTCGGCGGAGCCTCGGCCGTCGAGCTGCTGGACGCTCCCGCGCTGGCCGGGGACCCGGTCGCCCGCGAGCTGGCCCCCGGCTCGACCACGATCCTGCTCGTGGAGCACTCCGGCGACGAGGACCGGATCGCCCAGGCCCGGCGCGAGCTGGCGGACGCCGCGGGCTCGGCGCCGCGCCGCGAGGTGGACGCGCCGGAGCAGGCGGCCGCGGTCGTGGCGCTCCGCCGGCGGCTGCTGGCGCTCACCTCAAGGCCCGTCGGACAGCGCCGTCCGGTGAACGTCGGCGAGGACGGGGCGGTGCCGCCGGAGCGCATCGAGGAGTACCTGCGGTCCCTTCGGCGCCTGCTGGCGCGCGAGGGCACCGAGACGGCGGTCTCCGGCCACGTGTCGGTCGGCTGCCTGCACACCCAGCCGCTGCTCGATCTGCGCTCGGCCGCCGACCGTGCGCGCCTGCGCAGGATCGCCGAGGCCTGCGCGCGGCTGACCGCCTCGCTCGGCGGCGCGATCTCCGGCGAGCATGGCGACGGTCTGTCCCGCTCGGAGCTGCTGCCGCTGCTGTTCGGGACTGCTCTGTGCGACGCCTTTACGCAGGTCAAGCGGGCGCTTGACCCCGACGGACTGCTCAACCCGGGACGGATCGTGGACCCCTGGCCCCTTGACGGGCAGCTGCGCGTGCCGGGCGCCGCGGCCACGCGCGCGCGGGCCGTCGCGTGGCGCCGGGCGGGGCCCGGGCCCGCCGCGGAGCGCCGGGCGGGGCCCGGGCCCGACGCGGAGGCGTGCATCGGCGTCGCCGCCTGCCGCGATCGCCTGGCGGGCACGATGTGCCCCCCGTTTCGGGTCCTGGGAATCGAGGAGAGCTCCACGCGCGGGATGGCGAACCTGCTGCGCGAGGCGCTCGCCGGGGAGATCCCTCCCGGCGACGCCCGCCTTGAGCGGGCGCTTGGCCTGTGCATCGCCTGCAAGGGCTGCCGGACGGAGTGCCCCGCCGGCGTCGACATGGCGTGGCTGAAGGCGCGCCACCTGCACGCCCACCCCCCTGCCGGAGCCGTCGCCCGGCTTCGCCGGCGGCTGGTCGCCGAGCTGCCGGCGCTCCTGCGCCTGGGCTCGCGGGCGCCGGCGCTCGCCAACGCGCTGCCCGCTGCGCCCGGGTTTGACCGAGCGCTCGCGCTCGCGGGGCTGGACGCGCGACGGCGGGCGCCGCGGCTTGCGCCGCGCACGCTGCGGACGCTGGCGGCCGGATCGCCGGCCGTCGCCGAGCCGGACGTGGCGCTGTTCGTCGACACGTTCTCCGACGTGCTGGAGCCGGAGATCGGGCTTGCCGCGCTGCGCTACCTGAGGGCCGCGGGAGCGCGCCCGGTGCTGGCCCCGAACGTCTGCTGCGGGCGCGCCGACATCTCGGCCGGACGGCTGGATCGCGCGCGCCGGCGCGCGCGAGAGAACGTCCGCCGGCTCGCCCCGCTCGCCCGTGCCGGCGTGCCGATCGCGGGCCTTGAGCCCTCCTGCGTGCTCACGCTCCGCGATGAGGCGCCGCGGCTGCTGGACGGCGACCCCGACGCGCTCGCCGTCGCCCGGGCGTCGTTCCTGGCCGAGGAGCTCCTCGATCGCTGGCCGGTCCCGCCGCTGCGGCCGGCGGAGGCGTCGTTTCTGGTACACCCGCACTGCCACGCACGGGCCGCCGGCGCCGCCGGTGCGCCGGCGGCCGCGCTGTCGGCGATCCCGGGCGCGAGCGTGCGCACCCTGGACGCCGGGTGCTGTGGGATGGCCGGCGCGTTCGGGCTGCGCCGCGGCAGCTTCGAGCTCTCGCGCGCGATCGCGGCCGACCGGCTGCTGCCGGCGATAGCCGGCGAGCCCGGTGCCGTGGTGGTCGCGGGCGGCACCTCGTGCCGCGCTCAACTGCGCGATCTGGCGGGCATCCGGGCCCTGCATCCCATGCAGGCGCTCGCCGGCGCGCTCGAGCGCTGATTCGGGGACGGCGCGCGGGGGGCCTGTCAGACAATCGCATATCTGCTTGACAGATCGCAGACGAACATATAGTCTGCCCGCCATGACGATCCACCGAAGCGGCCAGCACCCGTCCGGCGGCCTTCGGTCGCGGCCCAGGCTCGCGGCCGACTTCGCGCAGGCGTGATGGCCGGCCGCAACTCAGAGCTCTACGAGCGCGGCATGCGCGTGCGCCGGGAGGTGCTCGGCGACGCCTACGTCGACCGGGCCACGAATCCGTCGCCGTTCACGGCCGACTTCCAGCGGCTGGTCACCGAGTACTGCTGGGGCGAGTGCTGGGCCGATGACCGCCTCACGCGCCGCACGCGCAGCGTCCTGAACCTCGGCATGACCGCGGCGCTCGGCCGCATGGAGGAGTTCCAGCTGCACTTCCGCGGCGCGCTGAACAACGGCCTGACCGAGGAGGAGCTGTCGGTGATCCTGCTTCAGATCGCGGTCTACTGCGGGATACCGGCCGGTGTGGCGTGCTTTCGCAGTGCGCAGGAGGTGCTGGGCGAGCGCGCGGGCGATGGGGCCGGGGAGTCCAACGGCTCCACCGACGCGGGGCGCTTGAGGCTGGACACCGACTCCGATTGACCGTCCCAGATCGATCGAGTCGCAGGAGGGTGTGGGAGTGCAACGCGATGGAGGGAACAGAGATGATCGCATCCGCTGACCGACCGGCGTCAGGGCCCAACGGCCCGCGCGGCCGGCGTCTTGTCTTCGCCGCGGCGGCACTCGGCGCCGCGGCCATGATCGCCGCCTGCGGGAGCTCCGGCTCCAGCAGCAGCGCGGCCGCCTCGGCGAGCGCGTCTTCGTCGGCGGCCTCCTCCGGCGCGGCGTCGACGGCCGCGGCCTCGTCGGCCTCGCCATCGGCGAGCTTTCACCTGGTCCATCCCGGCACCCTGACCGTGGCTGTCAACGCGACCCCGCCGGACTTCGTCATCTCGCCATCGGGCTCGGTGTCGGGGATCGTGATGTCGATCCTGCACACGTTCGCCGCCGCTCACCACCTCAAGGTCGCCACGCAGATCTACTCGTTCTCCGGTGCGCTGACGGCGGTTGAGAGCGGCCGCGCGGACGTGACCGGGGCGTTCTACTACACGCCGACCCGCGCCAAGGCCGTGCGCTACGCGCGACCCTACGCGGTCGACGGCAGCTACATCGCCGTTCAGCGCTCGACCCCGTACACGGGGCCGGCGTCGATGAAGGGCAAGTCGGTCGGCGTGGCCGCGGGCTACGCTCAGGTCCCCTACCTGCAGCAGTACCTCGGCGACTCGCACGTGGTGCAGTTCGCATCGGACCCGAGCGGGATCGAGGCGCTCAAGACCGGCCGGGTGGCGGGCTACGTGTCCGCCAACGACCTCCTCTACTACGCGCGCCAGGATCCCTCGCTGAAGGTGATCCAGCTGACCGCCGGCACGTTCGACCAGCCTGCGAGCGTGACCGATCAGACCGACAACATCTTCGCCAGCTGTCACAACCAGGCGCTGGCCGACGCGATCTCCGCCACGATCGAGCAGATGTGGAAGTCCGGCGCGCTGAAGGCGCTGCTGGCGAAGTACGGCGAGGCCGCCACCTTCCCGCCCAATGAGACGCAACCCAACCTCTGTGGCCAGTGACTTCGCTGGCGTCGCCGGCGACGGGACGCGGTTGCGGCCCGCGCCGGCGCCTGACCCGAACGGCGCCGCCGCTGAGCGGCGGCGCGCAGCCGATCCGCGATGAGCTCGATCATCACCGCGCTTGCGCCCGGCGCCACGGTCACGCTGGAGCTGACCGGGATCTCCTGCGCGCTTGTGTTCGTGCTGTCGGTGGCGTTGGCGATCGGGACCAACAGCAGGGTCCGCGCGGTCGGCATCGCGTGCCGGCGCTACGTGGACGTGTTCCGCAGCGTGCCGCTGCTGGCGATCCTGTACCTCCTGTTCTTCGGCCTGCCGACGGTCTCGCCGGCGCTGGCGCTGAGCGCGCTGTGGTGCAGCGTGATCGGGATAGCGGTCAGCGAGGCGGCGTTCACGGCGGAGATCTACGCGGGCGCGATCCGCTCGGTCTCCCGCGCCCAGTGGGACGCGGCGGCGAGCATCGGCCTCAGCCGCCGTCAGGCGTACTGGCGAGTGGTGCTGCCCCAGGCCGCGGTGCCGGCGGCGGCGCCGACGATCAACATGCTCATCTGGGTGATCAAGGACACGTCGGTGGCGTCGCTGATCACCGTCAACGAACTGACCCTCAGGGCGGATTCTCTGATCAACATCAACGCGCGCCCCTTGGCCACCTACCTCGTCCTGCTCGGCTTCTACGTGGTGGTCACCGTCCCACTCGGCTACGCGGGGCGTCTGGTCGAGCGCGGGCTGATGGCGCGGCTCGGGGGAGGTGCGGTGCTGCAATGAGCGGGACTGTGAGCGCAGTCGGCGGTCGGCGCGGCCGCGGACGCGTCGTGCCCGCGCCCGCCCAGCGCGGAGCGGGACGGTGACCGAGCGAGTGATGCCGCGTGGCGCGCAGCAACCGGTCAGGCAGCGCGAGAGCGAGCCGCCGATCGAGGGGCTCGACCGATCGGCCGCCGCGGTGAGCTACGTGCTGCACATCGAGCGGGCGGTCAAGCGCTTCGGACAGGCCACGGCCCTCGACGGGGTCGACTTCGGGGTGGCCGGCGGCGAGCGTGTCGCGATCGTGGGTCGCAGCGGGTCGGGCAAGACGACTCTCCTGCGGTGCCTGAACCTGCTTGAGACCCCGACCAGCGGCACCCTCAGCTACGAGGGCCGCGTGGTCGGCTCGTGGGGCGGCCCCAGCCCCAGGACGCCCTCCCGAAGGGAGCTGTCCCAGCATCGGATCCACGTCGGCATGGTGTTCCAGCGCTTTGAGCTGTTCCCGCATCTGACGGCGCTTGGCAACGTGATGCTCGGCCTGCGCCGTTCGCTGGGCTACTCCAAGCACGAGGCGCGCGAGCGCGCGATGGAGCAGCTGGCGCTGGTCGGGCTCGCCGAGCGCGCCAGGGCCCATCCTCACGAGCTTTCCGGCGGACAGCAGCAGCGAGTGGCGATCGCCCGCTCGCTGGCGATGGAGCCGAAGGTGATGCTCTTCGACGAGCCGACCTCGGCGCTTGACCCGGAGCTGGTCGACGAGGTCCTGGCGGTGATCCTCAAGCTCGCCGAGCGCGGGATGACGATGGTCGCGGTGACGCACGAGCTGGCCTTCGCCCGCGACGTCGCGACCCGGATGGTGGTGGTGGACTCGGGCGAGATCGTTGAGCAGGGTCCACCTGGAGACATCATCCACTCACCCGCCTCGCCCGTCACGCACTCGCTGCTGCGCAGGTTGCGGCTCACCTGACGGGTTGGCGTGATGGCGTACGTGATGAGGCAGATACTCGTGGGGGTGCCGGTCACCCTTCTGCTCGCCGTGCTCGCCTGGATCCTGTGCGGCCTGCTGGCACTGCCGATCACCGGCCTGGTCCGGTCGCGGCTGTTGCCCCTGCGCGTGCTCGGAGACCTGATCACGATGTTCGTTCGCGGCGTGCCGGAGCTCGTGGCACTGTTCGTCGTGTTCTTCGGCCTGCAGCAGTACGTTTCGCTCAGCCCGCTGGACGCCGCGATCATCGCCTTCGGGATCGTCGAGGCGCCGTTCGCGTCCGAGATCTACCGCGCCTCGCTGACGACTGTGCAGCGTGGTCAGCGGGATGCCGCGGACAGCATCGGCCTCAATCGCCTGCAGGGATTCGTGCACGTGGTTCTGCCGCAGGCGGTCCGCTTTGCGATCCCGCCGATGATCAACCTGTTCATCGGCATGCTCAACCTCTCATCGGTGGCGGCGGCGATCGGCGTCAACGACGTCATCCAGCGGGCGAACTTCCTGATGAGCGCGAGCACCGGCGGGCTTCGGTTCCTGGCGACCACCGGCGGCATCTGCATCATCTACCTGGTCATGGTCGCGCCGGTGAGCTACGTCTCCCGGCTGATCGAACGGCGCATGCGCAGGGACCTGTTTGGCGCCCGCGCGCCGCGGCGGCTGTGGCAGCGCAGCATCGTGATCCGGGGGTCGGGCGCGGCATGAGGCGGTCCGCTCCCGTCCGCGGATGCGCATTGCCGCCGCGCGGCTCCGGACGTCCGACCGCCGGGGGGTGACGGGGTGGCCGCGGCGCGCAGAGCGCACATCGTCGGCTGTGGGTTTGCGGGGCTCACCGCGGCGACGCTGCTGGCCAGGGCGGGCTGGGACGTGCTCGCGCTCGAGCAGGCCGACGCGGTGCGCGAGATCGGCGCCGGGCTGTTCATCACCCACAACGGGCTGCTGGTGCTAGAGGAGCTCGGCGTGCTCGGCTCGTTGAGGCGCCGCGGCGTCCAGCTTGAGGCCGCGCGGTACCTGAACGGCGAGGGCAGGCGACTGGCCGAGCGCGAGCTTCGCGGCGCCGAGCGCACCTGGCTGTTCCCGCGCCCCGCGCTCATCGACGAGCTGCATCGCGCGGCGATCGCGGCCGGCGCGAGGATCCAGACCGGCTGCAGGGTGACGCACGCCACGCCCGACGGTCGCCTGCGCTGCGCCGACGGCAGCGAGCTCGCCGCCGATCTGGTCGTGGCCGCCGACGGGTTTCACTCGACGGTCCGTCGCGAGTGCGTGCGCGCCAGGGCGCGCAGCCTCGGCACCACGTCGATCCGCCTGCTGATCGGGGACCGCTCGCTTGCCCCGGAGGCGGTCACCGAGCAGTACTGGCACGGACGCCGGCGCCTTGCGATCACCCCCTGCTCACCGAGCGAGACCTACGTGTACCTGGCCTGCCCGGAGGGCGATCCGGCGGGGTCCGGGCCGATGCTGGCGTGCGATCTGTGGAGCGCAAGCTTCCCCGCGCTGGCCGGCGCGCTGCGCCTGCTGGGGCGCGAGCGGCCGCACATCGCCCCCTACGTGCAGGTCAACTGCAGGACCTGGCAGGCTGGCCGAATCGCGCTGCTGGGCGACGCCGCCCACGCGATGGCGCCCACGCTGGGACAGGGCACCAACCTCGCGATGGTCAACGCCCGCTCGCTGGTGACGTTCCTGGGCGCACCCGGCGCCGGCGTCGAGCAGGCGATCGCGCGCTGGGAGCGGGCCGTCAGGCCCATGACCGCCTCCGCTCAACGCTGGTCCTCGTTCTACGACCAGCTCACAAGACGCTGGCCGCCCGCGCTCGGTCGCCTGCGCGAGCCGGTGATCCGGCGCATGACCGCCTCATCTGTGGTGGCCCGGCGGATGCGCGCCGCCTGCCAGGCGCCGCCGCTGACCGAGGCCCGGCTCGGGCCCGAGGTGCCGGCCTGATGGCAGACCGCGCGACCGTCGCAACCGGGCACCGGCTCGACCCAAGGACGCTGCGCAGCGTCCTGGGCACGTTCGTCACGGGGGTGACCGTGATCACGACCGTCGGAGCAGACGGGGCGCCGCAGGGGCTCACCGCCAACTCGTTCACGTCCGTCTCGCTCGAGCCGCCGCTGGTGCTGTTCTGTGTCAGCGCCGGGGCCCGCTGCGCGGAGGCCTTCGCCACCAGCGACGGCTTTGTGGTCCACATCCTCGGGCACGATCAGGAGGAGCTCGCGGTGAGGTTCGCCTCCCCGACGGCCGACCGCTGGGCAGGCCTCGCGAGGCGCCCGAGCAGCACCGGGGCCCCGCTGCTGTGCGACTGCGAGACCTGGCTTGACTGCGTCACCACCAGCCGGCTGACGATCGGCGATCACATCGTCGTGGTGGGACGCGTGGCCGCCTGCGGGTCGGCGTCGATCAGGCCGCTGGCCTTCTGCCGCGGCAGCTTCCTGCCGCTTGACCCGGAGATTCGCCTGCGCGGCGCCGGAGGGGCGCAGCGAGTGCTCGTGCGATGGCTGCTGAACTTCGACGGCAGGCTCGCGCTCGCGAGGCTGCCGGACGGCGCGCTCACGGTTCCGAGCCTGCCGGCCGGAGGCGTCAGCCTGCACGACGAGCGCCTGCTGGGCGGGCTGCGCGAGCACTTTCGCGTACGCGCCGACCTGCCCTCGCTGTACTCGATCTTCGACGACGAGCGCGGGAGCACCCTGACGATCGTCTACCGCGCCGACGCGAGCGCCGCCGCCGGCGGGCCTCCGGACGACTGGACGCTGGTGGAGCACCGCGACGCGCCCTGGGAGCGGATCTCCGATCCGGCGCTCTCGAGCATGGTCAGGCGCTACATCGACGAATACGCCACGGCTCGCTTCGGCATCTACGCGGGCTCGCTGCGCGAGGGCAGGGTGGAGGCGGTGGCCGGTGGCCGCTGATCGCCCGCTGCCGAGTGCGGGCTCTAACGCCCGCTGCGGGCCGCCGGACGGCCGGACTGCCCCTGCGCGGCTGCGGCCCGCTCGCCGGCGATTGGATTGACGGTCAAGACACGAAGGAGAGTCCCGTTTCGACATGAGGTTCGCGATCACGTTGAACATGGAGCGGCTGGAGCCGTCGCTTGACATCAGAGAGGCGGCGCGGTCGGTTGACGAGCTGGCGGCGATGGCCGACGAGGGCGGGTTCGACATCATCTTCGTACCCGAGCACCACGCGATCGAGATGACGATCGGGCCAAACCCGTTCATTCAGCTCGCGCACTGGGCACGGGAGCTTCCCAACGCGCGGCTTGGCACGGCGGTGATCGCCGCGCCCTATTGGCATCCGATCCGCCTGGCTGGGGAGGCCGCGCTGTTTGACCTGCTGTCGGGCGGGCGCCTGGAGCTGGGGATCGGGCGCGGCGCCTACCAGTACGAGTTCGACCGCATGGGGGGCGGCATCGACCCCGACCATGCCCGCGGCGCGCTCGCCGAGCTGGTCCCGGCGGTGAAGGCGCTGTGGCGGGGAGACTACGAGCACCGCGGCTCGCTGTGGAGCTTCCCGGCGGCGACCGCGGTGCCCAAGCCGCTCCAATCTCCTCATCCCCCGATCTGGATCGCGGCGCGCCACCCGGCCGTGTTCGACTTCGCCGTTCGCGAGGGCTGCGACGTGATGGCCACGCCGCTCTCGCAGCCGTTTGAGGAGGTCGTCTCGTTGCGCCAGAGGCTGGACGCGGCGCTGTCGGAGCACCCGGATGCGCGCCGTCCCCGCTTCATGGTGCTGCGCGACACCTGCGTGTACGAGGACGCCGATGACTGGCGCGCGCCAGTGGACTCGTTCCTCGACCATGCGCGACACTTCGAGACGCTGTTTCGAAACGTCGGTGGGGTGGTGAACGGGTTCGCCGAGCCCGCGGACCTCGAGTCCTTCTCAGACCGGGAGAACTTCCGGCCGGAGAGCCTGCGCGACAACCTGATGTTCGGCACCCCCTCGGAGGTGGTCGACAAGCTGCGCGCCTACGAGGAGGCCGGGGTGGACTACTTCCTCTACGGCAGCTGCTTTGGCCTTGACCCCGAGCTCAGCCGGCGCTCGCTGGAGCTGTTCATCTCCGAGGTGATGCCCGCGTTCGTCGCCTCGGGCGTGTCGTGATGGGCGACCGGCGCGTGCTGCTGCACCATCGCATCGATCACACGGGTGGTCCGCACGCGCACCGGCTGGTCCTGGTGCACGGCGTGGGCGACGAGCTGGGCGGCTGGGACCGCGTGGTTCAGCGGCTGCCACCCGGCTTTGACGTGCTGCGCTACGACCTGCGCGGGCACGGACGCTCACAGCGGCCGCCCGGGCCATACCGGCTCGAGGACTTCGTCGCCGATCACCTGCAGCTGGTGGCCGAGCTCGGCTTCACGCCGCACACCCTGGTCGGGTTCTCGCTCGGGGGCATGATCGCCCAGGCGGTGGCGCTCGGCGCCCCGGAGGCGGTGTCGCGGCTGGTGATCCTCAGCGCCGTCGCCGGACGCACCGAGGACGAGCGCGCGCGGGTCGCCGAACGGCTTGAGACGCTAAGGCGCGAGGGTCCGGCCGGGATCGCGGCCGTCAGTGCGCAGCGCTGGTACACGGAGGACTTCATGCGCCGCGAGCCGGAGACCGTCTCGGCCCGTTTGCGCCGCCTCGCCGCAAACGACCCGGATGCCTACCTGGCGGCCTACGAGGTGCTGGCCACCAACGACCTGCTCGCGCGGCTGCCCGGGATCGGCTGCCCGACGCTGATCATGACCGGCGAGCACGACGTCGGCTCGCCCCCGCGGATGGCGCTGGCGATGCACGAGTCGATCGCGGGCAGCGAGCTGGAGATCGTCCCCGGAATCAGGCACGAGCTGCTCGTCGAGGTGCCCGACCTGGTGGCCGATCGGATCGCGCGCTTCGCCACGGCGGCCATGGCCGTGCCGGGCGGCGTCTTTTCGCACGCCGAGGACGATGCCTGACCTCCGCCCCCAGATCCGGCCGCCCGCGGGGCGCAGCGAGTGGCTGATGCTGATCGACGGGTCCTGGGAGCCCGCCGCGGGCGCGGAGCGCCTGGAGGTGCTCGACCCGGGTACCGAGGAGGTGATCGCCACCGTGCCGGCGGGCTCGCAGCCTGACGCGGACGCCGCCGTGTCGGCCGCGCGCGAGGCGTTTGAGCAGCGCCGCTGGCTTGAGCTGGCGCCGGCGCGGCGCGCCGAGATCCTGTGGCGGATCGCCGAGCTGATCGAGGAGCGCGCTGTCGAGCTTGCGGAGGTTGAGAGCGCAAACCAGGGGATGCCGGTCGCGCAGGCCCGCGCCGGCGCGATCCCGTCGGCCGCCCGCTGCTTTCGCTACTACGCCGGCTGGGCCGACAGGGTCGACGGGCGCTCCGTGCAGCTTGTCAGCGGCGGACGCGAGTTCCACGCCTACACGATCCGCGAGCCTGTCGGCGTGGCGGCGCTGATCGTGCCGTGGAACGCGCCGCTGCTGATGGCCGCGTGGAAGGTCGCGCCCGCGCTGGCCGCGGGGTGCGCGTGCGTGCTCAAGCCGGCCGAGGAGACCCCGCTCACGGCGCTGCTGCTGGGCGAGATCGCGATGCAGGCCGGTGTGCCGGCAGGCGTGCTGAACGTGGTGACCGGCCTGGGCGAGGTGGTCGGCGCCGCGCTCGCGCGCCATGAGCTGGTTGACAAGGTCGCGTTCACCGGATCCACCGAGGTCGGCAGGGAGATCGTGCGCGCGGCGAGCGGCAACCTCAAGAAGGTGAGCCTTGAGCTCGGGGGCAAGTCTCCGATGATCGTCTTTGAGGACGCCGACCCTGACGCTGTGCTTCCCGGCCTGGTCTCCGGCGCCTTCGCCAACTCCGGGCAGGTGTGCACCGCCGGTTCGCGGCTGCTGGTGCACGAGTCACTGCACGATCCGCTGGTCGCCCGCGTGGCGCGACGGGCCGGCGAGCTGCGCGTCGGCCATTCACGCGATCCCCACGCGGAGCTCGGACCGCTGATCTCACGCAGGCAGCTTGAGAGGGTGCTCGGGTACGTCGACAGCGGGGTGAGCGAGGGTGCTCGTCTCAGGGCCGGCGGAAGGCGCATGGAGCGCTCCGGGTACTTCGTGGCGCCGACGGTGATGGCCGATGCGACCCCGCAGATGAGGATCGCCCAGGAGGAGATCTTCGGGCCCGTGCTGACCGTGCTCCCGTTCGATGACGAGGACACCGCCGTGGAGATCGCCAACGACACGGTGTACGGCCTGGCCGCCAGCGTGTGGACGCGCGACATCGCCCGCGCCCACAGGGTGGCTCGCCGGCTGCGCGCCGGCCGCGTCGGTCTCAACGTGCACGCGCCGCCGGACCCCGCGATGCCCACGGGCGGCTTCAAGCAGTCCGGTTGGGGACGCGAGCTGGGCCCCGACGGGCTTGACCTGTACTGCGAGGTGAAGTCGGTGATGACGCTCCTGTGACCGGCCGGTCCTTTCAGAGAGCCCCCGTGACCGGCCGGCCGTGTCATGCGGCTTGTGTGACTCGTTGGCCGTGTCAGGCGGCTGGTGTGGGCGGCCGGCCGTGGCGGAGCGCTCGACCGTGGCGGCTAACATGAGCCGCGTGCCTGGAGCGCCGGACGACAGTCGGATGGCGGGCATGCTCGTCGCTCGGCCGGCGCCGGTACGGGAGCAGGTGGCGGTCGCGATCCGCAAGGCGATCACCGACCTGCGCTTCAAGCCGGGCGACGTGCTCGTCGAGCGCGAGCTGTGCCAGGCGACCGGAGCGAGCCGCGCCTCGGTGCGCGAGGCGCTTCGTCAGCTTGAGTCCGAGGGGCTGGTCGTGTCCACGCCGGGGCGCGGCACCTGTGTCGCGGGCCTGGAGCGAGACGAGGCGCTGCACCTCTACGAGCTGCGCGCGCTGCTTGAGGGCATGGCGGGACGGTTCTTCGCCCAGCGCGCGTCCGATGAGGAGCGCACCGCGCTCGCGCACGCCGTGGAGAGCATCCGCGCCCAGAGCTCTGACCCGCTCACGATGCTCCGCGCCAAGCAGGACTTCTACGACGTGCTGTTCAAGGGCAGCCGCAACCCGGAGCTCTACAAGGTCCTCGCCGGACTTCACCGGCGCATCGCGCTGCTGCGGGCGGCCTCGCTGTCGGTGCCGGGCCGGGCCGAGGAGTCGGTGCGGGAGCTTGAGGCGATCGTGCGCGCGGTCGGCGACCGCGACGCCGAGCTGGCGGGCAGGCTGTGCATCGAGCACGTGCAGGCGGCGGCGCGGGCCTGGCTGTCGGCGCTTGACCTGGAGCGGGCGGCCAACGGCGAGGGGCCTCGCCCGGCGACCTCGTCACGCGAAGCCGCCGATGCCGTCAGCTTCATCGGCTCGGTGCTCGACGGCGACGGTGCGCCCGTCACGGCGGCTGCCGACGGCCGCGGCGGCTGACGGCGCCGCTCGTCCGCGTCCCGACGTCCGGGCGTGCGTCCCGACACGCGGGCCTGCATCCCCACGCCGGGCCGTGTGGCCGACGCCCGGGTCTGCGTCCCGACGCTCAGGCATCCCCACGCCGGGGCCTGCGGCCGACGCTGGGGCCCGCGACCTACGCCCGCGCCCGCAGCCCGTCGAGGACGATCTCGAGCATGTGCTCGATTCGCTGCGGCTCGGCGGTCGGGATCTTGGAGATCGCCCCGATCATCTGCACCACCTCGTCCAGGCAGACGTCGTCTCGCAGGACGCCGGCCCGCTGCGCGCGCTCCAGCAGCGGCCCGCCGGCGGCGAACAGCGCGGCCTTGCAGGACTGGAAGATCGGCGCGTCGCGGTCCAGGTACTCGAACAGCTCCTGGGCCAGAGCGTGCTTGGTCGCCAGGTAGGAGACCAGCCGGCGCAGCCAGCCGACGAGGTCCTCCCAGGGGTCGCCGCCGTCGCAGTCGACGGCCGAGCGGCACACGCCCTCAAGCTCGTCGATGTAGAGCGCCTCGAGCAGCGCCTGCCGGTTGGGGAAGTGGCGATACAGCGTGCCGATCCCCACGCCGGCGCCTCGGGCGATCTCCTCAAGCGATGCCGCTGCGCCGCACCGTGAAAACGCCTCGCGGGCGGCGGCAAGGATCCGGTCGTAGTTGCGCCGGGCATCGGCTCGCTTGGGCCGGCGGCTGAGGGGCTCGACGGCGGGCTGGGTGGTGGACATCGGTGGAAGGATCGGTCGACAAAACGGAGGCTGCCTCCGCTATGATGTGTTCCGGAGGCTCCCTCCAGTTAGTTCTGGAGGCGCCCTCCAGTTTACCACCGAAACCCCTCAAGACCCGGAGCACGAATGACCTTTTCACTCAGAGCGCAGCTGCGCGACGGAGAGCGGCGCCGATGGCTGGCGCTGGTCGTCGTCTGCCTCGCGCAGCTGATGATCGTGCTGGACACCACGATCGTGAACGTGGCGCTGCCGTCGATCCAGCGCGACCTTCACTTCGCCCAGGCCGACCTGACCTGGGTGATCAACGCATTCCTTGTGACCTTCGGCAGCCTGCTTCTGCTCGCCGGCCGGCTCGGTGACCTGTTCGGACGACGGCGCGTCTTCCTGGCGGGCGTGATGCTGTTCACCGCCGCCTCGGCGCTGTGCGGGCTCGCCGCCGACGAGGGCATGCTGATCGGAGCGCGCCTGCTGCAGGGCGCCGGCGCGGCCCTGCAGTCCTCGGTGGTGCTGGCGATCATCGTGATCGAGTTCCCCAAGCCCGCCGAGCGCGCCCGGGCGATGAGCGCCTATATGTTCGTGACGGTGGCGGGCGGCTCGGTGGGGCTGCTTGCCGGTGGCGTGATCACCCAGCTCCTCGGCTGGCACTGGGTGTTCTTCGTCAACGTTCCGATTGGCCTGGCGACGCTCGCGCTGGGCCGGCTGCTGATCCCCGCCGATGCGCCGCACGACGGGCGCGCCCGGGTCGACTGGCTGGGCTCGGCCCTGATCACGGCCGCGCTGATGAGCGCCATCTACGCGATCATCGAGTCCTCCGGCCACGGCTGGGGCTCGGCTCGAGTGCTCTCGTTCGCCGCAATGTCGGTGGCGCTCGGGCTCGGATTCCTGGCGTTGGAGGCTCGGATCCCCAACCCGATCATGCCGCTTCGCATCCTGCGCTCCGGCGGGCTGATCGCGTCGAGCTTTGTGCGCGCGTTCCTGGTGACCGGCATGTACTCGACGTTCTTCCTGGGCACCCTGTACCTGGAGCACGTGCGCCACTACGGATCGCTGTCCACCGGCGCGGCGTGGCTGCCCTGGTCTGTGACGGTCGCGGCGCTGTCGCTTGGTATCACCGTGCGGCTGATGGCGCGCGTGGGGGCGCTGCCGGTGCTGGTGGCGGGCCTTCTGTCGGCGGCCGCGGGGCTGGCGCTGCTGAGCACGATCGGCCTGCACACCGCGTTCTTCCCGACCCTGATGGCAGGGTTTCTGCTGATTGGGCTGGGCATCGGCAACGCCTTCCTGCCGCTGCTGCAGATCGCGATGGCCGGCGTGCCGGCGGCGGACGCGGGTCTGGCATCTGGCATCGTCAACGTCTCCCAGCAGGTCAGCGGCGCGCTGGGCCTGGCCGTGCTGGGGACGGTCGCCAGCGACCGCACGCACGCCCTGCTGGCCGGACACCACGCGCTGTCAAGCTCGCTGGTCGGCGGCTACCAGCTCGCGTTTGAGATTGGAGCGGCGACGATCGCAGCGGGCGTGCTGGGCGCGCTGGTCCTGCTGCGCTCGCCCCGCACGCCGCGCACAGAGCCCGAGCCGGTGCTGGACCGCGCGCCCACCTCACTGACCGATGGCGGCCTGGCGCTCGCGCGCCGGGCCTGAGAGGAGATCCACCTGATGACGACGATTCGCACACAACCAGACCCGAGCGTTCCCCGCGCTCGCCCACGCGACCGGCTGTCGGCCGACGCGGTGGTGGCCGCCTATCTGGCCGAGATCGCCGGGGTGTGGCGCCGCCGGTCCGGCGCGCCGGATCCTCTCGCCGCGCGCCGGGCGCCGGCCCGCCCCGCCGCTGCCGTCGGAGGCTGACCCGCTGGCGGCGCGGTCATGGCAGCTCTGTGCCTGACGGCGAGAGCCCCGGCGGCGGCTGACCGCCTGGCGGCGAGAGCTCCGGCGGCTGACCGCCTGACGGCGAGAGCCCCATCGGCCGAGCGCCTGAAGGCGAGAGCCCCGACGGCGGCCGAGTGCCTGGCGGCGAGAGCTCCGTTGGCCGAGCGCCGTCCGACGGAGGCGCCGGCGCGCCCTGCAGGGCGCGCCGGCGCAGCTCCCGCGCCGTGCACCCGTACGTCGCGTGGAACATGCGGCTGAAGCGCTGCGGGCTGTCGATCCCCCACGCCGCTGCGATCGCCGCGATCGGCCGCCGCGCGAGCGCCGGGTCCGTCAGGTCCCGCCTGCAGCGCTCAAGGCGCGCGGCACGGATCCACTCGCACACGCTCGTGCCCTCGGCTTCGAAGAGCCGGTGCAGGTAGCGCGTGGAGATCCCGCACGCGCGCGCCACGCGCTCGGGCCCCAGGCGCGGGTCGTGCAGGTTGGCCTCGATCTGGGCCTGTGCCTCCAGCAGCAGCGCGGCGCCGGGGCGGGCGTCGCTTGTCGGCGCCTGGGCGGCGCCGCGGCGCACCACCCGCACGCTCAACTCCAGGACCGCCTGCTCAAGCCTTTGGTCGGCGCTCGACGCCGTCCCGCTCGCGAGCCCCCCGACGAGCCTGCACAGCGCGCGGCCCGCCGGCGTCGCGACGCCGGCGCGGGCGGGGATCGTCACCGCGGCGAGGCGCTGAAGCTGCGCGGCCCGCTCGCCGAGCGCCGATCTCGGCAGGCGGAGCACCACAAGGTCAAAGGGACCGGGCGCCCTCAGGGTCGCCGGGCGCGAGGTGTCATACAGCGACATGTCGCCCGGGGCGCGCATCAGCGCGACCCGACCCTGCTGGATGCCCTCAAGCCGCCCGGCCAACAGCACCTGCAGGTGCAGGTGCTCGGGGTCGCCGGCTCGGATCTCCCGCGGGCCGCGGAGCATCGTGTTGGCCTCGGCCGCCACGCGGTAGACGCCGACCGGGCCCAGCCGGCAGCCCCACATGCGCCCACAGAAGCCCGACGCCCGCTGCGGATGGATCACCAGCGGGTGATAGACGGCCGCCGACGCCGACGTCCACAGCTCGACGCGCTCGGGCGGCGGCACCATGGCGGTGTCGATCAGCAGCTGCATCGCGTCGGCGCCCGGCGTCGCCAGGCCCGGTGCCGGGCGCAGGAGTGTAGCGGCCGTGATCGCTGGCGGCCCGTGATCGCTCGCGGCCCGTGATCGCCAGCCACCCGCCGGTCGGCCACCCCGGCGGGGTGCCGCCGCGCTCGCTTCGCCGCCGGGGGCCTCCAGGAGACTTGTCGCTGAGCGCACACCCGCTTGCGAGCGCCCTGGGGGCGCGCGATGCTCATTTGACGGCTCGGGCCGCAGCGCAAACGCCTCAGAAGGGAGACGCATGACCCACGCAAGCCTCCAGGACCTCCTCGATGGCGCCGACAGCATCGTCGAGCTGCTGCGAAACGCTCAGGCCGGCCCCAACGTCTACCCGGGGGTCCCGGCCGAGTACAGCAACTGGCGAGACGAGCAGCTGGCCTGGCAGCGCACCTGCGTGCTGTTCAACCAGTCCTACCACATGGCCGAGCTGATGGTCGAGGGGCCCGACGCGCTGTCGCTGCTGTCCCGGTTGGGGGTCAACTCGTTCGCCGAGTTCCCGGTCGATCGCGCCAAGCAGTTCGTGCCCTGCACCGAGGAGGGGCATGTGATCGGCGACGTGATCCTCTTTCACCTGGACGAGCACCGCTTCAACCTCGTCGGTCGCGCCCCGGTGCTCAACTGGGTCACCTACCAGGCCCAGCGCGGCGGCGACCGCGTGAAGCTGGAGCTTGACCAGCGCACCGCGCTGCGCAGCGACGGGCGCCGCCGCCACTACCGCTTCCAGGTGCAGGGGCCCAACGCGATGCAGGTGATCGAGCGCGCCCTCGGCCGCCCCCCGCAGGAGCTGCGCTTCTTCAGCATGACGTCGGTGGAGATCTCGGGCGTGCGCGTCCGTGCTCTGCGCCACGGGATGGTCGGCCAGCCCGGCTGGGAGCTGTTCGGCCCCTGGGAGGATCACGACGCGGTCCACGGCGCGCTCGTGCAGGCGGGAACAGAGCTGGGCATGCGCCTGGTCGGCGGGCGCGCCTACTCCTCAAACGCGCTCGAGTCAGGCTGGATCCCGTCGCCCCTGCCGGCGATCTACACCGGCGAGGCCCTGCGCGACTACCGGCGCTGGCTGCCGGCCGGCGGATACGAGGGCTCGGCGTCGATCGGCGGCAGCTTCGTCTCCGAGCGCATTGAGGACTACTACCTCACACCCTGGGACCTGGGCTACGGGCACCTGGTCAAGTTCGACCACGACTTCATCGGGCGCGACGCGCTCCAGCGGATGGCCGACGGTCCGCACCGGACCAAGGTGACCCTCGTGCTCGACGAGGCCGATGTCACCGATGTGCTCGGCGGGATGCTCGGGCCGCCCGAGCGACGCCCGAAGTTCATCGACTGGCCGTCCGCGGTCTACTGCATGCACCCGTTTGACGCGGTCACCGCCGACGGCGAGCTGGTCGGCCTGTCCACCTGGATCGGCTACAGCGCCAACGAAGGCAGGATGCTCACGCTGGCGATGCTCGATGCCGAGCACGCGCGCCCCGGCAGCGAGGTCACGCTCGTGTGGGGCGAGCCCGGCGGCGGCAGCCGCAAGCCGACCGTCGAGCGCCACGTGCAGCGGGAGATCCGTGCCACGGTCGCGCCCGCCCCCTACGTCGAGTCGGTGCGCCGGAGCTACCGGCCACCGAGCGCTGCGGCCTGAACAGCCCGCCTCGGGCGCCGTCCCGTGCGCGCGGGGCGCGGGCGGGATCGGGAACTTCTCGCCGACCGTGCCGTACCGCCGTTCCGTGGGGGCGCGGCGGGCGGCGGATGCTCAGCCGTAGTGGCGCAGCGAGCCCCAGAACGACTGCCACGGCCCGCGCGGGCCCGTGCACACCCAGATCTGGCTGCCGTTCTCGTCGTTGTCGACCCCGTCGGGACTGTGGAAGGTGGCCGCATAGCGGCAGCGGCTGAAGTGCGCGGTCAGCTGCGAGACCGAGTTGACCGCGATCACGGTGGCATCGGGCGCGCGGCCGGGGCCCCACAGCCAGTAGCCGTTGTGGCCCGACAGCGGATGGGGCAGCCCCAGCGCCGGGCCGTAGAGCGCGATCGCGCCGGCCTCGCCGTAGTTGGATGTGAAGATCGAGGTTGCGCTGCGCTGCCGGGGCGCCACCGTGCGGTACACGTCGGCCACCTCGCGCGTGAGCGCCGGCCAGCCGACCGTCTCGCCCTGGTCGTAGGCGAGCGTGTGCAGGAAGCGCAGCCGGGCCATCGTCGCCAGCGGCAGCAGCGGGAGGATGAGCGGCAGCGAGGCGAGCGCGCCGAGCACCGGCGCGCCGAGGTACAGGCGCCGGCGCGAGCGCGAGCGTGGCCTCAGCGCGACGGCGCCCGCCGCGTAGATGACCGGGTAGAACCCGGCCGTGTAGTAGGGCCGCCCGGGGATGTCGATGAACACGAACGCCACCAGCAGCCCGAACGCGACCGCCAAAAAGCGAAGCCGCGCGTCCCGTGCGAGCGCGAGCACGCCGGCTGCGGCCACCGGCAGCGTGAGCAGCCCGGGGTAGATCAACTGGGCGGGGATGAAGGCGGCGTAGTCGCCGGTGGTCGAATGCTCGGCGGCGAGCGCGCGCGACATCAAAAGCGCCGGCCATCCGTGCTGCGCCTGCCAGATCAGCTGCGGCGAGCAGATCGCCGCCGCAGTCAAGACGCCCAGCACGGGCCAGCGCGAGCGCAGCGCGCCGCGCCACGGCGACAGCAGGATCGCGATCAAAAGCGCGCCGGCCAGCAGCACGATCAGGTTCTTGTTCAGCAGATCGAACCCCGCCGCCACCCCCGCCCACAGCCAGCAGCGCTCCCGGCCGGCCAGCAGCGCCCGCAGGACGAACAGCAGCACGAGCGCCCAGCCGAGCAGGTCGTAGACGATCGTGGTGGCCAGGTGTGAGTCGGCGATCTGGACCGGGTCGCAGGCGGCGGCGACCGCGCTGAGCGTCTGCGCGAACGTGCCGCCGCCGAGCGTCTGCGCGATCAGCGCCGTGACGACGACCGTCGCCGCGCCAAGGAGTGCGGGCAGGATCCTGATCGCCGTGGGCGTCGCTCCCAGCATGACGCTCGACATGTGTGCCAGCGCCGGCGCCAGCGGACCCTGGTCGACGTATCCGAATGCCAGGTGCCGCCCGGCGTCAAGGAAGTACAGCTCGTCGCGGTGAAAGCCGTAGCGGCCGCTGGCCGCAAGCTCCACCGCGGCGAAGACGGCTGCCACCAGCCACACGGGGCGCGCCGGGGCGCTCAGCTGCACCGCAGACGCCTGGGCGCTCAGCCGCGCCGCAGGCGCCCGAGCGTTCGGCCGCGCCGCGGGCGCTGTGGTGCTCGGCCGCGCGGCGCGCGGTCGCAGCACCCCCCGGTCCACGTGCGCTGCGGGCATCGGACCGCGCGACCATACAGCAGCGCGGGGCGCTCGGCCGAATCGGTGGACAGCACCGTCCGCTCGGTCTGATCGGCCGGCGGCTTCGGTCGCTCAGCCTGGCCTGCCCGGGTCTGCGGCGCGCCTTTCAGCGCCCGCCGGGCTCGAACTCCGCGCGCACGCGCGCGTCCTTGGCGCGGACGCTCGCGGCGAGCTCCTCCTGGGAGCGTCGCACGGCGTCGCGCAGCGCGGGGTCGGCGGTGGCGAGAATCCGCGCGGCGAGCAGCCCCGCGTTGCGGGCGCCGCCGATCGCTACGGTCGCGACCGGTACGCCGGCCGGCATCTGCACGATCGACAACAGCGAGTCCAGCCCGTCGAGGTGGCGCAGCGGGACCGGGACGCCGATCACCGGAAGCGGCGTGGCGGCGGCGATCATCCCCGGCAGGTGCGCGGCGCCGCCGGCGCCCGCGATGATGACCTGAAGCCCCCTGTCGGCGGCCTCGGCGGCGTAGGCGAGCATGTCCCCGGGGGTGCGGTGGGCCGAGACCACGCGCACCTCGTGCGCGACCCCGAGCTCGGCGAGCGCCTGCGCCGCGGGGCGCATCGTCTCAAGATCCGAGTCCGAGCCCATCACGATGCCGACCAGCGGCGCGCTCACGGCTGCGAGCCCTCAAGCAGCGCGGCCGCGCGGCGGGCGCAGTTCCTGGTGGCGGCGGGCTCTGAGCCGCAGACCGTGACGTGCCCGAGCTTTCGCCCCGCTCGCGCGCGCTTGCCGTACAGGTGCACGTGCGCGCCCGGCACGGCCAGCGCGTCGCCGATGCGCGCCGCCGGGTCGCTCCCGTCGGCGGGGCCGACGACGTTGACGGTCACGACCGCGGGCGCGCGCAGGTCGGTGAGCCCGAGCGGCAGGCCGAGCACGGCGCGCAGGTGCTGCTCGAACTGCGAGGTCACGCACCCCTCGATCGTGTAGTGGCCCGAGTTGTGCGGTCGCAGCGCCAGCTCGTTGACCAGCAGCCGACCGTCGGTGGTGTGGAACAGCTCCACGGCCAGCACCCCGGTCGCATCGATGGCGGCGGCGAGCTCGAGCGCGAGCTCGCGCGCCTGCGCGGCAAGCGGGGCGGGGATCTGCGCGGGAGCGACGATCTCGCGGCACATCGCGTCGCGCTGCACCGTCTCGACCACGGGATAGGCGACGCGGGAGCCGTCGGCCGAGCGCGCGACGATGATCGCAAGCTCGCGCTCCAGGTCAAGCCGGGGCTCGAGCAGCAGCCCGTCGGGATGGGCGGCAAGCGCCCGTTGGAGCGCGCCTGGGTCGCCGACCTCGAACACCCCGCGGCCGTCGTAGCCGCCCCGCGGCGCCTTGGCCACGAGCGGCCAGCCGTGAGCGCGGGCGAGCCGCGACGCGTCACCGGTGGCGCGGGCATCGACAAACGGCGGCACGGGGAGGCCGAGCGCTGACAGCTCCCGCCGCTGGTGGAGCTTGTCCTGGGCGAACAGCTTGGCGCTTGCGCTGGGCGCAAGCCGCACGCCGTCGGCCTCCAGTGCGGCCAGATGCTCAGGGGGGACGCGCTCGTGATCGAAGGTCAGAACCTCGGCGCCCTCCGCGAGCGCCCGCAGGTCCTCGAGGCGCTCGGGCGAGCCGACCAGGTGCGCAGCGCCGGACAGCACGGCGGCGTCGTCGGCGGCGGCAGCGAGCACCCGCAGCCGCACGTCGAGCCCGATCGCCGCCTGATGGGTCATCCTCGCCAGCTGCCCGGCGCCGACCATCGCGACAACGCCAGGCCGGCGCCGGCCGCCGGCGTCGGCCTGCGTGGCTGTGAAGGCGGCGGTGCTCACTTGAGGCGGTCGATCGTGGCGGCTGGCGCGGCGCTCGCCGAGCAACATAGCGTCCCGCGGGGCGGCGTTCGAAGGCGGTTAGAGTCGGAGCGTGCGCGACTTCTTCGAGCCTCCCGCGCGGGCACCGGCCAGCCAGCAGCCCGGCGGTGCGCCGCCCTGGACGGGACGGCCGCTTGGGCCGCCGCCCGGCGAGGTGCTGCGCGAGCTTGTGCTGGCGCGCTCGAAGGCCGCCACGATCTGGATCGAGTACCTGGACGCCTACCCGCAGGGGTTCGAGCTCAAGATCCGGGCACGGACGGACATCGCCTACTGGGACCTCGCGCGCGCAGACGGCCCGCCGGACGTGTTCGGGCGTCACTGGCCGATGGCCGGCGAGCCGCGCGACTCGCTGCCGCCGCAGCTTCTGCGCGTCGGCGTGCAGTTCGCCGACGGTCGCCGGGCGACCAGCATCAGCGGCCACGACCTGCCGGTGCGGGGGCCGATCATGTGGGCGCTGAGGGGCGGCGGGCGCGGCGGCGCGGACGGCAGCTGCTTTGACCAGGGGTACTGGGTCTCGCCACTGCCGCCACCGGGCCCGGTGACCGTCGCGTGCCAGTGGCCGGCCGCCGAAGTGCCGCTGGCCGGCCACGAGGTCGACGCCCGGCTGATTCGCGACGGCGCCGAGCGCTCCCGCGCGCTCTTTCCCGGCGATCGGAGCGTCGTCAGAGACGGCCGGCGCTGGCCCTTGGGCGGGGATGCCGACGTTTTTTGGATCAACAGCGGCACGGCTGTCGTCACGAGCATCACGGCCGCCATCCCGCCCGTATTTGAGTCCTACTGCACGCTGCTGCTGCCGACGGGCGATGGCGTTGAGCTGGCCGTGCACGAGCGCGCCGTGATCGAGCTGCTCATCAAGCACACGAGCGCGCAGCCGTGGTGGCTTGGATATCTGGACACGGGCGCGCGCGACGTGGTGTTCCCATACGCGCCGCGGACCGAGCTCTACTGCGGCTACCCATACGTTCTGGTCGCGGCCGGGTCCGAACAGGCGACCGGCTGGCGCGAGCACGACTTCAAGGGCGCCCTGCCCGACCTGATGTTCCCTGGGGATCGCTCATGGCTGCTGTCGACGATGTGGGACGATGACTGGACCTCGATCGGCGGCTCCGAGGGGTTGATCGGCGCCTTCCTGCGCCATCCGGCGCTGGGTGCCAGGGCCAGACGGGTCACACCGGGACAGGACGCGACACCGCCGGGCCACACGGCGCGCTGATCGGCCCGGCAGGCGCGCTGGCCGCCGGGCCCTCGATGACGTCCATGACCCGATCGGCCTCGCAGGCGCGCGCGATACCCCTTCGCGGCGGTTCGGGGCGCCTGCCCGGGGGCGCGGGCTTGCCCCTACCCGGCGGCGAGCTGGGTGTGGGCGGCCAGCGCGGCATCGATCGCGGCGTCCGCCCGGCCCGGTTGATCCGGAAGGTAGGCGAGGGGCTCTGGGAGCAGCACGCCGGTGTCGAGCACTCCCTCGAGCGTGGCGTGGGCGCAGAACGCCGCGTAGGTGGGCGCATAGCCACCCTCCTGGACGAGCACCAGGCGGCCGTCGCAGTGACGGTCGGCGAGCGTGCGGGCGATCGCTCCCAGCTGGCGAAAGCCCGCCATCGACAGCGCCTGGCGGCCGTTTGGGTCAAACTGGGAGGCGTCCTGGCCGGCGGCCACCAACAGCAGCTGGGGCGCAAATCGGTCGACCGCGGGAACCACCGCGCGCTCCATGGCGCTGACGTAGCCCTCGTCGCCGGTCCCGAGCGGAAGCTCAAGGTTGAGGTTCAGGCCGCGCCCGGGGCCGGCGCCGACCTCCTCCGGTCCGCCTGTCTGCGGATGCGTGGGCCCCCAGGCGCCGTGGCTCATGTGCAGCGAGATGGTGAGCACGTCGGCGCGCTCGTAGAAGCACTCCTGGGTGCCGTTGCCATGGTGCACATCCCAGTCGATGATCGCCACGCGGGAGAGGCCCTCGCGTTCGATTGCCGCCTGGGCCGCGAGTGCCACGTTGTTGAAGAAGCAGTAGCCGTCCACCTGCGCCGGCTGGGCATGGTGACCGGGCGGGCGGACGAGCGCGTAGGCGACCGGAGCCCGACCACGAAGGACGGCCTCGGTGGCGGCGATCGCGGTGCCCGCGGCTGCGCAGGCGGCTCGAAACGTCTCGGCGGAGGCGACGGTGGTGGGCGTCGGCCGGCCGCCCCCGGCGGCACTCAGGCGTCTGATCGACTCGACGTACGCCGGGTCGTGGATCGTCGCAAGCTCCTCCTGGCTTGCGTGACGACCGGACTCCCATCGCAGCCGCTCCCGCAGGGGCCCGCGCTCGAGCACGGCTCGGATGTTGCGGATACGCGCCGGCCCCTCGGGGTGAGGCTCCTGGACGTCAAGCAGCTCGCTGGCCGCGGCCTCAAACAGCCCCTTCCCGCTGTCGTGCAAAAGGACGTCGTCGTGCCAGAGGACCGCCGCCTGGCGCCGCTGGCTCACGGAGCGACGAACAGGTCGAGATCGAGCTCCGAGAGCCGCTCGGCGCCCTCCTCGGTGCACACGAGCGTCTCGCCGAGCTTCATCCCGAAGCCCTCGTCCTGGAGGCTGAGGTTCGGCTCAAGCGAGAATGACATGCCGGGCGCGAGCGTGTGCGGGTCGCCGGCCACGAGCATCATCGGCTCAAGCCAGCCGGGCGGGTAGGCGATGCCAAGGCTGTAGCCGATCCGGTGACAGCGCCGGCGGACGAGGTCGAGCCGTTCGAGCACGGCGTTGGCGGCGTCGTCGGGCTCGTGCGCGGGTGCCCCAGGCCTCGCGGCGGCGATGGCGGCCAGCAGCGCCTCACGCAGGCATTCGGCTACCTGCCTGACCCGGGCGGTCGGCTTGCCCAGCGTCGCCGTGCGCATGACGATCGCGTGGTATCGGTGCACGGCGGCCCCGATCTCAACGCACACGACGTCGCCGATGGCGAGCGTGCGGCGGCTGGCCATCGCGTGCACGAGCGCGCTGCGCGGGCCGGACACGACCATCGGCGGGATCGCCGCAAACTCGCTGCCCGCCTGCCCGAGCGCCAGTGCCGCGATCCCCGCCAGCTCGGTCTCGGAGATGCCCGGCCGAAGCGCCTGGAGGGTGGCCCGCATCGCATGGTCGGCGATCTGCGCCGCCTGGCGCTGGTAGCCGAGCTCGGCGGGCGTCTTGATCAGGCGCAGCTCGGCGATCAGATCGGTGGTGTCCACCCAGCTGGCGTCGGGAAGCAGGCGCCGGAGCGCCTCCACGTGCGCGGGCAGCAGCGTGAACGCCCGCAGCTCGATGCCGAGCCGTCCGCCACCCAGCCCCCGCTCGCTGATGCTGCGCGCCAGGACCTCCATTGGATCCTCGGTGGCGATGTCGTACAGCACGGGCGCGCTCAGCCACGAGGTGGCGCGCACGCCGGGGCCTTCGGTGGTGCGCGTGTGGAGCACCGGCTCGGGGTCCGAGTGGTCGATCAGCAAAGTCTGCGGCCACAGGTAGCCGATCGTGTCGAACCCGGACAGCCAGTGGATCGAGTCCGGAAGGGTCACGACCAGGGCGTCGAGCCCACGCTCGCGCATCGCGGTCCTGGCCCGCTGGACGCGCTCGTGGTAGGTGGGAAGGTCGAAGGCCAGCTCCATGCTCACGCTCGGGCTTTCTCTGCGGCGATCGCGCTGGTCGGCGCCCAGGCGCCGGGCGAGCCGAAGGCATGTGGCGCGGGCCGCCGACCCTACCACACGGCGTTCGGCGGCATGAGCGAGGAGCGGTCGGCGGCGTGATGACAGCACCCGCACGGCATGACGACGGCACCCGCAGCTGAGCGCGCACGATCCGACCTGCGGTGACCTCGGCAGCGGCGTGGCGGCGACCGACGCCCGCAGCGGCCGCCGCGGCGCGAGTCCCCCGCTGCGATGGCGTCACGGTGAGCCCCCCTTCCGCAAGAGCTTGTCG
>DATGLC010000021.1:0-27170 GCA_035294345.1 Solirubrobacteraceae bacterium
CGACGCTTCGCTCACAGCCTCACGACCATGACCGCACGGCTCGGGGCCACCGTGGATCGCTACTCCTTCGATGTAGAGCTCTCTCATCTCCTTCTCCATGCCGGTTTATCCCGGCGCCGCCACAACTCTTGACAATTGCTCGGCTTCACCCCCTTGCCGGCGGTCGCTTGGGCGAGCCGGTAGCTGTCCTGGCCTTCGGTGATTAGGACGTGGGCGTGGTGCAGTAGCCGGTCGACGGTCGCTGTGGCGATGCTTTTGGGCATCAGCTCGTCGAAGCCGGAGGGGTGGATGTTGGATGAGATCGCGATCGAGCGTTTCTCGTAGGCGGCGTCGATCACCCGGAACAGCGCTTCGGCCGCGTCGGCGGAGACCGGGAGTAGGCCGACGTCGTCGATCACCACCAGGTCTGCGTGTATCAGCTTGCCGATCGCCTTGTTGATGCTGTCGTCGGCGCGGTGGCGGCGCAGCAGTTGCGCGAGCGTCTCGAGCGTGTGCCAGGCGACTGTCTTGCCTTTGTCGATCGCTAGGTGGCCGAGCGCTTCGACGAAGTGGCTCTTGCCAGTCCCGCTTGGGCCACAGACACAAAGCAGCTCTGCGCGGTCGATCCATTCCAGCGTGCGCAGCGCGCGTTGGGCGTTTGCTGGGATCGCTGAGCGGTCTGCCTCCCAGGCGTCGAAGGTCTTGCCGGCGGGCAGCCCGGAGGCGCGGCGGCGCATCCTGATCGTCGCCTGGTCGCGGCCGGCGGCCTCCTCGGCCAACAGGACACGGAGGACTTCGGCGTGTTCCCAGCGTTGCGCGGTCGCGTTGGCGATCACCTCCGGCGCGGCGCGGCGAACATAGGGCAAGCGCAGCCGGCGCAGCAGCCGGTCGAGCTCGTCGGGCAGCGGTGGCGGGGTGGGCGGCTTGACCGTCATCGCCTGCCTCCAAACCGGCTGCCGGCTGCTGTTTCGGGGCGATGGATCGGTCGCGGCGAGCGCTCGCAGGGCCGCAGAACGCCTCTCAGCGCGTCGGCTCGGAGCATCAGAGCGCGAATCGGGGGGCTCATCGTCCAAACCCCTCCCAGCTGCGGGTCGAGGCCTGCAGCGAGCGCTTCTCGGGGGCGGGGAACAGAATCAGCTCCCCGGTCTGCTGCTGGTGGGCGAGGACGCTGGCCAGATCGCCGTCGGCGAAGCGGCCGTAGCTGGCGCACCGCTCCAGCGCCTGATCGACGGTCCCTTGGCCGTGGAGCTTGGCCAGATCGACCGCCTCGGCCATCTTGCGACGGATCCGCTGCGTCCCCTCGGCCGCGGCCCGCTTGAGCCACCGCTCAGCTCCCTGCCCGATCTGAAGGAACTCCCGCTCCTCGGCTGAGCGGGCGCGGGGTTTGCGCTCAAGCGGACCGGCCGGCCGTGGCGGATAGTGCTCGTCGTTGATGCTCGGACGCCCCGGCGTGGTCAGCTCATGACGGGCGACCTCCCGCGGTCCGGCGAGCTCGTCGACATGCACGACGACCAGCTGCTCGCCCTCCACGCGGACCCAGACGCGCTCGCCGATCAGACCGTGCGGCACCGAGTAGATCGCATCACCGACCGACACCGTCGCCTGGCGGTCGACCTTGCGGGTCTGCCCGAAGCACAGCGTGTGCGGCAGCTTCGGGACACGATGCAGATGCTCGTGCTCGTGGCCCAAAAGCATCACCGGCGGCTGGCGGGTTGAGCGGTGCGGGCGCGTGTTGACATCGGCCATGAACTGCTGGCACGCCCGCTCCAGCGCGTCCCAGTCCTCGTACTCATCGCGCAGGTTGTGGCAGGTCGGCACCAGATCCGCCCTCGCGAGCTTGACCGTCGCCTCGCTGCCGCCCTTGCTCTGCGGGTCGGCGGGCTCGCAGGTCGCGATCGTCAGCCCGTAATAGCGAGAGACCTCAACGATCGTCGGATTGCGCACCGCGATCCCGCACACATGCTCGACGGTCACCGTCTTCTCGTTATCCGTCAGCGCGTAGGTCGGGACCCCGTCGATCGCCCGCAGCGTCCGGTCCAGCCCGATCACCACCGACGCCATCGTCTTATCGCGCAACGGCACCACCACCCGAAACCGCGACCACGCCAGCCACGCGCAGAACAACACCGCTCGCACACCCGCGACCTCCGGCCCGTCCCCGTAGTCCCACTGCAGCCACTTCCCCGGCTGCGGGATCCACGGCCGGGTGCGGCGCCCATGCTGCTGGCGCCAGCGCCGCTTGGCCTCGGCGACCGCCCGCCGCGTCGTCCGATACGACCCCTGATACCCCATCGCGACCAGCACCCCGTGCGCCTTATCCGCCCGGATGCGCGCGCGGGAGTGCTCGACCAGCTCCGCCACCTTCCCGGCGAACGGCTCGACCATCACCAACCGCGGCCGCGCAGCCCGCCCCGGCAGCCGCCCGTCAGCCTGCTCGCGGACCTCCACCCAGCGCTTCACCGTCTTGTGATCGCAACCCGCCAGCGCCGCCGCGCCACGCAGCGAGCCCGTCAAGTCATACGCCTCCAGAATCTCCATCACTTCCTCCGCTCTCTTCAATCTGGGCCTCCTGACGTCCCTCGCAGTTGACGAAGCACGCCGAACTACAGGCCGCTCAGGACAGAACCGTGGGGAGAACAAGTGGCCACCCATGAGCAGAACTGGCGGCCACCAGCGGGGAGATTCAGTGGCCGCCTACGGGGAGGTTTTCATGGCCACCGTCAACGGTCGCGGGGTAGCACGGCCGTTGTCGGTGGATCAGGCAGCGCTGCGCGGCTGCCGTGCCGCGCGAGGCGTTTCGGCTGCTGGTGGCGGGGTTTGCGCTGCTTGATAGCTGCCGTCGTCCGCGGTGTTTGGCTATGAGGTCGGGGCTCTGGGAGCGCCTGACCCTGCGGGCAGGAGGGAGCGCACGCCGTCGTGCTCCTACGGTTCCGGCTTCTGACAGCTGTGGAACCTGACGAAGGGGCGGTGGCGGCGTGCGCAGAGCAAGTGGAGTGCCCTCGGTTTTGTGGACACCTGATCGCTTGGGTCTGTCCGACCCGGCGGAAAGGATGTGGTGTCCATGCCACGCACGCGTCCACCGTACCCGGAGCAGTTCCGTCGTGAGGCGGTCGAGCTAGTCGGTAAGGCGAAGGGCGAGCGGTCGATCAAGGAGATCGCGAAGGATCTGGGGGTCACCGAGCAGTCGTTGGGTAACTGGGTCAAGCTGGCGGACGTCGACGCCGGCCGGACGCACGGGGTCTCGAGCGAGGAGAAGGAGGAGCTCAGGCGGTTGCGCCGTGAGAAGCGCATCCTGCGGGAAGAGCGGGAGATCCTGGTAAAAGCCGCGGCCTTCTTCGCCACGGAGGACGCGTTGCCCCGGTAGCCGCCTTCCGGTTCATCGCTGCGGAGAGGGCCAATCACGAGGTGGCGGTGATGTGATGTGCAGGCTGCTCGGCGTCTCCCGCGCCGGGTTCTATGCGTGGGAGCGCCGGGCGCCTTGCGACCGGGAGCTGACCGATGCGTGGCTGACCGAGAAGATCCGGGCGATCCACGCCAAGTCGAAGGGTACGTACGGTTCCCGGCGGATCCATGCCGAGCTGCGGCTCGAGCACGGGATTCGCGTAGGCAAGAAGCGGGTGGAGCGGCTGATGGCGCTCGCCGGCCTGTCCGGGTTGCTGCCGCGGCCGCGCAAGCGCACCACGATCCGCGTGGAGGGCGTTCGCACGGCACCCGATCTGGTCGAGCGAGACTTCGATCCCGACGCGCCGGACCGGGCCTGGTCGGCGGACATCACCTACATCTGGACGCTGGAGGGGTGGCTGTTGCTCGCGCACGTCGAGGATCTGTTCAGCCGCCGGATCGTCGGCTGGGAGATGGCCAGCCATATGCGCAAGGAGCTGGTGATCGCCGCCCTAAAGATGGCGGTCGCGCAGCGCAAGCCCGACGCTGGGTGCATCCACCACTCCGACCAGGGCTCGCAGTACACGGCCGTGGTGTTCGGTGAGCGGTGCGCCCGGGCGGGGATCACGCCGTCGACCGGCAGCAAGGGAGATTGCTTCGATAACGCCTGTTCGGAGAGCTTCCATGCCACCCTCAAGAAGGAGCTGATCTACCGCCACACCTGGGCCACCAGGGCCGAGGCGCGCTCGGCGATCTTCGAGTACATCGAGGGCTGGTACAACCCGCACCGTCGGCACTCCAAGCTCGGCTATCTCTCCCCGGCCGGCTACGAGCAGGCGTCCCGCGAGGCGGCGCCTGAGACGGTCATGGCGAGCATCTGAGCAGCACGGGCGTCGGCCGTCGGCACGGACCCCGCCGACGGCCGGTGATCCCGACCGGCCGCACGGCCGGGACCGCCCCCTCTCGTCGGCCCCGTCTCGCCGGCTCGAACTTTGCGGTCTTGAGGGACGGGCGACAGCGAAGCTGTCGCCCGTCGAGAACCAACGGCCGACTGTTGAAATGACGCTCTGCTACGCAGAGCTTTGACAACCCTTCGGGCTGCCAACATTCCAACAGTCGCTACTACTTCCGCGCTCACCAATAGGGTTTGAACCATAAGGTAACCGTGTCTACAGAACCGGGGGCGGTTCAGGACGATCCCCACCCAAGCTGACCAGCCGCCCAGCCAACCGCTCGATCCCCAGCCGCCCAGCGAGCGTCGCGACCAGCATCACCACGGCGTCCGACACCGCGCGCTCATCATCGAATTTGACCTGCAGACCGTCCAGTCCGACCCGCTCGTCATCATGCACCTTGAAAATGACCTCCTGCCCGCAGGCCCCGACTGCTCCACTCAGCCGTTAAAGCCCTGCACAGGAGGTCATTCTTCTTTATGGACCAGACGGAACCGAGCTACCGCCCCGGTGGATCCAGGCTGAGCGTGGCCACGCCGACAAAGATCGTGGCGATCCCCACCAGCTGAGTGAAGCGCAGGCGCTCGCCGAAGAGGACCCGGCCGAAGCCGGCGGCGATGGCTCCGGTCAGCGTCGAGAGGACCGCCGCCACGGCGATCCCGTGTCGCGCGCCCACGGCGTAGGCATAGAAGCCTCCGATCTCGCATGCGGACGAGAGGGTGACGGCGCCTATCATCCCAGTCGGCACGCGAAGCTGGCCGCGCAGCGCCATCGGGAGCGTCACGACGACCACGCCGACGACCCGCGGCGGGAGGATCGCCCAGCCGGCGGGCACCAGCGATCCCGCCCGGCCGGTCCCGAACAGCCCCACCCCGAAGACGAGGGCGCCGAGACACGCCCACGCCGCCCCCACGCGATCCTCGTGGCCGCGCGGGTGGGGCAAGTTCACGCTCACCTTCGGCGGCTCAAGGGCACCGGCCATGGCCGGCTCGAGCACAGACGGCGACGGCGCCGGCTCATCCTCCCGTACGGGCGAGCGCGCGAACGCCGTGAGCATCACCCCGAGGACGGTGACCGCAAGCGCGGCGCCACGAAGCACGCCGACGGCCTGCCCGGTGATGATGGCGATGAGAGCTGCGATCCCGCCCTCGGTGGAGACCACCGGCATCACGACGCCCATCTGTCCGACGCGCAGCGCCCGGTACATGAGCAGGAGTCCCCCGACGTTGCCCGCGCCGCCCACGACGAGCCAGATGACGGCGGCGCTCGACAGCCGCGCGTGACTTGAGAACGGCAGGATCGCTCCCATCATCACGAGGCCGAGGCCCATCACCCAGGCGAGCGTGAGCCTCGGACCGAGCTTCTGCGCCGCCCGGGAGGCGAAGATCGCCCCGACCGACCAGATCAGCGCGGCACCGAAGCCGCCGAGAATCGCGATCACGGCCGGGCGGGTGGAGGATCAGACCGCCCTGGCCGAGATCACGACCTTCATCGCCTCATCGCGCTGCGCGAGCTCGACAGCCTCCTGCGCGCGCTCGAGCGGCAGCCGGTGCGAGACGAAGCGCTCGAGCGGCAGCGTGCGCAGGTTGTGCGCCAGCAGGTGCATGGCCGGAGCGTATGACTGCGCAGTCTCGCCGCCGATGCCGAGAACATTCACGTTCTTGGTGCAGACGTCGGCATTGGGATTGATGGCGACGGGTCCCATGTCGACGAACGCCCCGGCCTCCACCACGGTTCCTCCTACCCGCACCATGCGCAGGCTCGCCACGAAGGTGTCTGGAACGCCGCTGCAGTCAAGCACGACGTCGGCACCACGGCCTGCGGTCAGTGTATGTACGCGTTCGATCAGCGCGCCCGGCTCGCACTCGGAGGCGTTCAGCACATCGTCGGCCCCGAAGTCGGCGGCGTGATCGAGCCGTGAGGGGAAGCGGTCGATGGCGATGATGCGGCCCGCGCCCATCAGCCGCGCTTTGATCAGGTGGCACATCCCGAGCGGCCCCACGCCGTAGACGACGGTCGTTTCGGCGAACGTCTGGTTGAGCAGCCGCGCTCGGTCGAAGCCATGCGTCACCGCCATCGGCTCGGTCAGGACGGCGACGTGATCGGGAAGCTCGTCGGGGACGCGGAACAGCTGCGTGCCGGGCAGGAGGTACATGTACTCGCTCCACCCGCCGAAGAGGTGCGGCGGCCGCCCGGCGTTCAGGCTGTTCCCGTAGTCCTCGAGCCGCTCGCACATGTAGTACGGCTGCCCGCTGCGGCAGAACCAGCACTCGCCGCAGGCCACGTTGGCCGACGGCACGACGCGATCGCCGGGCTTCAGCGGATGCCCTTCGCTGTCGAAGACCTCGCCGCCCGTGGCGGCCACACGGCCGACGTTCTCGTGGCCGCAGATGATCGGATACTCGAGCTGGCGCTCGTGCGGGGTGCCCGCGTATTGGAGCGTCTCCCCGCGAAAGGTGTGCTTGTCGGTGCCGCAGATGCCCGACATGGCCACTTCGAGGATCACGGCGCCGGGCTCGGGGTCGGGCACCTCGAACGTCTGGACTTCCAGGCGGCCCGGCCCGAGCATCACAGCGGCCTTTGCCGTCGCGCTCATCTCTCTCCTCGTGGTCGGGGGCGGTGCCGACGCGGACTGGGCCGCGACCGGTGTCCTCGCACTCTACCGGCTGGAACGTTCCATTTCAAGCGGTGCGAAGCGTTCGTGCGGGCGCCTCCGTCCCGAGCGCTGCCAGCGTCCCTGTGCCGCTGTAAGTCCTGACGGCGCAGGTTCGTATCAACGGCTACATCTACGTTAGATGGGTGATTCCGAATTGGTGGTGGCTGTGATGGCTGGGCCAGGCGGGAGGGGGAGGTCGGCGAAGGTCGGCGTTGCAATCGCAACGTCGACCACGGAGGTGCCTCGTGCTCGCCGACCTCGACGACCACTTTACGTGCTTGTGGATGATCTCCTGCCCGCCAGAGGTGGTGCAGGACGAACGCCCAAGGATCAGCTCGGCGGAGCTCATCGCGCTCGCGGTCGCGCAGATCCTGTTGCAGTGCCACTCCGAGCGGCGGTTCCTGCGGCTGGCACGGCAAGACGCTCGGCCACCTGTTCCCCTACATCCCCAAGCAGCCGGGCTATAAGGAGCGGCTCAGATCGCTCGCGCCGCAGATCTGCCAGCTCATCGAGTACCTGGCCAGGGTCCCGCCGTCGTTCTGCGAGCGGATCCGGCTGCTGGACTCCACGCCGGTGCCGTGCGGCCAATCCCGGGAGACCCGCAAGCGCTCGGAGCTGGCCGGCTGGGCCACCTATGGGTACTGCGCCTCGCACTCGCGGTACTTCTGGGGGCTTGGGCGGTATCTGCTGTGCGCCCCGGACGGGATGCCGGTCAGCTTCTGCCTGCCGCCAGCCAACGAGCCCGAGCGCGAAGTCGCCGCGCTCGAGCGCGCCCGCCCCGGCGGGCTGCTCACCGGCGGCGAGATCATCATCGGCGACAAAGGGTTCGCGGGCGCCGAGTTCGAGCAGACGGTCGCCTCCTTCGACGCCACTCTCATCCGCCCCGACCGCCGGGACGAGCCGCCCCGGCCGGGCCAGCTCGGGCGCTTCAAGGCTGGGTGGCCGTGCTGTCGGCTGTACTGCGGCTGCTTCGGCGCCCGCGTGAACCGCTGGATCCACCCAGGGGTAGGCGTGCTGTGCTCGTCCGGCCCGCCCGGCCACCGACTTGTTCTTGGCGGATAGGACCGGTCCAGCCGGTGTTCTCATCCAAGTTCGGGCTGGTGTGACCCTTGGCGGTCGGGCCGCCGACGGGTAGCCCGGGCCGACATCCGGCGGCCCCGGCCGCACCGACCGGCCGCGGCCTCAGCCCTTGATGGCGCCACCGAGCGTGAACCCGCCCGTGAACAGCCGCGACATGATCGCGTAGAGCAAGAACACGGGCAGCGCGTAGAGCAGCGAGAAAGCGGCGATGTCCCCGTAGCGCACGTTCGCTGCGCCGATGAAGCCGTAGATGGCGATCGGACCCGGCTGTTGGTTGGGATCGCTGATCAGCACAAGCGGGACGATGAAGGAGCCCCAGGCGTTGACGAAGGCGTAAATGGCGCCGGCGCCGATCCCCGGCAGGGCGAGCGGCCCGACGACCCGGGTGAGGATCTGCCAGGTGTTCGCGCGCTCGATCCGTGCCGCCTCCTCTAGATCGATCGGGATGGCGTCCATGAAATTCTTGATCAGCCAGATCTCGAAGGGCATCGCCGTCACTCCGAGGAAGATCGCTGCCGGCATGATCGAGAGCCAGTTCTCCTGGGCGAACATCTGGTAGACAGGCACGATGAGGATCGACATCGGCACGCCGGAGAGGAAGAGGACGATGAGGAGGATGGGTCCCTTCCAGGGAATGCGCCGGCGCGAGAGGGCGTAGGCGGCGAGCGCGGAGGCGGTGGTCGAAACGATCGTAGCCACGCCGGAGAGGACGAAGCTGTTCCAGAGCGACTGAAGCTTATCGGACGCCGTGGCGGCCTGGAAATTGGCCAGGGTGAAATTCGGTAACTCGATGCTCCATGAGGCATGGGAATCGAGCGAAGCGAGCAGGAGCCACAGCATCGGCAGCGCGAACGCGACGCCGATCACGGACAGAATGAGGTTACCCGTCCACCGCCCCCACCGGGATGGTGCGGGCACCCGCGGCGCCGAGTCCGGTACGCGTGCCGGCTCGACGAGACCGGCGACGGAGCGATTCGAGAGGGCGAGATCGGTCATACGCGCACCTTCGAGGCCCGGACGTAGGCGAAACCGAACATCGTCGCGATGATCACCATGACGTCACCGATCAGTGCCCCGTAGGCCAGGTTGTTGAACGAGAACGCCTGCTGGTAGGAGTAGACGGGCAGGATGTTCGTGGAGTTGCCCGGTCCTCCCTGCGTCATGATGTAGATGAGCGAGAAGTTGGCCAGCGTGAGCAGCGTCACGAGCAGCACCGTGGTGACGATCGTGGGCCGTAGTAGCGGCAGCATTATCATCCGGAAGCGCTGGACGCGGGAGGCGTTCTCGAGCGTGGCCGCCTCGATCACTTCGCTGGGGATGTTGCGCAGCGCAGCGGCGAAGACAAGCATGGCGAAGCCGCACTGCGACCACGTGTTGGCGAGCGTCACGATCAGCAGCGGCTGGCTGTGCAGGAAGTCGGAGCTGCTCAGTCCGAGCAGCGTCCCGAACGTGCCGCCCGCCGTCGTCGAGGCGTACCAGGTCATGCCGGCGGTCACCGCGGGCATCATCCAGGCCACGACGGCTACGCCGCCGACCAGGATCCGGATGAGGCCGTTGGCCGTACGCATGAGCAGGGCGAGCGCTAGCCCGACGATGACCGTGCCCACGACCGAGCCCACGACGAAGATCGCCGTCAGCTCGACCGACAGCGGGAAGACATTGTCGTGCAAGAGCTGGCGGACGTTCGCGAGCCCGGTGAAGTGGTAGCTGAGCGCGGTCGGCCCCACCAGCCTCAGGTTGGTGAACCCGAGGAAGAAGGCGTAGCCGACCGGGATTAGGAACAGGAGGACGAGGAGCACGAGCGCCGGCAGAAGCAGAACCATCGATCCCCATTGAAAGCGCTCGACATCGAGCCGCTTCCGCTGCGGGACGTCCTGCCGGCCCCCGAACGGCAGCATCTCGGCCGGCGCTCCGCTGGCGTTCATGGTGGCCATTCGTGCTCCGTCGCGCTCCCGTTCCGCCTCGGCCTCTACTTGAGCGTTTCGACGCTGTCCGGGCCGAGCTGGTTCGAGACATAGGACTTCAGCGTGTTGATCGCCTGATTCACCGTCGTGTTGGGGTTCTGGACGATCTGACCGGTCGCGTTGCCCATGCCCTGCACCCAGATCGAGTAGTTGGCCGAGGACGGCGTGAGCGTCGCGTGAGGCAAGATCTGGCCGAACAGGGCCTGGGAGAAGGCGAAGTTCGTGAACGCGGGGGCCGTCCAGTATGTCTTGTTCGGCGGCACCCAGCCCGCCCAGTTGGCCGCGTCGATGGAGTTCTGCCGGTTCTCCATGATGTTGATGAGGTCGAAGGCGGCCTTCGGGTTGCCCGAGTTCGCCGAGATCGCATAGTCCCAACCGCCGAGGGTACTGGCGATGCCGCCGCCATGCTCGGTCGGGATCGGCACGACACCCATCGTCTGGGGCGCCGCCGGCCACGCCGGAGCGTTGATGAACTTCGTCCAGTTGCCCGGGTAGTAGTTGGAGCCGATGGCTATGGCGAGCTTGCCCTGCGGGAACAGCGCGAGCGGGGTCGTCACGGCGTTCGGGCTGAAGAGCTGGGACTCCGACGCGTCGAGGCCCTCGTCGACCACCGTCTTGAGCAGCGTCAGCGAGTCACGGATGCCGGGACTGTCGACTACCCACTTGTTGCCGTCTTGGATCTTCGGCGTCGCGGTGCCGACGATGAAATTGTTGATGCCCTGCAGCAGACCGTTGGCCCCGGACCCGGAGCCGGCGAGGAACCACAGCGGGATGACGCCCGGCAGCTTGGCCTTGATCTTCCGCGCCGCTGCGAGGATGTCACTCCAGTTGTGTGGCGTCCACGGTACGGAGATGCCGGCCTGGGCGAACAGCTTCTTGTTGTAGAAAATCGCCGAGTCGTTCTCGCCCTGGTTGACGGCGTAAACCTTGCCGCCGAACGTGCCCTCGCTCTGGACGACGGCGGGGAACTCGTTCCACCAACTCGTGCTCGGCAGCTCGCTGTTGAGCGGGCGCAGGTAGCCCGAGCTCGCCCACAGGCCGATCTGCCCGGTTGGGATCTCCGCCACGTCAGGAGCCGTCGAGGGGTTGCGGTAGAGAAGGCTCAGCTTATTGACGATGTCGTTGTAGCTGCCGGGGATCGGCACGAGTTGGACCTTGATCCCGGGATGGGAGGCCTCGAACTGCTGGGCGACCTGGTTCCACCACTTGTTGGTCAGGCCGGTCGTGTCGAACACGTAGGTCGAGCCGAAGGCGACCTTGATTGTCTTCGCGTTGCCCGAGCTTGGCGAGGTGGCCGTGTGAGCGGTGCCACTGCATGCAGCGACGCCGGCGGCCACCGCCAAGGAGAGCGCCGCTAGCGCGCAGCGCGTGAGACGACCCATCCGCATGGAAGCTTTCTCCTCTTACGTTCGTGTTTGACCTAGGGACAAGGCGGCGCCGTCGCGAAGTTCACCCACCTCGCGCAGCACCGCCTCACGATCGATCAGCCGCTCTCCCGTCTCGGCGGCGAAGAAGTACAGCTGATGAGGATTGAAGGCGAGCTCCACGTGATCGCCCATCTCGGGGACGTGATGGCGTGGGAAGCGCGCCACGAGCAGCTGCTCGCCGACCCGCACGGTGGCGAAGACCTCGCTGCCGGTTTGCTCAACGACGTCAACGACCGCATCGAGCCGGCCGCTGTACTCGGTGCTTGCGGCGTCGTCAACGGGGCGCAGGTCGGCCGGACGCAACCCCACCCGCACCGACTCGCCCGCGTTGGCCCGCAGCGCGCTCAGCTGCGCGCGGTGCAGCGCAACGCGCGTGCCGAGGATCGTCAGCGTGTACTCCTCGCCTCCGCCGAGGTGCCCGTCGAGGAGGTTCATCTTCGGCGAGCCGATAAAAGTGGCCACGAACGTGTTGGCTGGGTTGTCGTACAGGACGGCAGGGGTGTCGACCTGCATGACGTCGCCATCCTTGAGGACCGCGACGCGGTCGCCCATGGTGAGCGCCTCGACCTGGTCGTGGGTGACGTACACGCTGGTCGTGTGGGTCAGGCGCTTGTGCAGGCGTATGAGCTCCGCGCGCATCTGGACGCGCAGCGCGGCATCGAGGTTCGAGAGCGGCTCGTCGAGAAGGAAGAGCTGGGACTCGCGCAGGAGGGCGCGCCCGAGGGCGACGCGCTGGCGCTGGCCGCCGGAGAGCTCGGTCGGCCGGCGGTTCAGCAGGCCGCCAATGCCCAGGATCTCGGCGACCTCGTCGATCCGCCGGCGCAGGTCCTTGCGGTCTTCCTTACGGACGGTCGGCCCGAACGACAGGTTCTTGTACACCGTCATGTTCGGGTACAGCGCATAGCTCTGGAACACCATGGCGACATCGCGCTCGCCGGGCGGAAGCGTGGTCACGTCGCGCTCGCCGAACCAGATGCGGCCGAAGGTGGGCCGCTCGAGCCCCGCCAGCAATCGCAGCGAGGTCGTCTTGCCGCACCCGGAGGGGCCGACGAGGACGAGGAACTCGCCCTCACGAATGTGCAGGTTCAGATTGGCGACGGCGGGCGCCGCCTCTCCGAACAGCTTCCAGACCTGTTCGAAGCGTACGTCCGTCATCGTCTCCACTCACTACTCAGGGACAGCTGGCGTCTGTGACTCCCGAGCGTGGGGGCGAGGAGGCCGGCCACCTCCGGGACCCCGACCTCGGCAGGCACGTCGGGATCCTCGTGCTCGATGGCGATACTCCGCACCGGGCTCGCGGCCAGTCGCTGCACGAGCTCGCTCCACCAGGTGGCATCATGACTGGCGCCGACGATGGCGAACTTCCACGGCAACCCCTCGGAGCGGGCACCGCTCCAGCGGCGGTCGAGGAGGCCGTTGAGAGCGAGTGAGCGCTCATCGAATTTGACGTCCTTCGCGTGCACGTGTCCGATGCGGTCGCCGATTGCCTCGACGACGGCGAGCGGATCCATCTGCATCCAGAAGAAGTGGCTCGGGTCGAGGTTGGCCGCCAAGTTGGGAGCCAGCGCGGCGAGCTGGGAGAACGTATCGACGTTGTAGACGACCGTCCCCGGATGTAGCTCGATGCAGATGAGCAACTCGGGGTGCTCTGCGCGGGCGAACTCGGTCAACTCGCTCCAGTACGGAGCCACGGCGTCCTCCCACTGGCGCTCGTAGATGCCCTCTAGGTAGGGCAGCCAGCCACCCGCGGCGAAGTGGGGCGTGCGCTCACCGGGCGCTACGCCAGGACAGCCAGCGAGGGCGACGACGCGGTCGACTCCGAGCGCGGCCGCCAAGCGGATCGCCTTGCGCAGGTCGCGGTCGTGGGCGCGCGCGAGCTCGCGGTTGGGGTGCAGGGGGTTGCCCCACGCGTTCAGCGCGCACACGGCGAAGCCGCGGTCCTCGATTCGGCCCAGCCACTCGCGGCGGGCAGCCGCATCGTTTAGCAGCCGATCCCGGTCGCAGTGTGGGTGGGGCGCGTAGCCGCCGGCACCGAGCTCGAGTCCCGTCACCTCGGGCGCGGCGTCGCCCAGCCACTCGAGCAGCTCGGCGAGTGGCTTCTCGAGGAAGGCCTCAGCGACCACCGCGATTCTCGTGGCTTCCGATTGGCCATGATCAGTGACGCTCATAGGTCAACCTTTCTGTCACGGCCGTTGTGATTAGGTCGCGCAGCCGACCGCCGAGAGAAGGCCATTCGGGATTGCCGCCGTGATGGCCCGTGTGAGACGTAACTTCCGGACGGGTGTGGCTGCCTGAAGCCGCAACAGGACGGAGCCCCGTTGCGAAATATTTCTGTCCTTCTTCAAGGACCCCAAGAGCGTCGTCACCGCCGCCACCCTGCTGGCCGAGATCGGCCAAAGCCGCATGCGATACCCCACCGCCGAGCACCTCGCCGCCGACGCCTGCGTGGCGCCCATCACCGTCGAATCGGGACGCAAGAAGCTCACCGGCTTCCGACGCGGCTGCGACCACCGCTTCCGCGACGCGACCAGCACCCTCGCCCCCACCAGTGGCACCACTGGGCACACCGAAACTTCGCCGACGGACGACCCCGCGGAGACCACCCCCATACGATCCGAATCGTCGGGCGCGCCTGGGCCCGCGTCCTCTGTCGCCGCTCGAAAAGCCGCGTCCTCTACGACGCCAACCACCACAACGCCCTCCAGCGAGAACTTTCTCATCCTCAAAAGGTTGAACCAGGACGTTCACACCTGCTCTCCATCCTCTCAATAGCGTGACCGCTGCACTTGGAGCGTTCCAGGCGACGTGTTCTACCGCAAAGCCAGCACATCGTCAAGCGAGAGTTCGGTAGCTTTGGAGCGTTCCAGGCGACGTTTTCTACCGCAAGGCCAGTACATCGTCAAGCGAGAGGTCGGTTAGGCGCGTCGCTCCCGGCCCGGGGCCGGAGGAGTCGGATGAGGGCCGGCGTGGGGGCGGGGGCGGTCGCCTCGCGCACCCGCAGCTCGACGGGCACGCGGACGTGTCGCGTTGCCGTTCGCGGCCCTGCACGCTCGCGCCGCGATCTTGACACTCTTTTGGCTTCCCGATATCTTCCCATGGAACGTTCCAGAGGAGGCGAGTTGAAAAGTCGAACCCGGGTGGGTGTAGTGGGGTGCGGCCTGATCGCACAAGTCATGCATCTCCCGTATTTGAGTGAACTCTCCGACCGCTTCGAGATCGCAGCGGTCTGCGACCTCTCCGAGTCGGTGGCGGTGGCCTGCGCCGAGCGCTACGGTGCCGGCCGCGTCCACACTCGCTGGCAGGACCTGGTGGAAGACGACCTAGACGCCGTGATGGTACTCACCTCCGGCGACCACGCACCCGTGGCCATCGCGGCCGCGAACGCCGGCCGCCACGTGTTCGTCGAGAAGCCGATGGCGCTCTCCAGCGAGGCGTGCGCCCGCATGATCGACGCTGCCAAGTGGGCCGACGTGCGCCTCATGGTCGGCACGATGAAGCGCTACGACCCCGCCTACGAGCGGCTCGCCGAGTTGATGCCGGCGGTGCGCGACGTCCGGCTGGCGCGTGTGACCACGCTCGAGTCGCCGTACCTGCCCTACGTGTCGCATTTGACCCTCATCCAGGGCGACCCGCCGCCGGCTGCGATCATCGACAAGCTCCAGGCGGCAGAGGAGCGCGCGCTCGACGTTGCCCTCGGCGACGCTGACGAGCAAACGCGCCACTGCTATCGCTGGATTCTCCTGGACAACCTCGTGCACGAAATCAACGCCCTGCGGGGCGTGCTCGGGGAGCCCACAGAGATCCGCTCCGCCGACCTGACGGCTCAGTGCGTCGGCGTGAACATGCGCTTCGGCGAGATCGACTGTCACCTGTCGTGGGTAGACCTGCCGGGGATCGCCCGCTATAAGCAGGAGTTCGCCTTCTATGGCCCCGACGAGCGGCTCACGCTGACGCTCCCGTCGCCGTTCCTGCACAGCATGCCGAGCCTCCTGACCGTCGAGGGCGGCGAGCCGGGCACGACGTACAGCTTCGAACGCGAGGAGATTGTCTCCTACGACGAGGCGTTCAAGCGCGAGCTAGTCGAGTTCGCCGACTGCATCGCCACCGGCCGCGAGCCGCGCACGTCAGGTGCCGACGGGATGGCCGACGTGCGCGCCTGCGAGGCGATCGCCCGCGTCCACATGGAGGCGCACGCCCCCGCAGAGTTCCGGAGCACGTCATGAGCGACATGGTGGTGGCCAACGCGCCCGTGAGCTACGGCGCGTTCGAGATCACCGTCGGCGTCGACCCCCACGTCCCCGAGCCGCTCACGCTCCTCGACTGGGTCGCCGAGGCCGGCTACCGCGGCGTCGACCTCGGTCCGGTCGGCTATCTCGGCACGGCCCAGACGCTGCCCGAGCGTCTCGCCGAGCGTGGGCTCGGACTGGCCGGCGGCTACCTCGAGCTGCCGTTCTCCGAGCCGGAGAAGATGCCCGACGCGCTCGGGGAGCTCGACGCCCTGCTCGACACCTTCGATTCGCTCAACGGCATCGTCCCCGCCCCCAAGCCGACCTTGGCCGACGCGGGTTCGTCCGTGCGCTCGCGCTATCCCGGCCGTGCCGCGCTAGACCGCAGCGTGAGCCTCGACAATAAGGGCTGGGAGCGGTTCGCGGCAGGCCTCGCGCAGGCGGTCGAACGCTGCCGAGCCCGCGGGTACGACCCGACGTTCCACCACCACACGGCGACCTACATCGAGGCGCAGTGGGAGATCGAGCGGCTGCTCGAGCTGAGCGACGTCGGTCTGTGCCTCGACACGGGCCATCTCCTGCTCGGCCGCGGGGAGCCGCTGCGCGCGATCGAGGAGTGGGGCGAGCGCATAAACCAAGTCCACCTGAAGGACGCTCGCACGGCCACGCTCGAGGAGATCGTCGCCGAGGCCGCGCCGGTGGAGGAGATCTGGCGGAGGAAGGCCTTCTGCGCCCTCGGCGCCGGCGACATCGACGTTGAGGCGGTGCTGGGCGCGCTAGAGCGCATCGGATACCGGGGCTGGCTCGTGGTCGAGCAGGACGTGCTACCCGATCCGGAGCACCCCGATCAGCCGGCACTCGACCAGCGGCGCAACCGGGAGTACCTGCGCGCGCATGGCGTCTGAGCCGGTCCGGATTGCGCTCGTCGGGGCGGGACGGATGGGCACCGTCCACCTCGACATCCTCCAGCGCTCGGAGACGATCGAGCTCACCGGCGTGGTGGAGCCCCACGGTCCGCGGCGCCAGCAGCTCGCGGACGACGGCCTGCGGGTGTTCGCCGAACCGGAGGAGCTGCTCGCCGCCGGCCCGCCCGAAGGCGTCCTGATCGCAGCCCCCTCCGACCGGCACCCAGACGTCGTCGCCGCCTTCGCGGCAGCAGGCCTGCCGATGCTCTGCGAGAAGCCGCTCGGGGTGACCCCGGCGGATGCGCGGGCGGCCGCGGGCGCCGCGGAGGGGAGGGGAGTGCTGCTCCAGATTGGCTATTTCCGCCGTTTCGTGCCGGCGCTGAAGGAGCTGCGTGAGCGGATCGCGGCTGGCACCCTGGGTGAGATCAGCCAGGTGGCCTGCCTGCAATGGGACGCACAGCTGCCGTCCGAGCAGTTCCGAGCCCACAGCGGCGGCATCGCCGTCGACATGGGCGTGCACGAGTTCGATCAGGTCCGCTGGCTGACCGGGCAGGAGTTCGACTGGCTGAGCGCGGCGGCGGGACCGAGCTCGGAGCCACGGGCGGCGCACGATCCCGACTCTGCGGCCATGCTCGCCGGGCTCTCCGGCGGTGCCGTGGCGACGATCTCGCTCGGCCGCCGCTTCCCGATGAATGACTCGTGCTGGGTCGAGGTGTGGGGGACGGAGGGCTACGAGCGCATCCCGTTCATGTGGGGCGAGATGGCCGACGCGGCCTACCGCGAGGCGTTGCGGCTCCAGGCCGAGGCGTTCGCGCGGGCGGTGCGGGGCGCTCCCCGCGAGGGTGCGGGTGGCGCTGACGCGGTGGCCGCGCTCCTCGCCGCCGAGCTGGCCGCCGAGTCGCTGCGGGCCGGGGGCGCTCGGGTCGCGCACACGGGCACGGTCGCCACATGATCCACGAGGTCGGCATCGGCATCGTCGGCTACGGGATGATGGGCAAGGCCCACTCCTACGGCTACACGGTGGCGCCGCACATCCGCCGGCTCCCGGTGCGTCCTCGCCTGCGCGTGATCAGCGGGCGCCATCGCGACGCCGTCGCCGAGGCGGCGGCGCTCTATGGCATCGAGCGCGCGGTCGATGACTGGCGCGAGGTCGTCGAAGATCCGGCGGTCGACATCGTCCACGTGTGCACGCCGCCGGGCACGCACGCAGAGATTGTCGAGGCCGCAGCCCAGGCGGGTAAGGCCGTCGTCTGCGAGAAGCCGCTGGCTGCCAACTACGCCTCGGCGGCGCGGGCGGCCGGCGCGGTCGCGGCGGCCGGCGTCCCGAACGCGATCGGCTTCAACTATCGTCGGCTGCCCGCCCTCTCGCTCATGAAGCGGATGGTTGAGGAGGGACGGATCGGCGAGCCCCGGCTGTGGCGCGGGACCTGGCTCTCGGACGAGTTCCTCGACCCCGAGATCCCGTGGGACTGGCGCTTCGCCCGGGCGGAGGGCGCGAGCACGATCGCCGACCTCGGCGCGCATCTCATCGACCTGGCGACCTGGCTCATCGGCGAGGTCGAGACGGTCAGCGCCCAATCGCAGACCTTCACGCGCTCGCGCCCGGGCACCGGCGGCATGCCCCCGCGCGAGGTCGACAACGACGAGGCATCGAGTGCGCTGCTCCGGTTCGCCTCGGGCGCGCTGGGGGTGTTCGAGACGGCCAAGGTGGCGCCGCGGCGGCCATGCGACTTCGCCGTCGAGGTCAACGGGACGAGGGGGACGCTGCGCTTCGACTACGCGCGGCTGAACGAGCTCTGGTACGGAGATGCGCAGGAGCCGGGTGAGCTCTACGGCCTGCGCCGCATCCGCGCCGAGCACGCCTCGCATCCGCAGACGGAGGGCTGGTGGCCGATTGGCCAGGGGGTCGGCTACGGCGCGAGCTTCGTCAACCAGGCCGCCGATCTGCTCGCCGCCTGGCCGGAGCGGCACTGGACGCCCGACCTGGCCACCGGCGCAGCCGTCCAGGCGGTGTGCGAGGCGATCGAGCGGGCCGCCGTCGAGGGCCGCTGGATAGCGGTCGCCGAGGTGACGCAGCATGCAGCCGTATGACGTGATCACGACCGGGCGGGTCGGGGTCGACCTTTACCCCCAGCAGTCTGGCGTGCCGCTGGCCGAGGTGGCGACCTTCGCGAAGTACCTGGGCGGAACTGCAACGAACGTCGCCGTGCAGGCGGCCCGCCTCGGGTCAAGGGCCGCGGTGGTGACGAAGGTGGGCGACGATCCGTTCGGGCCGTTCGTGCGAGCCGCGCTCGAGCGCTTCGGCGTTGACGCGCGATGGGTCGGCACCGATCCGCGCCTGCGCACGCCGATCGTCTTCTGCGAAGTCCACCCGCCCGACCACTTCCCGCTGCTCTTCTACCGGGAACCCAGGGCGCCGGACATGAACCTCGTGGCCGAGGACTTCGACCACGCGGCGGTGAGCGACGCGGCGCTGTTCTGGATGACGGGTACCGGGCTCTCGGACGAGCCGAGTCGGAGCACCCTGCTCGAGGTCCTCGCCGAGCGCGACGCCGCCGCACGCGGGCGTGGCGGGAGCCACACCGTCATCGACCTTGACTACCGGCCCATGTTCTGGGCATCGGCTGCCGAGGCGACGAAGCACCTGCAGCAGGCGCTCGAGCACGTCACCGTTGCGGTTGGCAACGAGGACGAGGTCGAGGTGGCGGTCGGCGAGCGGGACCCCCGGCGTGCCGCCGCAGCGCTGCTCGAGCGCGGGGTCGAGCTGGCGATCGTCAAGCGCGGCCCCGAGGGCGTGCTCGCGGCAACCAGCGAGCGCATTGTCGAGGTGCCGCCGATCCGCCTGCCGGTCGTGAATGGACTCGGAGCGGGAGATGCCTTCGGCGGGACGCTGGCGCACGGCCTCGTCCACGGCTGGGATCTCGAGCGCACGCTCGAGCTCGCCAACGCGGCCGGTGCGCTCGCCGCCTCGCGGCTCGCGTGCGCGGATGATTTCGGCACGCTGGAGGAGATCGAGCAGGTCATGGCCCATGCCTGAGCTCACCGTCGCCCAAGCCCTCGTACGCTTCCTGGCCGCTCAGGAGATCGAGCGCGATGGCGTCCGCACCCGCTTCTTCGCCGGCTGCCTAGGTATCTTCGGCCACGGGAACGTCGCCGGGATCGGCCAGGCCCTGGCACAGGCACCCGAGCTGCTGCCCTACCACCCGGCGCGCAACGAGCAGGCGATGGTGCACCTAGCCGTCGGCTACGCGCGCCAGCGGAACCGGCTGGGTGCATTCGCCTGCACCTCCTCGGTCGGCCCCGGGGCGACAAACATGGTCACCGGCGCCGCGCTGGCGACGATCAACCGCCTGCCCGTGCTGCTGCTTCCCGGGGATACCTTCGCCACGCGCACGCCCCATCCGGTGCTCCAGCAGCTCGAGGTTCCCCACGACGCAAACGTTTCGGTCAACGACTGCTTTCGCCCCGTATCGCGCTTCTTCGCCCGCATCGAGCGCCCTGAGCAGCTGATGGCGGCTGCGCTGGAGGCGATGCGCGTCCTCACCGACCCGGCCGAGACCGGCGCTGTCACGCTGGCTTTGCCCGAGGACGTCCAGGCGGAGGCGTTCGACTGGCCGGAGGAGTTCCTCGCTGTCCGTACGTGGTCCATCTTCCGGCAGGCACCGGCACCCGAGGGGCTGCGGCGGGCGGTGGCCTGGATCCGCAGCGCGCGGCGGCCGCTCTTGGTCGCTGGCGGGGGCGTCATCTACAGCGAGGCGACGGCGGCCCTGCGGCGCTTCGTCGAGGCGACGGGGATTCCCGTAGGCGAGACCCAGGCCGGCCGCGGCGCGCTCGTCTCTGCGCACCCGCTCAGCCTGGGCGCGATCGGCGCGACGGGCACGTTGGCCGCCAATCGCCTGGCTCGCGAGGCCGACCTCGTGATCGGGTTCGGCACGCGCTGGAGCGACTTCACGACGGCGTCTAAGTCCGCCTTCCAGGACCCGGAGGTGCGCTTCATCAACGTCAACGTGACCGGCTTCGACGCCGCCAAGCACGCCGCCCTTCCCCTCCTCGCCGACGCGCGCGTTGCGCTCGAGCAGCTAACCGCCGAACTCGCCGGCCACCGCGTCGATCGGGCCTGGGAGGATAGAGCGCGGGCCGAGGCCGAAGCGTGGCGGGGAGAGGTCGCCCGCCTCACAGCGGCCGTGCCCGCCGACGGGGGACCCCCCTCCCAAGCGGCGATCATAGGCGCCATCAACGAGGCGGCGGGCGAGACCGGCGTCGTGGTCTGCGCGGCCGGATCCGCCCCCGGCGACCTGCACAAGCTGTGGGTGGCGCGCGACCCCGCCGGCAAGGGCTACCACGTCGAGTACGGCTACTCGTGCATGGGCTACGAGATCCCGGGCGGGATTGGGGTCAAGCTCGCGGCGCCCGAGCGCGAGGTCTTCGTGCTCGTCGGCGACGGATCCTACCTCATGCTCCCCGGCGAGCTGGTCACCGCGGTCGCCGAGCGCATCCCGATCGTCATCGTGCTCGTCGATAACCACGGGTACGCGTCGATCGGGGCGCTGTCTCGCTCGCTCGGTACCCACGGCTTCGGCACCCATTACCGGCGCGCACTGAACGGCGCGCTGCCGCTCGACGCCGCCGACGGGGCCGGGCTCGCCGATCCGGCGGCCTCGGAGGCGCTGCCCGTCAACCTGGCCGCCAACGCCGCGAGCCTGGGCGCCCACCTGCTGCGCGCCGAGAGTGTCGAGGAGCTTCGCGGTGCCCTCGCCGCCGTCCGCGGCGGCGAGGGTCCGACCGTCATCTATGTCGAGGCCGATCGCTATGCCGGCGTGCCTCAGTATGAGAGCTGGTGGGACGTGCCCGTGGCCGAGGTGTCCGATCAGGCCTCGGTCCGCGCCGCCCGCAAGGACTACGAGCGCGCGCGGGCGGCCCAGCGCCACTATCTGAAGGGTTTTCCCGCATGAGCGAGCTGATCGTCAGCGTGACCCCGGCCGCGCCCGACGGAACGATTCTCCAGGTGACTCCTCAGTCGGCGCGCTGGTGGTATGTCGGATTCGAGGTCCTCGCCCTTTCCGAGGCTGTCCGGGCCGAGCGTGACTGCGGCGGGCGCGAGTGCTGCGTCGTGGTGGTCGAGGGCACGGCCGACATCGCCTCCTCGCAGGGGTCGTGGACGGGAGTCGGCGGGCGGCGCGACCCGTGGTCGGGCCCTCCGGAGGCCGTCTACCTGCCGCCGGGATCGACGTTCTCGGTGACGGGGGAGGGAGAGGTCGCGCTGTGCTGGGCGCCCGCACCTCGGGGCGACGTCGCGGCACGGCGACTCCCCGGGGAGGAGATCGAAGTCGAGACGCGCGGGCACGGCGCGCTCGAGCGCACGGTCCACCCCATTCTCATGGGCGACCGCGAGGCCGAATCGCTGCTCGTCTGCGAGGTGCTCACGCCCGCCGGGCACTGGTCGAGCTACCCGCCGCACAAGCACGACGTCGACGATCCACCCAGAGAGACGCTGCTCGAGGAAACCTACTACCACCGTCTCGCTCCCGCCCAGGGTTTCGCGCTGCAGCGTATCTACAGCCAGGACCGCGCGCTGGATGAGACGCTGTCGGTGCGGAACCGCGACTGCGTGCTCGTGCCGCGCGGCTACCACACGGTTTCGGCGCCGCCCGGGTACGAACTGTATTACTTGAACGTAATGGCCGGGCCCACACGACTGTGGGCGGTGGCCAACGATCCGGATCACGATTGGACCCTGACCGCTCAGGAGCATGAGAGATGACCGCAACCGCCACCCGCCTGCTCGACAACTACATCGCCGGGAAATGGAAGCCCGCCAGCGATCCCTCCGGGGTCCTCGACGTCACGAACCCGGCCACCGGCGAGACGCTGGCGCGCGTGCCACTGTCGGGCGCCGCGGATATCGACGCGGCCGTCGCCGCGGCGTGCGCGGCCCTGCCCGAATGGCGGGGCGTGAGCACGATCGCCCGCGCGCGCAAGCTGTTCGAGTTGCGCGAGGGTCTCGTCGCACGCTCGGAGGACCTCGCGCGCTCGGTGACGCTCGAGATGGGCAAGACGATCGGCGACGCACGCGCCGAGGTTGCGCGTATGATCGAGATGGTCGAGTGCGCGTGTGCGATCCCGACGACGATGCAGGGCCGCATCCTCGAGGACGTCTCGCGCGGCATCGACGCCGAGACGATCCGACAGCCCGTCGGGGTGTGTGCGGCGATCGTCCCGTTCAACTTCCCGGCCATGGTCCCCTTCTGGTTTCTACCCTTCGCGATCGCGTGCGGGAACGCGTTCGTCCTGAAGCCCTCTGAGCAGGTCCCGATGACCCAGCAGATCGCCTTCGAGGTGCTCGACGGGATCGGGCTTCCGGCCGGCGTGGTCAACCTCGTCAATGGGGGCCGCGAGGTTGTCGACGCGATCCTCGACCACCCGGGCATTGCCGCCGTCTCGTTCGTCGGCTCGGCGCCCGTCGCCCGGCTCGTCTACGAGCGCGCGGCGAAGGCGGGCAAGCGCGTGCAGGCGCTCGGCGGCGCCAAGAACCACATCGTCGTCATGCCGGACGCGGTGATGGAGAAGACGGTCGAGGGCATCATTGGCTCCGCCTTCGGCGCGGCCGGCCAGCGCTGCATGGCGGGCAGCGTCCTCGTGACCGTCGGCGAGGCCCATGAGCGGCTCATGCCCGGCCTGATCGAGGCCACCCGGGCGCTTCATGTCGGCGACGGGCTCATGGAGAGCACCGACGTGGGCCCCGTCGTCTCGTGCACGGCTCGCGACCGCATCCGCGGGTGGATCGACCGGGGTGAGGCGGACGGCGGATGCGTGGTCGTCGACGGCCGCTCGCTCGAGGACGACAGCCTCGCCTCCGACGGCGCCTTCGTCGGGCCGACGATCATCGATGACGTCTTGCCGGACGCGCCGATCCTCGCCGAGGAGGTGTTTGGCCCTGTGCTCGCGGTCGTGCGGGCTGAGTCCCTCGACGAGGCGATCGAGATCGTCAACCGCTCGCGCTTTGGCAACGGCACGTCGATCTTCACCGAGTCCGCCGCCTCGGTCCGCCGCTACCGCCATGAGGTGGAGGCGGGCATGGTCGGCGTGAACATCGGGGTCGCGGCACCGGTCGCGTTCTTCCCCTTCTCGGGGTGGAAGGACAGCTTCCTCGGCGACCTCCACGCCCACGGCCCCGATGCGGTCGAGTTCTACACGCGCAAGAAGACGGTCACGAGCCGCTACTACTCGAGCGGCCAGGGGGCGGGAAGCTACTTCGTCGAGTCGTGAGCGCGGGCGGGCTCTCAGCCGGGATCCACCGTGTTTCCGGCTTCAGCGACGAGATGGTCTGTGCTCCCCGGACCGTCCAGGCGACCGAGCTTGCCCTAACGAGGAAGCCTCGGACGGCTTGCGACGAGCGACCGGATTCCAGCAGTACGGCACCGGGCGCGGTTCACCGCTTGGGCGGCGCTGACAAGCGCGGCACGGCCGGAGTGTGGAAGCTCAGGTCCTCGTCATTCAGCGGCGCGCGGGGGAATACGCGAACGCCCTTGAAGTAGTTCTGATGCGGCCGCCAGGGCAGTCGGACGCCGCCCTGCGGGTTCGTCTGTCGCCGTTCCTTTCGTGCGAACCGGCAGCAGGCATATGAAGTCGCGCTCGCGAGCGCGACTGGCGTAGCTAGTTGGGCCGCGTCGATCTTGGGCATCCGCGAACTCGGCTCGTCCATCCCGCTCAGCCCCTGATCGAGACGGCCTCGTGCTTCGGTGGCTCGAGCTTGCACGATCCCCTCGACCAGTTCCACCGGTTCGAGCTGACGGCGGTTGGCCTCCGCGTGGAGCGCCTCGAACGTCGCCGGGGTTCAGATGGGCGCTGTGGGCGCTCGTCGCGATGGAGGCCAGGTCTACGAGGCGTCTTTCGCGGTACGCAGCGCAGCGGGTCCAGCCGGACCGCTGGCGAATGCGTCTGCCAGCAGCGCGGCGTCGGTGGCCTGGAAGCGGTGGTGGAGGTAGCGGGCGGTGGTCTGGATGTGCGAGTGCCCCATCCATGCCTGCACCTGAACCAACGAGGCGCGGTTGACCGCGACCGACCCGAAGTAGTGGCGCAAGGAGTGGAATGGCAACGGCCGCAGTTGCGCGCGTTTGCAGGCGGCGGCGTAGCGGCGGCGCAGCGCGGAGGCGTCGATGTGGGAGCCGGTGTCGCTGGTGAATACCGGATCGTCCTCGCCGCTGAATGCATCCCGCTGGCCTAGGCGCGCGAGGCGCTGCGCCACCTCAGGGACCATCGGCACCACCCGGACCTTGCCGCTCTTCGACGTCACGATCTCGCCGTGGCTGAAGTTACCCCGGACGCGGATCGCCTGGCCTGCGAAGTCGACGTCCCGCCAGCGCAAAGCCACAAGTTCCCCTCGGCGCAGCCCCATCATAGCCGCGGTCGCGTAGATCGCCGCATCCTGCTCAGAGGCCGCACAGCGGATCAAAGCCTCGATCTCCTCGCGCGAGTACAAGTCGTAGTCGCCCGAGTATGACGGTGGCCATGAGGACCTCCGCATAGGTGGCCATCGAATCTCCCCGCTGGTGGCCGCGGTTTCTCCTCATGGGTGGCGTATGCCCAGAGTTGGAGGGGCTATTGAGTAGCGGGAGCTGATCGAACATAAGCTCGTCGTTGCCTGCCGGTGTGAGTCCGGTCCGGATAGTTGCCAGGAGGCCCGGTAGCAGGCTGGCGGCGGGGGGAAACGCCCGGCGTCGAAATCCAGCGTCGACGGCCCCGTTGGGGGGAGCGACTGAGCGGTCCGTAGCGTGAAGCGAAGCCTGCCGCGTCGTTATGGGGCCCGTCTGCAGGTGGGATACAGGGAGCGCCGAGTCGCGCCCACCACGACGAAGGCCATGGAAGGGGTGGAGATCCTGGATTGCAGCCCTTAAGGACTCCCCGGCGTAGAGGGCGCGGAACGTTCAGATGGTGGCGGCGGGAACTGGGGAGGCCCTCCCCGGCCCGGTGGGCCCTGTGGACCGTCCCGGGTTTCACGGAGACCGGGTATCGTATGTGAGTTCGTGGGCGTTGACGTTGGTCGTTTTGGTGTTTCTCTTAGCGAGTATCTCTCCTCCCGTCCAGCGGAGAAGCCTGCCGCGGGCGTTCGCCTCAGACGGGGGTTGGGGCGGCCTGAGCCGGGCCAGCTGAAGCGGCGAGGAGGCGTTCACGGTAGATAGCGGGCCGACGGGAGCTACGGCGCCGGGTTGCGGCCACGCGCTGCTGCGATGCGCGCGAAGCACTCGTTCGGAGGCGCGCGAGTCAAGTCCCAGGACGTGGTGTAAGAGCAGAGCGCTCACCTCGTCGGTGAAGTAGTTGTTGGCGTCTCAGGCCGCTTGGAGCTCGAGCACCTCCTCAGCCTGGTTTTTACGATGCAGCCGCTCCTGCAGGAGCGGCTGCATCGTGTGCTGGGCCATGTAGCCACGCCCGACCAACCACTCGTCATTTGCCTCGATCGCGAGCATCGAGACCAAGCGGATCAGCGAGCGGTCGTCAGGGAAGATCCCGACGACGTCGGTGCGTCGGCCGATCTCGCGGTTGAAACGCTCAAGCGGATCGGTCGATCGCAGCTTTGCCCAGTGCGTGGCCGGGAACGCGTTAAAGGCCGCTGCCCAAGGTCGCCGCGATGCTCGAAGAGACCGAGGAGGACATCCTTGCGTTCTTGCAGCTGAGCTATGGCCTCGCTGAGGCGCCGGCGGGCTTCCTCGCCGGACTCGGCGCGGAAGATCGCTCGGATCAGCGCGGCAAGCAGCCCGTGCTGGTCGCGGCGAGCGTGCCCCAGGCAATCCCTCAAAAAATGGACTGTGCAGCGTTGCCATGAGCGCCCAGCACCTGGGCGAGCGCCGCCTTCAGCCCCGGGTGAGCATCACTGATGGCCAGTTGCACCCCGACCAAGGCGCAAGCGACCAGGCTCCTGAGCAGCTCGCGCCAGAACACCTCGGTCTCAGCCTCACCGACATCCAGCCCGATGATCTCCCGGCGCCCGGTCTCGTGAAGGGCGTGGGCGACCACGCACTTGTTCACGACCCGGCCGCCAGAGCGCACTTTCTCTACCTTCGCGTCGACGAACAAGTACGGGTAGCGGCCCTTCAACGGTCTGCTGCGGAACGCCTCGACCTGCTCATCCAAACCAGCACAGATCCGCGACACCCCGCTGCGACTCACACGCAACCCCAGGCTCTCGACCAGCTGATCAACCCGGCGAGTCGACACCCCGCAGACGTACGCCTGCTGCACGACCGCGACCAGCGCCTGCTCAGAGCGCTTACGAGGCTGCAGAAAGCTCGGGAAGTAGCTGCCCTGCCGCAGCTTGGGGATCTGCAGCTCGATCTCTGAAGCCCTGGTGTCCCACCGCCGCGGGCGATACCCATTGCGATGCGTCGCGCGATCCTCGGGCCGGCGCTCCCCCAGCTCGGCCCCCACCAGCTCTGTGACCTCCGATTCCATCACCTGCTGGGCCACCCACCGCACCGACTCGCGGACCACGTCCGCGTGATCGTCCAACAGCACCTTCCGCACGACCTCCTCGATCGTCATCCTGCCCACACCGGCCACCTGCAGCCTCCTTCAGTCGATTCCGTGAGAAGAACCGACGATGAT
>DATGLC010000022.1:0-2345 GCA_035294345.1 Solirubrobacteraceae bacterium
GGGATCCTGATCCGCGCCCTGGGGATCCCCGAGCCGGAGGCGTTCAGGCGCATTCAGCGCACGGCTCGCGCGCGGAACCTAAAGCTGGTGGAGGTGGCCAGGCAGCTGATCGACCAGGCGGATCTGATCACTCCCTCCGCCCAGGGCGAGGATCGCTCGTGACGGCGTTGAGAGCGGCGGTGCGCGTCGGTCCTGCTGCCGAGGGCGGGGTTCGATCGTGACGGCGTTGAGAGCGGCGGTGCGCGTCGGTCCTGCTGCCGAGGGCGGATCGGTCTGGTTTGAGATCGGCGGTGCGCGATCGTCTGACCTTCGACTCTGTTGTCGCCTCAGACGTGGCGGCGGACTCTGTTGTCGCCTCAGACGTGGCGGCGCGAGGTTCGCCCCCAGAAATCGGTCCCCAGCAGGGGGCCGAACAGGCAGAAGTTGAAGATCCCGGCCAGCAGCGGGACGAGTCCGACGACGGCGATCACGATCCCGCCCGCACCACCGACGACTAGCAGGCCGATCAGGATCAACGCCGCGCCGGCGACAATCCGCACCAGACGGCCGCTGGAACTGCGCATGAAGGCGACGAAACCCATGGTGTACCTCCTGCTCTTGATGGTTGGCTTTGCAGGCTTTGAAGGGTTAGACGCGCGCGAGTGCCATGGCTGGACACCGGGTGTCCGCAAGCTTGCGTCGGCGCCGCTGGAGGCGTCAGCCGAGGTCTGGGAGAGTTGAGCGATGGACGAGGAGGCGTTCAGACGTCAGCTGCTGGCGGAGGTGCCGCGACTGGCGCGCGTCGCTCACCGGCTGACGCCGCCCGGCGTCGACCACGAGGATCTGGTTCAGGACGTGCTCGAGCGGGCGTGGAGGTCGCGGATGGGCTTTCGCCACGGCAGTCGCCTCTCGACCTGGCTGCACGCGATCATGATCAATCGGGCAAACGATCTCACGCGTCGGCGCCAGCACGAAAGGGAGGAGATCCTCGAGCAAGACCTGCTTGAGTTCGAGATAGACGATCCCGTGGCTGCGGTCGAGCGCGCTGAGGATGCGGGCCTGCTCCGCGCCGCGCTCTCGCGCCTGTCTCCGCTCGATCGCACCGTGCTCGTGTTGCACGACGGCGAGCAGTGGACCGCTGGGCAGGTGGCCGAGATCTGCGGGATGAGCGCTGATGCCGTACACAAGCGTGTGCAGCGGGCACGCTTGCGGCTCGCCCGCGAGCTGGCCGAGTGCCCTTCCGCTGCCTCGGTCTGGTGCGTGTCGCCCGCCTGCCGCCGCGCCCGCGAAGCTGCGTCAGCCTATCTGGAGGGGGAGCTTGACCCGGCCACGCGCGCGGCGGTCGATGAGCATCTGCAACGCTGCCAGCGCTGCCCGGCCCTGATCCAGGCGCTGGTGGGACTCCGGGGGGCCTTGGCGACTTCTGGCGTCCCGGTTCCCAACCGGCTCAGGGAGGCGGTGCGCGACGCCGCCGCCCACAGTCGCGCACTGCTCACTCGGGAGGATTCCATCCAAGCCGCGCCTGACGGCTGAGCAGAGCCTGAACTTGCCGGCGCCAAGCATGGTCCTCGCTGCGCCTCCTGCTCGCGCGAGTGCTCATCGGGTGCCATCGCCGGCAGCCTGCGGAGCGTAAGTCCCGTGTGGCCTCAGGGGCCGGGGGAATGCTCGCGTGCCGTGCCGATCCTCCCGGCCGCCTTCTCGCCGGTCGGCAGCCGCTCCTTGCGCGCCACCCCGCTGGCCACCGCCGCCTGGGCGACGGCGAGCGCGACCGTGTCGGCGACCATGGGATGGAACACGCTGGGGACAATGTAGTCGGGCAGCAGCTCATCGTCGGCGATCACGCCGGCCAGCGCCCGCGCGGCCGCCAGCTTCATCGGCTCGTTGATCGCGCGAGCGCGCACGTCGAGGGCCCCCCGGAAGACGCCGGGGAATGCCAGCACGTTGTTGATCTGGTTGGGGTAGTCAGAGCGCCCGGTGGCGACGATCGCCACGTCATCGTGGATCTCCTCGGGATGCACCTCGGGCTCCGGATTGGCCATCGCAAAGACGATCGCGTCCGGGGCCATTCGCCGCACCGCGGCCGCCGACACCGCCCCCGGACCCGAGAGGCCGATCAGCACGTCGGCGCCGGGCAGCACGTCGTCGGCCATTCCCCGCTCGCCGTCGGGATTGGTCGAGGCCACCAGCTCCGCCCGCTCGGGATCCAGCCCGGGGCGGTCGGGATAGAGCACGCCCTCCACGTCGCACACCACCAGCCGCCGGATCCCCTGAGCCAGCATCATCCGCGCGGTGGCGATCCCGGCCGCCCCGGCTCCCACGATCACCACCTTCACATCCTCCACGCGCTTGCCGACCACCCGCAGCGC
>DATGLC010000023.1:0-18615 GCA_035294345.1 Solirubrobacteraceae bacterium
CCGCTCATCGCCTCCGCGAGCGTGCCGAACCCGGGCCTGTGCGCGAGCGGGCCGCGCTGTCCAAACCCGGTCACGCGCGCCACCACAAGGCCGGGGTTGCGGGCGCGCAGGCGCTCGGGCCCCAGCCCCCAGCGCTCGAGCGTGCCGGGGCGGAAGTTCTCGATCAGGACGTCGGCTCCCTCGCACAGGCGGCGCAGCAGCTCGGCGCCGTCTGCGGTCCTCAGGTCCGCGGCGACCGATCGCTTGCCGCGTCCCAGGGTCTTGAACCACAGGCCCACCCCGTCCCGGGCGTGACCGTGGCTGCGGGCGGGATCGCCGCCCGCCGGGTGCTCGATCTTGATCACCTCCGCGCCGTAGTCGGCCAGGAGCATCGCGGCCATCGGGCCCGCGAACAGCGTCGAGCAGTCGATCACGGTCAGGCCGGCGAGCGCGCCGTCGTGGCGGGCGTCGCCGTCGCTCATCCGCCCGTCCGGTCAAGCTCGCCCAGCCTGCGGGTGATCGCCGCCGCCGCCTCGCGCACCGGCTCGGCCAGCAGGCGCGCCCGCTCGCCGTCGAAGCGGTCCACCGGCCCGCAGACGCTGATCGAGCCGACCACCTCGCCGTGGGGACCGAACAGCGGCGCGGCGACGCTGCCGGCGCCTGCCTGGCGCTCCCCCCGTGAGACGGCGACCCCCTCGGCCGCGATCGTCGCGAGCTCTCGCTCGAGCTCGGCCCGCGTGACCGGCGTGTACGGCGTGAGGGCGACCAGCGGCCGTGAGAGCACCTGCTCGCGCAGCTCCGGGTCGGCGTGCGCGAGGATCGCCTTGCTCGACGCGCCGGCGTGCAGCGGAAACGGGCGTCCGACCTCGACCGTCATCTTGACCTCCTGGGGGGAGACGACCTGGGCGAGGTAGACGCGCGCCAGGCCGCTGAGCGCCGACAGGGTGGTCGTCTCCTGGGTGAGCTCTCGCAGCTCCCGGAGGATCGGCAGGCTTGAGGAGCGCAGGTCAAGGCGCGCCAGCGCGCGCGCTCCCAGCGCGGCCGCCGCCACCCCCAGCCGGTAGCTGCCGCGGCCGTCGGCTCCAACCAGGTCGCGCGAGCGAAGCGATTGCAGGATGCGATGGGCGACCGCCTTGCTCATCCCGGTGCGCGCGGCCAGGGCGCTCACCCCGGCCGGACCGTCCGCCAGGGCCAGCAGCAGGTCGGCGACGCGTGCCGCCGACTGGGTGCCCGTATCCGGTGGAGTGCTCGTTCCGCTCATCGGAACATTCTGCTGCTTCCTCTAGAGTGGAGCTTACCCTCGGCAGGGTCAACCTTTCAAGCGCGTGCTGAGCCCGCTAGAATCGCCGGCCGCGATGGCCAGCAGTGGAGCTGCTTGAAGTTTGTTCCGATGAGCGGAACAGACTTTGATCTCGTCGTCCAGGGCGGCCGGTGTGTGCTTGCGGGGATCGGCTGCCGCGAGGTGGACCTGGGGATCGCCGGAGAGCGGATCGCCGCGGTGGCGCAGGACCTGTCAGGCGCCACGGCCGCCGAGCGCATCGACGCCCGCGGCCTGACCGTGCTGCCGGGTGCGATCGACGCCCACTACCACCTCGGGATCTACCGGGGTCTGGCTGAGGATGCCGAGAGCGAGACGCTCTCCTCGCTGGCCGGCGGCGTGACCAGCGTCCTGTCCTACTTTCGCACCGGCGACCATTACCTGCACCGGACCGGCCCCTACAGCGAGATCCTCCCCGAGGTCCTGGCGGCGGTGGCAGGGCATGCGCGCACCGACTACGGCTTTCACCTGGCCCCGATGGACTCGGTCCACCTGGGCGAGATCCCGCAGCTGATCGAGCGCCACGGGGTCGGCTCGTTCAAGTACTACATGTTCTACAAGGGGCTCGACCTCTCCGGGGTGCGCCCCGCGCACGCCGAGACGATGTCGGAGACATACGATCTCGGCCACCTGTTCGAGATCCTCGAGCAGGTGGCAGCCGCGGCGCAGCGCGGGTCCGCTCTGCGGCTGTCGGTCAGCATCCACGCCGAGCAGCCCGAGCTGATCAGGGTGTTCATGCAGCGGGTGCGAGCCCATCCGACGCTGCGGGGCCTGCACGCCTACAGCGAGGCGCGGCCGCCGCTCACCGAACGCCTGGCGATCGGCGAGGCGGGAGTGCTCGCGGCCGCGACGCGTTGCCCGGTCAACCTGCTGCACCTGTCCAGCGCCGAGGCGCTGGACGCCGCGGTGGAGCTCCGGCGCTCGCGTCCGCAGCTGGACGTCAGGCTCGAGACGACGCTGCACCACCTGGCGCTCTCCATGAGACCTACAACGATCAGCGCGGCAAGGTGAACCCCCCGATCCGGGCCGAGGCCGACCGCGAGGCGCTGTGGGAGGGCGTTCTGCGTGGCGAGATCGACTGGGTGTGCTCCGACCACGCCTGCTGCTCGGAGGCCGACAAGCTGGGCGACATGTGGGCGGCGCTGCCGGGGTTCGGCGGCTCGGCGCTCATGTACCCCTACATGCTGACCGAGGGCCCGCGACGCGGCCTGGGCCTGGAGCGGATCGTGGAGCTCGTCTCGGAGGCGCCGGCCCGTGCCTACGGCTTGTTTCCGCGCAAGGGCCGCATCTCGGTCGGCTCAGACGCGGACCTGGCGATCGTCGACCTCGACCGCGTCGAGACGGTCACGCCAGCGAGGCTGCTGTCAGCCCAGGACCACACGCCGTTTGCCGGCCTCAAGCTCACCGGCTGGCCGGTGCGCACGATCCTGCGCGGGCGCACCGTGCTGCTCGACGGCGCCCCGGTGGGCGAGCCGCGCGGCGCCTATCTGTGGCGCACCTCGGCGCCGGCACCCGTGGGAGCCTGAGGGCAAGCGCCCGTGGGAGCCTGAGGGCAAGCTCCTGTCGGAGCCCGTGGGCCGCGCAGGCTGAGTCTGAGGGCGAGCGCGCGCTGAGGCTGCGGGCGAGCGCGCGCGGAAGCAGGCGACCGCGAACGCGCGGCGTGGGCGACCGCGGACCCGCGGCGCAGGGTGGCCTCAGGCGGGGCAGGCGGCCTCAGGCGCCGGCGTAGGAGACGATCAGGTCGGTCGCCACGCCCAGCAGAAACCCGGCCGCGATCATGTACAGGCCAAGCGTCCGGTAGCCATAGCGGCGCACGCCGGCCCAGATCTCGCCGATCACGAACAGGATCGCGCCGCCGGCGAGCGCGTAGAAGCAGAGCTGGAAGGCGGGCGCGTGCACCTGGTAGCCGACGACCGTGCCCAGGAACGTTGGGCCTCCGGCGACGAGCCCAGCGGCTGCCAGCCACCGCCAGGACGGCCGCACCCCCCCGAGCGGGCCCACGATCGCAAAGCCCTCGGTCGCGTTGTGCGCGCCAAAGCCGATGATCAGCACCGCGGCCAGCCCGATCGCCCCGCTCTGGGCAGAGACGCCGATCGCCAGGCCCTCGGCGAAGTTGTGCAGCCCGATCGCCAGCGCGATCGTCATCCCGGTCTGCAGGGCGCGTCGCCGCGCGTCCACCGCCGCCACGGCATGCGGGGCCTCGAGCGCCACCGCCAGGGCCGTGTCCTGCGCCGCGCCGGCGATCGGCGGCGGCGCGGTGGCGCGGCGGCGGACCGCGTGCTCGATCGCCGAGATGCCGGCGGTGCCCGCGGTGAACCCCGCGCACAGCAGCGCGAACAGCCACACCACGTGCCCCATGCCGTCGCTTCCGTGCCTGAACTGCTGCAGCGCCGCAGAGACGATGCCCTCGGCGTGGCTTGAGACGTCCATGAAGATGAACGCCAGGATCCCGGCCGAAAGCATCGCCAGCGCCACGCGCGGCCGGCCACCCCCGCCCAGCGCGCGTCCCACCGGCAGGCCCAGATAGATCGTCAAGCCGGCGATCGCGCCCAGCGCGACGGTCTCAGCGAATCCCACGGTGCCGTCCTGCGCTCATCGTCTTCACGGAGATTAGGGTACCCGAATACAGAGCGCGCCGGTCGGGATTTTTTGAGTGCGGGTCGGGCCGCCAAAATCGGGTGCCGCCTCCCCGCCGCCGGGCGCTCGCCTGCCTGGCAAGTTCAGCGCAGCGCTCGTGCGAGCGCGCGAGCGCGGTCGGTTCCGCGTCGTCCCGCCCACGGGTGCGGCCCGATCGCCCAGGGATGCCACCCGAGCGTCCCGTACTGCTCGCGGATCAGCGCCTTCAGCTCCCCGCGGTGGGCGCCGCATGCGTAGCGCAGCGGGCCGTAGATCCCGCGGCCGTGCCAGGTGAGCCACGGGGGCGGGGGGCCCTCGCCCGCGTCGAGGTACTCGCCGTGGCGCAGGTCCAGCAGCTGGCGCTCGAGCGCCTCCTGAGACGCCGGGTCCGGGCGCGCCCCGCACAGCTCGCAGCGAAAGACCACGCGCACCGGCATCCCCTGGACCTCAGTCCCGGGCTCCCGGCCGCCAGGGCTCGGTCCCAACAGCTCCCCGCGTGCCGCCCCCGGTGGCCGCGTGACCGCCGGTGGCTGCGTTCACGGGCCGGTAGCCGCTTGTCAGCGTGGCGCCGGGGCGCCGCCAATCAGGCTCGACGTCGTAGCGGTGGCGGATCCGTCGCTCGCGCAGGTAGCGCAGCAGCGGGCCGTGCGCGAGCCTGGCCGTCCGCGCGTACAGCCGTGCGCTCAGGTCGGCCTCCACGAACGGCATGTAGCGGTCGGGGAAGCCCGGCATCGTGCAGGCCATGCAGATCCCGCCGACGTTCGGGCAGCCGCCGACCCCGCCCACCCAGCCGCGGACCGGCACGTTGCACTTGACCACCGGCCCCTTGCAGCCGAGCTTGGCCAGGCAGCGGCCGTCGCCGTGGGAATCGGAGAACTGGCCCTGCTCGGCCAGCCCGGCACGGTCGCAGCGCTCGTGTACGGTGAGCCCGAACATTCGCACCGGCCTGCCCTGCTCGTCGAGCTCGGGCGGCGGCCCGAGTCCCGCGATCGCCAGCGCCAACTCCAGGATCACCTCTGTGATGTTGTCGGGTGCGACCGGGCAGCCGGGGAGGTTGACGACCGGCAGCCCAAGCCGCGATCGCCAGCGCCAGCCAAGGTGGTCACGCAGCCCCATCGCGCCGGTCGGGTTGTTGCGCATCGCTGGCACGCCGCCGTAGGCCGCGCAGGTCCCGACGGCGAGCACCGCACCGGCCACGGGCGCCAAGCGGTCGATCCACAGGTCGGTTGTTATCGGCTGCCCGTCGGCGCCGACCCCCATCCCGGACCAGTGGCCCCCGCCGTTGATGCGCTCGTTGGGCACCGAGCCCTCCAGCACGAGCAGGAACGGGTCAAGCTCGCCCCGGGCGGCGCGCTCGAACGCACGCACGAACTCGTCGCCGGTCTCAAACGCGAGCATCGGGTTGTAGAGGATCACAGGCGGCATGCCGGGCAGGCAGCCAGCGAGCAGCTCCTCGAGGCTCGGGCTGGTGGCGGCCGTGAGCGCGACCGAGTCCCCGTCGCAGCCGAGACCGCTGGTCAGCCACAGGACGCTGATCGGCTGGCGCTCGGCTGTGCGCCTGGCATCCGCCGCGGCGCCGTCCGCGCCGGCCCCCTGCGCCGGCGGGCTCGGCGCCCCGCTCACGCGGGCCTTCCGCGACCGGGGCCTGCGCCTGAGCGGGGTGCCAGCCGAACCGGGTGGTCGAGCAGCACCTGCAGATGCTCCACGGCGCCCCCGACCAGATGCCAGTCGCCCGTCTGTCCGACGACAAGCCCCGCATGCGACAGGCGCGCGAGCGCGTGGCAGATGGACGGCCGCTCGGCGGCGACCAGCTCACCCAGCAGGCGATGCGTCAGCGGCAGCGTGAGCCTTATCCCGCCGCGCTCCACGCGCCCCCAGCGTGCGGCCAAGAACCAGAACAGGAGGTCAAGCCTCACCTCCAGCCGGGGGTGTGAGCTGATTGCGCGCACCCGGTTGAGCGCCGCGGCTCGCCGGCTGCCGCGCCGCACGAGCGCCCGTGCGACCGCCGGCCACGGCCGCACGCGCTCGCAGAACTCGGCGTCCAAAAGCCCCAGCCTCGACGGCCACAGGGCGCGCCATGAGTCCTCGCACTCCAAAAGCTCCTCGTCGCAGGCCACGGTCCCCTGAACGAGATCCCCGGCGCCCACCAGCTCGGCTGCCGAGCGTCCGCCGAGCCGGGTCTCGTGCGCGAGCAAGCCGTCCAGCACCAGCAACCCGAACCCGTCGCGCACCCGCTCGAGCAGCTGCCGCAGGTCGCATTCGCCCACCTCGGTCGCCATCACGCGGATCGTGGTGCCCTGACGGACGGCGATCCTAGTCCTCAGGTCAAACTGCTCGGCCAGTTCGTCGTCGGCGTCGAGCAGGTAGGTGTGGAGCGCGCTCGCCTCCGGGCGGCGCGCCGGCGGACCGCGGATGAGCCAGTCCTGGGGCACGGCGCGGGGCGAGTCTAACCGCTGCCCGCGCCAACCGGAAACGGCCTCCGCCGCCCGCGCATCTCTCTGTAATCGGGGTTACATTCGGCGCCCGCAGACGCTCCACTCGCTCAGCGTCAGCCCCATCGAGAGTCGGTGGGCGCAGGAGCAGCGCCCGGGATCACGCCCGTTCTCGAATCGGGGCCTGCCTGATCGGGCCAAAGCCTGTTCGACTGTGCCGGGCCTCCCGTGACAGCCCTGTAAGTGGGATTACCGAAGCGAACGTAAGCCGGGTTACCGGGCGTCCGGAGCGAGCGAGGGCCGGTGGTAGAACCGCTCGCGTGTGCTTGGCGATCCCCGGCCAGGTGGTGGAGATCGTCGATGAGGCAAACCGCCTCGCGACGGTTCAGGTCGCGGGTGTGCGCCGGCGGGTGAACGTCGGCCTGCTGGATGACGTCGGCGGGGGCGTGGTCCCGGGCGACTGGGTTCTGATCCACGTCGGGTTTGCGATCTCCAAGGTCGACGAGCTGGAGGCGCGCGCCACGCACGATCTGCTCGTCGGCATGGGCCGCGACTACGAGCAGGAGCTGGAGGAGTTGAAGGCGAGCGTGATCGAGTGAGCTGCGACGGCGATCACTGCATCACCTGCGCCGACGACGGCGTCCCGATGAGCGTCGTGCGCGTGGATGTCGAGCGCGGGCTTGCGCTGTGCGCGCAGGCCGGCGGCCGGCGCATGACCGTCGAGACGGCGCTGGTCGAGCCGGTCGCCGTCGGCGAGGTGCTGCTCGTGCACGCCGGCGCCGCGATCGCCCGCGCAGCGGAGGGCTCATGACGCGCGCTGCGAATCGCGTAGACCGGCGAGCGGCGCGCGTGAGGCTCCAAGGAGCGGTGGGCGTGAGGCTCCAAGGAGCGGTGCGCGTGCGGCTCCGGACCGATGCGGGCGTCGGGCGGTCGGAGGCGAGGCGCCCTTGAGGCCCATGGACCTGGAGCGGGCGTGAGGTTCGTCGACGAGTTCCGCGACGCCGAGCTCGGTCGCGCGGTCGCCGCCGAGATCCTCTCGCTGGTGGCGCCCGGTCGCCACTACAAGCTGATGGAGGTCTGCGGCGGCCACACGCACTCGATCTACAAGTACGGGATCGACGACCTGCTGCCCGCCAACGTGGAGCTCGTGCACGGCCCGGGCTGCCCGGTGTGCGTGATCCCGATGGGGCGCGTCGATGACGGGATCGCGCTCGCCCGCCAGCCGGGCGTGATCTTCACCTGCTTCGGCGACATGATGCGCGTGCCGGGTTCAAGCGGGACGCTGCTGGACGCACGCGCGGAGGGGGCCGATGTGCGGATGGTCTACTCCCCGCTTGACGCGCTGCGGATCGCCCGCGCAAGCCCTGATCGCGAGGTCGTGTTCTTCGCGATCGGGTTTGAGACCACGGCTCCGTCCACCGCGCTGACGCTCAGGCGCGCGAAAGCCGAGGGGGTCGCCAACTTCAGCTGCATGTGCAGCCACGTGACGATCGTGCCGCCGCTGCGGGCGCTGCTTGAGTCGCCGGACCTGCGCCTGGACGGGTTCATCGGGCCCGGCCACGTGTGCACGGTCGTCGGCGCCAGGCCGTTTGAGTTCATACCCGCCGACTACCGGCGGCCGGTGGTGATCTCCGGCTTTGAGCCGCTGGACATCCTGCAGTCGGTGGTGATGATCCTGCGCCAGCTCAGGGATGGGCGCTGCGAGGTCGAGAACCAGTACACGCGCGTGGTGCCCTACGAGGGCAACCCGCGGGCGCTTGAGGTGATGGCCGAGGTGTTCGAGCTCCGGCCCCACTTCGAGTGGCGGGGGCTGGGGTTCATCTCCCACAGCGGCCTGCGGCTGTCGGCCGCCTACGCGGACTTCGACGCTGAGCTTCGCTTCTCGGTGCCCGGGGTGCGCGTCGCCGACCCCAAGGCCTGCCAGTGCGGGGAGGTGCTCAAGGGCGTGATCAAGCCGTGGGAGTGCAAGGTGTTCGGCACCGCCTGCACTCCTGAGCGGCCGATCGGGACCTGCATGGTCTCAAGCGAGGGGGCGTGCGCGGCCTATTACAACTTCGGGCGCTTCGCGCGCGTGCGCGAGGCGGTGTGAGCGGCGGCGTGAGCGCGCAACAGGCCCTCTCGGACCGCGAACAGCGCGTGCTGGGCATCATCGAGACCGCCCGTGGCAAGCGCGCCAGGTTCCGCGACGAGCAGATCACCATGGCCCACGGAGCGGGCGGGCGGGCGACGCAGACGCTGATCGAGGCGCTCCTCGAGCCCGCCCTGCACAACGACGCGCTGGCGGCGCTGGGGGACGCGGGGCTGGTGAGCGCGGGCGCCGCGCGCCTGGCCCTCTCGACGGACGCCTACGTGGTGCGCCCGCTGCGGTTTCCTGGAGGCTCGATCGGCGAGCTGGCGGTAAACGGGACCGTCAACGACCTGGCCGTGTCCGGCGCCCGGCCGCTGGCGCTGAGCCTGTCGCTGATCCTGGAGGAGGGCCTGCCAGCCCAGCAGCTTCGCGACGAGGTGCAGGCGATCGCGGCCGCGGCCGCGGCCGCCGACGTGCAGGTGGTGACCGGGGACACCAAGGTGGTCGAGCGCGGGCACGCCGACGGCATGTACATCTGCACCTCGGGGATCGGCTTATGTGACGAGCGCGCGCAGCTGTCGCCCGCCTCGCTGAGGCCGGGCGACCGCGTGCTGCTGTCGGGCTCGGTCGGCGAGCACGGCACGGCGATCATGCTCGCCCGGGGCGAGTTCGACCTGGATGCCGAGGTGGTCTCGGACACCGGACCGCTGTGGCCGGCGGTGGACGCGCTGCTTGAGGCCGTAGGGGCGGACCTGCGGTGCATGCGCGACCCCACCCGGGGCGGGGTGGCCTCGGTCCTCAACGAGCTCGCGCGCGCCTCATCGGTGGCGATCGTGGTGCGTGAGGCCGCGGTGCCCGTGCTGCCCGCCGTCGCCGGCGCAGCCGAGCTTCTGGGGATCGACCCGATGTATGTGGCCTGCGAGGGCAGGCTGGTCGCGTTCGTGGCGGCGCGGGCCGTCCCGCGCGCGCTCTCGGCGCTGCGCGGGGTGGCGGGCTGCGAGCTTGCGTGCGAGATCGGCGAGGTGCGCGCGCAGCCGCCCGGGATGGTGCTGGTGGAGACCAGCTTTGGCAGAAGGGTCATGGACCAGCTGGTCGGCGACCCCCTGCCGCGGATCTGTTGAGCGAGGGCGAGCGAAGGAGAGACGATGGCCACGACCGAGAGCCCGTACGCGGCGCAGAAGAAGACCGAGGCGGTGACCGCCCACGTGCTGTGGATGACGACCGGGCTCAGCTGCGAGGGTGACTCGGTGGCGATGACCTCGGCCACCAACCCGAGCCTCGAGGACATCATCCTGCAGGCGATCCCCGGGATGCCGAAGGTGGTCGTGCACAACCAGGTGATCGACTACGCGGTGGGGCAGGAGTACGCGCAGGCGTGGTTCGACGCCGAGCAGGGCCGCCTGGATCCCTTCGTCCTGTGCATCGAGGGATCGCTGGGCAACGAGGAGATCAACGGCGAGGGCCACTGGACCGGGTTTGCCGTCAACCCTTCGAACGGGCAGCCGATCACGATGAACGAGTGGCTTGACCGCCTCGCCCCACGGGCGGCGGCCGTGGTCGCGATCGGGACCTGCGCCACCTACGGCGGGATCCCGGCGATGCGCAACAACCCCACCGGGGCCATGGGCGTGCCCGACTACCTGGGCTGGGGATGGCGCTCGCGCGCCGGGCTGCCGATCATCTGCATCCCGGGCTGCCCGGCCCAGCCGGACAACATGACCGAGGTGCTGCTCTACCTGGCGCTTCACCTCGCCGGCCTCGCGCCCCCGCCCCAGCTGGACGAGGCGCTGCGGCCGGTGTGGCTGTTCGGGCGCACGGTGCGCGAGAGCTGCAACCGCGCGGGCTTCGCCGAACAGGGCGAGTTCGCCACCGAGTACGGCTCAGACCACCGCTGTCTGGTCAAGCTCGGCTGCAAGGGGCCGGTGGTCAAGTGCAACGTGCCGGTCCGCGGCTGGGTGGGCGGGGTCGGCGGCTGCCCGAACGTCGGCGGGATCTGCATGGCGTGCACGATGCCCGGCTTCCCGGACAAGTTCATGCCCTTCATGGACGAGGACCGGTGGGGCGCCGTCGCCGCGGACGTGATGCGCTTCAGCTATGGGCCGATCGTGCGCTACTTCCGCAGGCGCCACATCGCCCAGGACAAGGATCGCGAGCCGGAGTGGCGCCGGCGCGGCCGCACGCTGACCACGGGCTACGAGAAGCGGTGGTGAGCCTGCCGACAGACCGCGCACGGGCGGCCACGGCCCAGACGGCTCCTGAACGAACAAGGCGGTGAAAGCAGATGTCAACCGAGACCCCACCCAAGCAGAAGGTCGTCGTCAAGGAGATGTCGTGGGACCCGATCACCAGGATCGTGGGCAGCCTCGGCATTCACACCGAGATCGACTTCACAAACCGCCAGGTGCTCAAGTGCTACAGCACTTCGATGATCTTCCGCGGCTTTGACATCTTCATGCGCGGCATCGATCCACGTGACGCCCACTTCATCACCAGCCGGATCTGCGGGATCTGCGGCGACAACCACTGCACCTGCTCGTGCCTGAACCAGAACATGGCCTACGGCGTCAAGCCGCCCAAGCTCGGCGATCTGGCGTTCAACCTAGCCGAGACGGCCGACTACATCTTCGACCATGCGATCTTCAACGACTGCATGGCGAACGTCGATTTCTGCGAGCAGATGGTCAAGGAGACCAACCCCACCCTGCTGGCCAAGGCAGAGCAGACATCCGCACCGGGCCGCGACATCCACGGGTACAAGACGATCGCCGACATCATGCGGGCGCTGAACCCGTTCACCGGCGAGTTCTACCTGGAGACGCTCCACGTCGCGCGCTACACGCGTGAGATGTACTGCCTGTTCGGCGGCCGTCACACCCACCCGTCCACGATCATGCCGGGCGGGTGCAGCGCCGACATCACCCACCAGACCTGCACCGACTACTACGTGCGGCTGATGCGCTACTTCGACTATGTCAAGCGCAGCGTGCCGATGCACGATGACCTGTACGACTTCTTCCTGCAGGAGCTGCCCGGGTACGACATGGTCGGCTATCGCCCGACCAACCTCGTCAACTGGGGATCCTTCGACGATCCCGACTACGTCGACTACGACTACCGCAACATGACCAACTGGGGCCGCAAGCGTTACATCACCCCCGGTGTGGTGATCGGCGGCGAGCTCGTATCGACCGACCTGGTGGAGATCAACCTGATGATCCGGATCCTGCTGGGATCGTCGTACTTCGACCCCTGGGACAACGAGCCGACGTTCGTCACCCACGACCCGCTCGGCAACCCGGTGGACAAGCACCATCCCTGGAACAAGGTGACGCTGCCGCGCCCGCAGAAGCGGGACTTCGCGGACAAGTACACCTGGGTGGTCTCGCCGCGCATCTACGACAAGCGCACCGACACGCACGTGTGCTGCGACACCGGCGGCGGCCCGTTCGCCCGCCAGTGGTGCACCGCCAAGGCGGGGCTCGTGGACTTCGGCTACGCCAGGGCGACCGGCGAATCGATCCAGATGGTGCTCCCGCGCTCGCCGAACATGCCCGAGATGGAGCTCGAGTGGAAGATCCCCGAGAAGTCAAACGCGATCGAGCGTGACCGGGCGCGCACCTACCACCAGGCATACAGCGCCCTGATCGCGCTGCACAACCTGGAGCGCGCGATCAAGGAGGTGCAGGCCGGCCGCACCCGCAGCTGGACCAGCTTCAGGGTCCCCGAGCAGGCGATCAGCTGCGGCTTCCACGAGGCCGCTCGCGGGGTTCTCTCCCACCACATGGTGATCCGTGACGGCAAGATCGCCAACTACCAGCCGTATCCGCCGACCCCCTGGAACGCCAGCCCGCGCGACGTCTACGGGACCCCCGGACCCTACGAGGACGCGGTCCAGAACACCCCGATCTTCGAGGAGAACGGGCCGGAGAACTTCAAGGGCGTGGACATCATGCGGGCCGTGCGCTCGTTTGACCCGTGCCTGCCCTGCGGCGTGCACATCTACAGCGGCGGCGGGCGGGTGCGCAAGGTCGTCCACCGCCCGACGGCGCTGGCATAGCGATGGCGGTGCGGCTCGCCGGTGCGCAGGCGGCGATCGGGGGCGAGCGCCGGGCTGCCCCGGGCGCAGGCGGCCGACGGGCCGCGTCCGACGACAGCGGCCGCCGGGCCGCGTCCGACGACAGCGGCCGCCGGGCGGCCCCCGACGCGGGCGACGCCCTGCTCGCGCGCGTGCAGGAGCTGCAGGAGGCGATCGGCGCGCTGGAGCCCTCGCCGGCCGTGCGGCTGGCCGATGAGCTGGTCGCCGCGGTCGTCGAGCTCTACGGAGAGGGCCTCGCGCGGGTGCTCGCCCGCGTTGCGCAGGAGCCCGGCGGCGCGGGCGTGCTCGATTCGCTGGCCGCCGACCCGCTCGTATCAACGCTGCTTTTGATCCACGACCTGCACCCGGTGGCGCTAGAGCGGCGAGTGCGCGACGCGCTGGACTCGGTGCGGCCTTACCTGAAGTCCCACGGCGGCGACGTGCGCCTGCTGTCGCTGGACGGTGGCGTGGCCCGGATCGCGTTGCGTGGAAGCTGCTCGGACTGCGCCGCCTCGTCGGTGACGCTTGAGCTCGCGATCAAGCAGGCGCTCGAGGAGCGCGCCCCGGATCTTCAGGAGCTGATCGTCGACGGCGGCGTGCCCGCCACGGCGGCTCAGCCCGCCCAGGCGCCGCCGGCGGGCGTCTGGCATGAGCTGCGCGAGGCGGCCGGCCCCCGCCGCGACGGGGAACTGGCGGCGGTCACGGTCGGCGGCCATCGGCTGGTGATCGCCGATGTGCAGGGCACGCTGCTTGCCTACGAGGACCGCTGCGCGGGCTGCGGCGGCCCGCTGCGCGAAGGGCGGCTGGTGGCGGGCACGCTCACCTGCCCCGCCTGCGGGCGGGCCTTTCACCTGCCGCTGGCTGGCAGGTCGCTTGACGGCGACGGGCTAGCGCTGTCGCCGGTCCCCCTCCTGCGTGAGGACGGGATGCTCAGGGTGGCGCTGCCGGGATGACCGCGCGGACTGCCGCCGGGGCCGACACGACCGCGCCGGGCGACGGTCGCGCGGCCGAACGTGTCGCGCCCCTGGGGGCCGGACGCGTGGCGCCCCTGGCGGCCGGCGGGCATGGCGCGGGCGGCGTCGGTCGAGTGGGCGGCGTCAGTCGATTGGGTGGCGTCAGTCGATCGGGCGGCGTCGGTGGCGCGGGCGGCGTCGGTGCAACGGACGGCGGTGCACGGCCGAACGGCGCCGCGCGGCTGGCCGGCGCGGTGGCTGTGCGCCGCCGCGCCCGGGTGATCGGCGGCCTGCGCCGCGCGGCGGCCCCGGTCGCCCGCCCGCCCGGCGAGCGCTGCGAGCTGTGCGGGCTTGCGATCTCCTCCGATCACCGCCACCTGCTTGAGCTGGGACAGCGGCGCATCGTGTGCGCGTGCGAGGGCTGCTGGGCGATGCGCGCGGCCGAGGGCGACTACCGGCCGGTTGGCACGCGCGTCGTGTGGCTGTCTGACCTGCGGATCTCGGACGAGCTGTGGGCGCGCCTGCAGATCCCGATCTCGCTCGCCTTCTTCATGCACTCGACCGTCACCGGCTGCGTGGTGGCGATGTACCCGAGCCCGGCCGGGGCCACCGAGTCCGAGCTTCGGTTCGACTCCTGGGCGGCGATCAGCGCGCTCGACCCCCTGATCGCCGACCTCGAGGGCGACGTCGAGGGCCTGATCGCGGACCGCATCTCCCAGCCGGCGCGTTACGTGATCGCCCCCATCGACCGCTGCTACGAGCTGACCGGGGCGATCAGGCTCGCCTGGCGGGGCATCTCCGGCGGGCCCGCGGTGCGCGAGGCGATCGACGCGTTCTTTGAGCGCCTCGGCCGCCAGGGCGGCGGGGGAGGCCGGCGGCCGTGAGCGCTGTGGCCACGCAGCCGGGGGCGGCGCAGCCCCAGCTGGCCTTCTCGGTGCTTGGTGTGCGGCCCGCGCGCCACAGCGCCGCGCCGCTTCTGATCCTGGAGCTTGAGGTCTCAGAGGACACCGGCACGCCCGTCTACATGATCGCGCTCTCCATCCAGCTGATGATCGAGCCGGCGCGCCGGGCATACGACGATGAGGCGCGCGAGCGGCTGGTGGAGCTGTTCGGCGCCCCCGAGCGGTGGGCCGTCACCACCCGCAGCCTCCTGTGGAGCAGGCTGGACGTGCTCGTGGGGCCGTTCACGGGCTCGACCGTGGTGCCGGTTCCCGTCGCCTGCCACTACGACCTGGAGCTTGCGGCGGCGAGGTACCTGCACTCGCTGCCCGAAGGGGTCGCCCCACTGGCGCTGCATTTCAATGGCACCGTCTACTACCGGGACGCGTGCGGCGGCCTGCGGATCGTGCTGGTCCCCTGGACGCAGTCGATCGACTACCGCATGCCGGTGTCGGTCTGGCGTGAGGCGATCGAGCACCACTACGCCGACCGCACGTGGATCGCGGTATCGCGCCACACCTACGAGGCGCTCGCGCGCGCCAAGCGCCAGCGGGGGCTGGCGACGATGGATGCGGCGGTCGCCCAGCTGCTGTGCGAGGCCGAGCACCGAGATGCCCGACGAGCCTGAGAGCACGGGGATGCCCGACGAGCTTGAGCGCAGGGAGACCCCTGACGAGCTTGAGCGCGGGGAGACGCCCGACGAGCTCGAGCAGCTCGTTCAGGCGCTCCTGTGGGAGGGGTACGCGCTGTACCCGTACACGCCGCAGGCGATCAAGAACGCCACGCCGACGCCGTTCGGGATCGTCTATCCGCCCGCTTATGCGGCCTCCTGCCCGGGAGCGTTTGACCATGCGCGCCTTGAATGCGTAGCGCTGCCCGAGCCGGGGGCGCTGCTGAGCGCGAGCGTCCACTACCTGGCCGCTGTGGGCGGGCGACACCGGGCCGTAGAGCGGCGGCTGGAGCTCGGGCCCGTGCAGCCCGGAGAGGAGGCGGCCGAGGCCTTCGACGGCGGCCGGGCCGCGTTGCGCTCTCAGTGGGGCGCCGGAGGCGAGCTGCTCGTGCGCTGCTGCGTGCACAACACGGCGGCGGGTGGGGCTGAGCTTGACCGCGCTGGCGCGCTCGCGCGCTCGCTGCTGTCGACCCAGATCGTGGTTCGGATCTCCCGCGGGCGCTTTCGCTCGCCGCTTGAGGGTGGGTGTCGCAGCGTCAACACCTACCCCGTTCTGGTCGGCGAGCGCGACGACGCGGTTCTGGGCACCGGCATCGCGCTGCCCGACCATCCGCAGATCGCTCCCGAGAGCCGCGGCGACCTGTTCGACTGCACCGAGATCGAGGAGGCGCTGCTGCTGCACGTCCAGGCGCTCTCCGACGCCGAGCGGGCGCACATCGAGTCCCAGGATCCGCGGCTGCGGGATACGGTGGCCAGGGCGGCCTCCGCCACGCCCGAGGAGATCATGGCCCTGCACGGGCGCGTGACGCTGCGCGACCCGCTGACGACCGAGCCCCCAAGGCCGCCCGCCGATCTGCCGGACCCCACCCGGGGCGAGCGTGAGGCGGTCGCCGGCGGCGTGCGCTTTCGCCGCGGCGGGCGGCTGGTCCTGCGCCCGGGGCCGCGCGCTGACGCGCACGCGCGGATGCTCGAGGGCTGCTCGGCGACGATCGAGCGGATCCTGATCGACCACGACGGCCGCGTTCACCTGGGCGTCACGATCGATTCGGACCCGGGCCGCGACCTGATGCGCGACACCGGCAGGCTGCTGTACTTCTTCCCCGAGGAGGTGCAGCCGCTTTGAGCGCCGACTCAGAGCCGCTGCGCGCCGCCGACACGGAGCCGCTGCAAGGCGCCGGCGCAGAGCCGCTGCAAGGCGCCGGCGCAGAGCCGCTGCGCGCCGCCGACGCGGAGCCGCTGCAAGGCGCCGGCGCGGAGCCACTGCGCTCCGTGCTGATCGCCGGGGTCGGCAACGCCTGGATGCGGGACGACGGCTTTGGAGGGACGGTCGCGCGGCGGCTGGCGCAGCTGGCGCTCCCCCACGGGGTGACCGTCATGGACGCGGGCACCGGTGGCCTGGACCTCGCCTACGAGGTGATGCGCGGATACGACGCGCTTGTGCTCGTCGACGTCAGCCGGCGGGGCGGCGAGCCCGGGACCCTGTATGTGATCGACGTCGACGAGTCCACCGTCGCGCCCAGCATCGAGGACGGCGAGACGCTCGACCCGCACGGGATGGACCCCCGCACGGTGCTTCGCTTCGTGCGCGGCGCCGGCGCGTGGCCCGGCAGGGTGGTGGTGATCGCCTGCGAGCCGGCGGATGCCGAGCGGGCAGGCTGGGGCCTGTCGGGTGCGGTGTCCGACGCCGTGGAGCGGGCTGCCGCGCTCGTGCTCGAGACCGTCGCCCAGCTTCGCGCGCTGCCGGATCCGGCCTGATGCGATCCGCGAGCTGTCCGTGAGCTGATGCACGAGCTGTCGCTGAGCTCGGCGATCCTCGACACGGCGACCCGTCACGCCCGCGGGCGGCGGGTGACCGCGGTGGCCGTGCGGATCGGGGCGCTGCGCCAGGTCGTGCCCCGGACGCTTGAGTTCTACTTCGGCTTCGTCACGCGCGGCAGCGTCTGCGAGGGCGCGGCGCTGGAGCTGGTCGTGGTGCCGGCCCGGCTCGCCTGCGACGCGTGCGCGCTGGAGTGGGAGCTTGCGGCGCCCGGATTCCGCTGCCCGCGATGCCAGACCGCCGAGGTACGGATCTGCTCCGGCGACGAGCTGCTGGTCGAGTCGATCGAGGTGATCGACGAGCCGGCGCCGCCGGTCACCTGGCAGCTTGCGCCGTTGGTCGAGCCGCGGGCCGCGCCGCCGCCACGGGCAGCAAACGACGCACAGGAGGTGGACGCATGCACCGCACCAGGGTGAGGGTCATCGAGGAGGCGCTTGACGCCAACAACACGATCGCGGCGGCTAACCGGGCCGACTTCGACCGTTTCTCCGTGACGGTCGTCAATCTGATGAGCGCGCCCGGCGCCGGCAAGACCTCGCTGCTTGAGCTTTGCCTGGAGGACCTGCCAGGGATCCGAGCCGGGGTGCTCGAGGGCGACATCGAGGGGTCCCATGACGCAGACCGCCTGGCCGCCCGCCACGTCCCGGTCGTCCAGCTGAACACCGGCAGGGGGTTCGGCGGCGAGTGTCACCTGGACGCCAACATGGTCCGCTCGGCGATCCCGGCGCTGCCGCTGGACGAGCTAGACCTACTGGTCGTCGAGAACGTCGGCAACCTCGTCTGCCCGGCCGAGTTTCGGATCGGCGAGGACGCCCGCGCGATGGTCTGCTCGGTCACCGAGGGCGACGACAAGCCGCTCAAGTACCCGCTCATGTTCCGCGCCTGCGAGCTGGTGGTGGTCAACAAGATCGACCTGCTCGAGCACCTGGACGTCGACCTTGATCGGCTGCTGTCTCGCATCGACCAGGTCAACCCCGGGGTGCGCCGAATCCTGACCAGCGCGCGCACGGGGGAGGGCGTCGACGAGCTTCGCGGCTGGCTGGTGCAGGTCGCCGCCCGGAGGAGGGTCGCGGCCTGAGCGCGCGCGGCGCGACCCGTGCGGCGGGACGCCCGGCCGCGAGCACGGCGGCTCGTATCGAGGAGCTGCTGGAGGACCGCGTGCGCGCCGGCCGGGAGTTCTTCGGCGAGCATGCGGAGCGGCTCGCGCGGCTTTGCCATGCGCTGGCCGAGCGCTTCGCCCGCGGCGGGCGGCTGATCGCGCTGGGGGCCACGCCCGCGGCGCGCTCCGACGCGCGCCACGTGGCGGTCGAGTTCGTGCATCCGGTGATCGTCGGCAAGCGGGCGCTTCCCGCGCTCGCGCTCGCGCAGGAGGGCGGCGAGCTTGACGGGCAGCTGCGGCTCCTGGTCGGCCCCGAGGACATCGTGATCGCCTTCGGAGCCGACGGCGACGGCGGGCTGGCGGCGCGCGCGCTGGCCGTGGCCCGTGGCGCGGGCGCGCTGACGATCGCCTTCGCGCGCTGCGGCGCTGAGCACGAGCTGATCCCGCCCGCCGAGGACCCCGCGGTCGCCCAGGAGCTGGTCGAGACCCTCTACCACGTGCTGTGGGAACTCGTGCACGTGTTCTTCGAGCACCGCGGCCTGCTGTCCGGACGCTCGCGGCGCCCGGTGCACGACGCCGGCGCCTCCAGCTTCCTGTACCCGTTCCTGGCCGAGCGCGAGGACCAGCTCGGGCCGGTGCTGGAGGACGTG
>DATGLC010000024.1:0-60710 GCA_035294345.1 Solirubrobacteraceae bacterium
AGAGCATGAGCCCTGCGGGGTTCGCGCAGGCACGCAGCGTGATGGCGCTCAACGAGGCGCTCGGCGATCTCATCGGCATGTATCGGGACACGCTGCGCGAGTGGGTGTACTGGTTCACGATCTTCGGCGAGCCCTCGGAGCGGCAACGCTGGGCCTGGCAGTTGATGGGTCACCATCTCGTGCTCAACTGCTTCGTGCAGGCCGACCGGATGATCTTGTCGCCGGTGTTCATGGGCGCGGAGGCGATCGAACTGGACGAGGGCCGCTTCGCCGGGCTGCGCGTCTTCGACGACGAACAGATCGGTGGCTTGGCGATGGTGCGGGCTCTGTCGCCCACGCAACGCCGCAAGGCTGTGCTGTATCCCTCGATGCGCCACGCCGACCTGCCGCGCGAGCTCGCGGGTCGCGTCGACGGCCGACACCGCGCCGGCGCCGGTCGCGACAACCTGGTGCTCGACTATGAGGGGATCTCGGGCGGCGAGCTCGACGCCGATCAGAGGCGTCTGCTCATGGCCCTGATCGCGACATACCTCGGTCGGACAGCCGGGCCGCACGCGGCGATCGACATCTCCCGAGCCGCGCGCCACCTCGACGACACCTGGTTTGCGTGGATCGGGGACCCGGAATCCGACGGGCCCTTCTATTATCGCGTCCACAGCCCGGTCATCCTGATCGAGTTCGATCACCATGCCGGGATCTTCCTAACCGCCGATGAGCCACAGCCGTTCCACGTGCACACGATCGTGCGCTTCCCGAACGCGGGTGACTATGGCGAGGCTCTGGTGTCGGAGTGATGCCAGGGATCAGCCGCCGGAGGCCACGACGGCGGTCGGATCGATGCCTTCGCTTGCGTCAGCGAGACTGGTCTCCGGCTGGAGCGTCGGGATCGTGCCGTAAAGCAGGGGCAGCGCATCGGCTAGCTCGTCGGCCTCGAGCCCTCGCCCCCGGGAGCTGCGATACTCGCCGGCGATCCGCCAAGCCTCCATCCGCCGCACCCGGTCGCCCTGTACGTACAGCACCTGCCCGGTGAGCCAGGCGCCACGGTCGCAAGCCAGATAGACGACCAGTGGCGCCACGTTGTTCGGGTCATAAGGGTCAAACGCCTCCGGATCCTCGGGAGCGTCGGGGAAGATGCCCTTCCCCATCCGGGTTCGGGCCTCCGGCCAGATCGCGTTGACGGTCACGCCGTAGGGGCGCATCTCCATGGCGCCAACCATCGTGAGCGACAGGGTCGCGCCCTTCGAGGCGCCGTACAGACCACCGCGCGCGAACCCATACAGCGCCACACCTGAGACCGTGTTGATGATACGGCCGCCCGGACGCTCGCCGCGCTGGGCAAGCTGTCGCCAGTGGGCACACGCGTGGTGGGTAAGCGCGAACGTGCCCTTGAAATTGATCGACATCAGCTCATCGAACGCCGCTTCGTCGGTCTCCGAGATGAGCTCCCAGACGAGGATCCCCGCGTTGTTCACCACGACGTCGAGACGGCCGAGCTCTTCGACCGTCCGATGCACGAGCGCGCCCATCGCATCCCAATCCGCAACCGAGGCCGTATCGACCACCGCTCGGCCACCGGCAGCGCGGATCTCGTCAGCGACGGCGTGCGCGGAGCTCGCCCCCGTACCGCCGACACGGTTGTTGACCACTACGGTCGCCCCCTCCGCAGCCAGCGCAAGCGCGTGCGCGCGGCCGAGCCCTGTTCCGGCGCCGGTCACGATCGCAACCCTTCCGTCGAGCAGTCCCACCTTGTTCACCTCACTCGTGGTCGTCCATCAGGCGCACACAGACCTTGCCGAGCGCTCCACGGCGCACCGCTTCAAACGCCTGCTCGATCTCACCGAAGCCGTATACAGCCCGGACCGGCGCCCTCACGCGCCCTTCCGCCGCCAGCTCGGCGATGGAGCGCAGCAACGGCACCTCCGGCGCCGACCAGACGTTCGTCGCCTCGATCCCGTCGAGGCGCTCAGGATCGGCGGCGCCGATCGTCGTCGCGGCGCGACCGCCATCGGCCAGCACCATCCTGGCCAACGTGGCGAACGCCGCCGGATCACCGGTGACGACGTCGATCAGCGCGTCGAAGCCAGACCCTGCGGTCTGCCGCGCCCTCCGCGCAAAGTCCGGCGCTGACCAGTCAACGACCGCGTCGGCGCCGAGGGAGCGCACGTGGGCCTCCTCGGCGCCGGGCCGCCCGGACCCGACAACGAGCTTCGCACCGCGGGCTTTCGCGATCTGCACCGCGTACCCGCCGACGCCGCCGGTGGCGCCGTTCACGAGCACGCTGGAGCCCTCGTGAACGCCGGCGGCGTCGAGGCACATTGTCGCCGTGACGGCCGCCAGCCCGAGCGCAGCCGCGTGCACGGCATCCACACTGTCCGGGGCGGGAACGATGAACTCCCCCTCGGGGATCGCGACGTATTCGGCAAACGAGCCGTCGTGCGCGTAGTCGCGGGCGATGTAGCCGAACACGCGATCCCCAGGAGTGAACGAGGTCACGCCCTCGCCGATGCGCTCGACCACCCCGGCCAGGTCCCGCCCGATCGTCACCGGGAAGCGGTACTCAAGCCAGTTCTTTGCTTCGCCGCTGGCGATCGCGAGATCGACGGGGTTGATCGACACCGCGTGCACCCGGACCAGGACCTGGTCGTGTCCGATCTCCGGTTGGGGAACTCGGACCAGTCGCGGCGCGTCATCAAAGCTTTGAAGTACGTACGCTTGCATCTTTCCTTTCCTCGCGGCTCGCGGTGAGCGTCGTCGGCTTGATCCAGTCATCATCGGGCAGTAGCGCCAGGCTGCGGGCGAGGAGCGGCCCGGCAAGCTCCCTCGCGCGGCGATCGCGCAGGCGGTCGTACATGAAGTGAAACTTCGCCCTGGCCTGAGCCGGCTCCAGCTCGCCGGCCTCGACGCGCGCGGCAAACAGCTCTGACTGCACCTCCAAGAAGGAGAGCGAATCAGCCGCTTGGAGCAGCTCCGCGTCCGGCCAGCCGCCGCCCTCGTGCACACGTACCAGCGCACCGACCTCCGCGATCAGCTCCGCTGCCGCACCCTGCTCGCCGAGCCACCGCGCAATCATCCGCATTGAGCGATCCTGATGCCAGTCGTGGTAACCGGGCGCCGTGGGGGATGGCGCCGTGTCCTTGGGAGGCGGGAAGGCGCGTTCGATGTCGTGGGCCATGGCCGCCAGCCTGAGAGCAAGGCTCGCGTTGGGGTTGAGCACGAGCAGCCAGTCGAGCGTACGTTCCAGGTGACGAGCGTGAGGATGGACCCGCTGCACCCAAGCTCGCGCGCGCCGCAGCAGCTCGTTTTCGGCTAGTTCCAAAGCGCCTCGGTCGCCAGCCGCGCGCCTTCGGCCAGCGCCCGGAACTTCGCCCACACGACAGTGGGGTGGACCTCCGGAGAGTAGACAGCGCGCGATGAGAACCCGCAATCGGCACCGGCGATCACATTCTCGCGCCCGACAAGCCTCGCGTACCTGACGATCCCATCTGCGATCAGCTGCGGGTGCTCGACGAAGTTGTGCGCATGGCAGAGGAAGCCAGGGATCAGGATCTTCCCGTCTGGGAGCTTGGTGTCCTCCCAGACCCGCCACTCGTGCTGGTGGCGCGGGTTGCCGACCTCGAACGAGTATGCGCCAGCCTCGATCCGCAGCATCGGCCCGACGACCTCCGACAGCGGCACGTCGTGCAGACGCGGGCCGTGGTTGAGCCCATAGCACGTGTGCAGCCGCACCCGGTCCTCCGGAATCCCGCGGAGCGCATGATTGACCACCTCAATGTGCGCCTCGACGGCGCGCCGCCTGTCCTCCGGCGGCCGGTCCTCCATCATCAGATCGATCATGAACGGGTCATCGACCTGAAGGATCAGGCCTGCGTCGATGATCGCCAGGTACTCTTCGCGGAGGGCCTCGCAGATCGCGAGCACATACTCCTCCTCGGTCTCGTAGTGTTCATTGATCCCGAAGGGGTGCGGTGCCGGAGCTGGCATGAACGCCTCGGTGACGTCGAACTCGTGAAGCGCGGCCTTGAGGTTGTCGATGTCGCGCCTGAGCGCGTCGTGCCCCATGTAGGAGACCGGACCCGTGCAGACCATCATGTTCGCCCTGCTCGGTCCCGAGTCTGATGCGTACTTGCGGAGGTACTGCTCGTAATAGTCGGGGAACATGTCGATCTCCAGCTGCCAGGACGGCGCCAGCGACAGGCGCCCCTCGCGAGCTTCCATCCCGGCAAGGCGGTCCGACAGGTACTGGAAGAAGCCGAGCTTGCTCTGCTCACCGTCGGTGACGACGTCGATCCCCGCCGCCGCCTGCTCGCGCACGCTCTCACGGACCGCCGCACGGATCAGAGCAGCGAGTCGCTCGCGGTCGCCGCCGCCCTCGTCTGCCGCCTTGATTGCGTCCAGGAGCTCGTGCGGCCGCGCAAGGCTGCCGACATGAGTGGTCAGAATCCGGTGCTCGCTGCGCCTCACCCCGCCGCCTCCTTGTCGATGGCCCGCGAGCGCCGCAGGCCGGCAACCATGTGCTCCATCGCCGAGCGCCTGCTGGCCGAAGGCGGCCGCAAGGGGCGCCCGGTCTGGGGCCGCGCCTGCAACAGGAAGAGGTGGCGCGTACGGCCGTTGGCGGGACCGATCGCCCACTCCACATCCATCGGCGAGCCTACGGCGCGCTCGAGCCGCCGACCGATCTCCGACAGCTCGCCGACCTCTTCGTCGGTCAGGGAGCTGGCGCGACTCTCCGACGCGCTCAGCACGATCCGGTGCGTCACCCCCGCGTCGCCGTCCAGCCGGTCAGCGAACGGCTTGGCCGCGATAGCACGCGAGCGGACCTCGAGGGTGACCTTGTCGACGCAGTACCGGTCAGGCGTGATCTCGCCTCCAACAAGCGGCGTGCCGAGCCCGATCGTGCTCTCGATCGTGATCTGCGACGGGTCCCAGGTCATCGGGTCGACCGTGAACATCACTCCCGCCGCCTCGGCGGGCACCATCCGCTGCACGACGACCGCCATCTCCGCCTGGTAGGCGGGGATTCCGAGATGCCTTCGGTATGTGATCGCCTCCGCGCTGAACAGACTCGCCCAGCACTGCACGACGTGGTGGCGGACCGCTGCCGCGCCGCGGACACACAGAAACGTCTCCTGCTGGCCGGCATAGGACGAGGCGGCAACGTCTTCGCCGATCGCGCTCGAGCGGACCGCCACCGGTGCCTCGCCCCCGTCGCACAGTTCTTCGTAGGCGCGGTCGATCGCCCTGGACTGCAGCGACCGGCCATCGAACAGCTCACCGATCGCGTCGGCCGCGGCGCGGGTTGCAGCCGTGTCGGCCGTGCCGTGGAGCAGGCGACGAACCTCCCGGCCCAGGCCGCAATCGTCCATCCACCGCCTGAACGTCGCGGTCGTGACCACGAAGCCGGCCGGCACGTCAAGGGCCAGGTCCAGCAGACGGCAGAGGCCGACCGCCTTGCCACCGATGCGTTCGACGTCGGCGCTGCCGCATTCGGGCAACGTCAGCACCTCCTGATCCATCGCGCTTGCCACGCTCACGCCGCGCGCCTGAGAATCCTGACACTGCCGCGGTCGCCATCCACACGCACCAGATCGCCGGTCTGGATCAGACGCGTGGCCGCGCCAGTCCCGAGCACGGCCGGAATCTGGTATTCGCGACACAGGATGGCTGCGTGGGACATCATCCCTCCCACGTCGGACACAGTGGCTCGGACCTTCCCGAACACGGGTGCCCAAGAGGGCGCGGTCGCGGTACAGACGAGAATCTCGCCATCTGCGACTCGGTCGATCTCGTCGGTCGAGAGGACCACGCGCGCAGGACCCTCAACGACACCGGGGGAAGCTCCGGTGCCGGTCAGCTCATCGACGTCCAGGTTCTCGTCTCCGTCCAGCCACCGCTGCACCGTGTCCATCGTGATCCCGAACTGAGCGGTTAGCAGGCCGCCGAGGTGGGTTGGCACGGCTCCCACCGCCGGCTCGGGCACCCAGCTGCGCAGCGCGTCGAGAATCTCCCGCCGCTCGCAGACCAGCGAACGCCAGCGCATGCGCAGACCGGGCGAGGCCTGAGCCCAGCTGTTCGCCGTGTCGAACAACACCTGCCCCGCCTCCCAGCGGTTGAGGTAGAAGAAGTCCTCCTGTGTATCCAGCAGCCCCGCGTCCACCACGCGGTCGGCGAACAGCCGCATCTTGTTCCAGAAGATCGTGTGGTGACGGTGCTCGATGTAGAAGTTGTGGTCCTGCATGTGCGGCGCCACAAGTCGCGCGAGCTTCAGCGCTTCATCGAACGCGACTCGGCGATCCTCTGGGAGAAGCGCGCGGTACTGGTCGGTTACCCGATCCCGCTGGGCCAGCAATTCGCTCCGCGGCCGGTCGATCGCCTCGCCCCGTTCCAGGCGCTCGATGTAACCGCCGATCGCCGCAATTGGCACCGAGAGGTCATCGATCCAGGAGCGCTCATGATGGAACAGTCCGGTGCCGGTGGAGACGAAGAACCAGGGATCCTTGACCTGCTCCATCGCGGTCAGCCATTCGCGACCCTTAGGATGCCGCTCCAGACGCGCCATCACCTCGCCGACGGTGCCCCCAGCGCGCAGCTCCCCGGAGACGCCCAGCTCGAGCGCCAGCCGGGCGAGGCGCTTGAGCTCCTCGTCGGGACGGAACTGCTCGAGCTCCACGCCGCCGGTAAACCGCGCGAGGGCGTGCTGGGTGAGACCGGGAAGCTCAGCGCGCGCCAGCTCGTGGAGGTTCAGCTGCGCCACGTAGGCCAGCACCAGCATCTCGAAGTGGTACTGGTAGACGAGAAACAGATTTGCGACCGCCCGCGCAAATGAGTCGAGCAGCACGTGCGCGCTGCTGAACCCGCGCCCGCTGGTGACCACCGTCTCGTCCTCAAGATCAGGCAGCTCCGGCACACGGATTGCCGCCAGCTCGTCGGTGAGCGCGGCGACCTTCGCCTTCCAGTTCGCGTTCAACTGCTCCCAGTTCTCGAAGTAATGGCCGGCGCGCCGGGCAAACTCGGGCAGCCGCCGCACCTCTTCGGCTTCCTCCGTGAACGGGATGTCGGCTAGGTAGAGGCGGCCGTTGAGCACTCGGCTGGCAGCGGACTTGGCACCCGGGATCGCGAAGACGCGCGAGACCACGGCCGACACCGACATCATGTAGGCCTCGTGAACCAGAGTATCGAACGGGTACTCGACGTCGGGTCGGTGCATCCCGTCCCAGTACCAAAACTGGGCCGACTCCCATTCGGAGTTCTCCGCCGAGAAGAGCAGGTACGGCGGGTACATCTTCTGCCAGCCCTCGGCTCCCGCCGGGCTGCGGACGTCGAGCGGAGAAGGGAAGCTACGCTTTGTGATGGCCGTCACGATCTCCTCTCTCGGGCTCGCACCGGGCCGGAACCATAACGCATCCATCGCGGCATATCAACCAGACTGTCTGACCGGCCTGCCAGACCGATGCTTCGTTCAGACCAGCCCCCGCCGTCAGCCCACCGAGCGGCGATTTCCCAAATGGGCCCGGTGCAGCGTATCCTCGCAAGACCCAAACAAGACCCTAATCAATTCGTCTGACGATCAGACTTGACATTCGTCCGACCGTCCAAGTAGATTTCTCTTCATTGTCGCCGGCAGCGCCCACGCACAACGCCGGGCGGTCGACCGGATGTCTCTAGGGAGAGGATTCAACACATGCGTTTTCTTGCCATGCGCCGGCTTCTGGCGTTCGGTGGGTCGCTGATCGTCAGCGCGGCGATCGCCGCGTGCGGCTCGAGTTCGTCGAGCTCGAGCGCGAGCTCCAGCTCGAACGCCGCCGCAGCCACCCAGGCGGCGGCGAGCTCCTCGGCCTCCACGGGCGCGGCGTCGACGGGAGCCTCGAGCGGGTCGGCAACGGCCGCGGCCGGCACTGCCCCCGCGTGCGTGCCGCCCGTCCCATCGTCGCTTCCGGGTGACCCGGACGGAGTCGCAGCCTCGCTGACCGGTGCGGCACGGGCCGCCATCGGCGGCTACCCGGGTAGCGTGTATAAGAGCCCTTGGTCCAGCTTCAAGCCCAAGCATGGACCGCCGTGGGTCATCGGGCTGTCCAACAACGAGGGCAACCTGAACGCGGTCGACGTGCTCAAGGGGCTTCGCGAGGAGGCCGCGCTCAACCCCGGCTTGGTCAAGAAGATCTTGGTCACGACCCCGCCCACGCCAAACGACGTCCCGACCCAGATCCAGCAGATGCGCTCGCTCGTGCAGCAGCACGTCGACCTCATCATCTCGACGCTCGGCTCGCCGACGGCGCTCAACGCCGTGATCGAGCAGGCCGCGTCGCAGGACATCCCGGTGATCAGCCTCCTGGGGCAGTCGACCGACAAGCACGCGGTGAACCTCCAGCCGAACCCGATCCAGCTCGGATACTGGGGCGCCCGGGGCCTTCTCACGGCGATGGGTACCGGCACCGGAAACGTGCTGTGGGTCGACGGGATCCCCGGGCTCTCGATCGACACCGACATCAACAGAGGGGCCCAGGAGGTATTCCGGGCGTGCAAGACGAACATCGTGGGCACCGTGGTGGGCAAGTTCGATCCGACGATTGCCAAGACCCAGGTGCTGACGTTCCTTTCCGCGCATCCGGGCACGATCAACGGCGTGTTTCAGGTGTCCGACATGGCACCGGGGATCTTCAGCGCCTTCCAGCAGGTGGGTCGCAAGGTCCCGCCTGTCGATGACATCGGGGCCCCGGCCGCGTCGCTGGTGTACTGGAAGCAGCACCAGTCCAGCGGATACAAGGGAAGCGGCGTCGCGATCCCGGCGATCAAGGACGGCACATACTCGATGGCGGTCGCGCTGGCGATGCTCGAGGGCGACGGCATCAAGATCACCGACGTGCCCTACGCCCCGCCGGTGATCACCGACGCAAACCTGAGTCAATGGATCGAGCCCGGCTGGACCGCATCGACCAACGCGCTCGGCGACGGACCGGCCTGTGCGGTGCCGATCAAGTCGCTGCTCGCGACCTACTTCAGCAAGAAGCCGACGATCAACGCTGCTTGCTGATCTGCTGTGATGACATGGAGAGCCGGCGGCAGGCACGCAGCCGCCGGCTCTCCGTCGGAGCCACCGCATGCCACCCACGCGCGTCACGATGGACGGCCTCGCCGCTGAGACCACGGTAGCGGCCGAGGACGACCCGCGAGCCGGAGTGGTGCTCCGGGTGGAGAGCCTCGCCAAGGCCTTCGGCCCAACGCAGGCGCTGCGCGACTTTTCGTTTGAGCTCCGCCGCGGCGAGGTGCACTCGATCATGGGCGAGAATGCGTCGGGCAAGAGCACGCTCGTAAAGATCCTGTCTGGAGTACATCGCCCCGATCGCGGAACGATCGAGCTGGCCGGTGAAAGGCTGCACCACCTGGGGTCCCCGAAGCGCGCCCAGGAGTTGGGAATCGCAACGGTCTTTCAGGAGATCCTCGTAGTTCCCCAGCAGCCAGTGCTCGCCAACATCTGGCTGGGAAGCGATGGTCTGTTTCGGCGCCGGCTCGGCGCCGAGCAGCGCCGGGAACAGGCACGTTCGGTGCTCGCCGAGTTGATCGACACACCTCGTGTGGACGCGGTCGCCGGCTCGCTCCCGCTGAGTGACCGGCAGGCGGTGTGCCTCGTGCGGGCGCTGGTCCGAAAGCCGAGGATCCTGATCCTCGATGAGGCCACGTCGGCGCTGGACGTGGCCACGCGCGACCGGCTGTTCGCCGTGGTGCGCCGGCTGCGCGAGGAGGGCACGAGCACCGTCTTCATTTCGCACCGGATGGACGAGGTCGAGGAAATCGCTGACCGCGTGACGGTGATGCGATCGGGAGAGAATGTCGCGACGCTCAACCGCAGCGAGATCACGACGCGCCGGCTCGTCGAGCTGATGACCGGGGTGGCTGACGCCGGCGCCGAGATGCGTCCGAGAGCAGCGGTCGAGACACGCGTCCGAGACGAGGTCGTCCTGCGGACCGACGGAGTCCGCCTGAGCGAAGGGAGCCGACCGCTCGATCTCCAGATCCGTGCCGGCGAGCTGATCGGGGTGGCCGGCTTGGAGGGCCACGGGCAGGACCGGTTTCTGCGCATACTCGCCGGAATGCAGCCGTTCGCCGGGCAGGTGATTCGGACCGTGGACGGCCGCGACACGCCGTTGCGCTCGCCGGCCGACGCGCTCAAGTCCGGGATCGCGTACGTGCCCAAGGACCGACGCGCCGAGGGGATCTTTGAGACGCGTTCGATCCTGGAGAACTTCCAGATCGCGACGGTCAACTCGGATCGCCGCCGGGGCCTGGTCAGAAAGTCGATCGCGGAGCGGCGGTTCGACCGCTACGCAGCGATGATGAACATACGAACCGGCCATCGCGGGAACGCCATCACCTCGCTGAGCGGTGGCAACCAGCAGAAGGTCGTGATCGCGCGATGGCTCGCCAGCCAGCCGAAGATCCTGCTGCTCAACGACCCCACACGCGGCGTCGACATCGCCACCAAGGGCGATATCTACCAGGTCTTGGCCGACGCAGCCGCCGACGGCGTGGCGGTCGTGATGCTTTCAACCGAGGTCATCGAGCTGGTCGAACTCATGGACCGAGTGCTGGTGTTCCGCGAGAACGAGCTGTTTTGCGAGCTTTCCCGAGGCCGCCTGACACGGTCACGGCTCGTCGCAAGCTACTTCGGGCGGGAGGTGGAGTGATCGCCACACGGATCGCACCGCTGATGCGCCGTCAGTCGACGTTCGCGGTGACGCTCACGATTCTGCTGATGCTCGTCAACGTGATCGTCCAGCCAGCGTTTGCTGCGTCCGGGCAGATCGCGCCCACGCTCGGCACGCTGGCTCCATTCGCGCTCGCGGGGATGGCGAGCACGCCTGCCTTCCTGGCCGGAGGAGGCGGGATCGATCTCTCGATAGCGCCGCTGATGGGCTTCACGAACATCCTGCTCGTCACCAAGCTGCTCGGTACGCCGCTCGGCTCTCCTGTGCTGGCGGTGCCGATCCTACTGGCGATCGGAGCGCTGGTTGGCGCGCTCAACGGCGTGATCGTGACCCGGCTGCGAATACCTCCGGTGATCGCAACGCTGGGCATGTACTTCGTGCTCTCGGGCGTGAATCTTGATCTGGTCCCCAACCCGGTGAGCGCGTCGCCCAACTGGACGGATAACCTGGCGGGATCGATCGGCCCAGTCCCCGGGGCGCTCGTCTCCGTCGGCGTCCCGTTGCTCGGCTGGGCGTGGCTGAGGAGAACGGCGTTCGTCGACGCGCTGCTTGCAGTCGGCGACCACGACGCCACCGCGTTCTCCGCCGGCATGAACGTCGATATTGTGCGGATCGCCGCCTATTCGCTCGGCGGAATGATCGCGGGCGCCGGGGGGATTGCGCTCACGGGACTGGTGCAGTCCGCTGATTCTCAGGTGTGGGGAGACTACGTCCTTGTGGCGCTTGCGGCCGTCGCCCTCGGTGGCACCAATATGGCCGGAGGCCGGGGTGGGATGTTTCTGTCGCTCGTCGGAGCGATGAGCATCTTCCTGCTGGAGAACCTGCTCACGAACCTCCACGCCTCCGCCTACTTCATCCAGGTCGCGTACGGCGGCGTCCTGTTGATCGCGATCCTGCTCGGCGCGCGGACGTTCACCGCCGCGAAAGAGGCACGATGAGCGTCCTGGGGGGTGACGCGTGAGCATCGAGGTCGGCCCCCGGAAGCGGCGGCCAGTTCCGGGACCGTCGGTCGGCGAGCCTGTCCGAGAGCCGATCGTCAGCCGGCTGAGACGCAACGCGCCGCTGCTGCAGCTTGCGTCGGTGATCGCGCTGCTGCTCGCGTGCGGGATCACGATCTCCGGGTTCGTCAGCAAGAGCTCCATCTACTCGACGCTGATACTGGCGTCCTTCCTCGGCGTGGCCGCGGTCGGGCAGACGCTGGTGATCCTCATCGGCGGCATCGACCTGTCGGTGCCGGCGTTGATCAGCGGGGCGAACCTGATCAGCACCTGGCTCGCCGGCAAGAACTGGCCCTTTGGGCTCGTAGTCGTCCTCGTGCTGACCTGCGCAACCGTTGTCGGCCTTGTGAACGGATTCATCACGCACCGGTTCCGCGCCCCGCCGCTGATCGTGACCCTTGCAACCGGCGCGGTCGTCACAGGCCTGACTCTCGGGTTGACCGACGGTGGACAGGTGAGCGGCAGCCCGCCCGGATGGCTGACCCGTTTCTCATCGCCGATCGGAACCGTGGTCGGCATCGGGATTCCGCCCGTCGTCGTTCTCTGGCTCTTGATCGCAATCCTCCTCGGGATCGCGCTTCACCTCTCGGGCAGCGGCCGACGCGTTTACGCGACCGGCGCCAATGAGGAGGCGGCGAGGCTCGCAGGGGTCCCCACCGAGCGGGTGTGGCTTGGGTCATTTGCGGTCAGTGGAGTCGCATCGGCGCTTGTCGGGATCCTGCTCGTCGGGTTCACTGGACAGGGCGAGGCCGGCGTCGGCGATCCCTACCAGTTCCTGTCGATCGCGGCCGTGCTGGTCGGCGGGACGTCTCTGATCGGAGCCCGCGGAGACTATTGGCGGACCGTGCTCGGAGCACTCCTCATGACGCTGTTCACAACCCTGCTGGTCGGGCATGGCGCGGGAGAGGCGATGCAGGAGCTGCTTACCGGCGTCCTGATCCTCCTGTTCGTCGGCATCTACGGCCGCGAGCAGCGGGTTCGGGACCGGGTGTGAGGATGACCGCTGGCGAGCGATCAGACAAGCGGCAGCGCGGTATCTCTGGTGCGGTCACCCTCGGCAACTCGCCGGGCGGCTCGCAGCTCACATGCGCGCGCCCGGGCTTCAAGCCCGGCGGCGCGCCAATGGCGCGCCAGGGCTCCGCTGCGGTAACCGCCAGCGCTCGGACGCGCCTCCTGGTAGGTGATGGTCCTCAGGAACCGACCCGGAGACAGCGGGTGGCACCCACCGGTTCCGGGCAGCGCGCCCAGACGGAGCGGCCCGCCGGTGAGCGGAGCGGCAGCATGCGCCCCGAGATACAGCTCGTTGCAGCGAGTGAGCCTCGGCAAGAGCCGGCGCGGTTCGGCGGTCAGCACCTCGATGCGCGCGAGCGAGTACCGATTTGCGAGAGAGCAAGCGTCTCGAAGGTCGTCGACAACGTGCAACGCCTGCGCGCGACGCCAAGCTCGGCGCGCAAGCGACGCATCGGGGAAAGAGCGCAGCTGGCGATCCGCCACCGTGGCGACCGTAGCAGCGAGCGCTGGCGAAGTGGTGATCAACACGGCCCGCGCTGTCGGGCTCGCCTCCACCGCCGCAATCAGGTCGGCTGTCACGAGCTCCGCGTCGGCCGACTCATCGGCGATCACCAGCAATCCCGCCACGCCGTCGCGTCCGGTCGCGCACAGCTGCGCCTGCGCCGCAGCGAGTGCGTCGTCTCCGAGAGCGAGTGGGAGGTCCACGCGCGGGATCGACTCGGTACCGATGGTCAGGGCGGCGAGTCCCAGCGGCCCAGACACCCGGTAGAACTCGTCGGCCCCGGCGAGCGTGAGCGCGGCTACCAGCAGCGGCGAGCCGCTTCCGACGCACGCGACCACCCGTTCGACGCCGGCCACCCTTGCCGCGATGGCCGCCGCTTGGATCGCGCACGGGTCTGTCGACGCACCACCGCCCTCGGGGACGCACAGTCCGACGGATCTCAGCGGCACATGGCGCACTCCGAAGCGCGAATCGCCGGTCCAACCGGTTTCGAAGTCGACGAGCGCGGCCCGCTGGGCCCGGGCGAGCCGCCGCTGCCGTCCCTGCATCGCGCGCAGATCCTCCAGGACGTCAGGACTCAGCGATCTGATGCAGTCGTTGATCTCTTCCTGGGTGAGCGCCACGGGATCAGCTCCCGATGCTGCGCCTCCGAGAGCTGCGTCGCCTCGTCGCCTGACCGAGTCAACCTGCGTGGCGACGCGCTCAGCAAGGCGGCGGCGTTCGTAATCCTCCAGATCGGTAGCAAATGCCGTGCTCATGACTACGTAGGCATAGGCGAGCATATCGGGTAAGCTAGGAACCGTCAAGCATGAGCCGTCGCCCGTCCAAGACCACAAGTCACGACGTTGCACGCGAGGTCGGAGTGTCACAGTCGACCGTATCGCGAGCGTTGCGGAGAGATCCGCGCGTCGACCCGGAGACGGCCGCGCGCGTGATGCGCGCGGCACGGCGGCTCGGCTACCACCCCAATGCCTCAGCGCGGAGTCTCGTGACCCAACGGACGCGGACGGTTGCGGTCGTGCTCGCCGATATCACAAACCCGTTCTATCCCCTGCTGGTCGAGGCGCTCCACGAGCAGCTGGGACGGGCCGGGTACAGGATGATCCTGTTCAACGAACGGACCGATGCTCGCGGCGACGGCGGCATCGAGGCACTGCTTGCGGGTGGCGGCGCCGACGGCGCCGTCTTTCTCTCGGTGACGATCGACGCGGGCGCATCCAGCCTCTTGACCTCAACCTCGGTTCCCGCCGTGCTTCTCAACCGAGACGCGGCCGGCCCTGCAATCGATCGTGTGATGGCCGACCACCACGGGGGGGCGATGCAGGTGGCCGAGCTGCTCATCGGGCTGGGACACACGCGGCTCGCGTTCATCGCCGGGCCCGCCAACACCTCGACGAGCCGCGACCGCGAGGCCGGCTTCAGGATGGCGCTGGAGCGCCATGGCCTGCGGCTTGACCCGGCGCTGCGGCGCGCGGGAGAGTTCACCCACCAGAGTGGGTTTCAGTGGGCGACCGACCTGATGCGGATGCCGGATCCGCCGACCGCGATCTTCTGCGCGAACGACGTCGTCGCGTTTGGCGCGCTCGACGCGATGCGGCGACTGAGGATCGCGGTGCCCGACGAGGTTTCGATCGTCGGGTTCGATGACATCACGATGGCCGGCTGGGAGGCGTTCTCGCTGACCACCGTCCGCCAGCCCCTGACCGAGATGGCGCGTGACGCCGCTCGGCTACTGGTCTCGCGAATCGAGGGCTCGAACGAGACCGAACCGAGGCGAATCGTGTTTCCAACCCATCTGATCCAGCGCGCGACGACGGGTCCAGCGCCCGGACGCAGGAGCGCCCCACGTCTGCCGGCAGCCCCGTGACCGGAACGATTACAGCCGGGGCGCGGGTCCTCATACTCGACCAAGCTGACAACGTCGCGGTCGCGCTCACTGACCTCCCGCGCGGCGAGGTCGTGGCCACCAGCGGCGACGGCGTCGTGGTCGCGACGGTCGAGCCGATCCAAGCCGCCCACAAGCTCGCGATCCGGCCGATCGCCGCTGGTGAGGCCGTCATCAAATATGGCGAGGCGATCGGCCTTGCCCACGCCGCGATCGCGGCCGGCGCGCACGTTCACATCCACAACGTCTCCAGCGGAAGACTGCCCGGACCGCACCGGTGAGGAGCTGCGACCTGACAGGCTATCCGCGTTGCGACGGCACCGCGGGCGTTCGCAATCTGATGCTCGTCCTACCGTCGGTCGTCTGCGCGACCCAGGTCGCACGCGAACTCGGTAAGGCTGCAGGGGCCGTTGCAATCGTGCACCAGCACGGCTGCCTGCACGTCGGCGACGACTTGGCGCACACCGAGCGCATGCTCGTTGGGGCCGCCTTGAACCCGAACATCGGCGCGGTGCTGATCGTCGGCCTTGGCTGCGAGACGGTCCAGGGCGCCAGCCTCGCGCGGACCCTGTCCGAGCGCCGACCGCGCGTCGACTACGTCGGGATCCAAGAGGCCGGCGGGACCGCTCAAGCGCTCGCGCAAGGTCGCGCGATCGTCGATGGCCGACTCGCCCAGCTGTCGGCCACACCCCGCGTTGCGCTCGAGCGCGGGACGGTCCGAGTTGGCATAGATCGTGCTGGCGACCCGCTCGTCGAGCCGCTGCGCGAGGCGCTGGAGACGCGCGGGTTCCCGACCTGCGTCGCGGAGACCGCCAGCGTCGGCGGTGCGCACGTCGAGCTCGCCGCAGCGGGCATGCAGGCGATCGTGTCGCTCTGCGGGCCCGGCGAGCCGCCGCTCGGATCGGCGATCTGTCCCGTGATCGCGGTCGCGCGCGACCGCGAGATGTATCTCGCGCTGGCGGATGACTTCGACCTGGGCGCAATTGAGGGAACGCATCGCGAGCATGCGCAACTGATCGCAGAGACGGTGGCATCGGTCTGTGCAGGTGAACCCACGGCGGCCGAGCGGCGTGGCGCTCTGGACTTCGTGCTCCAGCGCCTGGCGGTGACGATGTGAGCGAACTGCTCGGATACCCCCGCGACAGTGGGCGCTGGGGAATCCGCAACCACGTCCTGATACTCGCAGCGCGAGCCGCCGCCAACCGCGCCGCCGAGCTCATCGCGGATAAGAGCGGTGGCGCGATCGCCGTCGGTCACGAGTGGGAGGCCCGGCCGGGCGATGCCGACGCCGAGCTGATCGTTCGCACGCTCGTTGGATTCGCCGCCAACCCGAACGTAGGCGGTGTCGTCCTGGTGGCGGCGACGGACGCTGATCGGGAGCTTGCGGACGAGATCGCCGCCCGAGGCCAGACGGTGGAGACGGTCGTGATGACAGAGCACGGCGGCACGCTCGGGACCGTTGACGCGGGTGCAGAGCTCGCGCGGCGGCTGAGTGGCGCCGCCGCGCGCTGCCGACCGCAGCCGATGCCGCTAACGGCGCTGTCCGTCGGGCTGGAGTGTGGGGGCTCGGACGCTTGGTCCGGTATCACCGCCAACCCAGCGCTCGGAATTGCTAGCGACCGCCTCATCGCCGCCGGTGCGACCGCGATCCTTGCCGAGGTCCCTGAGCTCGTGGGAGCCGAGCGCTTTCTCGCCTCCCGCGCGGTCACGCCGGACATCGGCCGTCAGGTGATCGCGCTGATCGAGGGCTTCGAGCGCTCGGTGCGAGAGCTTGGCGTCGACATCCGTGGCGCCCAGCCCACTCCCGGGAACATCCACGGAGGGCTGACCACGATCGAGGAGAAGTCACTCGGCGCGGCGCGCAAGGCGGGGACGGCCCCGATCCAGGGGGTGCTCGCGTATGCACAGGCACCATCGCGGCCGGGCCTCTACATCATGGACACGCCCGGGCACGACATCGAGCAGATGGTCGGCCTGGTAGCCGGTGGCTGTCAGGCCATAGCCTTCACCACCGGCCGCGGGACGCCAACGGGCTCTCCGATCGCGCCGTGCCTGAAGATCTCGACCAACTCGCGCATCTATGAACGGATGCCAGGCGACATCGATCTGGACGCGGGTGGAATCATCGATGGTTCCAAGACCGTTGAGTCGGTTGGAGATGCGATCTTCGAGACGCTGCTTGAGATCGGACGGGGCCGGCGCACCTGCTCGGAGCTACGGGGCAACAGCGAGTTTGCGATCCGTCGAGTCCACTACGACTAAGCCTGCTCGTCCTTACGAAGCCTGTACAGGCCCGCGAAGGATCAGCAGCCCGACCTCGGCGAGGTGCCCACAACCAGCCGGCCCCGACGAAAGTGCGCCGGCGCTATCGATCGAAGGCCTCGGTGATCGTGGCGCTTTCCGGCTCGCCCTGACCGGCACGCCCGTGTGCTGAGGAAGCGATCCGCACGGCGCGGGAGCTCGGGCCGGCAATCGGCCGCTCCACTGCGGGCACGGGCGGCACGGCACACCTGTCGAAATTCGCCTCCTGTGCTTGACCGCGAGCGAACCGACAGCGTGGGACGCGACCGGTGCCCCTCGTCCGGTGGGTCTAAGCTCGGTGCACCGATGACGACCGCCGCCGAGCACCTCGCCGACCCCGAGCTTCTGGACGCAGCGTGGGATCTGGACCCCCTGGTCCACGGAGAGGGTGCCGATGGCGCCAGGCGGCTGCTGAGCGAGGCGCTCGAGCGCGCAGAGGCGTTTGCCGCGGCCCATGCCGGCCGCGTCGCGCAGCTGGACGCGGCGGGCCTGGAGGCCGCGATGCGCGAGCTTGAGGCGATCCACGACCTCGTCGGCAGAGCCGCCTCGTTCGCGTCGCTTCGGTTCGCGACGGACACCGCCGACCCGGAGCGCGGCGCCCTGCTGGCGCACGTGCAGGAGCGCGGCGCCGAGATCGAGACGCGACTGGTGTTCTTCGAACTGGAGTGGGCGGCGCTCGACGACGAGCGCGTCGAGGAGCTGCTGGCCGGGAGCGCGCTCGACTTCTGCGCGCACCACCTGCGCAGCGCGCGGCGCTACCGCCCCCACCTGCTCAGCGAGCCTGAGGAGCGGATCCTGGCCGAGAAGTCGATCGCTTCGCAGAGCGCCTGGGCGAGGCTGTTCGGCGAGCTCGTGGCCGCCCTGCGCGTGCCGCTGGACGGCGAGCAGGTTGCCCTCGACGTGGCGCTCAGTCGCCTGCAGCACCCCGATCGCGAGCTTCGGCGCGCCGCCGCCGAGGCGGTCTCGGCAACGCTTGAGGGCGGCCTGCGCACGCGAGCGTTCATCTACAACACGCTCGTCCACGACAAGGCCGTCGAGGATCGCCTGCGGTCCTACCCTCACTGGCTCGCCGCGCGAAACCTCGCCAACGAGGCCTCCGACGAATCGGTGCGCGCGCTGATCGAGGCCGTGCGCGGGCGCTTTGAGATACCGCAGCGGTGGTATCGCCTCAAGGCGAGGCTTCTGGGAGTCCAGCGGCTGGCGGACTACGACCGATCAGCGCCGATCGGCACACAGGACGTGACGTTCTCCTACGCGCAGTCGCGGGACCTGGTGCTTGACACCTACGAGTCATTCTCCCCCGAGGCCGGGCGGATCGTGAGGCGCTTCTTCGACGAGCGCTGGGTCGACGCGCCCGTGCGTCCCAACAAGCGGGGCGGGGCGTTCTGCTCCTACGCGGTGCCCGGCGTGCACCCGTACGTGCTGCTGAACTTCACCGCGCGGCGCCGGGACGTGCTCACGATGGCCCACGAGCTCGGGCACGGCCTTCATGCCGCGCTCTCGCAGAAGCAGGGGATCTTCCACCACAGCACGCCGCTGACGCTGGCCGAGACCGCGTCGGTGTTCGGCGAGGCGCTCGTGTTCGGCCGGCTGCTGGAATCCGCGCCTGACGACGAAGCGAGGCTGAGCCTCCTGGCCGAGCGGATCGACGGCGCGATCGCGACCGTGTTTCGCCAGATCGCGATGAACCGCTTTGAGCACCTGGTCCACACGCGCCGGCGCCAGGAGGGCGAGCTCTCGGTGGACCGGATCTGCGAATGCTGGCTGCAGAGCCAGTCGGAGCTGTTCGGCGACTCGGTCGCGATGAGCGACGGCTACCGGATGTGGTGGTCATACGTGCCCCACTTCATCAACACCCCGGGCTACGTGTACGCCTACGCCTACGGCCAGCTTTTGGCCCTGTCGGTCTACGCACGCTACGTCCAGGAGGGCGCGTCGTTTGCGCCCGATTACCTGAGGCTGCTTGAGGCGGGCGGCTCCAGGCCGCCCGAGCAGCTGGTGACGATGGTCGGCATCGATCTCGCCGACCCGGGGTTCTGGGACTCCGGCCTGGACCTGGTGGCCCAGCAGCTGCGGGAAGCCGAGACGCTCGCGCTGGCGCGCCTTTAGGTCGCGGGGACGACCGTCGCGCCCGCTTTCAGCTCGGGCGCCCGGCGGGCCGCGCGCGGCGCGTCCTGGTCCGCTGCTCGTGGCGCTCGACGACGCTGACGATCAACCGCAGCACCTGCTCGACGCCGGTGGCGCGGGCCTCCCCGTGCTCGAACGCCGCCCGCCAGTCGGCCAGCCTGCCCCTGGTGGCCAGCTCGTTGAAGCGAGCCCGCTGCATCGACAGGGTCACCTTCGCATCGGCCGGGATGTCCTTGGACACCTGTGGCCCCGGCAGCTGGACCCGGTAGATCTGCAGATCACGCCCACCCCGCAGCTCGAGCCCGACCACGAGCTTGAGCCCCTGCAGGGCCGGCACCTCCTCGGCGAACCGCCGCACGGCGGTCTCGATCAGCGACCTGGTGTCCGATGGGGACGACAGGCCACGGAGTGTATGTGCTCGATCGCGGCCCGATGCTCGGCGGTCTTTGCCCGGGTGCGCTTCGGCGAGCGGACGGCGAGCTACACGCGGTGGCGCTGCAGGAGCTTTCGACCGATCACCATCCGCTGGATCTCGCTGGTTCCCTCGCCGATCAAAAGCAGCGGCGCGTCCCGGTAGAGCCGCTCGACCTCATACTCCTTGGAGTAGCCGTAACCACCGTGGATGCGCAGGCACTCCTCGGCGCAGAACCGCGCCGCCTCCGATGCGAACAGCTTCGCCATCCCCGCCTCGACGTCGGAGCGCTCGCCCGCATCCTTCATCCGCGCAGCGCGCTGGGTCAGCAGGCGCGCCGCCTCCACCTGCGTGGCCATGTCGGCCAGCTTGAACTGGATCGCCTGGTGCTCGGCGATCGGCCTGCCGAACGCGCGGCGCTCCTGGCTGTAGCGCAGCGCCAGCTCCAGCGCTCGCTGGGCGAGCCCCACGCCCCGGGCGGCCACGTTGACGCGGCCCAGCTCGAGCGCGTCCATCATCTGGGCAAAGCCGCGGTTGAGCCCCTCCTGCTCGCCGCCGAGGATGCTGTCGGCCGGCGTCCGGTAGCCGTCGAACACAAGCTCGGTGGACTCGACGCCCTTGTAGCCCATCTTCCTTATCTGGGGCGGCACGTTGAAGCCCCTGTAGGCGCCCGTGTTCTCGGCGACCCCCGGCTCCTTCTCGGCGATGAAGCAGGTCAGCCCCCGGTGCCTGGGCTCGGCGGCCGGGTCGGTTCGCACGAGCACGAACACCAGCGCGGCCCGAAGGCCGTTTGTGACCCACATCTTGGTCCCGTTGATCTCGTAGTCGCCCTCCGCGGTGCGCCGGGCGCTTGTCTTGATCGCCGCCACGTCCGAGCCCAGCTCGGGCTCGGAGAGGCTGAACGCCGCCCTCACCTCGCCGGTCGCCATCGACGGCAGGTATCGCTCCCGCTGGGCCTCGGTGCCGAACTTCATCAGCAGGTACGAGCCGATGAAGTGGGTGTTGACGATCCCCGAGATCGAGATCCAGCCGCGGCTGAGCTCCTCGACGATCATCGCGTAGGTGCTGAGGTCCAGGCCCATCCCGCCGTAGCGCTCGGGGATCGTGACCCCGAACAGGCCGAGCTCTCGCATCTGGGCGACGATCGGCTCCGGGAACTCGTCCTCGTGGTCGTAGTGCGCGGCGTTGGGGATGATCTGCTCATCGGCGAACTGCCGCACCATCTCGCGGATCGCCTGCTGCTCGTCGGTCAGCTCGGTGGTGGCCATCGAGGTCTCGCTCCTGGGGCTCCGTGCTCGCGTTGGGCCCGGAGGATGTCACACCGCAGCGCACTCGGCGATCAGCGCGCGGACCGCGCGGACAGGTCCCGCGCGCGAACCGGCGCGAGGCCGCTCATCGCCGGAGGCGCGAGGCCGCTCATCGCCGGAGGCGCCAGCCCGCTCATCGCCGGAGGCGCGAGGCCGCTCGTCGCCGGTAGCTCAAGCGGACGCCCCTCCGAGCGCGTCGCCGGCGCCCGAGCCCGGGGGCCGAGCGCAGGTTCGCCGGCGGTTGCCGAGCGCTGCCGACCGGCCGCCGCGACCGGTCAGGCTTCCGTCTCGCCCAGCTTCGGGCCCGCGGCGATGGTCATCTGCTGCGCTCCGGTCCCCGGGAGCCGTGTCGGCGCTCGAGGAACCCCAGCACCACGGCGTCGGGGTCCCTGGCGCCATCAAGCACCCTCTCCAGCGCGGCGATCGCCAGCTCCTCCGCGGTCCCGGCCGGGAACCACTCGTATACCCGGCCGCGGCGACGCCGCGCCACCAGCCCGCGCTCTGCAAGCCGCGTGAGCAGCGTGGACACGGTGGTGTGCGCGCGCTGGGCGCCCGAAAGCGCCTCCTGGACCTCGGCGACCGTCATCGGCCGCTCGCGGGCGAGCAGCAGCTCCAAAACGTCGGCCTCGAGACCCGGGAGGCGGTGTCCGCACACGTAGCGGCGCCCCTCGCTCATCGGAACGGGCACCTCCGCTCGCTCATCGGAAGGGGCACCGCTCAAGATCCGGCGTGGTCGCGTTCACGCCTGTGAGCCTACCGTCGCGACCTGCGCCAGCAGCTGGCCCATCGTCGCCCCGGGGCTGCTGTTGACGTAGACCACACGCCCCTGGCGATCAAGCAGATAGTAGATGTCCAGGTAGCCGCTCGGATCGTAGGTCGCTGTCAGCTTGGGCGACGCCATCCCCCACGTCCAATCCGGGTCGTTGTAGTAGGCGCCGGCGAGCTGGCTGCCGAACTCGGTGATCGGTGGACCGCTCTGGCCAAAGTCGTTGGCCACCTCGAGCTCGACGACGCGCACGTGGTGCGCGGCGAACGTCGGGATCTCCTGAGCCATTGCCTGAGTGCCCGCCTGACAGCTGGAGCACCAGGTGGTCACAAGCCACAGCAGCGTCGGCTCACCGCGCAGCGCCGAGACCGTCTCGCTGCGCCCGGCCGTGGTGGTGAATGTGGCGTTGGGCGCCACCTGACCCGTTGCGGCGGCCTGCGTTTGAGTGCTGTTGGAAGCCGTGGCGACGATCACGACCGCGATCGCGGCCACGAGCCCAAGCCCCACCGCCGCGCGGGCGACCCACCGCCGCGGCTGGGTCCGTCGGCCTCGCCGCTGGACCGATCGCCCGACCGGGGCGGAGGGCCCTCTGGTGGGCTGCTTCGTCGGCTTGCGCTTGCTCATCTGTTCAGTCCTCCCCGCCTGCGGATGCGCCCGCCGGCGTCATGCGCCGCGCCGCTGCGGACGGCTCGACCATCCGATGGGCGTCCTCTGGGAGCGACGCGCAGCACTCGCCCTCCAGACAGCTGGCACGCGCGAGCTTGCGCATCGACCACAGGCAGCTGAGCAAAAGCAGGGAAAGCGCGCCGAGCAGCAGGGGGTTCTCCTCGGTGGCGAAGAAGTGCTGAAGCTGGACGGTCGTGCTCAGCCGAGCGGTCGCCGAGAGCCCGATGACCCCGATCAGCGTGGGCAGGATAGGGCTGCAGCACAGCAGGCTCGGCAGCACGCTCACCACCGCCGCAAGCGCACCCGCCGGCCCGGTCCGCCTCGCGAGACGCTCGCCCGCAGCCACCCGCGCCACGCGACGCACGGCGTGGACCTGGAGCGTGATCAGCCACGCCAGACCGACCGCGAAGGCGACCGTGAACGCCACGTAGCGGGTGTCCAGAAAGCTCCAGTTGGCAAGCGAGATCCGCTGCGTGTACGCGTATGGCAACAGCAGCGAGTAGCCAAAGCCGACCAACACGACGCTCGTTGCGAACACGGCCCGATCGATGCGATCGTGCGCCATCGACCAAGCCAGAGCGCGCCACGCCCCGCGCCGCCGCACAGCCCAGCCGTCCATCACGGCCGCGCCGCCCGCCGACGCACCAGGACAACGCCCACGACACCAAACACCAGCGCGACCAGTCCCCCCAGGACCCCCCAAGTGGCCGCCCCCGCCGCCGCCAACGCCCCGACCAGGGCCGGCCCACCGCAACACGCCAGCGGCAGCAGAAGCACAAGCCAGCCAGGGCCTACCCCTGAACCCTCGCCCGCCGGCCGGCAACAGGCCTCACCCGGCCCGGGCAGCCGCCGCTCGGATGCCGGATGCGAGTCGGAGACTGGCACCGCCGCACGCGAACTGGCGACCGCTGCGCCGGGGCTGTGAGCCTCCGAGGGCGAGCCGGGCGGGGCCGCCGCCGAGACACGCGCCGCGACCTCGCCGAGCGCTGAGCTTCCTCGCTCGTCCAGCGTTGAGCTTCCTCGGGATCTCATCGTTTGACCTCCACAGGGATTCTCCACGGGGGCTGTTGACGGGTTGAGCAAGTGCTTGGCGCTCGAGCTTTGGCCCAACTCAGATTCTACAAGATTGTAGGAGATGCCGCGCGCAACCCTCTCACCCGCGCCCCGGAGAGCGCACCGGCACGCCTCCAAAACGGACCGGAATGGCCCCACGGCCGGGCCAGCTCCGGCTGTCGGCGTGAGCGCCCCCGCGGGCTGGGCGCCCGGCATTCAAACCGGTGTGTGAAGGTGCCAAGAGCCGCGCTGCCGTACCCAGTTGTTCTACAGCATTGTAGACATCCAAACGAGCTGCTGGCGCAGCGGCGGTGCGTGGCGTAGCTCATCCACGGTCGCGATCGGCCCCTCGGGAGCGCCCGCTGAGCAAGCCGAGGTTTGAGACGATGAACGGAACCAGGAAGTTCAGCGCGCAGCGCACCGCTGTTGCTGTGGTCGCTTTGCCTGAGACGATCACGCCTCCCTGGTTGATCGCAGTCAGGGCAAGCCCCACGGCGAGCGCGATCCTCGCGGTGCGGCGCAGGTGCTCACGCCGGGCGCAATAGCGACAGGCGTCAACGATCCCGGCGGCGGCCGACGCGGCTCCGTCGCGCGGCGCGGCGCGAGGCGAGCGCCCCATGCTCTCACCCGTCAAGCGCGCGACAGGCGGCGACGTGCTCGGCGTTGTCGGCAAGCAGGGAGCGGGCCAGGTCGAGCATCTCTGCGATCCGCCGGTCGGCGAGGCGGTAGCGAACGGTGCGCTGCTGGCGGCGCGCGGCCACAAATCCGCACCAGCGCAGGCAGGCCAGATGCGCCGAGATCCGCGGCTGGCTGGCGCCGACCAGCTGCACGATCTCGCCGACCGAGAGCTCCTGGTCGCGGACGAGCTCGAGGATGTGCAGGCGCGTGGGGTCACCCAGCGCGCGGAAGTACTTGGCCTGAAGCTGGCGCTGGCTGGGCCGCCCGGAAAGCCGAAATGGGGATGTCTGGATCACGCTCACCCGCCCGATCCCCTTGCGGCAGCCGAGCGACCAACCCCTGAAGAACGTGGGTAGCGAGACATGGGAGTAATATATACGCTGTTTCGTATTCGTCGACCTCTGAGGAGCCCCCGCGATGGAAATGGACGCTGCCGAGCTGGAGATCTCCGGGATGACCTGCGCCGACTGCGCCGAGCATGTGCGCGCCGCGCTCGAGCGGGCGGGCGCTCGCGCAGTGTCGATCGACTGGCGTCGCGGCAGGGGGAGGATCGCTGCCGGCGGCCCAAGCCAGATGGAGATGAACGAGGCGCTTGCCGGCACGCGCTATCGCGTGCAGCGGGTGACCGAGCCCTCCGCGTCAGCCTGGCCGCAGGACCCGGGCCGCGGCACTCGCGACTATGAGCTGGTGATCCTCGGATCCGGCAGCGCCGCGTTCGCGGCGGCGATCCGGGGCCGCGACCTCGGCGCGCGAGTGCTGATGGCCGAGCATCAGACGATCGGCGGGACCTGCGTGAACATCGGCTGCGTGCCGTCCAAGAGCCTTCTGGTCTCCTCCGAACGTCACCGCATCAGTGGGGTCGGGTCGCTGGCGCAGGGGGCGTCGGTCAAATCGGCGCTGGTCGAGCAGCTGCGCCAGCAGAAGTACATCGACCTGGTCGGCGTGTACGGGTTTGAGTTGCGCCCGGGCAGGGCCAGGCTCCTCGGTGCCCACACGGTGCAGGTCGACGGCGAGGCGGTGTCGGCCGACGCGATCCTGATCGCGACCGGCGCCCGGCCGGCCGTCCCGCCGATCCAGGGGCTCGATCAGGCCGGCTTTCTGACCTCGACATCGGCGCTTGAGCTGACCGAGCCGCCCGGGCGGCTGGCGGTGATCGGCGCGGGCGCGATCGGCCTGGAGCTCGGTCAGATGTTCGCCGGCTACGGCTCGCAGGTGACGTTCATCGAGCTGCTCCGGGTCGCGCCGTTCGACGAGCCCGAGATATCCGAGGCGATGCGCGGCATCCTCGAGCAGGACGGCCGGGTGGTGCTGGAGGGCGCGAGAACCGAGCGGGTGCGCCTCGACGGCGCCGAGAAGGTGCTCGAAGGGACCGTCGGGTCCGAGCGCTTCGAGGTGCGGGTCGACGAGATCCTGGTGGCGACGAGCCGGATCCCGAACACCGAGGGCCTTGGGCTCGAGGCGGCGGGCGTGCAGACCGATCGGCGCGGCGCCGTGATCGTCGATGAGCGCCAGCGCACAACCGTGCCCTCGATCTACGCCGCCGGAGACGTCACCATCCAGCCGCAGTTCGTCTACGTGGCGGCCGCCGGCGGCGCGGCTGCCGCGGAGAACGCGCTCGGCGATGGCGACCGGCGGCTTGATTTCTCAAACCTGCCGCGGATCATCTTCACCACCCCGCAGATCGCCTCGGCCGGGCTGACCGAGCAGCAGGCGCGCGAGCAGGGCTTCGAGGTCCAGACGAGCGTTCTGGCGCTGGAGGCGATCCCGCGCGCGCTTGTCAACGGCGACGCGCGCGGGCTGTTCAAGCTGGTGGCCGAGACCGGCAGCCGGCGGCTGCTGGGCGCCTCGATCATCGCCGAGGCAGCCGGCGAGGTGATCCAGTCCGTCGTGCTCGCGATCAAGGCCGGAATGACGATCGACGATCTGGCCGCGACCTGGGCGCCGTACCTGACGATGGCCGAAGGGCTCAAGCTCACCGCCCAGACCTTCGGACGCGACGTCGCAAAGCTCTCCTGCTGTGCCGCATAAGACCACCGTCATCTGGCAAGGCGTCTGGCGCAGCTGACCTCTCCGGGACGGTGCTCGGAGTGCTCGCTTCGGCGCTTCCGGGGCTGTGCTCGATGCGTGAGCAGTCCCGCGAGCCGGCAAGGCGCTTGCGTCTCTGGGTGGCGCGCTGGCGGCGATGGCGACAGTCATCCTCGCGTCCTTCGTGGCTGGAGCGCGACGTCAGGTTGGCTTGCCTCGCGTACGGCGCGATCCACCACGGTCTCCGTGATGGCGGCGGTGGTTGCCGGTTGGCTGGCCGCCACCCTGCTCAACGGACCCGCGGCCTTCGCGGCCGCCTCGTTCGGCGCGGTGGTCGCCTGCAACGGGCACACGCGCCGGATGTGATCGAGCCGGGCCTCGATTCGCTGTGGCGGCGAGGGCGAGTCCGGCGAAGCGGTGGCGGAGGTCCAGGAAGCCGGGGCGGACCAGCGCCAGCTCCTGGAAGTCGTCGGGGGCCCAGGTCGCCCTCGACATCGACACGGAAGTCCTCGAGGACGACGTCGTGCCGGGGGCGAAGCGCGCCGCCGCGTGGGGGCCGATCAGCGCACGATGGCGCTCGGCGCGTCCGACCCCTCGTCCGTGCCGCGGCGAGCTATGCCGCTGTGACGAAGCCCGGCGACGCGGCCGACCTCGCGCTCCGGGGCGACGGAGGGCTCGTGATCCGTGATCGCCGGGGCGCAGGTCCGGTAGCGCGTGCGCCAGAGCACGACCGCGATCACGAGCGCGCCGACCGCGGCCAGCCCTATCCCCAGGTCGGCGAGCGAGATCGCGCCCGCGACCACCGCGATGATCAGCAGCGGGCCGCCGCAGCAGGCGATGTGCGGGAGCACAGCGAGCAGAGGGTTATCGGAGTCGCGGTTCATTTCTACGACATTGTAGAACATCTGCGGAGACGGCTGCAACCGACCGCGCGGCGCAGCGCCTCAGCGGCCAAGCGCACAGCTGTGGCCAGTCGCCCCGCGGAGCTTTGAGCGGGGGCCGCGACCGCGCCGGGGACACAGGCAAGCCACCGTCGCTCGCCCGCGATGCCACAGGCGTCTCACTTCAGCGGGCGTTGAGCTCCGCCTACGTCGGTGCCACCGACCCTTCCCTCCAGCGCCGCAGCGATGCCCGCGGCCAGCTGCGCGGTCGTGCTGATGCCGATGACGTGGCCGACGACCCGGCCGGCGGCATCGATGAAGAAGGTCTCCGGCAGCCCGGTGACGCCGTAGCTCCGCGCGACGGCGTTCGACGGGTCATGGACGCTCGTGTAATCGATCCCGTACTGGCGCGCGTACGCATATGCGTCGTCGGGGGCGTCCTGCATGTCGAGCCCCAGCAGCAGCACGCCGCGCGGCCGCGCCAGCAGCCGCCACGCCCGCTCGAGCGTGGGTGCCTCCGCCCGGCAGGTGACGCACCAGGAGGCGTAGAAGTTCAACACAACCGGCGTGCCGCGCAGCGCCCGGAGGGACACGAACGGCCCGCGCAGCGTGTCGGCGAGACGCCCGCCGAGCACGGGACCGAGCCTGCCGCGGCTCAGGAGCGCGAGGCGAAACTGTGGGGCGACCGGCGCCTGGCCACGTGCGAGACCCACGTCGATGCTGGTGTTCGGGCTTTGGGCCATGACGCCATAGGCGAGCAGCGCGACGAACGCGCCAGCCAGAGCGGCGGCGAACACCGTCGCCAGCCCTCGCAGCCCCAGCCGCTGGACCAAGCGGCCGGGCCGAGGCAGCTCGATCGCTTGAGGGACGGCCAGCCTCACAGCCTCATGTCCGCTGCGCGAAGCCCCTGTTCGATCTGGCCGATACTCGGATCCGTCGCCCGCAGCACAATCCGTCCCCGCCCGTTGTAGATGATCATCGTCCCCAGCCCCTCGATCGCGTAGGCGGCAGCAAGCCGGCCGCTGGTGTCGATTGCCAGCGGATAGGAGGGATCGCCGACAACCATCGCCCAGCCCCGGAGGGCCGACGGCGGCTCGCGCGAGTCGACGTCGACCATCACGGCGTCAAGCCGCGACCCGAGCCGCGCCTTCACCGCGCTCAAGGCCTTTGCCGCCGGGATGCACGACACACACGTGCTCTGCGCGAACAGGATCACGCCAGGGCGACCGGCGACCGGAACAGACACCCATCGCCCGCCAAGTTCACGCAGCTTGAACGGGATCACACGGCTGCCGACACCAGCTGGGCCCGCCGGAGCACCGGGAATCGCGCGGGTCGCGACGACAACCGCGAGCGCCAAGGACGCGAGCGCGATCGGAGCCATCGCGGGGAGCCGGCCCCACCGGCCGGCGCTGACCGCGCCAAGCCGCGCTGAGAGGCCACGGGGCTCGCCCGCGGGGGGCTCGCTGATCCTCGCCCAGCGCCGCATCCCGTCAGACATCGGCCCTTGCGGGCGCCGAGCGCGCCGCTCGAGATCCGCTCCGCGAGCCCCCACGCGAGCTAGAACCCGTCCCGGATCGACACGGCGAACGTCGCCTGCCGGCTGTCAGCCCAGGCCCGCGCCTCTGCGTCAGAGTCGAAGAAGTGAACAAAGCAGCGTCAGTTAGAGCGAGAAGTCGATTGCGGCGCCCACGGGCTCCTGCGTCATTGATCACCAGGGCGGGATCCCAGGACTGCCTTCTACAATATTGTAGTCGCTTCTGGCCAAGCGACAGCTGCGTTTCGGCGGGTTCTGCGACCGGAGGCATGCCTCTACAATGTTGTAGAGTTTCGAAGCCGTGGCACCTGACGCGGGTCAGAGCACGTCGCGCCCCTGCCGCGCTGCGGGGTTTGGCCCCGTGCGCACAAAAAGCCTGGCCGGGTTCCTCGCGGCGGCCGCGCTCGCGCTGGGGCTGGCCGCTTGCGGCGGCACAGGCTTCGGCGGCGCTACCCCGCCAGCCCCGTCGGGCACCGGCAGCGATGCCAACGCCAGAGCAGCCGCGCCGGCGACAGCCAGTAAAGCCGCGCCGGCGACAGCCAGTAGAGCCGCGCCTTCAAGCGCCGCGCTCACCCTCCTTGACGGCAAGAGCGCGACACTCGCCGCCTTTCGCGGTCGTCCGCTGCTTGTGTGGTTCGTAGCCGATGGTTGCGCCAGCTGCGCGGTGAGCATCCCCGCCGTTGCACGGCACTTTCGAGCCTTCAACCAAACTGGGACTCGCATCCTCGTGCTCGGGATGTACGGCGCGTTTGGCAGCGGCGCGGCCGGACGAACGCAGCTTGCCAGCTTCGGCCGGTCCGCCGCCGGGCCCGCGTTCAACAACCCCACATGGACCTGGGCCCTGGCCTCCGCCAGGCTGAACATCGCCTACGACCCGAGCGGGGTGCCCGACGCGTACTTCCTCCTCAACGCCGACGGCCGCCTCATCTATCAAAACTCGGTGCCGGTCTCGACGATGGGCGCGTTGCTCGCCCACCTGCGGCAGGCGCGCGCCTGAGCTCGCCGATCACGAGCGGACCGCTCTTCAGACGATGTCTCGCGCCGAGTCGCAAGGCCCGGTGGCTGGTCGCAGCCACCGAAGCCCACCCCCGCCAGGCTACGCGGAGAGGCTGGTCAGGCCGAGGGGTCTGGAAGAGCCAACCTTTGGACACCGTCTCGCTGGGCGTCCTCGACGATCAGAACCTTGGCGCTGCTCACCTGCCGCAGGCGGGCGGCCGCCGGGTGGTTTGCAGCCCGCAGCGGGCGCCTGCGTGCGGGCAGCACGACGACGGCCACATCCGCGACGCCAGCTATCCACCGGTGCAGCGCCGGGTCCCTGTCCTCGACCAGCAGCTGGAACACCGCGCGCTCACCGACGGCCCCCAGGCGCCCGCGCGCCTCTTTCAAGTGCTGCGCGGTGTCCTGCCGGACAAGCCGGTTGTACTCCGCAAGGGGGAGCGCTCCTCCGCAGCATCCCCCTCTGATCCTCGACTGCGGCGCCACGGCGACCACGGTCAGCTCCGCACAGCCACGCTCGACGAGCTCGCGGGCCACCTCAAGCGCCGCGGCGCCAGCCCTTCCGGGCTCATAGAGCACGACCACGCGCCGCCCATCCGATGGCGCGAGGGCCGTGATGCTCGCGCAAGATCCGACCTGGGCAGCTACCTCGCCAGTCGACCGGCAACTCCTACGATCGCGCAAGCGCATCAAAGTCAATGCTAGCAGTGATCTCTACAAAAGTGTAGAGAGTGGTCCGCGACGCGGCCGCGACCGCACGCCTGCAGCCGGCCGAACGCCGCGGCCGGGGTGAACCGTCCTGGAGTCGCACCTGAGTCCTCTACAGTACTGTAGCGAGACGCGCTCGCGGCAGGCTCTCTCTCAACCATGTACCCCAACGATCCTCCTAGCGACCCGGTCCCCCAGCGCTCAATCGAAGCCGCCACCCCTCTCGTACGCTGCGCCCGCAAGGCAGGCCGGTGATGAGCGCTGCCGCCACCTTCGCATTCGGCGCCGGGCTGCTCGCTACCGTCAACCCGTGCGGCTTTGCGATGCTGCCGGGCTTCCTGTCGCTGTACTTGGGGTCCGCCGACACCGCCGAGCGCCCCGCGCTGGCCCGCGGCGCGCAGGGCTTCCGGGTCGGGCTGGCGCTGACGGGCGGCTTCGCTGGCGCGTTTGTCATCGCGGGGCTGATCCTCTCGATCGGCCTGCGCTGGTTCGTGCACGTGATCCCGTGGGTGGCGGTCGCGATCGCGGCCGCGCTCGTGCTGGTCGGCATCGCGATGCTGCTCGGCCGGCACGTCGGGCTGACCGCGGCCAGTCGCGTCCGCGTCGATGGGCGCTCGGTGGAGGGCTACTGCCGGGTGGTGCTCTTTGGAGCGAGCTACGCGGTCGCGTCACTGTCGTGCACGCTGGCGGTGTTCCTGATTGTCGTCGGCCAGGCGGTCGCAGCGGCTGACCCGATCCGGCTGCTGGCCGTGTTCGGCGCGTACGCCGCCGGCAGCGCGACGGTGCTCGTGGCGCTGTCGCTGTCGGTCGCGCTGGCCAAGGCGGTCGTCGCCCGCGCGGTGCGCTGGCTGGCGCCGGTCGTGAGCAGGCTGGCCGGCGCGCTGCTGGCCGCCTCGGGGGTGTATCTGGTGATCTACTGGCTGCCGACGCTCAGGGGAGAGTCGAGCTCCACGCCGGGGGTGGTGACCTTCACCGAGCGCCTGTCTGCGACGCTCGAGACCTTCCTCTCGGCCCATATCGGCCTGTTCGTCGGTGTGTTCGCAGCGCTCCTCGCGCTCGGCTGCATCCTCCTGCTGGGCAGCGGCAATCGCCGGTCGCGCGAGGCGCGCGCCGAGTCGGTCAAGGTGTGCGTTGCTCAGCGTCCAAAGAGCGCTGGGCACACTCCCGCATCCGAGCTGGTGCTGGGAGGCAGATCGGTGAGCGGGCACCGGCGTTACGACGTGCGCGGGCACCGGCTGCCGGCGAGGGAGGCAGACGTGCCTGAGCTGCTTGCGCACGCCGGCGCGCCGAAGACGATCGGCGAGGCGCAGGATGCGCTGGCGGGCCCGCGGCGCGCGTCCGGGCGCCCGCACCGAGGCCGAAACGGCGGCTGAGGTGGGCGTGGGAGCGATCTTCGCGCTCGCCGGCCTGCTGGCGTTCCTGCCGGCGGTCGTGGACCGGTGGGCGCTCAGGCGCGGCGCATCGCCGGAGACGCTGGCCGCGTTGGCGATCGTCACCCTGTTCGGGCTCGCGGCCGTGCCCGTCGCGTTCACCGTCTGCACCGGCTTTCTGGCGGCCGGCGGCGATCACGGCGCCCCCGGCGCGGCGGCCGTCATCGGGCTTTTGGTCGTGGCGCTCGTCGCAGGCCGCACGCTGGCGCGCGTGATCGCGATTCGCAGACGCTGGCGGGCGCTCTCGCAAGTCGCCAGAGCGCTGGAGCTGCCGGACCCGCACGATGGGGTCAAGGTGCTGCCTGTCGACGAGCTCCTGGCGTTCGTCGCGGGCAGCCAGGCGTTCATCTCCCGGGGGCTGCTTAACCACCTTGACCCGGCGCAGCGCCAGGCGGTGATCGCACACGAGCGCGAGCACGCCACCCGCGGCCACGCTCGACTGCTCGGCGCCGCCCGGGCCCTGGCCCACGGGGCGTTCGGCCTCGCTCCGGTCAGCAAAGCCGCCGCCGCGCTCGACCGCGAGCTCGACGCGCTGGCCGATCGAGCCGCGGCGCGCAGGCTCGGAGACCCGGCCGTCGTCCAGGCTGCCCTGCGCTCCGTGGCCGCCGCGACCGCCACCGATCCCCGGGACGCCGAAACACTGCGGCGCATCGAGCGATTGGCCCGGCCTGATCCCCCGGGGCGTCCGCTGATCGATGGCGCGGTTCGCCTCCTGACGCTCGCGATCGCAACGTTCGTGCTCGCCGCCATCTGCCTCTCGATCCACGCCGGCACCGTCCTGCTGGGCGCCATCGCGTGCGCCCTGCTGATCGCCAGCCTGATCATGTTCACAAGGCCCGTCCTCGCCCGCGCACCCGCACCCCCAAAGGACACCCCGAGGCCCCACGGCCCCGGTCGGCCGACAGCGCAGGGCGCCTGCCGGAGCTGCTCTACGGCGCACGGCGGCGAGGCGCGGGCCGCTCAGGACCCCGGGCGCGGCTGAAGCTCGCCGTCAAGCTCCAGGTCGACGCGCTCGCTGTAGAAGCAGACCATGCCGGCGATCCGGCCCACCTCCGGCAGCGGCCGCTCGTAGCACCAGACCAGGTCGTCACCGGCCGGGTGGTCCACCGACCAGTAGGACGCGGTCCCCTTGTAGGGGCAATGGGTCACGGTTGCCGAAGGGCGCAGCTCAACGAGCACGTCCGCGCGTGGCATGTACCAGCGCGCGGGAAGGTTTGACTCAAACAGCGCGAGCGCCCGCCGCGTATCGGCAAGCAGGACGCCGTCGAGCAGCACGCGGATGTGGCGGTCGGTGCGCAGAACGTCGATGCGGTGGTAGGGGTCTCGCGGGTGACCCTCGATCTGCTCGTCCTCCTCAAGCCAGCGTCCCATGGCTTCAAACCGAAACGCGATCAGCCCGGCGATCGCGCGCAGGCCCTCCGGCGGGTCCGGGTGACACCAGGCCCCGCCGGGCACCGTCTCGCCGCCCGCGGCGACCGTGTAGTGGGACGCCTGCCCCTTTCTGGGGCAGCTTGTGCGGTGCGAGGTGGGGATCAGAGCCGCCGGGCTGACGTCCTGCGCCGGGAAGTAATAGACGGGCTGGCGGCCCGATTCGTGCAGGATCATCGCCCGCCGGCTGTCGGCGATCGTGACACCGCCGAGCTGGACGCGCACGCGCTTTGGGGTCGGCTCGACGTAGACCGCCTCTCCGGGCGGTGGCGTCTTGAAGTTGAACGCGCCCGCCGGGGAGCGTCCCAGCGGTCCGGTGCCTGTCATCAGGCCCACGAAGGCAGCGTAGTGGGAGCGCAGCCTCGATGGCTCCTGTCAGACTGCGGCGCGCCGATGAACTTCGCGCGTGACGTCATCGACGCAGCGCCCCCGGGGCGCCTGGCGCTGGTGGAGATCGACCGCGCCGGGAGCCGGCGCGAGATGACCTTCGGGGAGATCTCCGAAGCCTCGGCGCGTTGGGCCGGGGCGCTCGCCGCCCGTGGGGTCCGCCGCGGTGACGTCGTGCTCACGCTGATCGGCAACCGGCCTCAGTGGGTGCTGACGATGGTCGCGTGCTTTCGGATCGGAGCGGTGGTGCTGGCCTGCAGCGAGCAGCTGCGGGCCGGCGACCTGCGCGCCCGCCTGCAGGCGGCACGGCCGCGCGCGATCGTGGCCGACGAGCGCAACCTCGGCGAGCTTGAGGGTGCCCTTGCCGCCCTGCCGGCCGATGAGACGGCGCGCACCGCGCTGATCCTCGTCGGCGCGCAGGGCTCCGCGGCGGCCGCCGCCCGCGCGAGCGCGCCCCCGCGACGGCCCGCGTGGCGGGAGCCCGAGGACGAGCGCGCGCTGTGGGCCGGCACGCCGGCGGCGCCGGTCGAGCTAGAGCCCACCGATCCGTGCCTGGTCACGTTCACGAGCGGGACGACGGGCGAGCCGAAGGGGGTCGTCCACGGTCAGCGGTACCTGACGGGGCAGCGACTGCAGGCCTCGCACTGGCTGGGGGCGCGTCCGGGTGAGCTCGTGTGGTGCACCGCCGCCACCGGCTGGTCCAAGTCGGCGCGCAACGCGTTCATCGCGCCGTGGCTCAGCGGGGCGGCGGCGCTCGTGCACGACGCGCGCTTTGACCCCCACGAGCGCCTCGAGATCCTCGAGCGCGAGGGCGTCAACGTGCTGTGCATGGCCCCCACCGAGTACCGCGTGATCGCCAAGCGCGCGCGCCTGCGCCCGCTGCCGGCGCTGCGGGGGCTGGTCGCGGCCGGCGAGGCGCTCAACCCCGAGGTGCTGCAGGCCTTCCGGGAGGCGACGGGGCTTGAGATCAGAGACGGATACGGCCAGACGGAGACCGGCCAGCTGACCGGCGTGCCGGCCGATGGCCGGGTCAGGCCGGGCTCGATGGGCCGCGCGCTGCCAGGCGTGCGGCTGGAGGTGCGCGATGGCGAGCTGGTTCTGGCCGACCCGCGCACCGATCCGACGTTCTTCATCGGGTGGCTGGACGGCCCCCCCGCGCCGGAGGATCGGCCCTGGCACACGGGTGACCGGGTCACGATGGACGAGGACGGCTATCTCTACTTCGAGGGCCGCGCCGACGATGTGATCATCTCCGCCGGCTATCGGATCGGCCCGTTTGAGGTCGAGTCGGCGCTTGTCTCCCACCACGCCGTGGCCGAGGCGGCCGTCGTCGCGGCGCCTGACGACGAGCGGGGCGCGGTCGTCCGCGCGGTGGTCGTGCTTCGCGAGGGGCATGCGCCAAGCGACGAGCTGGCGGCGGAGCTGCAGGACCATGTCAAGCGCCAAACGGCGCCGTACAAGTACCCGCGCATCGTGGAGTTCGCCAGCGAGCTGCCCAAGACCTCAAGCGGCAAGGTGCGTCGCGCGCTGCTGCGCGAGCGCGCGCGCAGCCAGTGAGCGCGCGCCCGGGGACGGCCGCGCCGGGACGGCCGCTCCGGGACGGCCGCTCCGGGACGGCCGCGCCGGGGATGGAGCGGAGGCAAGGCGGGCATGCCGTCTTGGTCCGGTGAGTCGGAGGGCCCGCTTCGGTGATGCTGAATGGGCGCATGGCGAGGCGGCATGCTGTCTTGGGCGCGCGAGCTGCGGTTGGGCCGTTGGCGCAGGCCGCCGTTGGGGCCGGTGCCGCGCGCGCTAGGCTCGGTGTCAGATGGAGCTTCCGGCGATCGGGATAACGGCCGCCTTTGCCCACGCCGAGTTCGGCGTGTGGAGCGAACGCGCGGCCGTGCTGCCCGCTGGCTATGTGGAGGCGGTGCAGAGGGCCGGTGGCCTGGTGCTGATCCTTGCGCCCGACGCGTCGGTGGCCGCCCACCCGGATGAGGTGCTGGAGCGCATCGACGGGCTGATCATCTCCGGCGGAAGCGACGTCGACCCCGCCGCCTATGGCGCCGAGCGCGACCCGGCGACCGGCGAGACCGATCCCGAGCGGGACGCCTTTGAGATCGCGCTCGCGCGGGGCGCAATCGAGCGCGGACTGCCGCTGCTGGCGATCTGCCGGGGCATGCAGATCCTGAACGTGGCCCTCGGGGGCACGCTGCTGCAGCATCTGCCCGACGCGCTCGGACACACCGACCACCGCCGGGTGCTGGGCAGCTTCGCCGGAAACGATCACGCGGTGCACCTTGCGCCGGGCTCGCTGGCAGCGCGCGCCGCGGGCGAGGAGCAGCACACCGTCAAGTCCCACCACCACCAGGGCGTGGACAGACTGGGCTCGGGGCTGATCGTCTCAGGCACGTCCGCCATCGACCCTCTGGTGGAGGCGATCGAGCTGCCCGGAGACGGGTTCGTGCTCGGCGTCCAATGGCACCCGGAGGCAGATGAGTCAAGCCGGGTGATCGCGGCGCTGGTGCAGGCCGCAGACGAGCGACGCCGCCGCGACGCGCGCAGCAGCACCGACGCGAATGCCGGCGCTGGCGCCGACGCAGGCGCCAAGGTGACGAGCGGCCACGATGGGCGCCTGCGGCGCGCCCGTCAGCCCGCCGGCGCCTGATCGGCAGCATTGGCACCAACACGCGGCCGCCAGCATGCCGGCGGCCGGCCCAATCGGTCGCGGCGCTACGCGCAGGTCGCCGTGCGGCTGTTGGGCCGCGGCGCTACGCGCATGGCCGCGCGCTCAGCGGGGCAGAGCAACGATCGCGTCCATCTCCACCTGCGCGCCGCGTGGGAGCGCCGCGACCCCGATCGCGACCCGCGCCGGCGGATCGTGCTCAAAGAACGACGCGTACACCTCGTTGACCGAGGCGAACGCGCCCATGTCGGTGAGGTAGATCGTGACCCGCACGGCGTCCCCAAGCGTCGCCCCGGCGGCCTCGCACACGGCCGAGAGGTTCTCAAGGCAGCGTCCAGCCTGGTCGGCGGCGTTTGACCCGACGATCTCGCCCGTGCGCGGGTCCAACGGGATCTGGCCCGAGCAGAACAGGAGCCCTCCCGCGGCAACGGCGTGGACGTATGGCCCGATTGCCGCCGGGGCACGCGGCGCATCGACCGCCTCGCGATGTGAAGCCAAGGGTCTTCTCCTCCTGTCCGGGTTGGGTGGCGGGGTAGGCTCATCATCATGCCCAATCGGCTCGCCTCGGAGTCGTCCGCCTACCTGCGCCAGCACGCCCACAATCCGGTGGATTGGTACCCGTGGGGCGAGGAGGCGATCGCCCGGGCGCGCGATCGCCAGCGACCGCTGCTGGTGTCGATCGGATATGCGGCCTGCCACTGGTGCCACGTGATGGAGCGGGAGTCCTTCGAGGACCCGGAGGTCGCGGCGCTGATGAACGATCGGTTCGTGTGCGTGAAGGTCGACCGCGAGGAGCGCCCCGACGTCGACGCGATCTGCATGGAGGCCTGCCAGACGACGACCGGGCAGGGAGGATGGCCGCTCAACGCGTTCCTCACCCCCGAGCTTGAGCCCTTCTGGGTCGGCACCTACTTCCCGCCAGAGCCGCGACACGGGCTGCCGAGCTGGCGCACGGTTCTGGAGGCGGTGGCCGAGGCCTGGGACGAGCGCCGCGACCAGGTGCGTGCGCAGGCCGCCTCGCTGCGCCGCGCGCTCGGCGCCGCCACGCGGCTCAGCGCTCCGGAGGGCCCGCTTGACCCCGCGGTCCTCGACGAGGCGCTGGCGGAGCTGCGCCGGCGCTACGACCCGGTCCACGGCGGGTTCGGCGGCGCCCCCAAGTTTCCGCAGGCGTCGGCGATCGAGCTTCTGCTGGCACGCGGCGAAACGCAGATGGCGCTGGGGACGCTGCGAGCCATGGCCGCCGGGGGGATCTTCGACCAGCTCTCAGGCGGCTTTGCCCGCTACGCGGTGGACGCCTCCTGGACGGTGCCCCACTTCGAGAAGATGCTCTACGACAACGCGCTCTTGGCGCGCGCCTACCTGCACGGTTGGCAGGTCTCAGGCGACCCGCTGCTGCGCAGGACCTGCGAGCGCACGCTTGACTGGGCGCTTGGCGAGATGCGCTCCCCCGACGGCGGCTTTTACTCATCGCTGGACGCCGACTCCGAGGGGGTCGAGGGCCGCTTCTACGTCTGGACCGCGCGCGAGCTGCGCGACGCGCTGGGCGAGGACGCCGAGCCGGCCATGGCGCACTTCGGCGCCACCGAGAGGGGGAACTTCGAGGGCGCGAACGTCCTGTGCGCTCGCGGGCCGGTGCCCGAGCGGCTTGAGTCGATCCGCGAGCGGCTGCTCGAGGTGCGCTCTCGGCGCACCCGGCCGGGCGTCGATGACAAGGTGCTGACGTCCTGGAACGCGCTGCTGATCTCCTCGCTGGCCCAGGCTGGCGCCGCGCTCGGCCGCCGGGACTGGCTTGAGGCGGCCGAGGCCTGCGCCGAGCTCTTGCTCTCACGCACGGACGGCGCCGGCCGGCTGCTTCGAACCGACCGCGTCCCGGGCTTCCTGGACGACCACGCACACCTGCTGGAGGCGCTTCTAACGCTGTATGAGGCGACCTTCCGCCCGCGGTGGTTTGCGGAGGCCCAGGCCCTGGCTGCCACGCTCGTCGGGCGGTTTGCCGACCACGAGCGCGGCGGCTTTCTGATGACCGCCTCAGACCACGAGCACGGCTTCGAGCGCCGGCGGGACCTGGAGGACTCGCCGCTGCCCTCGGGGAGCTCCTCGGCCGCCTTCGGCCTGCTGCGCCTGGCCAGGCTCACCGGCGAGCGTGCCCACGAGGAGCGGGCGATCCGAACGCTTGCGATCGTCGCGCCCTTCGCCGCGCGCCATCCGCACGGCTTCGGCCACGCGCTCTGCGCGATCGACTTCGCGCTCGCGGACGTACGCGAGGTGGCGATCGTGCCCGGGGCCGACGCGCGCGCGGCCGATGAGCTGGCGAGCGTCGTTCGCGGCGCCTACCGGCCCCACGTCGTGCTCGCCGGCGGGCGGGCCGACGGCGTGCCGCTGCTGGCCGGGCGCGAGCCGGTCGGCGGCCAGGCCACCGCATATGTGTGCCGGAACCTCGCCTGCAGGGCGCCGGTCACGAGCGCCGCCGAGCTTGCGGCCCTGCTCTGAGAGCCCCGGCTGCACGGCTCCGCGGAGCGCCCGCCCGGGTCCACGCTCTCCGCTGCGTGCCCCGCCCGGGTCCACGGCGTCCACTGGGCACCCGCCCCGGGTCCAGGCCGTCCACTGGGCACCCGGCCCGGGTCCAGGCCGTCCACTGGGCACCCGCCCCGGGTCCAGGCTGTCCACTGGGCGCCCGCCCGGGTCAACGCTCGCCACCCGGCGCCGACTGCCCCCCCAGTCCGCTGCATCAGCGCGTGCCGAGCGACCGGCGGCCTTGCGGCCTCAGGTGAGCTCGTAGATGTCAAGCGGCACCGCGCGTTCTCAGGTGACCTCGTAGATGTCAAGCAGCACCGCGTTTGGCAGCCTGAGCGCCGAGCAGACGGCCACCACGTGGTTCAGCGGGCTGCTCTCGGTCGCCTCAAACTGGATCGCGGTCCGAAAGCGGTAGCTGCCCGGGTCCGGCCGCTCGCCGGCCAGCAGCCGCTCCATCACCTCCGGCGGGCCGTGGCGCAGTCCGCGGCTGGTCACCGATATGAGCGTGCCGTCCTGCGCGCGCAGCGTGTAGCGCGCGAGCACGGAGACCCAGCCGCCGGGGTGAATGACCTGCCAGTCAGCCCCTCCCGGCAGCACCTCCGCCACCAGTAGCGGGCCGTCGAAGCGTCCGCCCGCGATCGGCACCACCCGGCGGTGCCCGGCGGGCGTCACACCGAGGTCAAGCGGTGCACCGAGGGTCACGCGTCCGCGTGCCAGCAGCTCCAGGCCGGGCGCGGGCGGGCTCTCGGTCACGCTTGACGTGGGCGCTCGGTCACGGGCAGGCGCACTTGGTCTTCAGTTGACGTGGGCGCTCGGCCCGCGGGGCAGGCGCACTTGGTCTTCAGTTGACGTGGGCGCTCGGTCGGCGGGGCAGGCGCACTCGGTCACGTCGGACGGGAGCCTGTGCCCGGCTCACAGCACGGGCAGGTAGCGCTGCAGCTCCCAGGGAGTGACCTGGACGCGATAGTCGTCCCATTCCTGGCGCTTGATCTCGATGTAGCGGTTGAACATGTGCTCGCCCAGCGTGCGCAGCACGAGCTCTGAGCGCGCCGTCAGCTCGATCGCCTCCCCCAGTGTCTCGGGCAGCTGCTCGATCCCCAGCCGGCGGCGCTCGTCGGCCGAGAGGTGGTAGAGGTTCTTCTCCATCGGGTCGGGCAGCTCGTAGCCATGCTCGATCCCCTCCAGGCCGGCCTGCAGCAGCACGGCGAACGTCAGGTACGGGTTGCAGGCCGGGTCCGGGCAGCGCAGCTCCATCCGCGTCGCGCGCTCGCGCCCGGGGTGATACAGCGGCACGCGCACCAGCGCGGAGCGGTTGCGCCGCGACCACGCGACGTACTCCGGCGCCTCGTAGCCGGGGACCAGGCGCTTGTAGGAGTTGACCCACTGCGCGAACACCGAGCAGATCTCGCGTGCGTGGTGCAGCTGGCCGGCGATGAACCGCTTGCCCACCTCCGACAGGTAGTACTGGTCGTCGGGGTCGAAGAATGCGTTTCGCTCGCCGCGGAACAGCGATTGGTGGGTGTGCATGCCCGAGCCGTTGGCGCCGAACAGCGGCTTTGGCATGAAGGTGGCGTGCAGGCCGTACTTGAGCGCGTACTCCTTGACGGTGATGCGGTAGGTCATGCAGTCGTCGGCCATCTTCAGCGCGTCCGCGTAGCGCATGTCGATCTCGTGCTGGCTGGGGCCCACCTCGTGGTGGGTGTACTCGGTGTGGATCCCCAGCTGCTCCAGCGCCAGGACGGTCTCACGCCGCAGGTCAGAGCCCGCGTCGAGCGTCGTGAGGTCGAAGTAGCCGCCCTCATCGAGCACCTCCGTGGACTTGGAGTCACGGAAGTAGAAGTACTCGAGCTCGGGGCCGACGTAGAAGTGGTCGAAGCCCATCGACTCGGCCCGTCTGAGCGCCCGGCGCAGCACGTGCCGGGGATCGCCCTCGTAGGGCTCACCCTCGGGCGTCAGGATGTCGCAGAACATGCGCCCGACGCCGGCCTCCCGCGGCCGCCACGGCAGTACGCAGAACGTGGTCGGGTCGGGCTTTGCGATCATGTCGGACTCCTCGATCGCGTTGAACCCCGTGATCGACGACCCGTCGAACCCCATGCCGTGCTCGAAGGCCGCCGGCAGCTCGGTGACGTTGATCGAGAAGGACTTCAGCTGCCCGAGGATGTCGGTGAACCACAGGCGGATGAAGCGGATCTGCTGCTCGTCGACGATCGCCTGGACATCCTCGGCGGTGAGCGGCACGTTCGGCTGCGCTGGCATGGCTGGGGAACGTTACCCGTGGTCGCGGCGCTCGGTCGCCGGGTACCTGGCGTCCCCCGGTCGTCGAGGTGCTCCGAAGCCACCACGTGCCTCCGGGAACCACCACGTGCTCCAAAACCGCCGGGGACCGGTTCGGCGATCCAGAGGATGTCAAGCCGCCGGCGGATGGGTCGCTCGTCTCACGCATCCGGCCAGGACGTCGACGGTCCGATGATCCCAAACCGCCGCGGGGCCGGGCCGGGCGTCCAGCGGCCGGGTTCAGTCGTCGAGGCGGTCCGCGGCCTCCGGGCGGCCGCTACCGTCGCCGAGCCAGCGCCAGGCCCAGCGCTGGAGCTCGATCAGCGCCGGGCCGAGCTCTGCTCCCATCCGCGAGAGCTCGTAGCGGACGCGCAGGGGCGGGCCCGGGATCACGGTTCGTCGAACGATCCCGCGCGCCTCGAGCTGCTTCATGCGCTCTGACAGCAGCCGGTCGGAGAGCTCTGGTATCGCCTGCGCGATCTCCGAGAAGCGCAGCGGGCCGTCCATCAGGACGCGGATGATCGCGCCGGTCCAGCGGCGGCCGACGAGCTCGACCGCCTCGTGGTAGAGCGGGCAACAGCTCGCCGGGCTGCGCTCCCCGCTGGCCGTCTGTTGCTGCACGGGCTGCGCTGACATCCCGGGCGGCAAGCTTAACGCTCGAGGCCCCCGATCAGGCGGCCTCGAGCGTCCGGGTCGCCTCCGTGGAGCCGTCGACTGGCACCTCGCCGGCGACGTTGACCATTGCCGTGAAGCTCTCGAGCGCCACCGCCGCGATCGCCTCCAGCAGCTGCTCATCGTCCCAGCCCGCCTCGCGTGCCTCCTCGTGTAGGTGCAGCTCCGGCCGGCCCTGCACCAGCAGCGCCTGCAGGTAACGAAGCAGAGCCGCCTCCCGCGGGTCCCGGGACTTGAACTGGCGAGCGAGGGCGACCTCGTCGAGCGGCAGCCCCGCCGCCCGCGCGGCCCGAGCGTGCATGGCCAAACCCGGCTCGGAGTGGTAGTGCTCGGCGACCGCCAGCGCGATCCGCTCGAGGGTCGGAAGCTTCAGGCGGCCATGGCGCAGCTCTGAACGGAACCGGGCGTAGGCCCGAAGCGCGGCCGGCGAGCCGGCCAGCACGCCGAGGAAGTTGGGCAGCTGCCCGCCGGCGGATAGCGCGCCACGCAGCACGGCGATCGACCCCTCGGGCGCCGTCAGCTCGTCATGGATCTGAAATCTGCTCATCGATGTCTTCATGGCTGACCACCGCTGGTTGCTTGAGAGGTGCGGATCGGGTCCGTCAGGCATTCCTTCACTTTGAACATCTGCTTACTGGACATAAGTGTAAGACGACGGGGGCGGGCTCGCAAGTGCGGCCGTGCAAGATCACGGACGTTGTACGGCGCGCCGGTAAAACCGGGTCACGGGGCGGCTAATGGTTCTCTAAGCGTCGCTACCCGCCCGCGGCCGATCTCAAGCGGCCTTCGCCGCTCTCACGGCCGTCTCAGGCGCCTTCGCCGCCTCGAGCGCAGCCCCAGGCGGTCGCGTGAAGGGCGCGTCAGCGGCCGGCGCCAAGCCAAGCGACCGCGTGCAGCACGTCGGCGTGCGCGCTGCTTGCCGCCAGGATGATCAGCAGCACCCCCAGCAGCACGGCCCACAGCGCCGCGCGGTCCGGGCGAAAGCCCGCACGCTCGTGGCGGCGCTCGGGACGCCTGCGGGTGCGTCCGTAGGCGACCGCCGGCCCACGCTCGGCGCCACGGCCGCGGATCGTGATTGTCCGCCGGCCGGAGAGATCCCCCGCAGCGGCTCGACTGGCGCCGCGCCCGGCTCGGTCCACGTCGCCGGCAGGGGCCCCGAGCGGGCGCGGAGCGGCGAACGGGCGCGGAGCCCGGAACGGGGGCGACGTGGTCCTGAGATCGTCCTGGGCCATGAGAGCCGGGCGATCCTAACAGCGGCGCCGGCGCCAGCGTCCGGCCGGGCAGCGGCGCAGCGCGCCCGACCGGTGCCGCTCGCCCCGGCGGCCCCCGTATGCACCCTGTCGGGCGCTGCGCGCCCGGGCGCCCGCAGCGTGCACCCGCCGCTCACGGGCTGCGCGCGGCTCGCCGTGCTCGGCTGCCCGCAGCTCCTCGGAGTCAACTGCCCACGGCTCGCCGACTCGGCTCCCGCGGCTCGCCGGAGTCAGCTGCCCGCGACGGCGGCGACGAACGCCGCCACGTCCTGCGCCTGGTGGCCGGCGACGATGCCGGCCGGCATAACTCCCTGGCCGAGGCATGACTGCGCCGAGCCGCTCGGGGCGTTGGGGAGGCAGCCGTTCTCGATCGTGTGCAGGACCAGCGACTCGGCCGGATGCAGGATGTCCAGGTCCGGCCCGACCTTGCCGACGGCGTTGGCCTCAGACAGCGTGTGACAGACGCCGCAGTGCTCGCCGAACAGCTCGCGTCCGATCTTCTCCCCCGCGGTGAGGCGGATCCCGTTGATCTGGGCGCTGGCGTTGGCATGGTTGCCGGTCAACAGCAGCACCGGCAGCGCGACGCCGAACACGATCGCGGTGGTGATGAACATCGTCAGCGCGGCGCCGACCCCGCGCCGGCTGGGGGGACGCGACGGCCGCCCGCCGCGCATCGCGAGCATGACCAAGCCGAGGGCGACGATCACCCAGAAGGCGGCGAACAATCCGACTGCGAGCACCGTGCGGCACCTTATCGCGCGGCCGCGTGAAATGACGCGCTCGGCCGTCGCCGATGATCGGCGTTGGGCTCATCGTCGCCTTGCGTGAGGAGGCTCATCGCCGCCCGCGTGAGAGCGGCGCGCCACATTCGGCCAAGGAGGCGGCCCCGGCCGAGGGCTCATCGGCGCCCGGGTGAGCAGGCTCATACCCACCCGCGGCCGACGAGGCTCTCTCGGCACGCCGCGACGGGGCCGATCGCCCCCACCGCCGACGAGGCTCGTCACGGGGGCGTTGGCGAGCTCATCGTCGGCGACCCGCCGCGAAGCTCATCGCCGGAGGCGCGACCGCACGGAAGCCATGAGCTGCGGCGCGATCGCCTGAGCCCGCCGCCGCGCGCTCCCGGTCCAGGCCGCGGCGGACGCTCTCGTCCAGCAGGGAGAAGTCCTTGATCTCCGCCAGGACCCGATCGGGGACCTCCAGCGCGGCGAGGCGGCCGACGAGCACGTTGATCGCCCCGCCGGCCGCCGGGAGCTTCTCAAGCCGTCCCTCGGCCATGATCAGCGGCTCTGTCCGGACCACCAGACGGTGGCGCTCATAGACCCTCGGCGGCACGATCAGGTTGATCGTGCCGTGCTCGTCCTCAAGCAGGAGGAACACGACCCCGCCGGCCGTGCCCGGCCGCTGGCGGGCGACCACCAGGCCGCCGACGCGAACCCGGCACCCGTGGCTCAGGCGCTCCAGATCGATGCTCGTGACGGCCCCTCCGCCGATTCGCTCGCGCAGCAGCGCCAGCGGATGCGCGCGCGTGGTCAGCCCAGTGGCGCCGTAGTCGGCAATCATCGCCTCCCACTCGGACAGCCGCCGCAGTGGCGGGGGCGCCGGCAGATCGAGCGGCAGCGCCAGCTGGGTGCCCCCGGGCACGCGGCGTCCGGGTGCCAGGACACCGAGCTGCCAGAGCGCCAGGCGGCGGGCGAACCCGGGGCGCATTCCAGCCCCCGCCGCACTGTCCGCGGCGATCGCCAACGAGTCGCACGCCCCCGACCAGGCGAGCAGCTGAAGCGCCGCCGAGCCGCAGCCGGCGCGCGAGGCCAGATCGGAGAGGCCGCGAAAGCGGCCGCCCGCCCGTCGGGCCTCGACCAGGGCGGCGGCATCGTCGCGATGGATCCCGCGAACGTAACCGAGCCCGATGCGGACCCGCAGCCGAGCGCGACCATCGCCGACGTTCACGTCCGGCGGCGCCACCTCGATCCCGCGCTCGACACCGCCGGCACTCGCCGGCGGCGCCACCTCCTCGATCCCGCGCTCGACACCGCCGGCACTCGCCGGCGGCGCCACCTCCTCGATCTCGCACTCGACACCGCTGGCGTTCACGTCCGGCGGCGCCACCTCGATCCCGCGGCGCTGGGCCTCGTGGATGAGCGCGTCGGGCGGGTAGAAGCCCATCGGCTGCTCGTTGAGCAGCGCGCACAGGAACTCCAGCGGATGATGCACGCGCAGCCAGGTCGACTGGTAGGCCAGCAGCCCGAACGCGGCCCCGTGCGCCTTGGGGAACCCGAAGCCCGAGAAGCCCCGGATCATCTCCCAGACCCGCTCGGCCGTCTGGGCGTCGACGCCGTGCGTGCGCCGGGCGCCGGCGATGAACCGCTCGTGGTGGGCCTGGAGCGCCTCCAGGGAGCGCTTGCGGCTCATCGCCCTGCGCAGGCCCTCGGCCTGTCCGGGCGTGAAGCCGGCGAACGCGATCGCCACCTCCAGCACCTGGTCCTGGAAGATGATCGTTCCCAGCGTCTCCTCCAGCGCCGGGCGCAGCGACGGGTGCGGGTAGGGGACCTCGAAGCCGGGATCGTCCCGCAGCCGCTGGCGGCGCTCGATGTAGGGGTTGACCGCCCCGCCCTGGATGGGACCGGGCCGTACGATCGCCACCTGGATCGTCAGGTCACGGAGGTTCTCCGGCCGCGTGCGGCGCAGCGACTGCATCTGCGCCCTGCTCTCGATCTGAAAGGTGCCGGTCGTGTCGGCCCTCTGGATGCACCTGTAGACGGCGGGATCGTCGTAGGGGATGCGCGAGAGGTCGATCCGCTCGCCGCGGGTGCGGGCGATCAGCTCCACCGCCCGCTCGACCGCCGACAGCATCCCCAGCCCCAGCAGGTCGATCTTCAGAAACCCGGCGTCCGCGCACGAGTCCTTGTCCCACTGGGCGATCTGGCGCCCCTCCATCGCCGCGGGCACGATCGGGCAGCAGTCGACCAGCGGCCGGGTGGCGACGATCATCCCGCCCGAGTGCTGCGAGAGATGGCGCGGCAGCCCGTGCGCCTCCGCCGCCAGGCGTGCCAGCCAGGCCCAGCGGCCCGACAGCGGGCGCCGGAGCGCCCGCTCGATGTCGAGCCCGACCTCGCGCGCGTCCCAGCCCTCGCTCGAGCGCGCCACGCGCTCCAGCTCCGCCGGCGGCAGCCCGAGCGCCTTGCCGAGCTCGCGGATCGCACCGCGGGCCCGGTAGGTCGGGAAGGCGGCCACGAGCGCCGAGCGGTCGCGGCCGAAGCGATCGTGGATCAGCGGGATCAACCGCTCACGGATGTCACGGGGGAAGTCAAGGTCGATGTCGGGCAGCGCCGTGAGCTCCTCGTTGAGGAAGCGCCCGATCGCAAGCTCAGAGACGATCGGGTCGACGTGCGAGAGCCCGGTCAGGTAGCAGACGATCGAGGACACGCTCGAGCCGCGTCCCCGCCCCGGCGGCAGCAGCGCCCGCGCGCTGTCGGGCCCGCGCACCTGGAGGGCGACCTCCCGCGCCAGCTGCAGCACCTCGTGGTGCAGCAGGAAGAAGCCGGCCAGGCCGAGCGAGCCGACGATCCGAAGCTCCTGCTCCAGCCGCGCCGCGGCCCGCTCGCGAACCCGCTGGGGCGAGTCCGCGTAGAGCTCGCGCAGCCGCGCATCGCACAGCGCGGCCAACCGGCGGCCCGCCAGCTCGTCCTCCGAGCCCGGATAGCGGTAGCCGAGGTCCCCGGTCAGATCGAAGCGCAGCTCATCGGCCAGCCGCTCGGTCTCGGCGACCGCGTCGGGATGCTCGCAGAAGCGCGCCGCCATCGCCGGCGGCGAGCGCAGCACGTGGCTGAAGTTGCCCCGCCGCTGCGGCTCGCAGGCGTCGAGCGTCGCGTGCAGGCGCACGGCCACGAGCGCATCCTGAAGCGGCGCCCGGCGCGGCGCGTGGGCGTGCACGTCGCCGGTCGCCACGCACCTGAGCCCCAGCCGCCGCGCCAGCTCCACAAGCCTTCGGTTCCGGGCCCGGTCATCGCGCAGGTAGGGGCGCTGCAGCTCGATCCTCAGCCGCTGCGGGCCGAACGCGTCGCAAAGCCGCGCCAGCGTGGGCTCGTCGCGCACGCCGCGCAGCGCGCAGCCGCTGAGGCACACCAGGCCCTCCGAGCGCTCCAGCACGGTCTCAAGCGGGACGCACGGGTCGGCCGCCGGAGCGCCCGGGCGCACATCGCGCGTGTGGGCGTGGGCGCGCGTGAGGATGCGGCAGAGGTTGGACCAGCCGCGGCCGTCGGCCACCAGCAGCGTCAGGTGGCGCCCGTCGTCCAGGTCAAGCTCGGCGCCGTGGATTGCGCGCAGCCCCAGCGACCGGGCGGCGATGGCGAACTCCATCGAGCCGGAGACCGAGTTGTGGTCGGTGAGCGCAAGGGCCCGGTGGCCGAGGCTGGCCGCCGCCCCGGCGAGCTCTTGCGGGAGCGAGGCGCCATCCAGGAACGAGAAGGCGGAGTGGCTGTGCAGCTCCACGTACATCGAACGTATGTTCGCACGATCTCATCCCGGGCATCGGTGCGGACGCAGAGCCGCCGGAGGCGCTGCGCCAGCTCATGCCGCCCAGGGGTGACGCGCGTGCTCGCGAGGGGCGATGCGCGTACCCCGCCCCTCAGAGGCGATGCGCGTCCTCGCGCGCCCCTCAGAGGCGATGCGCGTCCTCGCGCCCCCCAGAGGCGATGCGCGCCTTGCGCCCCTCAGAGGTGATGCGCGTACTCGCGCCGCTCCCAGTCGGTCACGCGGGCCAGCTCCGCCCGCCATCGCTTCAGCTCGTGGCGCTTGATGTCGGTGAAGGTCCGGCACAGCTCGGCGCCGATGCCGTCCCACACCACGGGGTCGGCGGCCAGCGCGTCCAGCGCCGACGCCAGCGACGCGGGCAGCGGCGGGCCCAGGCGATCGGGACCGAGCTCGTACGGGTTGCCGCTCACCGGGGGCGGGAGCGCCAGCCCCCGTTCGATGCCGTCAAGCCCCGCCCGCAGCACCCCGGCGATCGCCAGGTAGGGGTTGGCCGTGCCGTCAGCCGAGCGCACCTCCGCCCTGGTCGCCGGGCCACGCTCGGCCGGAAAGCGCAGCAGCGCAAGGCGGTTCTCCAGGCCCCAGTTGATGTGCGTGGGAGCCAGCGAGTCGGCGATGAAGCGGCGGTAGGCGTTGACCGTTGGGTTCAGGAAGGCCGTCAGAGCCGGCATGTGCTCAAGCACACCGGCCGCGAACGCGCGGGCCACGCCGCTGAGGCCGTCGGCCTCAGCGGGTTCGTGGAACGCGTCGACGCCGCCGGCCCCGGCGAGCGAGACATGCAGGTGCAGGCCCGAGCCCTCGTCGTCGTCGAACGGCTGGCCCATCGCGGTGGCCAGCAGGCCGTGGCGACGGGCGATGTCCTTGGCGACCGCCTTGAAGCGAAATGCGCGGTCGGCGGCATCCAGCGCCGGGCCGTGCATCAGGTTGACCTCGTACTGACCGCGCCCGTACTCCTGGGTGGCGGCGGTGGGCGCCAGCCCCAGGTCGCGAGCGGCGGCGACGATCTCCGCCAGCACGCCGCGGGGGTCCGAGACCGGACCGACCGTGTACACCGACGAGTCGTGCTCCACGTAGGGGCGAAAGCTGTCCGGGTCAAGCAGGTAGAACTCGAGCTCGGTCGCCGCGACGGCCGTCAGGCCCCGCTGCGCCAACGCGTCGCAGGCGGCGCGCAGCGCGACCCGCGGATCGACCCTCCACGGCCGCCCGGCGCCATCGCGAGCATCCGTCAGGCACCACGCGACGGTTGGGTCGTCGGGGCGGCGCACGAGCGTCGCGAGGTCGGGGATCGCGCGGAAGTCGCGAAAGCCGTGCTCGAAGCCGGAGACGATGTTGTGCCTCAGGTCGATCGTCATGACCGCTTCGGTCTGGGCGATCCCGTGCTCGGCGACGTGGGCAAACGCCTCCGCCGGCACGTCCTTGCCGCGGCAGACGCCGTGCAGGTCGCAGTAGGACACCCGCACGGTCTCGACCCCCTCGGGCAGCGCCGGCGAGACGGGGGTCACGCCCGCACCGCCAGGGCGCGGCGGTAGGCGTTCGCGATGTCGGCGCGGCTCCACGGCCCGGGCTCGATCGGGATCCATCCCTCAAGCGCCAGGTCGACCAGCGGCTCCACATCGGCATCGCTGACGCCAAGCGAGCGCAGCGGCGGGCAGCCGACGAGCCTCAGCAGCTCGCGCACCGCCCGCACGGCTCGGCTGCCGTCAGGGGCATCGGCCGGCGGCGCTCCCAGCACATCGGCGATCCGCTCGGCGCGCTCGGGCACGAAGCGGCGATCGTGCTCGAGCGCTTCGGCGATCATCACGCCGACGCTCAGGCCGTGCGGGATGCCGTGCCGTGCCCCGAGCGCGTGACCGAGCGAGTGGTCGGTGCCGACCTCGGACAGGTTCATCGCCATGCCCGCCATCAGGCTCGCGCACGCCATCCGGCTGCGCGCGCCCGCGTCGCCGCCGTCGCGCACCACGGCCGGCAGCGCATCCCGAGCCAGCCGCAGCGCCTCGAACGCGATCGCGTCAGCGACCGGCTGATGCGTGGCCGCCGTGATCGCGCCGATCGCCTGCGAGAGCACATCGAGGCCGCCGGCGAGCGTCGGCGCCGGCGGGAGCCCGTGGGTGAGCGATGGATCGACGAGCGCCGCCTGAGCGCGGTTGTGCGGGCTGGGGGCCGAGACCTTGAGCCCCCGTTCGTGGTCGACGAGCACGATTCCACCGCTCACCTCGCTGCCCGTCCCGGCGGTTGTGGGGACCGTCACGAGCGCCAGGTCAAGCGGCGGGACCGGCTCGGGGTTCCCCGGCCAGGCGAAGCGCTCGATCGGACCGTGCTGGCAGATCAGCCGTGCCGCCTTGGCCGTGTCAAGCGCCGACCCTCCGCCGATGCCGACCACGCCGTCGGCCGAGGCCGCGGCCACGAACTCGCCGGCCAGCTGGGCCGAGCGCACGGTCGGCTCGCCCGGCGCCAACCGGTGCACCGCGGGGTGCCCGAGCGAGGCCAGGACGGCGCGCACGGCGTCGAGTGAGAGGACGGCCGGGTCGGCGATCACAGCGGGCCGGCTCACACCCAGCTCGGCAAGCGTCGCCGGGAGCTCGGCGAGCACCCGCTCGCCGAAGCGCACCCGCACCGGCAGCTGCACCGCGAACGAGCCGACCTCAGCGCCCACTCGCACGATCCTAAGCGGTGCGACGATGATCGGCCGTGGCCAGCGTTGAGATCAGGCGCGCCCAGGCCGCAGACCGGGCGCAGATCGTGAGCCTGCTGCGCGAGCGCTGGGGCTCTGAGATCGTGGTCAGCCGCGGGCGCGCGCACGACGCCTCGCGCCTGCCGGCGCTCGTCGCCTGGGCAGACGAGCGGCTTGCGGGGCTGGCGACGCTGCGCTTCCAGGCCCGGGAGTGCGAGCTCGTCACGCTCGACGCGCTGCGGCGAGGCCGCGGCGTTGGCACGGCGCTGCTGCGGGCGGCCGCGCGCACGGCGGCCGAGCGGGGCTGCTCGCGGCTGTGGCTGATCACATCCAACGACAACCTCGAGGCGCTGCGCTTCTACCAGCGGCGGGGGATGCGGCTGGTCGCGGTCCACCGCGGCGCCATCGACCGGGCCAGGGAACTCAAGCCGTCGATCCCGGCGGTCGGCGAGCACGGGATCCCGATCCACGACGAGCTGGAACTGGAGCTGACGCTCGATTCAGAGCCGCCGCAGGACGGCTGACCGCCCCGGGTTGGCTTCCCGACGGCCGAGGGGGCGCCGAGTCCGCGCCGCCCGCATGCGCACCGCTCCGTCGGCGCCGTCGGCGACGCAGCACTCGAGAGGGGGCCGAGTCCGCGCCGCGCGCATGCGCACAGTGCCCCGCGTCGCCGGAGCCACAAGCGGCTCTTGACAACTTTTTAGTTGCTGCTATCTTGTGGAGAGTAGTTAGTGCATACTAAGTACTCTCACGAGGGAGGTCGGGCCGTGGGCAGACAGAGCGCTGACGCCGTGCGCAGAGAGGCCACTGGCGCCGTAGGCACAGAGACGATCGACGCCGTGCGCACAGAGAGCGCGAAAGCCGTGCGCGGACGCGGCGCAATCGCCGCGCGAACGGCAAGCGTGGAGCGGGTCGTCATGAAGGCGGCGTCCCGAGCGACCCACGTCGGGTGGACACGATGAGCAAGTCGATGAGCCCCGCTCGGACCCGCGGCTGGACCCTGGCGATCGTCTCGATCGGCCTGTTCATGACGGTCCTTGACAACCTGGTCGTCAGCGTCGCGCTGCCATCGATCCGCCGCTCGCTCGCGGCGTCCGTGCAGACGCTGGAGTGGACGGTGAACGCCTACACGCTCGCCTATGCGGTGCTGCTGCTGACCGGAGCCGCGCTCGGCGATCGCCTTGGCCGCCGCCGCGTGTTCGTGGCGGGGATGGCGCTGTTCACCTGCGCCTCGGCGGCCTCTGCGCTCGCGCCGACCGGACCGGCCCTGATCGCCGCGCGCGCGGCGCAGGGCATCGGCGCGGCGATCGCGACCCCGCTCACGCTGACGCTGCTGGCCGAGGCGTTCCCGCCCCAGCGCCGGGGACTTGCGCTGGGCATCTGGTCCGCCGTCAGCGGGGTGGCCGTCGCGGTCGGCCCACTGGTCGGCGGGGCGGCGATCAGGCTTGGCGGCTGGCACTGGATCTTCTGGATCAACGTCCCGATCGGGGCGGCGCTGGTCGTGCTCGCGCGTGCGCGCCTGCGGGAGAGCCATGGCGCGGCGCGGACGCTTGACCTGCCGGGGCTGGCGCTCGGCTCCGCGGGCCTTCTGGGCGTCGTCTACGGACTGGTGAGAAGCCAGACCGCCGGCTTCGGCGACGGGGAGGTGATTGCGGCGCTCGGCATCGGGGCCGCGCTGATCGCGGCGTTCATCGCCGCCGAGCGACGGTCGCCCGAGCCGATGCTGCCGCTGGGGTTCTTCGCCGATCGCACGTTCACGCTCACAAACCTGGCGCTGCTGTCGATGTACTTCGGCATGTTCGGCTCCGTGTTCTTCCTCAGCCAGTTCCTGCAGAACGTGCTGGGTAACACGCCGCTTCAGGCTGGGGTCAAGCTGCTGGTCTGGACCGGGGCGATCATGGTCGTCTCGCCGGCGGCCGGGGTGCTGTCGGACCGCTGGGGCAGCCGTCTGTTCATGGCGGCCGGGCTGGGCGCGCAGGCGTTGGCGCTCGGCTGGCTGGCGCTGCTGGCCGGCGTGCACGAGAGCTATGCGTCGATGATCGGCCCGTTCTTGCTGGGCGGCTCGGGCATGGGGCTGGTGTTCGCGCCCTCCTCCTCCGCCGTGCTGTCCTCCGTGCGCCCGGAGCAGGCCGGCCAGGCGTCGGGCGCCACCAACGCGATCCGCGAGCTGGGCGGCGTGCTGGGCGTCTCGGTGCTGGCCAGCGTGTTCACCGCCGACGGCGGCTACGGGTCCGCGCATCGGTTCATCGCCGGCATGGTGCCGGCCGTCTGGGTTGGGGCTGCGGTCCTGGCGGCCGGGTCGCTGGTCCTGCTCGCCGTGCGCTTTCGCCCTGCTCGCTCGGCGGCGCCCGCGCCCGAGCCGATCGCGCCCGACGGGAGCGGCTTGGCCTGGTCTGCCGGCATCGACTCGGCCTCGGCCGGTGGCCTTGACCCGGCGCCGATCCGGGGGATCGACCCGGCCGCACCCGGCGGGATCGCCGCGACGGTGACGTAGGATCGCGGAAAAGCACAATGGCCACGCCCGAACCATCCGCCTCGGACCGACGGCGCGTCCCGGCCGCCGAGCGCCGGGACGCGCTGATCGAGGCGGCCGTGCACGAGTTCGCCCATGGCGGCATCCACGGAACGCCCGTGGATCGGATCGCGCGCCGGGTGGGTGTGGCCCAGCCGTACGTGTTCAGCCTGTTTGGATCAAAGCGCGCCCTGTTCCTCGCCGCGGTCGAGCGCGGCTTTCAGAGGGTGGCCGAAACCTTCTCGGAGGCGGTGGCCACGATCGAGCACCCGGGCAGCGAGGAGGCCGATCCGCTCAAGGCTATGGGCCTCGCCTACATCCGGATGCTCGGCGAGGAGCGCGACGTGCTGATGCTCCAGCACCACGCCTACGCGGCCTGCGGGGATCCGGTCGTGCGCGAGCACGTGCGGGGGCTGTTCGCGGCGCTGATCGGGCATGTGCAGCGGCTCTCCGGGGCCGACCAGGAGCAGATCGACGAGTTCTTCCGCTACGGCATGTGGTTGAACGTCGCGGCGGCGATGGGCGTCGAGGACCTGTCGTCCGGCTGCGACTGGGTGCGCGAGCGGCTTCCGGAGGGTTGACGGCAAGGCCACCGGGCGCCGACCGCTCGCCGACCGCTCGCCAGACCGGGCGCCGACCGCTCGCCAGAGGACGAAACTACGCTGGAGGCATGCGCTCCGGGTAGCGCGGCAGGCCGTCGTCGGGGATCGGCTCCCAGGGCGGAGCATAGGCGACGAACTGCCGGTAGGAGGGCCTGATCCCCGGGTCGCCGTCAAGCGCCCCCAGCCGCACGCCGATCGCGCCGGGCAGACGGCTGAACAGCGCCGAGCCGCAGTCGCCGCAGAAGCACTTCTCCGCCCCGTCGGCCGGCTTGAAGGAGCGGATCCGGTCCTCGCCGCAGACGATCCGAAACGCCTCCTCGGGAACGCGGCCATTGACCGAGGCGGCCGTGCCGGTCCGGCGCTGACAGCGCGTGCAGTGGCAGTAGCCGGCCGAGACGAACGGCGCGGTTACCTCAAAACGGACCGCGCCGCACAGGCATCCGCCGGTCATCGGCAGCACGGGCTCGGTCATGCGGCCGGGCTCGGCCGCGCCACCGGACTCGGTCATGCGGCCTCCGCCATCACCAGGTCACGCCGCGGGTCGATCCGCCACCGGGCCGCGACCTGCTCCAGGCGCTCGTCCAGCGCCCAGCGGTCGGGCAGCTCGCCGCCCTCGTGCGCGGGCGAGGCGCCCTTGAGCGCCATGCAGCCGGTGTTGTCGCCCAGGCGCCTGATCCGCTCGACGTCGGCGGCGTCGAGCCTGGCCTCGGCCGGCAGCGCCGCCAGCTCAGCCCGCTTGTCCTCGATCGCCCGCGCGGTGGGGCCGATCTCCTGGATGAGCGTGGGCACCACGCACGCGACCGCCGGATGCGCAAGGTTCCACTGGCAGGCGAGCTGGATCATCGTCAGCTGCGCGCGGCGCGCGATCGGGCGCATCGACTCCATGCGCCGCACCCCCTCCTGGATCCAGCCCGGCGGCCGAAATCCGCGATGGTCGCCGGGCGCCAGCTCGCCTCCGGGTCGCAGGTCGTCCCAGAACAGGCCGCCGTGATCGACAACCCGCGTGATCACGCGCACGCCGGCCGCCGAGGCGGCCTCCAGGCACAGCTCGCCGGGCCAGGGCTCAAGCGGATTGAGGATCACCATCGCCCAGTCGATCAGCTCGCCGAAGCGCTCCAGGCAGTCGATCAGGTCAAGCGTGAAGCCGTTGGCCGGACCGGGCGCGATTCCGATCGCGCCCGTCAGGCCGTCGTCACGCAGCGCCGCCATCCCCCGCCAGACCGCCTCGCTCGTGTAGCCGGTTCGGTCCGGGTTGTGCAGCAGCAGCACATCGAAGCTGTCGATCCCGCAGCGCTCCAGGCTGCGCTCGGTCGCCATCCGCAGGTAGGCGGCGTAGCCGCCGGGCTTGCGCAGAGACGGATCTGTGAAGCGCGGAAAGCCCCTGGGCCCGTCGCGCTCGCCGGTGTAGAAGTCGTGCCCGATGGCGCCTATCACGCAGGCCCGCTCGCGCGGACGGCCGGCGAGCGCGCGGCCGAGCATCCGGTCGGCCTCGCCGGTGCCGTACACGTCGGCGGTGATGACCGTGTCGATCCCGTCCCCGGGGGCGACCAGCGCCAGGAAGCGATCGTCGTCGATCGGCTCGCCGAAGCGCATGAAGCGCCCGCCGCTCCAGGTGCCAACAGCGACGCGGCCGGGCGTGCGGGGAGTGTGGTCGCGGGCCATCGGAGCTCAGTCTATGAGGGGAGGCTGGGCGGCGTGCCGGGGGCGCGCCGGGTGCCGGACGAGGGCAGGATGCCCAACGAGGGCAGGATGCCCAACGAGGGCAGGGCGCCGGACGCGCTCAGCCGCGGTGTCGCCACCACCCACCCCCGATCAGGTCGTGGAAGACGACCTCGTCGCGGCCGCAGACGGTCACCACCTCCCAGTAGCGGCGGCGCAGCGGATGCTCGGTCCACCAGCGGTCCTCCACCAGCCAGGACTCGCGCACCGAATCGACCCGGCGGCCGTCGACGGCCAGCGGACGACCGTCGACGGCCGCCGTCACGGGGACGCGCGCGGGCAGCGACAGGCGTCGCGGGCCGCTGGTGGACGCGGCTTTGGCCGGTGGACGAGCCCGGCGCCTCATGGCACGGGCCCGGCCGGGCCCTCGAACGGGGTCAGCACCGCTCGGCGCTCCGGAATCCGGGAGCCCGGGTCCACCTCCAGGACCCTCATCGCCGCCTCGGGACCGGCCGCGATCCGCGCCTGCTCGATCGCCTGGCGCAGCCTTGCGATGCGCGCGGCAGCCGGATCCTCAAGCAGCGCCAGCTGGGCCGATGCGGGCGGTCCGAAGCGCACCACCTCCAGCGCCAGCCGCTCGGCCGGAGCGGGCAGCTGCGTCAGGCTGTGCGCAAGCGCGAGGCGCATCCGCGCCGCGTCGCAGAGCGCCTCGCGGAAGACCACCCGCCGGCGCCATGTTCCGCCCCCCTCAACCAGCGCGGCGGACACGACGACCGCGCGCAGCGTCCGTCCACGCCGCTCGCGCCGAGCCAGCAGCCGGTCGATCACGAGCCCCAGAGCGCGCTCCAGCTGCACCCCGGACATCGACTCCGGAAGCTCCAGCGACTCGTGCAGGCGCTCGCTCGCCGGCCGCGGCGCAAGCCGCGTGTCGCCGCCGCGGGCCAGCTCATGGGCGATCAGGCCCAGCCTGCCGAAGCGGTCGGCGAGCGCCGCGGGCGGCAGCGCCGCAAGCTCTCCCAGGGTGGTGATCCCCAGCCGCTCGAGCGTCTGCGGCAGCTCTGCGAGCTCGGGGCGCGCCCTGAGCAACGCCACCGGAAGCGCCGCCAGATAGTCGCGCGCCAGCGCCCTGCCGTCACGCCCCGGGGCCGCTCCGCGGCGCAGCCCCCCGCGGCCCACGATCTCAGGCCGCCGCACCCGCGCCTTGGTGGCCGCTGCGACGGCGGCGAAGCGAGACGGCGCGGCCCCGAACCGGGCGGGCGTGCGAAGCGCCCGGCGCGCGGCGTCCAGCACGCCCTCAAGGCCACCGTGCAGGCGCTCGAGCCCACTGGCGTCAAAGCACGCCAGCCCGGGCCGCTCAGGCTCCACGGCGGCGCCGATCGACTCCAGGCGCACCAGCAGCCGCTCCCAGCGGTCGGCGACGCCAGCCGGGTCGGGCGGCACCAGGCCCAGGCGAGGGCAGCGCGCAAGCGCCTCCCCCAGCCGCATCCCCGGGTGTATCCCGAACGCCTCGGCCGCCGGCGAGACCTCGCCGACCCGCTGGGGGGCGCCGGGCTCGGGCGCCAGCGCGACCGGAAGCGCCAGCAGCTCCGCGCGGTCGCCCACCGCGGTGGCAAGCGACAGGCGTGGGATCAGCACGCAGACGATCACGAACGTATGTTCGCCCCAGCTCGGCGTGCTGTCAACAGCCGGGCGGCCGGCGGCCCGTGGCCTGAACGGCGGCGGCCCGTGGCCTGAACGGTGGCGGCCCGTGGCCTCGGGGCCACAAGGCCGCCTCAGCCAAGCAGGCTGCCGCCGGGCGGCAGCACCCACAGCGCGGGGGCGAGCTCGGCCAGCCGCTCGGGCGGCAGGTCGGCGACGGTCAGGGCTCCCTGTGTCGCCATCGCCACCGCAAGCTCACGCCATGCGCGCGCGACCGGCGCGACCCGCGCCGTTGGACCGAAGCCGACCGCCGCGTGCAGCTCCTCGGCGCGCAGGCGCACATCCTCCACAGTCAGCTCACCAAACGGCCGGCCGGCGCCGCGGATGTGGACCGGAGCCCGCAGCAGGGCACCGACCGCAACGCCGCCGCGCACGCGCTGCGCGCCACCCCCGCTCACCGCGCCGCTCTCGCGCTCGCCGCCGTTCACCGCGCCGCTCACGCGCTCGTCGCCGCCCACGCGCTGCGCGCCACCCTCGCTCACCACGCCTCCTCCGCGCACCGGCGCGCGGCGACCACTGCCTGCCCATAGGAGATCCCCCCGTCGTTGGCCGGCAGCCGCGACGGGATCAGCACGCGCAGCCCCTCGCCCCGCAGCGCCCCGGCGACCGCCTCAAGCAAACGCCGGTTCTGGAACACCCCGCCGGAGAGGACCACCTGCCCCGCGCTGTGCACCGATGCCGCCTTTATGCACGCCTCGGCCGTCGCGGCCGCAAGCCCGTTGTGGAAGCGGGCGGCGATCGTGGGCACCCCCACGCCCGCGGCGGAGTCGGCGACCGCGGCCGCGACCGCTTCTCTGGGGTCGAGCACCAGCGGGGCCGGACCCTGAGAGGCCTCGTGCACGGCCACGGGGTATGCGCCGTGCTGGGTGGGGTCGCAGGCGGCCTCCAGCTCGACTGCTGCCTGCCCCTCGTAGGTCGCCTCGGCCCTCAGGCCGCACAGCGCCGAGATCGCGTCGAACAGACGGCCCGCGCTGGAGGTCAGCGGGCAGACGGCGGCGCCAGCGGCCGGCGGGGAGGCGGCGGCGCCGGCGGCCATCCCGGCGACCAGCCGCCACTCGCGCTCGCCAACGCGGCCGCGCAGCGCCGCGGGCAGCGGCGGGGCCGGCTGCCCGCAGGCGACCAGCCACGCGCAGGCCATGCGCCAGGGCTGGCGGATCGCCCGCTCGCCGCCAGGCAGCGGCACCGGCAGGATCGTCCCCACTCGCTCAAAGCCCGCCGCGTCGCCGTAGAGGATCTCCCCGCCCCAGATGGTGCCGTCGGCGCCCAGGCCGCTGCCGTCGAAGATCGCGCCCACGGCCGGCCCCTGAGCGTCGTGCTCGGCCAGGCAGGCGGCCAGGTGCGCGTGGTGGTGCTGGACGCCGACGAGCCGCACGCCATCGCGCTCCATCGCCCACTTCGTCGACAGGTACTCGGGGTGCAGGTCGTGGGCGACGATCCGAGGGCGCACGTCGAACAGGCGCTGGAAGTGCGCGATGCCCTCTGTGAACGAGCACAGGGTCTCGTAGTTGGACAGGTCGCCGATGTGGTGCGAGACCCAGGCGCGCGAACCCTTGGCCAGGCAGAAGGTGCACTTCAGCTGCGCGCCGCAGGCCAACAGCGGAGCGGGGGCGCCGCCGGGGAGCGGCACGCCTGACGGCACCCAGCCGCGGGAGCGCCGCAGCAACATGGGACGACGCCCCGACGGCCCCTCCCCGACGGCCACCACCCGCGCCACCGAGTCGTCGGTCCGGGTCTCGATCGGGCGGTCGTGGGTCAAAAGCAGATCGGCGATGCCCGCCAGGCGCGTCAGGGCATCGTCGTCGCGGTAGGCGATCGGCTCATCTGAGACGTTGCCGCTGGTCATCACCAGCGCCGGGAGGCCGCGCGCCCGCAGGGCCGCAAGGTCGGCGAGCAGCAGATGGTGAAGCGGCGAATAGGGCAGCATCACGCCGAGCTCGGGCAGGCCGGGGGCAACCGACGTGGCCACCGCGGCTTTCGGCAGGCGCGGCGCGAGCACGATCGGCCTGGAGGGGGAGGCCAGCAGCTCGCGCTCGGGATCGCCGAGCGCCACCAGGCGCGCCGCGTCAGGCAGTGAGGCGGCCATCAGCGCAAACGGCCGGTCCTCCCGGTGCTTTCGCGCCCGCAGCCGCGCAACGGCGGACTCATCGCCGGCAAGGCACGCAAGGTGATAGCCGCCGATCCCCTTGACCGCGACGATCGCCCCGCCGAGCAGCGCGCGGGCGGCGGCCGCGATCGGGTCGCCGGGCTGCGACGCCTCGCCTGCGCCCCCGGGCGAGGCGGGCGCGTCCGGTCCGGCCGGCCTCCGGGCCGCCAGCAAACGGACCGACGGGCCGCAGACGGGGCAGGCGTTGGGCTGCGCATGGAAGCGCCGGTCGGCGGGGTCCTCGTACTCGGCCCGGCACAGCTTGCACATCGCAAAGCCCGCCATCGTCGTCAGCGGCCGGTCGTAGGGCACGCCGCGCACGATCGTGAAGCGCGGCCCGCAGTTGGTGCAGTTGATGAACGGGTAGCGATACCGGCGGTCGGAGGGGTCAAACAGCTCCCTCAGGCACTCCTCGCAGGTGGCCGTGTCCGGAGCGACTGGCGCATCGGCGGAGCTGTCGGCGCGGCTGGCGCGGATCGCAAAGCCGCGCTCGCCCAGCGCGGGGACCCGCCGAGAGGCGGTGCGCTCCACGACCGCCAGCGGCGGAGCCTCGGGGCCGAGCCTCAAAAGCAGCGCGCGCAGCGCCGCCTCGGGGCCCTCGGCCTCGATCAGCACCCCGCGCGCGTCGTTGAGCACCCAGCCCGCCAGGCCAAGCTCGTTGGCCAGCCGGAACACGTAGGGCCGAAAGCCAACGCCCTGGACGGTCCCCTCGACGCGGATGCGCAAGCGGGCGCACGGTTGGACTGCGCCCGCGCGCGGCCGCCGCGTGGCGGTCATCCGACCAGCTCCCGCAGCACGTGGTAGGCGGTCGCCTGCGCCTCCTGGATGCGGGGTATGTGCTCGGAGCGGGTGACGATCACGTGGTCTGCAAGTCGCTCCGAGAGGATCCGCCCGCCGTCGTAGCCCACGAGCGCGATCGTGCGCATGCCCAGCCGCCGCGCCTGCGCCAGGGCGGCGAGCACGTTGGCGGACCCCCCGGAGGTCGACAGGGCCAGCAGCGCGTCGCCCTCGCGGCCGTGCGCGATCACCTGGCGCAGGAAGATCGCCTCGGCGCCGATGTCGTTGGCGATCGCGGTGAGGATCGCCGGGTCCTCGGTGAGATCGATCGCCGGGTGACCCGCGCTGGCGAGACCGACGCGACCCGCGCTCTTCGGGCCAAGCGCCGGGGAGCGGAAGTCGGCGACGACGTCCATCGCGTCGGTCGCCGAGCCGCCGTTGCCGAGCGCCAGCAGCTTTCCGCCGCGCTCGAACGACGCTCGCAGCGCCTCGGCGGCCGCCTCCAGCTGGGCGGCGTTGTCGGTCAGCGTCTGCGTGCGCAGCGCCGCGATGTCGGCGGCCTTGGCCAGCACCGAGCGGCGCACGTCGTCGATGACGGGCTCGAGCTCGGACTCGCGCTCGTCCAGGAACGGGTACAGGAACGCCGAGGCGCCAGCGTCGTGGCGCATGCGCGACCGGCGGCCCGAGAGCAGGCCCCGGTGCTCGAAGAACACGTGCACCAGCTCCCACAGCACGTGGTAGAGCGTCTCCACCAGCTCCTGGTCGATGAACGGGTCTCCCGAGTCGGGCGCGGCGACGTGCTCGGCGCCGCAGGCCGCCACGAAGCCGAGCGTCAGGCAGCCGGCCTCGCGCGCCCGCCTGAGCGCGCCGCCCACCCCCCGCGAATCACCGAACCCGACCACGACGTCATCCTCGCGCGCCAGCAGCCCCAGCTCGGCCGCCAGC
>DATGLC010000025.1:0-138554 GCA_035294345.1 Solirubrobacteraceae bacterium
ACGCTCAGCGCGATCGTGTAGCCGTTGACGTTCTCGAGGGAGCAGACCTCGGCACCCCCGGCGCGCAGGCGGGCGGGGATCTCCCGGCGCCGGCGGTTGACCGCCTCGGCCAGCTCCAGATCGCCGTCCGGGGGGCCCTCGGCCAGCTTGATCCGCATCACGAGCGCCTCGCTCGGCGGGTGATAGAGGGCGAACCCGGTCGAGTCCGGGCCGCGATGGCGCATCGACTGCAGCATCGCGGTCATGTCACGACCGAGCCGATGCTCGCCGCCGTTGCGATAGATCACACCTGCGATTCCGCACATCTCTAGAGGCTCCTGACGGGGGTGGTGGGCGCCGACGTCACGGGAGCACCTCGAGGTACTCCTCGCGCTCCCAGTCGGTCACCGCCGCCAGGTAGCGCTCCCACTCGTCGCGCTTGTAGTGGTTGAAGACCTTGTACAGCCGGCCGGGGAGCGCGGAGCGCACGACCTCGTCGTCCGCGAGCGCGACCAGCGCGGCGCCCAGGCTGTCCGGCACCTTCTCGATCTCGGCGCCCTCGCGCAGCAGGTCGTAGGTGTTGCCCTGCTGGGGCGGGCCCGGGTCGAGCTTGCGCCGCACGCCGTCGAGGCCGGCACGCAGCAGCGTGGCCACCGACAGGTACGGGTTACAGGAGGAGTCGACGCCGCGGTATTCGAACCGGCCACCGGCGGCCACCCGCACCGTCGTCGTGCGGTTCTGCCAACCCCAGTTCTTGTAGATCGGCGCCCAGAAGCCGGTGTCCCACATCCGGCAGTAGGAGTTGACCGTCGGGTTGCCGACGCACATCAGCGCCGGGAAGTGCTCGAGCATGCCCCCGAGGAAGTGGCGCGCGACCTCCGACAGCTGCGCCGGTCCGTCGGGATCGTGGAACACGTTGTTGCCCTGCTCGTCCATGAGCGTGAAGTGGTGGTGATGACCGTTGGCCGATACGCCGGTGAACGGCTTGGGCATGAACGTCGGCAGCAGGTCGTGCTTGCGTCCCACGGCCGCGCAGATCTGGCGGTAGGTCGTGATGTTGTCGGCGGTCCGCACCGGCCGGTCGAAGCGGAAGTTGAGCTCCAGCTGCCCGGGCGCATCCTCGTGGTCGCCGTAGCTCATGTCCATCCCGAGCGCCTGCCCGTATTCGACCACGTCGAGCAGCACCGGACGGAGCTCCTCGAACTGATGGATGTGGTAGCAGTAGGGCTGGGTGACCCCCTCGGGGACCTTGCCGTCCTCGGGCTTCTTCAGCCACATCATCTCGGGCTCGATCCCGATCAGGAACTGGTAGCCGAGCTCCTGCTCGAACTCGTGGGCCACCCGCTTGAGGTTCTGGCGGCAGTCGGCGTCGAGCAGCTCGCCGGTCTCGGTGTCGTAGCAGTCGCAGTAGACCCGCGCGACCCGGTGATCCCAGGGCAGCACCGCGAACGTGTCGAGGTCGGCGACCGCGGCCAGCTCGGACTCCTCGGGGCCGAAGCCGATGTAGTCGCCGTAGCGGTCGGTGAACAGGTTGGCGGTCGCGCCGTAGACCAGCTGGTAGCCGCGCTCGGCAACCTGCGGGAAGAACGAGGAGACCACCCCCTTGCCCATCACCCGCCCGGTCACCGACACCTGCTGGAAGAAGACGTAGCGGATCCCCTCAGCCTCGATCCGCCGCGTGAGCTCCTCGATCCGCTCCCGGCGCCCGGGCGCGCTGCGCGCCTCCTCGAGCGTCGCGGGCGGGGGCTCGATCCGGGGGCTGGCGAGCACCGTCTCGACGTTGCCCCCAAACGGGGCCGCCGGCGATACGCGCTCGGTCTCCTGCGCCGTCGTCTTCTCCCCTATCGCCATCTCCACTCCTCTTCGATGCCGCCTTGTAAACGATGCTCCCGCGGCGCGGGATCGAGGCCCCGATGCCCCGACGCGGCGCCGGCGCCGGTGTGGCATCGGCCGCCTCGGGAATCCTGCCAGAGCGCCTGCGGACCCGACCGGCCGGTGCTCCCGGCTCGACCTCAGCTGAACAAATTGGTACAGCGTGTCGGTTTATATCAGTTGCTCGAATCCCCCGCAACCGCGCTGTGCCCGCGCCGCGTCCGCGTGCTGCGCGGCTGCGCGCATCGCCCCCTGCCGCTGCTATGATGTTGCCTGTCACGCCGTAGCATTGCCCATAGCGCAACAGAGGAGCGCCCATGCCAGACAAGCTTCCCCCCCGCACCCCGACGCTGGTGATCGGCGCAGGCGTCCACGGCCTGTCGACCGCCTGGCATCTGGCACGCGCCGGCGAGGAGGTCCTCGTGGTCGACAAGTCCGCGGTGGCCGCGGGGGCGTCGGGGATCGCCTGCGGGGTGGTGCGCAACAACTACTTCCAGCCGGCGATGCAGGAGCTGATGGCCGCCTGCGTCGAGATCTGGGAGTCCGAGCGCGAGCTGCTGCACTACCACCCGACCGGATACATCGCGCTCGGGCCCGAGGCCCAGGAGGGCGACCTGACCGCCGTCTACGAGCGCCAGCAGCGGATCGGCTACCCGTCGGAGCTCTACCTCGGCGAGGATGAGGTCAAGGCGCACATGCGCTCGCTGTTTTACGACTGGCGCGCGCCGGGGCTGAGCGTGTGCCTGCACGAGCGCGCGGGCGGCTACGCGTTCAACCGCGAGTCGATGCTCGGGCTGGCGGAGCTTGCCCAGCGCGCCGGGGCGCGGATCCTCACCGGCGTGGAGGTACGCTCGTTCGAGTTCGACTCCTCGGGCGCGGTCACCCGCGTGGGGACCAGCGCCGGCGAGATCGCCGTCGAGCGGGTCGTGGTCGCGGTCGGCCCGTGGATCGCCTCGCTGTGGTCGATGCTCGGCCTGCCGGAGCGGCTCGATGTCCGCCAGCCGGACGGCACCGTCGTGGCCGATCAGCCGATGTGGACCTACTGGTACCTGCAGGAGGGCGAGACCGCCTTTGACCCGGCGATCTTCGTCACCGACGACGGGCGCTCATCGCCGGTCCTGCACGTGGACTCGCAGGCGCCGCTGTACGCCGACGACGGCCGCCTGGTCTGTGAGGACTTCTGGGGCGTGTACTTCAAGCCCGACCGGGAGAGCATCCAGGGCGGCGCGCAGCCGATCCGCCAGGGCAACAGCTTCCAGGTCGACCCCTACCCGACGGGCACCGTCGAGCCGGGCTTCCCGGACCTGTGGTGCGCGGCGCTGTCGCACTGCCTGGCGCGGTTTGAGGGCGCGCGCGAGCGCTACCGCCAGGTGCGCTCGGGCGGCGTGGGCGCGTTCACCGTCGACAACTTCCCGGTGTTCGACTACATGCGCCCGAACGTGTTCGTGGCCGCCGACTCAAACCACGGCTACAAGATGATCGCCGTCGGGCGCGAGATCGCGCGCGTGCTGCAGGGCGAGCACTCGTCGCTGCTTCACCCGTTCCGCTACGAGCGCTTCGCCACCGGCGACCTGCATCCGGTGTCGCACAGCCCCTACCCCTGGAGCTGACCGCCCAGTCCCTACCACGTGAGCTGACCGCCCAGCGCCCTACCCCGGCAGCCGACCGCCCAGCGCGCGAGTCAGGCGCCTGGCAGCGCCGAGCAGCGGCTCGCGCAGCGAGAGGCGCACCGCGTCGGGAAGGCGCGCGGCCGGCCCCTGCACGCCGAGGATCGCGGCAAGCTCGCCGTGGCGGCCGAACACGGGCGCGGCCAGGGCCGCAAGGTCCGCCTCGCGCTCGCCCACGGCCTCGGCGAAGCCGCGCTCGCGCACGGCCGCGAGCTCTGCGGCGAGCGCGTCAGGGTCGGTGATCGTGCGCTCGGTGAACGCCTCCAGGGGCGCGGCCGGCGCCGGCCGGCCGCCGAAGGCGAGCATCACCTTGCCGGTGGCGGTCGCGTGCGGGACGCTCGGGCGCCCGACGCGCGCCATGCTCACGACGCTCGACGGGGAGGGCACGAAGTCGACCGTGATCGCCTCCCCCTCCCCCGGCAGCGACAGGGTGGCGGTCTCGCCGGTGCGCTCCACCAGCTCGCCCAGCAGCGGGCGCGCCAGTGAGCGCACGTCCAGCTGCGCGAGCACGCGCTCGGACAGCGCCACCAGGCGCAGCCCCAGCCGGTAGGGGCCGCCGGCGTCGCGCGCCACCAGCCCCGCGTCCTGCAGCGTGGCCAGAAGCCGCGAGGCGGTGCTGGCGTTGACGGCGATCCGCCGCGCCAGCTCGTTGACCCCCAGCGGGCGGTCGCTCGCGGCGAGCGCGTCCAGCAGGGCGATCGCGCGCGCGACCGACCCGACGTGGCGCGGTGCAGCCGAGCCCGCCCCGCCGCCCGCCACGGCCGCTAAGCGCCCGAGCGCGGTCCGGGCCGCCGGCGGCGGGCGATCGGCGCGGGGGTGGGCGACTCCAGCGAGCGCATCACCATCACCTCGTAGGCGCCGGGCGCGAACAGGTCAAGCGAGTAGGCGACCCGCTCGTCACGTCCGGCGAAGATCAGCTCGTCGAGCGCGAGCCCGGCGGTCGTGCCGCGAATGCCGAGCGTCTTGCCGGCCCTGTCGCGCCCGGTCAAGAGCGCCGGGTTGACGCGCGTGCGGGCATAGGTGACCGGGACGCCGATCTCGATCAGCACGTCGAGCACCATCCTCCCGGCCTCGAGCTCGCGGCGCAGCTCGCTCTCGCCCGGCAGCGCGACCGAGGGATGCACGACGTCGAACATGATCGCCATCGGCGCCCCGTCTGCGAGCAGCGTTCGGGTGACGGTCGTGGCGAAGGTGTCCTCGTCGAGCTCAAGGGCCTCGCCCGCGTCGCCTCCGACCGCCCGGTGCTCGATGTGAACGTCGACCGCCGACAGCTTCAGGCCGCGCCGTGCGGCGACCGACGAGTAGGGCTCAAGGCGCTCCAGGCGCTCCCCGAACGCCGGCGGCACCGCCACGCGACCAACGTAGGTGCCGCTGCCCTGGCGGCGGACGATCTCGCCCCCCTCCTCCAGGCGTCGCAGCGCGCTGCGCAGCGTGCCGCGGGACACGCCGAGCATCGTGGCGACCTCCTGCTCGGGCGGGAGCCGGTCGCCCGGCCGGTAGCGCCCGGGCGCCAGCCAGTCGCGCAGCGCCCGCTCGGCGCCGTCCACCAGCGACGGGCGCTCGGCCCGCCCCTGGCGGCCCTCGACCTCGGCGCTAGTTCTCGCTCGGCTGGCCATGCGCGACTCCTTGACCTGTCTGTGAGCGCAATCGTATGCGGGCGCGCGGCCGGACTCACCGATGGGCGCCCGCCGAGCTCTCCCGCCGCTGGCCGCGGCCGCGGCGGCGCGCGCCGGTAGCGCCGCTCAGCGCGCCCTCGGCGCGCCCCTACACGAGCGCAAGCGTCCGCTCTCGCTCGGCGGCCGCCGAGCGAGCCAGCCCCCGTGCGCGAGCCACGCGCTCGTCGTCCTGGCCGCGGAGGTTGACCTCCACCAGCAGCGCGGCCGATCTGCACGCGGCCTCCGCGAGCGTCGCGGCGGTGCACGCGTCGCCCAGCGCGTGGCGGCCGGCGCCGGGCGCGAGCTGGGAGGCGAGCGAGGCGACCTCCGCGGCGACCTGCGAGATCTCGAGCGGCACCTCGGCGGCGCCCGACAGGGCGCGGGCCACCGCCGCCGGCCGGCGCGGGTCCGAGGCCGACAGCCTCAGCGCCTCGAGCACCGGGCGGTAGGAGGCGAGGTCGCGCTGCGCCAGCTCCAGCGCGCGCTCGCGCAGCGCCACCGCGCGCTCGGCGGCGGAGCGCGCCCGCGGCGCGTCGCCCGCGTACGCGGCGACCATCGCCGTCAGCGCGGCCGCGGTGGCGCAGGTGAGAGCCGCCGCGGTTCCGCTCGCCGGCGCCGGGGTGCGGGCCGCGATCCGCGCCAGCACCTCGGCCAGCGGGTCATCGGCCAGGGAGGCCATCGGCCCTGCCCGCGCCGGCGCCCTGCGGCCGCCTGCGGCCGATTCTCGCCGTCACGCCGATCAGAACAGCCCCACCGTCCTGCCGTTCTCGTCGATGTCGATGTTCAGCGCCGCCGGCGTGCGGCCGAGCCCCGGCATCTGCACGATGTCCCCGCACAGCGGCACAAGCCACCCCGCGCCGGTGTAGGCGCGGATGTCGCGCACCGGGAGCGTGAAGCCCTCCGGGGCGTTGAGCAGCGTCGGGTCGGCCGACAGCGACAGATGGGTCTTGGCCATGCACACGGGGAAGTGGCTCAGGCCGTCGCGAGTGAACTGCGCCAGCTTCGCCTCGGCCTCCGGATAGAAGTAGACGTCGCGCGCCCCGTACACCTTGGTCGCGACCGCCTCGATCTTGTCCTGGATCGGCTCGTCGTCCTGGTAGAGCTGGTGGAACGTGTTGGGCTGCTCGCAGGCCTCCACGACCGCGCTGGCGAGGTCCGCCGCTCCGGCGCCGCCCTTCATGAACCCCTCGTTGGCCTCGGCCGCGAACGCGCCGGCCTCTATCGCCAGCCGCTTGCAGGCCTCGATCTCCTCGTTGGTGTCGCCCGGCATCCGGTTGACGGCTACCACGGCCGGCACCCCGAAGGTGGCGATCGTGCGCAGATGGTGGCGGACGTTGGCAAAGCCGGTCTCCAGCGCGTGCATCGCGGTCGTGCGGTCAGAGCGCGGGTCGTCCTCCAGGCCGCCGTGGTGCTTGATCGCGCGCACGGTGGTCACCAGCACCGCCGCCGACGGCGTGAGCTTCCCGAACCGGCAGACGATGTCGAAGAACTTCTCCATCCCCATGTCGGCCCCGAATCCGGACTCGGTCACGACGTAGTCGCCGAGCTTCATGCCGATCAGGTCGGCGATCAGCGAGTTGTTGCCGTGAGCGATGTTGGCGAACGGCCCGCAGTGCATCAGCACCGGCTGGCCCTCGAGCGTCTGCACCAGGTTGGGCTTGAGCGCGTCCTTGAGCAGCACCGTCATCGCGCCCGCGGCGCGCAGGTCCTCGGCCGTGATCGGCTTGCCGCCGTCGTATGAGTAGGCGGCGGTGATCGCGCCCAGCCGGCGGCGCAGGTCCTTGAGGTCGCGCGCCACGGCCATGATCGCCATCACCTCGGAGGCGGCGGTGATGTCAAAGCCGGTCTCACGCGGGTAGCCGTTGGCGCGGCCGCCCAGGCCGATCGTGATGTGGCGCAGCGCCCTGTCGTTCATGTCGACGGCTCGCCGCCAGCCCACGCGCAGCGCGTCGATCTTGTGCGGGTTGCCGTGCAGGATCGAGGCGTCGATCATCGCGGCCAGCAGGTTGTTTGCCGCGCCGATCGCGTGGATGTCGCCGGTGAAGTGCAGGTTGAGGTCCTCCATCGGCACCACCTGGGTGAGCCCGCCGCCGGCGGCGCCCCCCTTGATCCCGAACACGGGCCCCAGCGACGCCTCGCGCAGGCACGCGACCGGGCGCTTGCCGATCACGCCGAGGCCCTGCGTCAGCCCGACGAGCGTGGTCGTCTTGCCCTCCCCGGCCTTGGTCGGCGTCATCCCGGTCACGCAGATCAGCTTGCCGTTTGGGCGGTCGGCCAGGCGGTCGAGCACCGACAGCGACACCTTGGCCTTGTAGCGGCCGTAGGGCTCCAGCTCGTCGGCCTGAAGGCCGGCCGCGGCCCCGATCTCCTCGATCGGTGCGAGTACGGCTTCCTGGGCGATCTCAAGGCTTGACTTCATCTCCGTGACCCCTGTTGTGTTTCGTGGATCGTTTGCGAGCGGGCGCAGGCGGCGCCGGTCGGCCTCCGGCGGGCGCTCAGTGGCTGACCGCTGCGGCGGCGAGCTCTGACACCAGCCGGTCCTCGTAGAAGCGCTCGAGCCGGAACGGCTCGATCAGCTCCGGCTGGCGGCCCGTGGCGACCAGCTCGGCCAGCGTCTTGCCGACGATCGGGGCCGCCTTGAAACCGTAGGTGCCCCAGCCGGCCGAGACGTGGAAGTTGGACACCTCGGTCTGGCCGAGGATCGGGCTGTAGTCCGGGCTCAGGTCGCACAGTCCCGCCCAGCTTCGCAGAATCCGCGCGCGTTCGAGCTGCGGGAACAGCTCCAGCGAGTGGCGGCAGACGTCCTGCAGGAAGTTGAGCGTCCCCTGCATCCGGTAGGTGGTCCAGGGCTCGATCTCCGCGCCCATCAAGAACTCGCCGCGGTCGGTCTGGCTGATGTAGACGTGCATCTGCGAGGAGACGATCACCACGTCCAGCAGCGGCTTGAACGGCTCGGTCACGCACGCCTGCAGGATGTGCGTGGTGATCGGCATCCGCACCCCGGCCATGTCGGAGATCAGCGTCGTCCAGCCGGCGGTGCAGTTGAGCACCTGCCCGGCGCTGATCGTGCCGCGGTTGGTCTTGACCTTGGTGATGCGGCCGTTGGAGCGCTCCATGCCCAGCACCTCGGTGTACTGGTGGATCTCGGCCCCGCCCTGGTCGGCCGAGCGCGCGAACCCCCAGACGACCGCGTCGTGGCGGATGATCCCGCCCGGAGGGTGATACAGCGCGCCCATGATCGGCCAGGTCGCGTGCGGGTTGTCCACCTGCATCGCCGGCGCCAGGCGCTTGATCTCCTCCGGGTAGATCAGCCGGCTGTCGATCCCGTTGATGCGGTTGACCTCGGCGCGGTTGGCCATCACGAACATCGCCCGGTCCGAATGGGCGAGCGTCAGATGGCCGCACTGGGAGAACAGCAGGTTGAAGTTCAGCTCCTGGGAGAGCCCCTCGTAGAGCTTCACGCTCGCGTCGTAGAAGCGCGCCCCCTCCGGGGTCTTGTAGTTGGAGCGCAGGATCGTGGTGTTTCGCCCGGCCGCGCCGGAGCCGATGTAGCGCTTCTCGAGGATCGCGATGTCCCGGATCCCATGCTCGCGCAGGTAGTGGGCGGTCGCCAGCCCGTGCGAGCCGCCGCCGATGATCACCACCTCATAGGAGCCCTTCAGCTCCGGGCGCCGGCGCCACATCCGGCGCGGGCGGAAGATGTCAAGCATCGACGGTCTCCTCCTGGTCCGCCACGGTCGCCTCCTCGGGCTCGGCGTCGCCGACGCCGCCGCCGAGCGCCGCGAGCGCGTCCGCGCCGATCGGCCGGCCGCCCAGGTGCTCGCCCGCGTCGCAGACAACCCCCCACACGTACTCGCCGGTCGCCCAGCCGAACATGAACAGGTAGCGCTCCTGCGCCTCGCGGATCAGGATCCCGGGCTGGCGCGCGATCGACCCGGGGCGAAGCCCGCGCACGGGGGTCACCTGGGGGCGCAGGTCAAGCGCGCAGAAGCGCGCGAACACCTCGCGCGCCAGCGGGCCCACGACGGTGATGGCGCCGTAGGTGCAGGTCACATCGACGGTGGACACCGGGTCGCCGCAGCGCTCACGGGCGCTCTGGATGTCTCCGATCACCAGCGCGCGCGTGCGCGTCAGCCGGCACCACCAGGCGCCGTCGAGCGCGGTCGCGGCGCCGAAGGCAAGCGGCGCGCCGGCGGCCCGGTCCAGAGCCTCCGACGGCCCCTGCAGCTCGAGCTTGCCGACGTGGGAGACGTCCGCCCAGCCGACGGTCAGGCGCGCCGCCTGCGCCTCGGCCTGCGCGCCGGCGCCGAACTCGACGGCCACGTTCCAGCCGTCGCGCACCTCGATCCGCGCCCCGGCCGCGCGGGCCAGCGGCTCGATCGGCGAGCGGGCGATCGGCGCGGGATCGCCGGTCGCCGCCGCGACGCTCAGAAACTCGAGGCTCACGAGCGCAGCACCTCCCCGTCGGGGTCGTAGAAGGGCCGCGTCTGCACCTCGGCGCCGAGCGTGCGGCCCGCATCGGAGATCGTGATCCGCGCGCCGTCGCGCGCCAGCGGCGCCGGCACCCACGCCATCCCGATCGTTCGGTCGAGCACCGGCGAGTGGCGCGCGCTCGTGACCTGGCCGGCGGGCGCGCCGCGCTCGTCGAGCACGACCGCGCCCTCGGTCGGCACCGTGCCGTTGGGCATCGTGAAGCCGACCAGCGCGGTCGAGGGCTCCTGGCCGGAGTAGTGCTCGAGCGCCCAGCGGCCGATGAAGTCCTGGTCCTTGTCGAGCTTGACGATCCAGGACATGCCGGCGCCGTAAGGGGTCGACTCGGAGTCGGTGTCCTGGCCGACGATGATGTGCATCTTCTGCAGGCGCAGGATCCGCTGCGGCTCAAGGCCGAACGGGCGCAGGCCGCGGTCGGCTCCGGCGGCCATCAGCGCGTCCCACAGGTGCTCCCCGTAGGCGGCCGGGCAGTGGATCTCGTAGCCGACCTCGCCCACGAACCCGATCCGCAGGATCAGGCACGGCACCCCGGCCACCTGCGCATGCCGCGCGTCCAGGTAGCGAAACGCATCCGCCGAGCAGTCCAGGTCGGTGACCGAGGAGAGGATCTCGCGCGCGGCGGGCCCGGCCAGGTTGACCGCGGCCAGCCCCTGGGTGACGTCGGTCAGCGCCACGTCAAGGCGCCAGTCGGCCAGCCACCAGGAGAACCACTCCTCAACGGCGCCGGCGCCGCTTGAGGTCGTGGTCACGTAGAAGGTGCGCTCGTCGATCCGGCAGATCGTGCCGTCGTCGACGATCCGCCCGGCGTCGGAGGAGATCACGCCGTAGCGGATCCGCCCGGGCTTGAGGTCCGAGAAGCGGTTGGGGTAAAGGCGGTCCAGGAACTCGCCCGCGTCGGGGCCGCGGACCAGAAGCTTGCCCAGCGTGGAGACGTCGATCAGGCCGGCGGCGCGGTTTACGGCCAGCGCCTCGGCCTGCGGGTCGCCGTAGTCGTAGGGGCGGCGCCAGTCGCCGGCCCACTTGATGCTCGCGCCCAGCCGCCGGTGGCGATCGTGGATCGGCGAGCGCTTGGCCGGCTCGACCGGCCGCCCGCCGAGGATCCCCATCGGCACCGAGACCCAGGGGGGCCGGGCGGTGGTGACGCCGACGTCGGCGAGGCTCTGCCCGGTGTGCGAGGCCATCAGCCTCACCGACGAAAGCTGGCACATGCGGCCCTGGCATGGGCCCATGGTCACGGTCGTGTAGCGCTTGGAGAGCTCGATCGAGTCATAGCCCTCCTTGATTGAGAGCTTGATGTCCTTGGCGGTGACGTCCTCGCACAGGCAGGCGAAGCACTTGCCGCGCCCCTCGCCGGCCACCGGCGGCCCAAGCGCCACGGGGCCGGCCGGCGGCGCGGCCTGCGGCGGCTGCGCGAGCGCCCGCTCGCGCTCGCGTGAGCCGTCGTCTCCGAGGCCCAGGTGGTGCGCGGCACGCAGCCCGGCCAGCTCGCCCGAGCGCTCGGCCTCGCCGGCGCCCCCGGCGCCGGCGACCTCGCCCGCGGCGAACACGCCCGCCGGCAGCTCGGTCAGCGCAAAGTGCCCGTGCTGCGGGTCATAGGCGGTCTGCGCGCCGGCCTGAAGCGCAAGCGAGGTGGCGGGCGCGAGCCCGCCGGAGACGACGACCAGGTCGCAGTCAAACGCGTGCTCGTCGCCGGCGGTCGATCCGGCCGGGGCGATGGTCGCCGACTGCACCGCGCGCGAGCCCTTGGCCTCGATCACGGTGTGGCCGGTGAAGACGGGCACGCCCCGGTCGCGCAGCGCCGTCGCCAGCTCGCCGGCCTGGGTGCGCAGGTCGGCGACCGCGACGATCTGGGTGCCGGCGTCGCGCAGCTCGAGCGCCGCCTCAAGGCCGCGGTCGGAGGTGGTGGCGACCACCGCCCGCGAGCCGGGGCTGACCGACCACATCGCGGCCAGTCGCCTGGCGCCGCCGGACAGCATCACCCCCGGCAGGTCGTTGCCGGCGAACACCAGCGGCTGCTCGATCGCGCCGGTGGCGAACACGTGCGCGCGCGCGCGGACCTGGTGCAGCGTGTCGCCCTGCCAGACGGGCACCAGCCCGTCGAAGACGCCCAGCGCGACCCCGCCCTCCAGCAGCTCGACGCCGGCGCCGCGCACCTCGCCGATCAGCGCCTCGAGCGCCGCGCGGTCCCCCGCCCACAGCGCCTGTCCGCCCAAGCGCAGGCCCTCGTCGCAGAGCACCACATCGGCGCCCAGGCGGGCCGCGGCCAGCGCCGCGTGCAGCCCGGCGAGGCCTCCGCCGCACACCAGCACGTCCGCGTGGCGGCGACGGTACTCGGTGCGCCACTCGCGCTGCGGCTGGGAGCGGCGCAGCCTCCCCAGGCCGGCGGCGTGACGCAGGACGCGCTCATACAGCGGCCACAGCCGCCGGGGGCGGATGAACGTCTTGTAGTAGAAGCCGGGCGGCGTGAACGGGCCGCCGAACAGGTCGGTGGCGCGCATCAGGTCGTGCTCCAGCGACGGGGTCGCGTTGACGTGCGTGACCTGGATGCCGTCGCGCGCGGGCTCGACGCAGGCGCGCGCGCCCGCCGCGCCGTCGACGGCGCAGATGCAGTTGGGGCACTGGCCGGCGACGCACATCAGCCCGCGCCGCCGGTGGTACTTGAACGAGCGGCTGAACGTCCGCTGCCCGGCCGCGTACAGCGCCGAGGCGATCGTGTCGCCCTCGTAGGCGCGCACCCTGCGACCGTCGAAGGTGAAGCTGATCTCGCGGCCGCGGTCGATCAGCTCGCCGGGCCGGGGCGCCAGCCGGCTCATGGCAGGCTCACCGAGATGACCTCGTTGGTGCGCGTGTCGCGCTCGGCGTAGAACCACGCCCGGCAACCCGACCGGTGGTGCCACCACTCGCGCTGCACGCCGGCCACGTTGTTGCGGAAGTAGTTGTAGGCGTTCAGCTCGCGAAAGCTCGGCGCCGTCTTGGGCCGCGGCGAGACCTCTCCCCCGTAGCCGAAGTCGGTCACCTCGCGCACCCCGCAGTTGGGGCACTCCAGGGTGAATGACATGGCGCGGACGCTACGCCCGGCGGCTGATTCTGTCCAATATTGATTCGTACGTCTGTGATCTATCATCGGTATCACAGGCCCGGCGGGCGCCCCGACCGCGGCCGGCCGGGCGGCCCGCCATCCGGCTCTCATCGACCGCAAGCCAACACCCCCATGGAGCTGAGGCAGCTTCGCTACTTCGTCGCCGTCGCCGAGGAGCTGCACTTCCGCCGCGCCGCGCAGCGGCTGCACATCTCCCAGCCGCCGCTCACGCGCCAGATCGCGGCCCTGGAGGCGGAGCTCGGCTGCGCGCTCTTGGAGCGCAGCCGCAGGCGCGTGGAGCTCACGCCTGCCGGCGAGGCGTTCCTGGCCCAGGCCCGCGCGATGCTCGCAGAGCTTGACGCGGCCGTCGGCGCGGCGCGCGCGATCGGCTCCGGGCAGGCCGGCGTGCTGCGGATCGGCTTCGTCGGCTCGGCGCTGTCGTCGCTGGTGCCCGCCGCCGTGCAACGGTTTCGCCGCGCGCGTCCGGGCGTGGAGATCCAGCTGCGGGAGCGCTCGACGGTCCAGGCGCTGCGCGCGCTTGCCTCCGGCGAGCTCGACGTGGGGCTCGTGCGACCGCCGATCGAGCCCGACGCTGCGCTTGAGGCGGAGGTCGTCATGCGCGAGCGGACGATCGCGGCCCTGCCCGCCGGCCACGAGCTCGCGGCGCTTGAGCGCGTCCCGCTCGGGCGCCTTGCGGCGCAGCCGCTGGTGATGTTCCCGCGTCGGCAGGCGCCGGGCTTCCACGACCTGCTGATCGGGCGCATGGCGGCCACGGGGACCACCCCCCGGGTCGTCCAGCAGGCGCCCGAGATGCTGACGATCATCGGCCTGGTCGCCGCCGGGATCGGCGTCTCGCCGGTGCCCGAGTCGGTGGCGCACGTGGCGCTGGACGGCGTCGCCTACCGGCCGCTGATCGGCGCGCCGGACACCGAGCTGGTCGCCGTGTGGCGACGCGACGCCGCCTCGCCGCAGGCGGCCGCGTTCGTCGCCCAGACGCGCCTTGCGGCCGGCGCGCTGCGCGCAGCCGCGGGGGCCGCCGCGCACGGGCGCCCGAGCCGGAGCCCCAGCCCCGCGCGTTGACCGCCCAGCGCGGTCAGGCGCCGACCGCGCGCAGGTGCGCCCCGCCGTCGCGGCGCGCCTCGATCTGCTCGAGCTTGGCCAGCAGGTTCTGCGCCATGCGGATCGAGGCCGCGTCGATCAGCCGCCCGTCCAGGGAGACGGCGCCGCGGCCCTGTGCCGCCGCCTCCTCCATGGCCGCCACGATCCGCCTGGTCCGCTGCGCCAGGTGCTCCGACGGCGTGAACACGCGGTTGGCCAGCTCGATCTGGCTGGGGTGGATCGCCCACTTGCCCTCGTAGCCGAGCACGGCGGCGCGACGCGCGGAGGCGAGGTATCCCTCGGGGTCGGTGAAGTCGCCGAACGGCCCGTCGATCGGCCGCAGGCCGTGCGCGCGGCAGATCACCGCGATCCGCGACAGCGCGTAGTGCCACTGGTCGCCGAGGTGAAGCGCGCGGTCGCCGCCGTCGCCCAGCGGATCGGCCAGCATCGCGTAGTCGGGGTTGGTGCCGCCGATCGAGGTGGTGTAGCTCTGCAGCGAGGCGGCGTAGTCGGCGACGCCGAACACCATCGCCTCCATCCTCTCCGGACAGGCGGTGGCGATCTGCTCGCAGTTGACCATCCCGATCGCGGTCTCGATCAGGACGCAGATCGCGATCCGGCGCGGCAGCCGGCACGCCTCCTCGATCTGGGACAGAAGCGTCGCGACCAGGTGCACGTCGCCCGCGCCGGAGACCTTGGGGATCATGATCGAGTCGAGGTGGCGGCCCGCCTGCTCGACGACGTCGACGATGTCCCGGTAGCACCAGTGCGTGTCCAGGCCGTTGATCCGAAGCGACACCGAGCAGCGCGACCAGTCGAGCTCCCGCAGGGCATCGATCACGTTGGCCCGCGCCCGCTCCTTGTCGTCGGGCGCGACGGCGTCCTCCAGGTCCAGCATCACGATGTCGGCGCCCAGCGTGGGCGCCTTCTCGAGCATCCGCTCGTTGGAGCCGGGGACGGCGAGCTCGGAGCGGTGAAGGCGGGTGCGGGTGGGGCTGTTTGCGGTCATGGGCGCGACAGTCAAGCGCGGCCGGACCGGCCGCGCAAGCAATTTGAATCAATTTGTACATTCATAGAATGGATTCGATGGATCGCACGGGGCTGCGCGGGTACGCTCATCCGATGAGCGAGATCCCCTCCCCGATCAACCCCCCCGAGCGGCTGCTGTGCGGCCCCGGCCCCTGCAACGTCTCCCCGGCCGTCCTGCAGGCCATGCAGCGCCCGCTGCTCGGCCACATGGACCCGGACTTCATCGATCTGCTCGGCGAGGTCGTCTCGCTTCTGCGGATCGCCTGGAACGCCCGCTCCGGGCTGGTGCTGCCGCTGCAGTCGACCGGCACCGCCGGGATGGAGGCCGGGCTGGCGCACCTGCTCGAGCCGGGGGATGAGGCGATCATCGCGGTCAACGGCTTCTTCGGCCGGCGGATGGTCGAGATCGCGCGGCGCCTGGGCGCGGAGGTCGTCTCGGTGCAGGCGGACTGGGGCGAGGCGGTCGACAACGAGCGGATCCTGGAGGCGCTTGACCGCCACCCCCGGGCGCGGCTGGTGGCCGTCGTGCACGCCGAGACCTCGTCGGGCGTACGGCACCCGCTGGCGGAGCTGGGCGCCGCGCTGCGCGGCGGCGATGTGCTGCTGATGGCCGACTGCGTGACCTCGCTGGGCGGCTGCGAGCTGGACTTCGACGGCTGGGGCGTCGACTACGCCTACTCCTGCTCGCAGAAGTGCATCGGCGCCCCGCCGGGGATGTCGCCGGTCGCCGTCTCCGACCGCGCGCTGGAGCGCATCGAGGCGCGCGCGGCCTCGACGGGCGACGGGCGCGCCGCCGGCGGCCTGCCCTACTCGCTTGACCTGCTGCTGCTGCGCGACTACTGGGTGCGACGCCCGATGACCTACCACCACACCGCCCCGGTGCTGCACATCTACGCCATGCACGAGGCGCTGCGCGAGGTGGCGGTCGAGGGGCTCGAGGCCCGCTGGGCACGCCACGCCGAGGCGGGCGCGTTCCTTCAGGCGGCGCTCGTGGAGCGGGGGCTGGAGCTCCTCGCCGACGAGCCCCACCGCCTGTCGCAGCTGACGGCCGTGCGCGTCCCCGACGGTGTCGACGGCGGGCGCGTGCAGACGCGGATGCTGCGCGAGCACGGGATCGAGATCGGCGGCGGGCTCGGCCCGATCGCGCCTCCGATGTGGCGCCTTGGCCTGATGGGGGTCAACGCCCGCGTGGCGGTCGCCGAGCGGCTGCTGGAGGCGCTTGACGCGGTGCTCGAATCCGAGCCTTCCTTCGCGGCGCGCGCCTGAGACGGCCGCCACGCGTGGCGCCTGCGTCTTGGCGTGGCGGCAGCGCTCTGACCTCCTCAGGGCGCGGGCGCCGCGGCGCGGGCGGCCTGCAGCGTGTTGCGCACCAGCATCGCGATCGTCATCGGCCCGACGCCGCCGGGGACGGGCGTGATCAGCGCGGCCACCTCGGCGGCGGAGTCGAACTCGACATCGCCGACCAGCCCGTCGCCGGTGCGGTTGATGCCGACGTCGATCACGGTCGCGCCCGGCTTTATCCAATCGCCGCCGATCATCTGCGCGCGGCCGACCGCCGCGATCAGGATGTCGGCCCGGCGGCAGACGCTGGGCAGGTCGCGGGTGCGCGAGTGGCACAGCGTGACGGTCGCGTTCTCGGCCAGCAGCAGCTGGGCGACCGGCTTGCCCACCAAATCTGAGCGGCCGACCACGACCGCCTCCGCCCCCTCCATCGCCACCTGATGGCGCGCGAGCAGCTCGATCACGCCCGCGGGCGTGCACGGCCGAAGGCCCGGCAGCCCCTTCGCCAAAAGGCCGGCGGACACGGGCGTCAGCCCATCGACGTCCTTGCCGGCGTCGATCAGCGTCGTCAGCCGCGAGCCGTCGATGTGCGCCGGGGTCGGCAGCTGAAGCAGGATGCCGGAGACCCGGTCGTCGCCGTTGAGCTGCCGGATCAGCTCCGCCACCTCCTGCTCGGTGGCCGACGCCGGCAGGTCGTGGCGGAAGCCCTCGATCCCCACCTCGGCGCACGCCCGCTGCTTTCCCGCCACGTACACCGCCGAGGCTGGATCGTCCCCGACCAGCACGGTCGCCAGGCCGGGCCGGCGCCCACCTGAGGCCACCCACTGCTCCACCTGCGCCCGCACCTCCTCGCGGACCTGCTGTGCTATTGCCCTTCCGTCGATCAGCTCTGCGCTCATAGAACCAATTCGTCCAATATGTCCGGGGTTTCAGTGCCGCGCACCTTAGCGTCGCGGTCGCCCGCGCCGCCGGGCGCCCGCCCGGACGCCACCCCGCCGGCCTGCCGCCGGCGGCCGGCCGCACCGCCGGCCTGCGCCTTGTCCGCGACCGCGCGGCTGGTGCGCGAGCCCCTGGCGTGCACGCCCGCGCCGCAGGTGGTGCTGCGGTTGCTGAGCGCGGAGCGGCTGCCGTTCGCGCTCTGCGGCGCCTGGGCGGGCGGTGGGGCGATCGTCGGCTCAGAGCCGCTGGCCGTCGCCGACGTCGCCGACGACCCGTTTGAGATCCTGGACCTGCTGCCCGGGGTCGACGCGTCCGCCGTGGCAGGGATCGACCCAGGGATCGACGCGGCCGGCAGCCCCAGCGCGTCCGCCGTCCCCGGGGTCGACGCGCCCCGCGGCCGGCAGGCGGCCGGCGCCGCATCTGCGCCGGTCGGCGGCGGCTGGTTCGGATGGCTGGGGTTTCGCCTGTCTGCGCGCGTGGAGGACGTGCCGCTCGCCCCGTGGCGGCCGGTCGCCCTGCCGGACTTTCACCTCGCCTACTACGACCACGTCCTGCGGCGCGACCTGGCAGGGCGATGGTGGTTTGAGGCGCTTGAGACCGAGGCGCGCCGCGAGGCGCTGGCCGCGCGTCGCGAGCACCTCGCCCGGCTGCTTGCGCGGGCGGCGGGCGAACGCGCCCCGCGCCCGCGCTCTGCGCCCCGCGCGCTTGAGCTGGAGCGCGGCGATGCCGCCCACCATCTGGACGCGGTCGCCGACTGCCGGGCGCGGATCGCTTCAGGCGAGATCTTCCAGGCCAACCTCTGCCTGCGGCTCGAGGGCCTGTTCGACGGCACCGCCGCCGAGCTGCTGGGCAGCGCGCTGAGCAGGATCTCGCCGCCCTACGCGGCCGCGTTCGACACGCCCGCGGGCGCCATCGCCTCGCTCTCTCCGGAGCTGTTCCTGCGCCGCCGCGGCCGCGATGTCGTGACCGGGCCGATCAAGGGCACGCTCGAGCGCGAGCGCGACCCCGTGCGCGCCGCCGCCGCCCTGCGCGCACTGCGGCGCTCGGCCAAGGACGCGGCGGAGCACGTGATGATCGTCGACCTGATGCGCAACGACCTGGGGCGCGTGTGCGAGTACGGCACGGTTCAAGCGCCCCGCCGGCCATCGGCCGAGGCGCACCCCGGGGTGTGGCATCTGGTCTCATACGTGCGCGGGCGCCTGCGGGCGCAGGTCGGCGATGCCCAGCTGCTGCGCGCCACCTTTCCCCCCGGGTCGGTCACCGGCGCCCCAAAGGTGCAGTCGCTGAAGGTGATCGCGCGCCTGGAGCGCTGCGGACGCGAGGTCTACACCGGGTCGGTGGGCTTCAGCAGCCCGGTCGCGGGCCTTGAGCTGAGCGTCGCGATCCGCACGCTGGAGCTCTGCGCCGGCCGGCTGTGGCTGGGAGCCGGCGGCGGGATCGTGGCGGACTCCGACCCTCGCCGGGAGCTTAAGGAGGCGCTCGCCAAGGCCCGGCCGATCGCGGCCGCGGTGGGAGCGAGGGTGCGCGTGCGCGCGGGCGCCCGGTGAGCAGGGCGCTGCCGAGCGCGCCACCGGCAAACGGCGCCGCGGTGGGAGCGCCGCCGCCTGACCCCGCGCTGGGCATCTTCGAGACGCTCCTGTTCGCCGAGGGCAGGATCCACGCGGCCGAGGAGCACCTGAGCCGTCTGCGGCGCTCGGCCATCGAGCTGTACGGCCTGCGGGCGCCCGCCTCGCTTCCCCGGCGCCTGGCGGCGCTCGAGCGCCGCCTCGCCGGCGCGGAGCGCCCCGGCGCCGCGTGCGCGCAGGAGCGCCGCGTGAGGATCGACGCGCGCCCCTCCGGCGGGCGCCTGCTCACCGAGATCACGCTCGCTGCGCCCCACCGCGTCGAGCGCAGGCCCCGCGCGCTGGCGCCCGTGACGCTCGCCGGCGGCCTGGGCGCGCACAAGTGGCGCGACCGCCGGCTGCTTGACCTGCTCGGGGCCGACCCCGTGCCGCTGCTGGTCGACGAGCACGGCTGGGTTCTGGAGGCCGCGTGGGCGAACGTGTGGCTGCTTGCGGGCGCGCAGCTGAGCACGCCCCCGGCCGACGGCCGCATCCTGCCCGGCGTCACCAGGGCGCTCTTGCTGGAGCGCGCGCCGGCGCTTGGCCTGCGCGCCTGCGAGCGCCCGATCTCGGTGCAGGAGCTGGGGCCCGGCGCGACCGTGCTGTTGACCTCGGCCGTGCGCCTGGCGGTCTGCGCCGCCGTGGGCCGGGCGCCGGCGCGCGAGCCGGACCAGGTGAAGCTGATCCGCGCGGCGCTGCGCCGGCCCTGAGGCGAGCGCACGCACCCGCCTCAGCCCAGCGCACGCACCCGCCTCAGCCCAGCGCACACGCACCCGCTTCTAAAGTGCGCGGCGTGCTGATCCGCCATGCCGAGGCCGACCGGGACGCCGCCGCGTGCGCGGCGATCTACGCGCCCGCGGTCCAGGAGGGCGTCGCCTCGCTTGAGGAGCGCGCGCCCGAGCCGCACGAGATGGCGGAGCGCATCCGCGTGATCTCCCGCCACTACCCGTGGCTGGTGGCCGAGATCGACGGTTTGGTGGTCGGCTATGCGTATGCCGGCCGCCACCGCGAGCGGGCGTCCTACCGCTGGACGGCCGACTGCACCGTGTACGTCGATTCCGCACACCACCGCCGGGGCGTGGGCCGGGCGCTGTACGGGGCGCTGCTCGACCTGCTGCGCCGCCAGGGGGTGTGCACGGTCTGCGCCGGCATCACGCTCCCCAACCAGGCCAGCGTCGGGCTGCACGAGGCGATGGGCTTTGAGCCAGTCGGGGTCTACAGGGACATCGCCTACAAGCACGGCGCCTGGCGCAGCACGGGATGGTGGCGGCGCTCCCTGCGAGCCCCCGGAGACGATGGGCCACCGCCGCAGCTGCTGGGCCCGCAGCGCCTCTCAGACCTTCAGGATGCGGGGCCGTCGCCGGGGGAGGAGCTGCGCGCAGCCGACGGGGCGGCCTCGCGCGCCCCGCGCGAGCGCTCGCCGGCCGCCTGACCGCCGCCGTCCGCCCGGCCGGCGAGCGGGAGGTGGATCGAGAAGGTCGAGCCGTCCACCGACACGCGGCCGCCGTGAGCTTGCGCGACCGCCGCGACGATCGCCAGGCCCAGCCCTGACCCCGGCCGCGCGGCCGCCCCCGGCCCGCGCCAGAAGCGCTCGAACAGCCGGTCGTGCAGCTCGGGCGCGGGCCCGGGCCCCTCGTCGGAGACCGAGATCCGGGCCTGGCCCCCATCGCGGGCCACGTCGACGCGCACCTTGCCGCCGGGAGGGCCGTGGACGAGCCCGTTTCGCACGAGGTTGCCCAGCGCCCGCGCCAGCGCATCCGGGTCCCCTTCGACGCTCAGCGCGGCCAGCTCGCCGACCGTCACGCGCTGGCCCTCCTGCGCCACCACCGCGCGCGCCAGGTCGTCGAGCGCCACCGGCCGGGCGGCCGCCGCCGGCGCCGGCGTCCCGGCTCGCTCCAGCGCCAGCAGCGAGTCCACGAGCGAGGCCAGGCGCGCCGCGTCGTGGGCGAGCTCGTCCAGGATCTCCTCGTCTGCTCCGTGCCTGGCCGCATACTGGACGTTGCCCAGAAGCGAGGTGACCGGCGTGCGCAGCTCGTGCGAGGCGTCGGCGATCAGCCTGCGCTCCGCGTCGCGGGCGCGCGCGAGCGCCGCGAGCATCCCGTTGAGCACCCGCGTCAGCCGTCCCACCTCGTCCCGGCTGTCGTCGTCGGGCAGGCGATGGGACGGGTCCGCGGTCCGCTGGACCTCCCCGGCGACGTCCGCGAGCGCGCGCAGCGGCCTCAGGCCCCGCCGCACGAGCAGCGCGGCCGCAGCGGCTGCGACGAGCGCGATCGCCCCGCCGACGAGCGCGATCAGCGCGCCCAGCCGGCCGGTCGTCGCCGAGATGTCCGAGGTGTCGGAGGCGACCAGCACCGCGCCCCCCGCGGCGGGGCCGAAGCCGCTGGCGATCGGCGCCGCGTAGAGGCGAAGCGGCCGCCCGCCCAGCTGGATCGTCTGCACCCCGGTGGCGCCGCGCAGGCGCGCGGCGCGCGCGAGCGCGTCCTGGGGCAGCACCCGCGCTCCGAGGCTGAGCGAACGCGCGAGGATTCGCCCGCGAGCGTCCAGCACCTCGACCAGGGCCTGGCGGCCCGACAGCGGGGACTCCAGCGCGCCCGGCTCGTCGAGCACCGCGGGCGTGGAGACCGCCAGCTGCGCCACCTCCTGCGCGCGCTCGCGCAGCGCCGCATCCAGCGAAAGGTAGAGCTCGTGGCGCACCAGCAGGACCGCCGCCACGCCCAGCAGCGCCACGGCCACGAGCACCGACCCGGCCGCCGCCCCCGCCACGCGGACGCTCAGCGACACCCGCCGCGGGCGCCCGCCGCCCGGCCGGTCCCGCGGCGCCAGACGCGCTGCACCTCCGGGTCCCGGCTTGCCGCTCACAAGCAATCGGCGCCCCGGGGCGTTGTGCATGGAGCGGTGCGCAGCTCCCAAAACCTCACTGTTGCGGATAATCTCTGCGCACCGGCAACACGGAGGCTTGCAAGGTGGTGCATCTGGAGGATCGGCCGGGCGGACCGGTGAGGGTCCTGCTCGTGCAGGATGAAGCAGACGGCGTGCGGGCGCTCGGCCTCGGGGCGATGCTCCGGGCGGCCTGGCCGCGCGGCCTTGTGCTCTGCCAGACCCAGACGGTCGCCGATGCCGCGCACGAGCTGGCCGACCACGGCGCCACCTGCGTGCTGCTGGACGCCCACGGAGCGCCGCGGGGCCGCGCCGAGGACCAGGTTCGCAGGCTCGCCGCCGTCGCGCCGGACACGCCGGTCGTGGTGCTGTCCGACAGCGCCGATGAGAACCTGAGCGTGCTCACCGTCAGGGCCGGCGCCCAGGACCAGCTTGACTGGCGCAGCCTGAGCCCGGCCGCGCTGCGTCGCAGCCTGCGCCTGGCGATCGAGCGCAAGCGCTCGGAGACCGAGCTTGCGCAGCAGGCGCTGCACGATCCGCTCACGGGCCTTCCCAACCGCGCGCTGTTCCTGGACCGCCTGCGCGGCGCGCTGGATCGCAGCCGGCGCACCGGCGGCCCCGTCACCGTGCTGTTCCTCGACGTCGACCAGTTCAAGCAGATCAACGACTCGCTGGGCCACGCCGCGGGCGACCGCCTGCTGAGCGTGCTCGCCGACCGCTTCCGGGCGCTGCTTCGGCCGATGGACACCGTCGCCCGCTACGGAGGGGACGAGTTCACGTTCCTGTTCGAGGGCCTTCAGGGCGAGCGCGAGGCGCGCCTGGTGGCCGGCCGCATCAGCCACAGCGCGGGGACGATGGTCACGCTCGGAGAGCACCGGCAGAGCATCTCGGTGAGCATCGGCATCGCCGTGGTCAGCGACGCCGCCCTGGCGCTCGAGGAGGTCGTGCGCCGCGCCGACGCGGCCATGTACCGCGCCAAGCAGCTTGGGGGCGATCGCGCGGAGCTCTACGACCCGCAGGGTGGCGCAGAGCCCGGCGAGCCGGGCCAGCCGGGGCGGGCACGCCAGGGGGCGGCCCCCGGCGGGGACCCGGCGCAGACAGGCGATCCGGCGGATGCGGGCGGGCGTCCGCTCGCGTCGGCCGCCGGTGAGGGCGGGCTCGAGGCCGAGCTGCGCGGGGCGCTTGAGCTCGCCCAGCTGCGGCTGCACTTCCAGCCTCACGTCACGCTTGCGGCCGAGACCGGCCTGGCGGGGTTTGAGGCGCTGCTGCGCTGGCAGCATCCGCGGCGGGGCCTGCTGGATCCGCCGCAGTTCATCGAGCTCGCCGAGCAAAGCGGCCTGATCGTCGAGATCGGAGACTGGGTGGTCAAGGAGGCGCTCGCGCAGGCGGCCCGCTGGCACAAGCGGCGGCCGTCGCTGTCGCTGTCGCTCAACCTCTCGGCGCGCCAGCTGGCCGATCCCGGCCTGTCGGGACGGCTGCGCAAGCTGATCGTCGATGCCGGGCACGACCCGGCGCTCGTGTGCCTGGAGGTCCCCGCACGGGCGATCGCCGAGCAGCCCGAGCACGCCCGCGGCTGGCTTGACGAGCTTTGCCGGATCGGCGTCAGGCTGGCGATCGACGACATCGGGGCCGTGATGCCGGCGCGCGAGGCGCTTTCGGGACTGCCCGTCCACGCGCTCAAGCTCGACCGACGCCTGATCGCGGCGATGGACCCTGAGGCGCTGCGCGACGCGGTCTCGCTGGCGCACTCGCTCGGCCTGCAGGCGGTGGCCGAGGGGATCGAGACCGACGCCCAGCTGGCGGCGGCGCGCAGGCTCGGCTGCGACGGGGCGCAGGGCTACCTGTTCAGCCCGCCGATGCCGGTCGAGAGCATCGAGCGGCTGATCGCCGCCTGACGGGCCCGGCGCCCCTCGGCGCGACCGCCGCTCCGGCGCCCCGCGGCACGACGGCCGCTCCGGCGCCCCGCGGCGCGACCGCCGCTCCGGCGCCCCTCGGCCCCCTCGCGCAGCCATCTCAGGCGCGCAGCTGGAAGCCGACCCCGCGCAGGGTCCTGATCAGCGGTGGATCGCCCAGCTTGCGCCGCAGCCTGGTCACGTAGCGGTCGACGACGTTGGGGACCGCGCCCCCGTGCCACACCTCCTCCAGCGCCCTTGAGCGCGTGACGGCGCCGCCGCCGGAGCGCAGCAGAAGCTCAAGCAGCGCGGTCTCGCGGGCGGTGAGCGCCAGCCGGCGGCCGGCCCGGGTGGCGGTCCGCGTGGCCGTGTCCAGCGTCACGTCCGCGTAGCTGATCACCGGTCCGCGCGAGCCCGCGCGCCGGGCGAGCGCGCGCAGCCGCGCCACCAGCTCGGCGACGGCGAACGGCTTGACCAGGTAGTCGTCGGCGCCCGCCTCAAGCCCCGCGACCCGGTCGGCGACCGCGTCGCGCGCGGTCAGCATCAGGATCGGGGTGAGCACGCCCTTGTCGCGCAGCCGCCGGCAGACAGCCAGGCCGTCGGGCGGGGGGATCGCCACGTCGAGCACGATCGCGTCCGGGGCGAAGCGCTCGGCGGCGGCGAGCGCCGAGCCGCCGTCGGCGGCGAGCTGCACCTCGAACCCCTCCGCGGCCAGGCTGCGGCGCAGCATCCTCGCCAGCGGCGGATCGTCGTCGACGACGAGCACCCGGCCGCCGTCCATCCGCCTCACCCGCCGGCGACGTCCCGTCGCAGGAAGACCAGGAACGCGGCCGTCAGCGACGGGAGCGCATAGAGCGCGCACACCCACAGCGCGCGCAGGATCGGAGTCCAGTCGATCGGCGTGCGCAGCAGGCCCTGCCAAGCGTTGAACTGCGTGCTCAGCAGGTACGGCTGCAGTCCGCTGAGGCCGGGGAGGATCCCGATCAGCTGGATCAGCAGCGACACCATCAGCGTCCCCACGACGGCGGCGGCGCTGTTGCGCGTGATCGTCGACAAAAGCAGCCCGATGCACACGATCGCCGCGATCGGTATCAGGTAGACCAGGAGCGCGACGTAGACGAGCTCGAGCGCCCTGGGCGCCGAGACGACGGTCCCCGACAGGCTCTGCAGCGAGTTGAAGCCCGACTGCAGCGAGCCCGCGATCACGGCCACCGTGCCGCACAGCAGGATCGCGACGACCGCATAGGTGGCGGCCGCCAGCGCCTTGCCGCAGAACAGCTGCCAGCGCTCGAGCGAGCGCGTGAAGATCGTCTTCAGCGTGCCGTTGTGGTCCTCTGAGGCGAAGATGTCCCCGGCCACCAGCGCGGTGATCAGGGGGAACATCCAGATCGCGCCGAACAGCAGGATCACGAGCGGCACCGCCAGCCCGCTGCGGTTGAGGTAGTCGGAGAAGGCGAAGTCGCCGTGGCCGTGGTGGTGCTGGATGCGGATCGCGATCACGAACAGGATCGGCACGATCACGGCCGCCCCGAGCCCCAGGTAGGTGCGCTTCTGGAAGCGCAGCTTGAACAGCTCCCAGCGGTAGACCGTCGCCACGCCGGGTGTCATCGCGCCGCTCCCCCGCCGTGCGCGGCCTGCGCCAAGGCGGCGACGCCGTCCCCGGCCGCCCGCGCGGCCGCCTCGCCGTCGCCCTCGGTGAAGGAGAAGAACAGGTCCTCCAGGGTGACCGCCTGCGGCGTGAGCGCCCTGATCAGGGCGCCGGCCTCCACCAGCGCCTGCGACAGCTCGGCCACCGACGCCTCCTCGGCGACGAAGGTGATCCGGCCGTGCTCGAGCGTCACGTCCGCGATCCCCGGCTGGGCCCTGCAGACCTCCAGGGCCCGCGCGTCGTCGGTGGTCTGAAGCCGGTAGCGCGAGCCGCCGCCGGCCGCCAGCGCGGCGATCTCGCCCTCGTAGACGATCCTGCCGGCGCGCACGATCGCCACGCGGTTGCAGACCTCCTGCACCTCGCCCAGGAGGTGGCTTGACAGCAGCACGGTGATGCCCTGGGCGGCCAGGCGACGGATCAGCAGGCGCATGTCGCGCATGCCGGCGGGGTCAAGGCCCGTGGCGGGCTCGTCGAGCAGCAGCAGCCGTGGCGCGCGAAGCAGCGCGGCCGCGATCCCCAGCCGCTGGCGCATCCCGTGCGAGTAGCCGCCGACGCGATCGCGCTGGCGGTCGCTGAGCTCGACCGTCTCAAGCGCCGCGTCGATGCGATCGCCGGCGTCGCCGCCGTCGAAGGCCGCCAGCAGCTCCAGGTTGCGCCTGGCGGTCAGATACGGGTAGAACGTGGGAGCCTCAACGAACCCGGCGACGCCCTCAAGCGCCCGCACGCTCTGCATCGGGTCGCGGCCGAACAGGCGCACCGTGCCGGCCGTCGGCCGGATCAGCCCGAGCATCATTCGCAGCGACGTGGTCTTGCCGGCGCCGTTTGGCCCCAGGTAGCCGTACACGTCGCCTGAGCGCACCGTCAAATCCACGCCGGCCACCGCGGTCAGGTCCCCGTAGCGCTTGACCAGGCCCCGGACCTCGATCGGGTGCGCGCCCTGCGGCGCGCCCGCCGAGCCGGTCACTGCACCAGCGCCCTGGCAGCCTGCTCCGCCGCGTAGGGCGTCACGGAGCCGAGCACCGTGTAGTCGACGCCGCCGCGCGAGAAGGTGATCGCCGTCCCGAGCGCGGTGTCCAGCTCACGGCCGCTGGAGCCGTCGATCGACACCTGTGGCAGCGTCAGGCCGCCCTGGCCGCCGGCGCCCGCGCCGCCAAAGCCGGACGGCGCCGCGCCGGCGGCGGCGCGCTCGATCACCGCGATCGCGCCGGGCCCCTGCCCGTAGGTCACCAGGACCGCCGGATGGGAGCCCCAGCGCAGCAGGGTGACGCCGCGGCGGGGCAGCCCCACCACCGACGAGGGCGCCGCGACCGTGAACGGCACCTGCGCCTGGACCGCCGACAGACCGTGGACCGTCGCGCCCTTGGTCTGCGCGCCCGCTCGCGCGGGCGCGGCGACCTGCACCACCGTGTAGCCGGACGGCGGGGATATGTCGAACACGGAGCCCGGGACCGAGCCGTAGCTGACGTTTGACAGCGTCAGGGCCAGCACGGGCGTCGAGCTTCCGCGGGCGTAGACGGCCACGCGAAGCGGCACGCCGCGGGCCGCGTCCCAGGCGAGCTCAAGCGAGCCGAGCAGCCCGCCCGAGTGCTTGGGGGAGACCGACACCGAGTATGCGGCCAGGCCGTTGACATCGGTCGGATCGGAGGTGGCCGCCCCGTCGAGCGTCACGCGCCCCATCAGCCGGTCGATCGCCGACTGGATTCGCGCAACGCTCGGGATCGCGTCGCGCCCGCCGGAGCCGGCCGAGGAGCCGCCCGCCGGCGCGCCGTCAGCGGCCGAGCCCGCCGGCAGCGTGCCTCGGTAGACGGTGTCGGTCGCAGGGTCAGACAGCCAGAAGGAGCGGCCGTCGACCAGCAGCTGCCCGTCGCCGTTTGAGGTCTGAAGCTCGATTCGAAGCCTCGAGCCCGACGCCCACAGCCTCCCGGTCGCGCCCTGAAGCAGCGGGTCGGTGGGCCCGCCGGTGAAGTCGGTGGAGCTGATCAGGTTGTCGGTGAAGCTGATGTCGGCCGAGATGCCCGCCGGCGGCGCGGCGGCGAGCGCCGAGTGCACCGCCTGTGCGAGGGGCTCGGGCTTGGGGACGGGGCTGGACGAGGTGGCCGCGACGGCGATCGCGGTCCCGGCCGCGATCGCGGCGATCACCCCGGCGATCGTCGCCAGCAGGCGGCCGGTTGAGGCGGTGCGCAGGAATCTCATGGAGTCCAGGATGACAGGCGCCTCTGAAACTACTCTGACAGTCTTCGATCTTAGAGTGCGCGGGCGCCCGGCTCGCCGGCGCCCGCGCGCGAGCCGCGCGCGATGTGGGACGATCGCGCACGATGAGCGCCCAAGCCAGCCCGCGAGCGCGCGCGGCGCCCAGCGCCGCAACCGAGCCCGCCGAATCGCTGCCGCCGGGGCCGCCGCTGCCGCGCGCGCTTCAGACGATCGCGCTGATGGCGCTCGGCGCCCGCTTCCTGGACGCGTGCCGGCGCCGCTACGGGGACCTGGTGACGATCAGGACCGTGTTCGACGAGGCGATCGTGATGGTGTTCGATCCGCAGCTGCTCAGGGTCGTCTTTCAGGCGCCCGCCGACCGGCTGCGCGCCGGCGAGGCCAACGCGCTGCTGGCCCCGGTGCTCGGGGATCGCTCGGTGCTGGTGCTCGACGGCGAGGAGCACCTGGCCCGCCGGCGGCTGATGCTGCCCGCCTTCCACGGCGAGCGGCTGCGAGCGCACGAGCAGACGATGCGCGACTGCGCAGACGAGGAGATCGACCGCTGGCCGGTGGGCGTGCCGTTCTCGCTGCTGGAGCGAATGCAGGCGCTCACCCTGCGGGTGATCCTGCGGGTGGTGTTCGGCACCGAGCGCGGCGACTTGGAGGACGAGCTGGCCCGCCGCCTGCGGGCGATGGTGGCGCCGCTGTCGCGCCCGGGCGGCGTGATCGCGCTGATCGCCACGCTGCGCGGCGCCCGCCGCCGCGGCGCCGCACGGCAGTTCGCCGAGCGTCGCCAGGCCGTCGACGAGCTGCTGTACGCGGAGATCGCACGACGCAGGTCCCGGGCGCCGGCGGCGGGGGCCGCGCTCGCACAGCCGGCGGGGCTCGTGCCCGCGCAGCCGGCGGGGCTCGTGCCCGCACAGCCGGCGGACGTGTTCTCCGAGCTTTTGGCGGCGACGGGCGAGGATGGGTCGGCCCTGGAGGATCGCGAGGTGCGCGATCAGCTGGTGACGCTCCTGCTTGCGGGGCATGAGACGACCGCCACGGCGCTCGCGTGGACGCTTGACCTGCTGCTGCACGACCGCCGTGCGCTGGCGCTGGCGCGCGAGCGCGACGGCGCCCATCTGGACGCGGTCGTCCGCGAGGCGCTGCGGATCAGGCCGCCGATCCCCGGCGTCGGACGGGTGGTGCGAGGCGCACCGTTTGAGCTGGGGGGCTTCACGCTGCCGGTGGGGACCGAGATCGACGCCTCGATCCGGGTCATCCACGGCCGGGGCGATCTGTACCCGGACCCGAGCTGTTTCCGTCCCGAGCGGTTCCTCGGCGACGATCCGCCCGACACCTACACGTGGGTGCCGTTCGGCGGCGGCGTCCGCCGCTGCCTGGGGGCGGCCTTTGCGCAGGCCGAGATGCGGGTGGTGCTTGAGCGGGTGCTCGAGCGCACGCAGCTGCGCGCGCTGAGCCGGCGGCCGGCGCGGCCGCAGTTTCGCGGGATCGTGATCGCGCCCGGCGGCGGCGTGCGAGCGATCCTGGACTCGCCGCCGCGCGCCGCCGGGCCGTCGCACGCGCCCGATCAATAAGCTCCGGCGCCATGCGAGAGGCCGTCATCTGCGAACCGCTGCGCACGCCCGTGGGCCGGTTCGGCGGCGTGTTCCGCGACGTGCCGGTGACCGTGCTGGCGACCACCGTGATCCGCGCGATCGTGCAGCGCACGCGGCTGCCCGTCGAGCAGATCGACGACGTGCTCCTGGGCCAGGGATACGCCAACGGGGAGGCGCCGGCGCTCGGGCGCGTCGCGGCGCTCGACGCCGGGCTGCCGGTCGAGGTCCCGGGGCTGCAGATCGATCGCCGCTGCGGCTCGGGGCTTCAGGCGGTGATCGAGGGCGCCATGCAGGTGCAGACCGGCGCCGCCGACCTGGTGCTGGCGGGCGGCGCGGAGAGCATGAGCCAGGCCGAGCTCTACTCGGTGCAGCTGCGCTGGGGAGCGCGCTCGGGCGGGGCGATGCTGGAGGACCGCCTCGTGCGCGGGCGGATCACGGCCGGCGGCGAGAACCACCCGGTGCCCGGCGGCATGATCGAGACCGCCGAGAACCTCCGCCGCCGGTACTCGATCCCGCGCTCCGAGCAGGACGAGCTGGCGCTGCGCTCCCACCGCCGCGCGGTCGCCGCCCAGCGCAACGGCATCTTCGCCGAGGAGATCGTGCCGGTCGAGATCCACGATCGAAAGGCGCCCGTGCGCCGGGTCGACCGCGACGAGCACCCCCGGCCGGACGCCACGCTCGAGTCGCTCGCCGCGCTTCGCCCCGTGATGCAGCGCAAGGACCCCGACGCGACCGTGACGGCCGGCAACGCGTCCGGGCAGAACGACGGCGCGGCGATCTGCATCGTGACCCACCCCGCCAAGGCCGCCGAGCTGGGGCTGAGGCCGTTCGCCCGCCTGGTCAGCTGGGCGGTGGCCGGGGTGCCGCCTCAGACGATGGGAATCGGACCGGTCCCCGCGACCGCCAGGGCGCTGGCGCGCGCGGGCCTGACGCTGGCCGACATGGACCTGATCGAGCTCAACGAGGCATTCGCCGCGCAGGTGCTCGCGGTGCTGCGCGAGTGGGACCTGCCCGACGGCCTGGAGCGCGTAAACGTCAACGGCTCGGGCATCTCGCTCGGGCATCCGATCGGCGCCACGGGCGCGAGGATCCTCACGACGCTGCTGCGGGAGCTGCGCCGCCGCGGGGGGCGCTACGGGCTTGAGACGATGTGCATCGGCGGCGGCCAGGGGCTGGCCGCCGTGTTCGAGCGAGTCGACTGAGGGCGGCCACGGGGTCGCCTGCCGGCAGCCCCGTCAGCCGGCGGCGCGCCAGAGCGCGTCGTCACCCAGGCCCCTGCGCGTCGCGCGGCCCTCGGCGACGAGCTCAAGCAGCGCCGCCTCGGCCGCGCGGCGGTCCGGGGCGTCGTTGCCGCGCGCCATCAGCGCCGCGACCTCCTGCGTGGTCAGGCCGCCGGTGAAGTGCGCAAGCAGCGGCGCGGGGTCCTCAGGCGGCTGCCGGCGGCGAAGCGTGGGATCCAGGTTGGCGATCAGCACGTCGTAGGCCTCGACCGGCTGAAAGCCGCCGGCGACCAGCCGCGTGCCGTCGCGCTCGAAGACCACCGACGGCGCGGTGAAGCGCACCGGCCCGTCGGTCGTGGCCGTCTTGCCCTGAAGCTCGGCGGCTGTGCCGGCGGCCCTGCGGGTCTCGGCTCGGTCGGCCTCATAGGCGGCGGTCACCTCCGGGGAGTCCAGCGCGTCGATCGCCGCCTCGGCGTCCAGCCCGGGCACCTCCCGCAGCACCTCCCGCAGCTGCTCGTCGTCGTCGAGCACCAGCGGGGTGGTGAAGTTCGCAAGCTGGATCGCCCTGAACGCCGCCCACTCGCTTCCCGGACGCTGCAGACGGGCGGCGATCACCGCTCGGCATGCGCGCGCGGTCGCGCTCAGGCGCGGCTTTGGCGCCGGCGCGAACGGCATCCCGTAGCGGTCGCGGAAGCGAAGCTGCCCGAGCGCGCCGCGCAGCGGCGTGTAGCCGCGATCGGCGTACTGCTCCGCACGCTCGGTGAGCCCGACCAGCACAAGCCGCCAGTGCAGCTGCTCCGCGTAGCGCCACTCGATCACGCGCAGCGCGGGGCTCTCCGAGTAGGCCCAAGGGCACGCCGGGTCCGAGTACAGGGTGGTTTCGATCATCGTGGTGGACGTGTTCCGATCAGCTGGTTGACGAATCAATCATACTCGGTCTGATCCCGCCGGGCCTCGAGCGCCGCCACGAGGCGCTCCACGAACGGGACCTGGCCCGGGTTCAGGCGGGCGCGCGCCTCCTCGGGCGCAAACCAGGCCGCGCGATCGACCTCGGGAAATGCCTGCTTGCGGCCCGATCCGGGCGGCCATTCGAGCTTGAACGTGTTGCTGGACACGCGAGCGGGATCAAGGTCCCCCTCAAGCGCCCAGGCGCGCACGCGCTTTCCCGAGCGCAGGCGCACCTCGCCGAGATCAAGCGGCTCGCCGTCGGGCGCCGGCCAGCCGGTCTCCTCCTCAAACTCGCGCCGCGCCGCTTGAAGCGGATCCTCGCCGTCCTCGTACTCGCCCTTGGGCAGCGACCATGCGCCCAGATCCCGGCTAGCCCACAGCGGCCCGCCCGGGTGCACCAGCAGCACCTCCAGCCCGCGCGGGCCGCGGCGGTGAAGCAGGAGCCCCGCGCTTGCGGCGCGAGCGCGCGAGCCGCCGGCGCGCCCGCTCACGACGGCTCGTTCGCCTCCGGGACCGCGCATGCGGCGGCCAGGGGCTCGCAGCCGGGTCGCCTTCGGGCGGGGCGGCTCCAGGCGGCGGCGCTGCCGTCCGGCGCGCTCGCGTCTGGCACGCTCGCATCCAGCACGCTCGCGTCCGGCGCGCTCGCGTCGGCGACGCTCCCATCCACGGCAAGCGCCGCGCCACCTTCCAGCGGCGCACGGCACCGGTGCTGTGGACGCGCCTCGCTCAGGCGGTCGAGCATAGGCGAGGTGGCCCGGCGCTCCGGCGCCAGCGCCACGAGCGCGACCGCCGCGCCGCCCAGCGCAATCGCCGCCGCGACCGTGAACGCGACGTCGAACCCGGCGGTGGCCGCGGCCGCGGAGCCGGCGGGCCCCGACCGGCCGCTTGCGATCGTGCTGAGCACGGCGAGGCCCAGCGCGCCGCCCATCAGCCTGCTGGTGTTCAGCAGTCCCGAGGCCACGCCGCTGTCCGCCCGCGCGACGCCCTGCATCGAGACGATCGTCGCCGGCACGAGCGTTAACCCCATCCCCAGCGCGCTGAGCACGGCCCCCGCCAGGACGCTGCCCAGGTAGCTTCCGCCGGGCGAGATCCCACCGAGCAGCGCCAGACCCCCGGCGCACGCGCCCATCGCCGCGACGATCAGGCGCCTGGCGCCCAGCCGGGCGACCGCGCGCGGCGCGAGCGTCGAGCCGGCGAGGATCGAGAGCGTCATCGGCAGAAACGCCACGCCCGCCTGGATCGCGTCCATGTGCAGCACCTGCTGCACGTAGAGGGTGATGAAGAACCAGCTGGGGAAGCTCGCGCCGTAGAGGGCGGCCACCACGACGTTGGCGGCGCGCAGGCGGCGCAGGCGCAGCACGCGCAGCGGCACCAGGGGTGCCCGTGCGACGCGCGCCTCCACCCACAAGAACGCGCCGACCATCGCCACGCCCGAGGCCAGCGGCGCCAGCACGCCGGCCGACGCCCAGCCGAGCGCGTCGGTGCGGACGACCCCGTAGGCGATCGCGATCAGGCCCCCGGTGATCAGCGAAGCGCCGAGCACGTCGAAGTGGCGCTCGCCCCGAGCGCTGGGCGAAAGCGGGGGGATGGTCAGCGGCGCCAGGCAAACGACGATCGCCCCCAGCGGCACGTTGATCGCGAAGATCGCCTGCCAGCCCAGCCACTGGGTGAGCGCCCCACCCAGCAGCGCGCCGGAGGACGCCCCGAGCGCTCCCACCGCGCCCCAGGCGGCTAGGCCGCGATTGCGCTCCGGGCCCTCTGGCAGAGTGGCGGTGATGATCGACAGGGTCGCGGGCGAGCTGATCGCCCCGGCGACGCCCTGAAGGCCGCGGGCGCCGATCAAAAGCGCCTGCGAGCTCGCCAGGGCACACAGCAGCGAGCACACCGCGAAGGCGAGCGTGCCCGCCTGAAACACACGGCGCCGGCCCAGGAGGTCGGCGCTTCGCCCGCCGAGCATCAAAAGCCCCGCGAAGGTCAGCGTGTAGGCGTTGACAACCCACTGCAGCCCGGTGGTCGAGAAGCCCAGGCCGCGACGGATCGACGGCAGCGCCACGTTGACGACCGACACGTCGAGGATCACCATGAACTGAGCCAGGCAGACGACCGCCAAGAGCGCGACCGGCGAGGCCAGGCGGCGCCCGGCAACCGCCCCCATCCTGCTGCTCAGAGCGTTTGGAGTTGAGTTCACGGGATCAGTCTGAGATCCTTCCTATCCAGGTACAAGAGAAGGAGTTATCCTGGTAGTAGCGATTCCCCCCACAGAGCCTGGGCAGCGGCCCGCCAACGGCCGCGCCCACCCCCTCGCCAGCGCCGAGCGCCGGCGAGCGGAGCTGGCGGACTTCCTGCGCAAGCGACGCGCGCAGCTGAAGCCACAGGACGTCGGGCTGTCACCCGGCGGCCGGCGGCGCACGCCGGGGCTGCGCCGCGAGGAGGTCGCGCACCTCGCCGGCGTGGGCGCCACCTGGTACACCTGGCTGGAGCAGGGACGCGACGTGCGCGCGTCGCTTGAGGTGCTCGAGGCGATCGCGCGCGCCCTGAGGCTGTCTGCGGCAGAGCGAACCCACCTGCTGCTGCTCGGCCGCGGCGAGCAGCCCCCGCCGTGCAGATCCGCCGAGCGAGTTCCCGCGAGCCTGCGCCGGCTGATCGACAACCTCGGCTCAAACCCGGCCTACGTGCTGGGTCGCCGGTGGGACTACCTGGCATGGAATCGCGCCGCGTGCGTGGTGCTGGGCGACCTGGACTCGCTGCCCAGAGCCGCGCGCAACCACGTCTGGCTGCACTTCATGGACCCGGCTCGGCGCGAGCGCTACCCGGACTGGGCACAGTCGACGCGCCTGCTGGTCGCGAAGTTCCGAGCCGACAGCGCCCGCCATCTCGGCGACCCCGAGTTCGACGCGCTGATCGGTGCGCTGCGCCGCTCAAGCCCGGAGTTCTGCCGCGCCTGGCGCAAGCACGAGGTGGCGCGCTCCGGCGCCGGCCGGCGGACGATCGTGCATCCGCTCGTCGGCACGATGGTGTTCGAGCACGCGGTGCTGCAGCCCCAGGACGCACCCGACCAGCGGATGGTGCTCTACACGCCGCTGCCCGACGACGACACGCCCAGCAAGCTGGCGAGCCTGCTGGGCCCGGGGCGGCGGGAGCATGCTCCCGCCCGGCAGGCCGCGACGGCGACAGCGCTCTAGCTGACGTCGATCACGCGCGGGTTGCCGAGAGCCTCGATCAGCGCATCGGTGCGCACGGCGAACACGTCATGGTGGGTCCCGGCCGCGGCCCACACCACCTCAAAGCGCCGCAGCGATGCGTCGACGGTGGTCGGCAGCTCGGTGTCGTGGCCCAGCGGCGGCACGCCTCCGATCGAGAAGCCGGTCACCGTGCGCACCAGCTGCGCGGGGGCCGGAACGAGGCCCAGCCGCTCGGCGTCGACGCGGCGGTCGCCGGCGCACAGCACGACCTCCGGCTCCTGCTGGCGCAGGAACACCAGCGACTTGACGATCTGACCGACCTGCACCCCGAGCGCCGCGGCCGCCAGCGAAGCCGTGCGGGCGCTGTCGCGCAGGGTCGTGATCTGGACCTCCAGGCCGCGCGCCCGCAGGCGCTGCGACAGCCGCTGTGCGGTCGGGTGCATCGGCGCCTCAGCGTACCGTCGCCCAGCCGGCGCCTGGCCGCCGCCTTCAGTACGCTCGCTCGGTGCACGACTGGTTCGACGAGCTGGCGCAGTGGCTGCGGATCCCGTCGATCAGCGCCGACCCCGGACATGCCGGCGACGTGCGCGCCGCCGGCCGCTGGCTGTGCGAGCTGATCTCCGCGGCCGGCGGCGAGAGCGAGCTGATCGACTGGAACGGCCAGCCGCTGGCCGTTGGCGAGCTGCGCGCCAGCAGCGGGGCCGACCGCGCGCCGACGGTGCTCTGCTACGGCCACTTCGACGTGCAGCCGCCGGATCCGCTTGAGCTCTGGAGCTCTGATCCGTTTGAGCCGCAGATCCGCGATGGAAGGCTCTATGCGCGCGGCGTCGCCGATGACAAGGGCCAGCTGTACATGCTCGCGGCGGCCGCGCGCGAGCTTGCGCGCGGGGGGCGGCTGGCGGTCAACGTGCGCTTTGCCTGCGACGGCGAGGAGGAGACGGGCGGTCACTCGATCCTCGACTTCCTGGGCGAGGATCGTCGCGGCGCGGATGCCGCGGTGATCTTCGACAGCGGCATGATCGCCGCCGACCGGCCCGCGTTCAACGTCGCCACCCGCGGCCTGGCGTACTTCCATCTGACGCTGCGCACCGGCGAGCGGGACCTGCACTCGGGCATCTACGGCGGAGCGGCGCTCAACGCCGCCAACGCGCTCGCCGCCACCCTCGCCGCGGCGCTGCCCGCAGGCGGGCGCCTCCCGGAGCCGCTGCGCGAGGGGATCTCGCCGCCCACGCGCGCAGAGCTCCAGAGCTGGGCCACGCTGCCCGCCGGCTCAGACGAGCTGCGCTCCCAGGGCGCGACCCCCGCGGACCCGGCCGCCGCCGAGGAGTTCTACCTGCGTACCTTCGCCGAGCCGGCGCTGGACGTCAACGGCATCCAGACGGGGTCGCCGCACCTGCAGAAGACCGTGCTTCCCTGCGAGGCGCACGCGAACGTCTCGATCCGCTTGGCGCCCGGCCAGGACCCTGCGACGATCGCGCGCGCCTTCGAGCGCCTGCTGCGTCAGGCGGCGCCGGCTGGCGCGCGCCTTGAGGTGTGGCTGCTGTCCGCCTCGCCCCCCGGCCTGGTGGACCCGGACTCCAGGGCCGTGCAGCTGGGACTGGCCGCGTTTGAGCGCGCATTGGGGAGCAGGCCCGCGCTGATCCGATCGGGGGGCACGCTGCCGATCGTCCCCGCGCTGGGAGCGCTCGGCATCCCGAGCATCATCACCGGCTTCTCGCTCTCGGACTCGAACATCCACGCCCCCGACGAGTGCCTGCCGGTCGATCACATCCGGCGCGGGATCGAGGCCGCCACGGCGCTGTTCTGCGAGCTCGCCGCGCTTGCAGACTGAATCGCCCGAAAGCCTCAGCCTTGACCTGAGCCTGAGCTTGTCGCCTGCCGTCAGCTCCTCACCGGCGAGGGCACGATCCGGATGTAGGGAAGCGGAGACTCCCAGCCCTCCGGGTACAGCTGGCGGGCCTCCTCGTCGGAGATCGCCGATCCCAGGAACACGTGGTCGCCAGGCTGCCACTGCGCCGGCGTGGAGACGCGGTGGGTGGCGGTCAGCTGCAGCGAGTCGATCACCCGCAGCACCTCGTCGAAGTTCCGCCCGGTGGTCATCGGGTAGACCAGGATCAGCTTGATCTTCTTGTCCGGGCCGATGACGAACACGTTGCGCACCGTCTGGTTGTCAGCCGGAGTCCGGGCGGCCGCGTCGCCGGAGGCGTCGGCCGGCAGCATCTCGTAGAGCTTTGCCACCCGCAGGTCGCCGTCTGAGATGATCGGGTAGTTGGGCGCGGTGCCCTGCGAGGCGGCGATGTCCTGCGCCCAGCGCTGGTTGTCCTCGACGGCGTCGACCGAGAGGCCGATGATCTTCACGTTGCGGCGATCGAACTCCGGCTTGATCGACGCCATGTAGCCCAGCTCGGTCGTGCACACCGGGGTGAAGCTCTTGGGGTGCGAGAACAGCACCGCCCAGGAGTCGCCGATCCACTCGTGGAAGCGAATCCGGCCCTCGGTCGTGTCGGCCTCGAAGTCTGGGGCGGTCGCCCCGATCTGCAGCGTCATCGCGCGTGCCTCCGTGTTTTAGGACAAACCTGAGCGGATATTAGTCATTTGCTCCGAGGGCCCCCAAGACCACGCTGGCCTGAAGGCCCCGGCGACCGGGCGAGCCGTGGCCGCCACCTCGCCGGGCCGCGTGGCCGTGGGCGCTGCGCTCAGCCGCGGCCGGCCCGGCCGGCGAACAGCACCTCGGCCTCAAGCCGCGCGATGATGCCGTAGCCCGCCGTGGTCATGTGGATGTCCAGGTAGCGGCAGAAGAACGTCAGCCTGCACACCGCCGCCACCGGCTCGGGGATCGGACCGTAGGCCGGGGTCTTCACCGCGTAGAACGGACCGTAGGCGCCGGTGGCAGCCGTCACATCGACAAAGTGCGCATGCGCCGAGGCGTAGGCGCGTCGCAGGCCCGGGTTGATCAGGTAGCGAAACGCGGTCAGCGACTCCGCCGCCAGCGTGTAGCCGTCCTTGAAGACATCGCCGCGGACCCAGGCGCCGAGCACCACGTCCGGATAGGTGGACCCGACGATCGGCAGCCTCGCCCCGCCGGCTGCCCGCAGCGCGCGCACGATCCGCTTGAGGTTGGCGACCGCGGCCGGCATCCGAGCGGCCACGCAGGTCAGCGGGTCCGGCTGCGGGATGCAGCCGTCGACGTCGTTGCCGCCGATCGACACCGTGACCATCGCCACCTGGCCGCGGTGAGCGCGCAGGAACGCCACCGCCGCCTGCAGCTGGGTGCGCCGCGGGTAGGGCGGCGCACCGGGCGCCATCCCCCCGGCTGGGCAGCCGCGTTCGGTGAGCATCGACGCGGTCGTCGCACCCGCGCAGCCGAGGTCGATGAGCTTGAGATGAAGGCCCCGGCGTGCCGCCAGCGCCACCAGCTGGTTCGCCGGCCCGTGCAGGGTGGTGCGGTCGATCGGCGCCTGGTAGCCGACGGCGTAGCTGTCGCCAAGCGCAAGCAGGTATCGCTGCCCGTGGCGGCCCGCCGCGTCCGCGGCGCCGCCCGCGAGCGAAAGCGCGCCGCCCAGCGAGGCGAGCAGGCAGAGCGACATCACCAGCCGGCGCACGGCGGCGCATCCTAGCGCCGACCGGCCCCCGCGTGCTTCAAGCGCCCCCAGCCGGCGTCCGAGCGCCGCCAGCCGGCGTCCGAGCGCTGCCACGCGTCACGCTAATATGCTTGCCGGCAAGCAAGCATCATCACGAGATGTCCCGCACCCCCACACAGACACGCGACCGCCCGCCGGCGCCTACGGCCGCCCCCGGCGAGCGCCCCGAGGACATGGCCCCGCGGCTGCGCGCCGCGATCGGGCGCCTGGGGCGGCATCTGAGGCGCACGAGCGCCGACGTGGCCGCGGGGCTGACCCCGACCAAGGTGTCCGTGCTGCTGACGGTCGCTCGGGAGGGGCCGATGCGCCTCTCCGCGCTCGCCGAGTCCGAGGGGCTGAACCCGACGATGCTCTCGCGGGCGATCTCGGACCTGGTGGACGCGGGGCTGGTCACGCGGACCTGTGACGGAGCCGACCGCCGCGCCGCCTGGGCTCAGGCGACGCCGGCCGGCGAGCGCGTGGTGGCGCGCATGCGCCGGCGCCGCACCGACGCGCTGCACCGAGCGCTTGACGAGCTCTCGGAGGAGGACCGCCTGCAGCTGCAGCGGTGCCTGCCGGCGCTCGAGCGGCTGGCCGACGCCCTGAGGGGACGCGCATGACGAGCGCACGGGGGCCGGCGGCATGACGAGCGCACGGGGGCCGGCCGCATGACGAGCGCACGGGGGCCGGCGGTATGACGCGCATCCGCCGTGCCGGCAGGATGACGTTCGCCGCGCTGTCGGTGCCCAACTACCGCCGCTACTACGCCGGGCAGTCGATCTCGCTGATCGGCACCTGGATGCAGATGACGGCCCAGTCGTGGCTGGTGCTGACGCTCACGCACTCGAGCACCGCGCTTGGGGCGATCGTGGCCGCGCAGACGCTGCCGGTCCTCCTGCTCGGGCCCTACGGGGGGGTGATCGCCGACCGGGCCGACAAGCGCACGGTGATGGTGATCCTTCAGGCCGCAATGGGGGTGCAGGCGCTGGTCCTGGGGCTTTTGACCGTCACCGGCTCGGTGACGGTGTGGGAGATCGCCGCGCTCGCGGCCCTGCTGGGCGTCAACAACGCCTTCGAGAACCCCGCGCGCCAGTCGTTCATGATGGAGATGGTCGGGCCCGAGCACCTGCGAAACGCGGTGAGCCTCAACTCCGTGCTGGTGAACGCGGCTCGCTCGGTCGGCCCGGCCGTGGCGGGGGTGATGATCGCCACCGCCGGCGAGGGCGCCTGCTTTCTGGTCAACGCCGCGAGCTTCGCGGCGGTGATCTTCTCGCTGACGACGATGGACGCCTCGCAGATCCGGCCCGTGCAGCCGGCGCCGCGCAGCCCCGGGCAGCTGCGGGAGGGACTTCGCTACGTGGCCCGCACGCCGGCGCTCGCGATCCCGCTGGCGATGATGGCGATCGTCGGATGCCTCACCTACGAGTTCACGGTCTCGCTGCCGGTGATGGCCCGCAGCGCGCTGCACGTCGGCGCGGCCGGATACGGGTTCATGACCGCGGCCATGGGGGTGGGAGCCGTCGGCGGGGGCCTGCTGGTGGCCGCGCGCGGCCGCACGGGGGTGCGGCCGATCGCCGCCGCGGGGCTCGCGTTCGCGGTGGCGCTGCTGCTCGCCACCGCGGCCCCGAACCTCTGGACGGAGACGGCCGCCCTGGTGCTCGCGGGCGCCGCGAGCATCGCCTTCATGTCGACGGGCAACTCCACGCTGCAGCTGGGCGCCGCGCCGGAGATGCGCGGCCGCGTCATGTCGCTGTGGTTCGTCGCGTTCCAGGGCTCGACTCCGATCGGCGGCCCGATCGTGGGCGCGGTGATCGCCGCCGCCGGTCCGCGCGCCGGGCTCGGGCTCGGGGCCGTGACCGCGCTCGTGGCAGCCCTGGCGGGCCTGGCGGCCGGCCGGCGGCTTTCGCTCGGCGGCCCGCGGACGCGGGACGCGGTCGCAAGCGCGTGAGCTGGCGCGTCGGATAGCCTCCCGCCCCTGCCCGCCGCAAGCGCACCGAGCTTCGACCTGCAGAGCCATTCCACCTGCTCGGACGGCACGCTGGCGCCCGCCGCGGTCGTCCGGGCCGCAGCGCGCGCGGGCGTGCGGCTTCTGGCTTTGACCGATCACGACTCGGTGGAGGGGCTTGCTGAGGCCGCGCGCGCCGCCGAGCGTGAGCGGATCCGGCTGGTGGCCGCCGTGGAGCTGTCGTTCGTCGACGGCGGCCACCAGGACCTGCACCTGCTGGGGTATCTGATCGACCCGCACGATCCCGCGCTGGCGGCGGCGCTCAAGCGGGCCAGGGACGAGCGGGAGCGCCGCGCGCGGGCGATGGCGCGCGCGCTCGCCGAGCTCGGCTTCGCCGTCGACGTCGCGGCGCTCGAGGCGCGGCTGGCGCGAGGCGAGGCCGTGGGCCGACCGCACGTCGCCGCGGCCGTGGTCGGACGCCCAGAGAACCGGCAGCGGCTCGCCGCCGCGGGGCTGCTCGACGCCTCCGCCTTCCTGGCCGCCTACCTGGTTGCGGGGCGCCCGGCGTTCGCGCCGCGGACCTGGCCAGAGGTCGGCGAGGCGTTGGACGTCATCCACCGGGCGGGCGGCGTCGCCGTCTGGGCGCACCCGTTCTGGGACATCCCCGCGCCCGCCGAGGCGCTCGCGACGCTCGAGCGCTTCAGCGCGCTGGGCGTCGACGGCGTGGAGGCGTTCTACGTCACGCACACCGCCGAGCAGACCAGGCTGCTCGAGCGCCGCGCGCGGGAGCTGGGGATGCTCACCACCGGCTCATCGGACTTCCACGGGCCCGAGCACCGCAGCTTCGACCGTTTCCTGGCGTTTGAGACCCACGGGCTTGAGCCGCGCCTGGGACCGATCGCCGGCTGACGGCATGCTCGGCGGGCGTCCTCACGCCCTGGCCGGTCCGCCGCGGGCGATGACCACCGTCCGCCTCGGCCCCTGGACGACGATCACCCGCTGACCGGGCGCCACGCCCGCCAGCGTGGAGCGACGGCGGTCAACGCGCACGATCGCCGAGGCGGGGATCGTGAGCGTCACCGTCCGGTATGTGCGCCGCGCGGTGCCCTCGACGATCTCAAGCTGCTGCCCGGCGACCGATTGCACCCGCCCGCGGTCGATCGTCACGGTCGCAAAGCCGTCCGTGGTCGCGACCACGAGCTGGCCGTGCACGGTCCTGCGGCCGAGCGCCAGCAGCCGGCGCAGGAGCCTGACCCTGCCCGCGGATCGCCCGCCGGCCGCGCTGGCCCGAGGGCCCGCGGTCGCGGCGGTCTTGACTGCGGCGGTGGTCGTCTGACCGCTGGCGCTGTTGGCGTCGATGAACGCCACCACGCCGGCGCCCAGGGCCGCGCAGCACAGGCCGCTGACGAGCAGCCCGGCGTGCCTGCGGATGTGTGCGCTGAGCATCTTCACCTCCAAGTTCGCTGTTTGCAGGCGAAGTGTCGTCGCCCTGGGCAAGCGCACGGTCAGCGCAGCGTCAGGGGAATGTAAGGTCGCGGCCGGCCGAGGGGTGCGCCCCTCCCGGTGCAGAGGGCCGCCACGAGTCCGGGGAGCGCCCCTACGATTGCCCGCATGCCGCGCACCGTGATGGTGGTCGAGGACGATCCGAGCATCGGCTCGCTGGTGCGCACCTACCTGGAGCGCGACGGCCACCGGGTGCTGTGGGTGCGAAGCGGCGAGGAGGCGCTGGCCGAGATCCGCCGCCACCCCGTGGCGCTGGTGGTGCTCGACGTCGGGCTGCCGGGGATCGACGGCTTTGAGGTGTGCCGCAGGATCGCCGGCTCTGTGCCGGTGATCCTGCTCACCGCGCGCGACGAGGAGGCCGACCGCGTCGCCGGGCTTGAGATCGGCGCCGACGACTACGTGACCAAGCCGTTCTCTCCGCGCGAGCTTGCGGCCCGCGTGCGAGCGGTTCTGCGACGCGGCCAGGCGGCGGGGACCGCCGAGGTGATCTCGCTGGGGCCGGTGGTGCTTAACCGGGGCTCCCGCGAGGTGCTCGTCAACGGCAGCCCGGTGGCGCTCACCCGGCGCGAGTTCGACCTGCTGGAGCACCTGCTGCGCCACCCCGGCCAGGTGGTCACGCGCGACCAGCTGCTGGAGTCAGTATGGGGCTTCATCGCGCCGGGCGACACTCGGACCGTCGAGGTGCACATCGCCCAGCTGCGCCGCAAGCTGGGCGACGTGCAGGTGATCCGGACGGTCCGCGGGGTCGGCTACAAGGCGACCGCGTGAGCCTGCGCCGGCGGGTGCTCGGCTACCTGGCGATCGCGGCGGTCGCCTCGTGCGCGCTGACGGTGCTCGTCGCCGCGGTGCTCGTGCGAGCCCGGCTCGAGCGCCAGCAGCTCGTGACGCTGCGCAACCAGGCGCGGGTGCTCGCGCTTTTGGGCGGCGCCCCGGGAGCGCTGGCCGCCGGCCAGCACGTCTACCGGGTGGACCTCGGGCGCCCGCGCAGCGTGCGACCGGCGCTGGCGCTCGCGATCCTGTCGGCGATCCCGCTGCGTGGCGCGCACCTGGGCACCGTCACGATCGCCGGCAGGCGGTTGCTTTACGCGGCCCAGCCGACCGGCGACGGCCGAATCGTGCTCGTGCGCGCCGCAGCGCTGGCGTTCGCGGCGCTGCGACCGTTCGTCGTCAGCCTGCTGATCGCCGGCCTGGGGGGTGTGCTCCTGGCGGGCGCGCTGTCGCTGCTTTTGGCGCGGAGGCTGACGTTGCCGATCCGCCGCCTGGCGGCGGCGACCGCCAGGGTCGCCGCCGGGGAGCGCGCCGTGCAGGTGCCGGTGGCGGGCGATGACGAGCTTGCGGGGCTGGGCCGGGCGTTTAACCGGATGGCCGCCGACCTGGACCGCGCGCGCGAGTCCCAGCGCAGCTTCCTGGAGTCGGTCAGCCACGAGCTCAAGACGCCGCTCACCTCCGTCCGCGGCTACGCCGAGGCGATCCAGGAGGGTGCGGTCGACCCGGCGGAGGCGGCGGGCACGATAGGCGCCGAAGCGCAGCGCCTCCAGCGGCTCGTCGGCGATCTGCTCGAGCTGGCGCGCCTGGGCAGGAGCGGCTTTGCGGTGAGCCGCGAGCCCCTCGAGCTCGGAGCCGTCGTCGCGGAGGCGGTCAACCGTCACCTGCCGCAGGCACGCCGGCTCGGGGTGAGCCTGACCGGCTGCGCGCAGGCAGGCGCGACGGCGATCGGCGACCACGAGCGGCTGCTGCAGGCGACCTCCAACCTGGTCGAGAACGCGCTTCGCCTGACGCCAGCGGGCGGCCAGGTCACCGTCCTGGGGCGGGGCGGGGAGATCTCGGTCGCCGACACGGGCCCGGGGCTCGCGCCCGAGGACCTGCCGCGCGCGTTCGAGCGCTTCTATCTGCACGATCGCTACCGCTCCGAGCGGGCGGTCGGCTCGGGGCTGGGCCTGGCGATCGTGCGCGAGCTCGCGCTCGCGATGGGCGGCCACGTCAGGGCCGCAAACCGCCCGCAGGGCGGCGCGGAGTTCACGATCTCGCTGCCGACCGCCGGCTCGCTGCCGCCCGCCGGCTCACAGCCGCCCGCCGGCTCACAGCCGCCCGCGGGCTCACAGCCGCGCGGCGGCGACTGACCGCGTCAGCGTCGGCGATCTCAGGACGGCTCGGCGCGCCGCGCGATGTGGCTTGAGACCTTGCGCTTGACGCGCTGGAGCGCGTTGTCCACCGTCTTGGCCTCGCAGCCCACGCGCCGTCCGATCTCCTCGTAGGAGTACCCGTCCAGGTACAGCGCCAGCACCCGGGACTCCAGCTCCGACAGCGCGGTCGACAGGCAGCCGACCAGCGCGTGCAGCTCCTCGCTTGAGATCGCCTGGTGGGCCGGGTCGCAGACCGTCGGGCCCGGCAGCACCTCGCCCAGCGTGGGCTCCCCGTCGCCGGCGCAACCGGCCGGCGTGCTGGAGAACGACACGTAGGTGTTCAGCGGCTGGTGCTTGTTGCGCGTCGCGGTCTTGACCGCGGTGATGATCTGCCTGGTGATGCACAGCTCCGCGAAGTTGCGAAAGCTGGACTCCCGGTCCGTACGGTAGTCGCGCACCGCCTTGAAGAGCCCGACAAGGCCCTCCTGCAGAAGGTCGTCGGAGTCGCCTCCGGCCAGGAAGTAGGAGCTGGCCTTCAGGCGCACGAAGCTGCGGTAGCGGCGGACGATCTCGTCGTATGCGTGCGCGCGGCCCTGCTTTGCCAGCGCGACCAGATAGTTGTCGTCGACCCTGGGTTGAGCCTGAGGGCTCGCTGAGACTCGTGCCACGAAACCACCTTTCTCGGCCCGCCTTCGCTGAGGCGGCCGGATCCGCTCGTGGCGCGTTACCTCCCCTGGCGCCGCACCTTTCTATCGCTTCCGCTCGAGCGCCGAATCGGCGCCTCGCGGGATCTAAAGCTCTACTTGATGCTCAGATCGCGCGGGAGCTTGCCAGACTCGGCGGCGTCTGTCAAGCCGCTCCGCCGTCGGTCGCGCGCACGAGCTGTGGCCCCTCGGGGCTGTCGCGGACCTCCCACCCCAGCTCCCTCAGGCGGTCGCGCAGCCGATCGGCCAGCTGCCAGTCGCGCGCGGCGCGCGCGCGCTCGCGCTCGGCGACCAGGGCGCCGGCGCGCTCGTCCACCGCCGCCGCGGGCACATCGAGCAGGCTCTCGAGGCCGAGCAGGTGAAGCATCTCCCGCAGGTCCCGGTTGCCCACGGTCGCGGGCGCGGCGGCGTTTGCGCGCCGCACCCAGTCGGCCACCGCCGCCAGCGCGCGCGGCGTGTTGAAGTCGGCTGCCAGCGCGTCGAGGAAGCGCTCGCGCAGCGGCGCCGACCATTCGGGGCTGTCGCCGTCGATCAGCCTCCGCGCCGCGTTGCGGATCCCCTGCGCGCGCGCTGCCGCCTCGCGCAGGCGCAGCTCGTCGTACTCCAGCGGCTGGCGGTAGTGCCCGGCGCAGAAGTACATCAGCAGGCTCTGCGCGCCGTAGCGGTCCAGCGCGTCGCCGAGCATGAACACGTTGCCCTGCGACTTGGACATCTTCTCGCTGTGGAGGCGAACCATCCCCACGTGGACCCACAGCCGCGCCAGCGGCTGGCCGTGCGCGGCCCTGGTCTGCGCCGCCTCGTTCTCGTGGTGGGGGAAGATCAGGTCGCTGCCGCCGCCGTGGATCTCGAAGCTCAGGCCCAGCAGCCGCTGGGCCATCGCCGAGCACTCGATGTGCCAGCCCGGCCTGCCGGGGCCCCACGGCGAGTCCCAGTAGGTGTCCTCTCCGGGCTTTCGCGCCTTCCACAGCGCAAAGTCCAGCGGGTCGCGCTTGAGCTGGGCGCCGTCCACCCCCTCTCCCTGGTCCATCTGCTCCACGTCGCGGTGCGAGAGCTCGCCGTAGCCGGGGTACGAGCGGACCGAGAAGTAGACGTCGCCTCCCGACGGGTACGCGTGGCCGGTCTGCACCAGCCGCCCGATCAGCGCCACGATCTCGTCGATCGTCTCGCTGGCCAGCGGCTCGTGGTCGGGCCGCCCGAGCCCGAGGCGGTCGGTGTCGGCCACGTAGGCGGCGGTCATCGCCGCCGCCAGCTGCGCGCTTGGCAGGCCCTCGCGCTCGGCGGCCGCGTAGATCTTGTCGTTGATGTCGGTGATGTTGGAGACCAGCACCACCTCGTAGCCCTCGTGCACGAGGAACCGCTTGAGCAGCGAGAAGACCACGAACGGGCGCGCGTTGCCGACGTGAACGCGCCCGTACACGGTCGGTCCGCAGACGTAGATCCGCACCCGGTTGCCGGCCTCGGGCACGATCGGCTCGAGGCGTCCGGTCAAGGTGTCCTGAAGCGTGACGGTGCGCAAGGCCGCCAACCCTACCGACGGTGCGCCGCCGCCCGTCAGCCGGCGCGCCGCCGCCCGTCAGCCGGCGCGCCGCACCGTCGCGATCGCCAGTGCGGCGATCCCCTCCTCGCGGCCGACGAACCCCATCCCCTCGCCGCGCGTGGCCTTCACGCTCACGTGCGCCACATCGAGCTCGAGCGCCCCGGCCAGCCGCGCCCGGATCGCGTCGCGCGCGCTGGAGAGCCGCGGCGCCTCCAGCATGACCGTGGCGTCGACGTGGCAGACCGAAAACCCGGCCGTGCGCGCGCTGGCCAGCGTGGCGCGCAGCAGCGCGATCGAGTCGGCGTCGCGCAGCCGTGGGTCGGTGTCTGGGAAGTGCTGGCCGATGTCCCCCAGCGCGCAGGCGCCGAGGATCGCGTCGATGATCGCGTGCGTGAGCACGTCGGCATCGGAGTGCCCGTCAAGGCCCCGCCCGTCCTCGCGCTGCAGCTTCACGCCGCCGATCACAAGCCGCCGGCCCGCCACCAGCCGGTGGCAGTCGTATCCGATCCCGGAGCTGACCGCGCCGGCGCCGGCGCCCGCCGCGCCGCCCCCGGCCGCGCCACCCCCGGCCGCGCCGCCTTCGGCGCTCACCTTGACCCTCCCGGCTCACGGCCGCCCGCGAGCATGATCTCCGCAAGCGCAAGGTCGGTCCCGGTGGTCACCTTCAGGTTGCACGGGTCGCCCAAAAGCACCCTGACCAGGCCGCCGGCCCGCTCCACCAGCCACGCGTCATCGGTGGCGGCCGCAAGCTCCCGCGGCCCCGCCGCCGCCAGCGCACGCTCAAGCGCCCCTCGGCGGAAGACCTGCGGCGTCTGCACCGCCCACAGCCGCGAGCGGTCCAGGGTGCGCACCACGGTCGACCCGTCCTCTGCGACCTCCTTGATCGTGTCCGACACGGGCGCGGCGACGATCACGGCATCGGCGCTCGGCGTGCGCGCAAGCTCGGCGAGCGCCCGTGAGAAAAGCTCCGCGCCGGCCAGCGGCCGCGCGGCGTCATGCACGATCACCGGGTCGCCGGCGGGGCATGCCGACAGCGCGTTGGCGACCGACTGCGAGCGATGCGCGCCGCCGGCCACGGCGATCGTTCCCTCGGGCGCCTGGTCGAGCGCCTCCTCGGGCAGGGCGACGACGACCGCATCGACCTCGGCAACGCGGCGCAGCGCCTCCACGCTGTAGTGCAGCATCGGCCGCCCGCACAGTGGGACGAGCGCCTTGGGCCGGCCGTGCCCAAGGCGCTCGCCTCGCCCCGCGGCCACGATCAGCGCGACCGCCATCGCTGCCGGCCCGGCCTAGTCGGCCGCCACCGCCAGCTCGTCGTCGATGTCCAGCTCGTCGTCGACACCGTCCAGCGCGTCGCCTACGCCCAGCTCGTCCGCCGCCGTCGCGACGAGCTCCTCGTCGTCGAGCTCCTCGTCGTCGTCGAGCCCGTCGCCGGCGCGCGGCCGCGCCGCGCGGGCTGCGCCGCCGCTTGACCGAGCGCCGCCGGCGCGCCCGCCCGCGGAGCGCGCGGTCGCCGAGCGCCCGGCACGCGAGCCGCTGCCGTTGGCCGAGGCTGACCCGGCGAGGACTTGCGCCAGGTGCTCCTCCACCTGCTCCTCGTCCATCCCGAGCGCGTACATCAGCTCGGAGGCGAGGATCCGCTTGGCGCGCGTGTACATCTGCTTCTCGCCGGTGGACAGCCCCTTCTCGGACTCGCGGATGGCGAGGTTTCGCACGACCTCGGCCAGCTCGTAGATGTCGCCGGTCTTGATCTTCTCCCGGTTGTGCTTGAAGCGCCGGTTCCAGTTCTTGGGCATCTCCGAGCACTCGTCGGAGAGGACCGCGAGCACCTTCTGCACGGTCTCCTGGTCGATCACGCGGCGCAGCCCGGCCAGCGCCGCGTTCTCGGTCGGGACCATCACGGTCATGTCGTTGTGGAGGATCTTGATCGTGAGGTACTCGCGCGTCTCGCCGAGCACCTCGCGGACCTCCTTTCTCAGCACCTTCCCCGCCCCGTGGTGCGGATAGACGACGCTGTCGCCGATCTTGAAGTCGACCGGCTGCGCCGGCATCGGCTCTAGCTCATCCAGGTGCTCTTCCGTTAGCTCTGTGATGGTGTCCTCCTGTGTCGGAGCGAGCGCGGACAGGCGACCCGCTCGCTGTTTTCCTACGTCTGCAGGTAGCGGTCGACGAGGTTGATCTCCTGCTGTCGCCGGAGGCCCTCGCGGATGTCCTTGGCACGGATGCCGCCGACTCCATCGACCGTTTCCAGCTCGCTGTCGGATGCGGCGAGCAGCTCCTCCAAGCCCCCGAACTCGTTCACGATCCGCTGCACGACCAGGCGCGGAAGGCGCGGGATCCTCCCCAGGATCCGGAACCCGCGCGGCGACACCGGGTAGTCGAGCGTGTTGACCTTGCGGTCGTAGCCGAGCAGCTCGGCCAGGCGCCCGAAGTCCAGCAGGTCCTGGTGCGGCAGCCGCCCGAGCGCGTCGAGCACCGCGGCGAACTTCTCGTCCGTGTCGTCCACAAGGTAGTCGTGCACCAGCGCCGCCTTGTCGGCTGCCACCCCCACCATCGTCTCGTCAAGCTGCATCTCGATCAGCCGGCCCTCGGTCCCGAGCTCGACGATGTGGCGCTCGATCTCCACCGCCATGCGCGTCACCAGCTCGACGCGCTGCAGCACGGTGAGCACGTCGTGCAGGGTGACGCCGCCCTCGAACTCCAGCGCGGTGAGCCGGGTCGATACCTGGTCCAGGCGGCTGCGGTACTTGTCCAGCGTCGCCAGCGCCTGGTTGGCCTTTGCCAGCACGACCGGGATGTCCTCCAGGATGTACTTGGCGCCGTCGACGTACAGGGAGACGACCTCACGGCGCTCGGAGATCGCGATCACGATCGCGCCGGTCTGCTTTGAGACGCGCTCCGCGGTGCGATGGCGGGTGCCGGTCTCCATCGTGAGGATCGTCGGATCAGGGGTCAGCTGGACGTTGACCTGCACGATCTTGGTCGCGTTGGCGCTCAGCGCGATCGCGCCGTCCATCTTGGCCAGCTCGTAGAGCAGGCTCGGCGAGTACTCGACGTCGAGCTTGATCCCACCGGAGAACAGGAAGCTCAGCTCGTCGGGATCGCCGATCACGATCAGCGCGCCGCTGCGCGCGTCGACGATGTTGTCGATCCCCTCGCGCAGGGCGGTGCCCGGCGCCACCATCTCAAGCGCCCTGACGATCCGGGACTCGTGTCGAGATTCGAGCTCGTCTTTGAGCTCTTCCCCGGAACGCGGCGGCATCTCAAGGCTGATGTTAGCTCACGGCCTCAGCCCGCCGAGCGCTCGCGCGGCCGGGGCAACCCGCACAGGCGACCCGGCTGGCATGGCCGGGACGGGACGCTCAGGCGGCCTGCGCGGCCGCCTGCGCGCGCCCGCCCCCCGCCCCGGAGAACGCGGCGGCAAGCGCTGAGCTCAGGGTGCGGTGGTGCTCGGGCCAGATCACCGGCTCAAGGCCGAAGCGGCGCGCCTCGCCGAGCCTGCGCTCGGCGTGCGCGACGCTCCGGAGCTCGCCGGTCAGCCCCAGCTCGCCGAAGCAGGCCAGCGGCCTTCCGTCGCCGGCTGCCAGCGTCCGGCGCCGGGCGGCGCTGGCGACGGCCAGCGCGACCGCGAGGTCGGCGCCGGGCTCGTCCACCCGCACCCCCCCGACCACGTTGACGAACACGTCCGCGGCCCCGAGCCCCACCCCGCCGTGGCGGGCGAGCACCGCCAGCACCAGGGCCAGCCGGTTGCGGTCGATCCCGGAGGCCACCCTGCGCGGCGGCACGAGCTCGGAGGAGGCGACCAGGGCCTGGACCTCGACCAAAAGCGGCCGCGAGCCCTCCATCGCGCACAGCACCACGCTCCCCGGCGCGCCCGTCGCATCGGCCACAAAGCGCGCGGACGCGTCGAGCACCTCCACCAGCCCGTCGTCTCGCATCTCGAACACGCCCGCCTGATCGGTGGAGCCAAAGCGGTTCTTGACGGCGCGCACCGTCCGGTGGATGCGCTCGCGCTCGCCCTCGAACTGCAGCACGCAGTCGACCATGTGCTCGAGCACCCGCGGCCCCGCGAGCGCACCGTCCTTGGTCACGTGGCCGACCAGCATGACCGCCAGCTTGCGCCGCTTGGCAAGGCCCATGATCGCGGCGGTGCACTCTCGCACCTGCGCCACCGACCCCGGCGCCGAGTGAAGCTGCGCGCAGGAGAGCGTCTGCACCGAGTCGATCACGCACACCTGCGGCCGCTGGTGCTCGAGCGTGGCGAGCACCACGTCCAGGTCGGTCTCGGCGACCACCGGCAGCGCCAGCGCGTCGGCGCCCGACAGCCGCTGGGCGCGCAGCCGTATCTGCGCGGCGGACTCCTCGGCCGAGACGTACAGGACGCGCCGCCCGGCGCAGCGCAGGTTGGCGAGCGCCATCGTCGTGAGCGTCGACTTGCCGATCCCCGGGGCGCCGCCGAGCAGCACGAGCGACCCGGGCACGAGCCCGCCGCCGAGCACCGCGTCAAGCTCGCCGATCCCGGTGCACAGCCGCTCGTGGTCTGTGGCGCGCACGTCGGCGAGCGCCACCGGCACGGCGGGGGCCACGTCCGCGCGAGCGCCCCACGGGCCACCGCGCCCGCCGCCGCCGGCCCCGCCCATCCGTCGCGGCTCCTCGACGAGCGTGTTCCATTCTCCGCAGCCGGGGCAGCGCCCCGCCCAGCGGGCGCTCTCATGCCCGCAGGCCGAGCAGACATGGACGGTCGAGGATCTGGGCATGTGACGGTCTCGGTCGCGGCCACGGCGTGGCGGCGGCCGCCAGCGGCAGCCTATCCCCCACCTCCGACGTCACGACCAACCGGCCCGGCGCGGGCGCGACGGGACGGCGTGACAGGCGCGGGCGCGACCGCGTGACCGTCTCGGGCGCCAGCGCCCGAGACGGCTAACCCTCGGAGGAGCGCTCGCCGCCGGGGTCGGACGCCGAGCCACCGTCGGCGGGCTCGACGTCGTCGTCTGACCCGGAGCCGCCCTCGGCGCCCACCCCCACCGGCGTGGGCTTGGGCGCGGGCTCGATCACCGACAGCTTGACGTTCTCGCCCTCGCCGTCGCCTTCGCCCTCGCCCTGGCCGGGCTCGACCAGCACCGTGGAGCCGGCCGGAACCTGGGAGCGCAGCACGAAGTCCGCGAGCGGATCCTCGATGTAGCGCTGGATCGCGCGGCGCAGCGGGCGGGCGCCCATCGCGGGATCCCAGCCCTTCTCCACCAGCAGGTCCTTGGCCTCCTCGGAGAGCTCAAGCTGCAGCTCGCGCTCGGCCATCGACGCCCGGATGCGCATCAGCAGAAGGTCGACGATCTCCTTGATCTCGTCCTTGGTGAGCTTGTGGAAGACGATCACGTCGTCGATCCGGTTGAGGAACTCGGGCCGGAACACCTTCTTGAGCTCGCCCATGATCCGGTTCTTCATGTCGTCGTAGGTGATCCCCGTCTCGTCGTCTGAGACGGCGAACCCCAGCGGCGTGTTGCGCGCGATCTCGGCCGCGCCGATGTTGGAGGTCATGATCACGATGCAGTGGCGGAAGTCGACCGTCCGACCCTGCGCGTCGGTGAGCCTGCCGTCCTCCAGGATCTGCAGCAGGATGTTGAAGACGTCCGGGTGGGCCTTCTCGATCTCGTCGAGCAGCAGGACGCTGTAGGGCTTGCGGCGGACCGCCTCGGTCAGCTGGCCGCCCTCGTCGTAGCCGATGTACCCCGGTGGCGAGCCGACGAGCCGCGACACGGCGTGCTTCTCCATGTACTCGGACATGTCGATGCGGATCATCGTGTCCTCGTCGCCGAACAGGAACTCGGCCAGCGTGCGCGCGAGCTCGGTCTTGCCCACGCCCGACGGGCCCAGGAAGATGAACGAGCCGGTGGGTCGCTTGGGGTCCTTCAATCCCGCGCGGGAGCGGCGGATCGCCTTGGAGACGACCTCGATCGCCGGATGCTGGCCGATGACGCGCTTGTGGAGCTCCTCCTCCATGCGCATCAGCTTGGCGGTCTCGGCCTCGGTCAGCTTGAACACCGGGATCCCGGTCCACATCGAGACGATGTCGGCGATCTCCTCCTCGCCGATCGAGGGCCGCTCGGTGGACTCCCCGGCCTCCCACTGCTCGGCCAGCTCACGCTTGCGCTGGGTCAGCCGGCGCTCCTTGTCGCGCAGGTTGGCGGCCTTCTCGAACTCCTGGGCCTCGATCGCCTCCTCCTTGGCCCGCCGCGTCTCCTCGATCTCCTCCTCCAGCTCGCGGTAGACCGGCGGCGAGGTCATCGACTTGATCCGCATCCGCGACGCGGCCTCGTCGATCAGGTCGATCGCCTTGTCGGGCAGGAAGCGGTCGGAGATGTAGCGGTCGGCCAGGTCCGCGGCGGCCTCCAGCGCCTCGTCGGTGATCGTGACCTTGTGGTGGGACTCGTAGCGGTCGCGCAGCCCCTTGAGGATCTGGACGGTCTCCTCCTTGGTGGGCTGGTCGACCGTGATCTTCTGGAAGCGCCGCTCGAGCGCCGAGTCGCGCTCCAGGTACTTGCGGTACTCCTCGAGCGTGGTGGCGCCGACGGTCTGCAGCTCGCCGCGGGCGAGCGCGGGCTTGAGGATCGAGGCGGCGTCGATCGCGCCCTCCGCCGCGCCCGCGCCCACGAGGTTGTGCAGCTCGTCGATAAACAGGATGATGTCGCCCCGCTGGGTGATCTCCTTCATCACCTTCTTGAGGCGCTCCTCGAACTCGCCGCGGTACTTGGAGCCGGCCACCAGCGCGGCCAGGTCGAGCGTGTAGATCTGCTTGCCCTTCAGCAGCTCGGGCACGTCGGAGTTGGTGATCCGCTGCGCCAGGCCCTCGACCACGGCCGTCTTGCCCACGCCGGGCTCCCCCACCAGCACGGGGTTGTTCTTGGTGCGGCGCGAGAGGATCTGCATGATCCGCTCGATCTCGGTCTCGCGCCCGACGACCGGATCCAGCTTGCCCTCGGCGGCAAGCTTGGTCAGGTTGCGACCGAACTGGTCAAGCAGCTTGGATGACTTCTTGGGATCGGCGGCCGCGGCCCCCGCGCCGGCGGCGGTCGGACCGCCGCGGCGGCTCCCCGGACCCGACAGCATCCGGATCACCTCGTTGCGGATCTTCTCCGAGTCGGCGTCGAAGTCCAGCAGGATGCGGGCCGCGACCCCCTCGTTCTCGCGCACCAGCCCGAGCAGGATGTGCTCGGTGCCGATGTAGTTGTGCCCCAGGCTGAGCGCCTCGCGCAGCGCCAGCTCGAGCACCTTCTTGGCGCGCGGCGTGAACGGGATCTGGCCGGAGGTGACCTCCTCGCCGGACCCGACGATCCGCACCACCTGCGCGCGGACGCGCTCGACGGTGATGTCCAGCGACTCCAGAACGCGCGCGGCGAGCCCCTCCTCCTCGCGCAGCAGGCCGAGCAGGATGTGCTCGGTGCCGATGTAGTTGTGCTTCAGAGTCCGCGCCTCTTCCTGGGCCAGGACGACCACCTGGCGGGCCCGCTCTGTGAATCGCTCGAACATGGTGCTTCCTGAGTGTCGGTGCTTTGCGTGCGAAGGAGTCGGTCGGGGAGTGGTCCTTGGGGTATGCGGTTTGCTTAGCTCTCCTGCGCTGCCAGAGCTGTCACTCGTGCGGCTGCGGGGACGCGAAGAACCCGCGACTCTCAATATATTCGGCACCTCTGGCCGAATGTATGAGTGCCGGCGGTCGATTTCTTCGGGCCAGCGCTCAGTCTACCAGTCGCCCTGGCGCTTCTCGCCGGCTACGGCGCGCGCGCGCCCGGCGGGCGGCTCGGCGGCAGCGCGGCCGCTCCACGGCAGCCGCCCGGTGGTCGACAGCCAGGATCCCACCAGGATCGCCACCAGCCCGCCCAGCGCGAGCGCGCCCGGGCGCTCGCCGAGCAGCCACACGCCCAGGATGACGGCCACGAGCGGGTTTATGTAGGTGATGATCGTCGCCCGCGCGGTGCCGGCCTCGCGCACGAGGATGGTGTAGACGACGAACGCCAGCGCCGTGCAGACCACCCCGAGCGTCGCGACTGCCGCCAGGGCCCCTGCGCTCGGCGCCCTCGCCGGGCCGTCGATGACCGCCGCCGGGGCCAGCAGCACCGTCGCCACCGCAAGGCTTGAGCCCATCGCCAGCCGCGCGTCGATGCCGTCCATGCCCAGCTTGACGATGATCGGCCCCGCCGCGTAGCCGCACGCGCCGCCGAAGATCGCCAGCGCGCCCAACAGCTCGCCGAGGCTGCCCGAGACGTCGATCCCCACCAGGGCGACCACGCCCACGAAGCCGACGATCAGCCCGGCGGCGCGGATCGGCGTCGGGCGCTCCGACGGGTCAAGGCGCAGGGATAGCAGCGTCACCAGCAGCGGCACCGAGGCGATGATGATCGCCGTCAGCGACGACGCGACATGGACCTCGCCGAGGGCGATCAGCGGAAACGGGATCGACATCTCCGCCACCGCGTAGGCGAGCACCCACCGGCGGCGCCCCCGCAGCGAGGCGAGCGCCCCCGGCCGCAACGAGATCGCGGCCAGGATCGCGGCCGCGAGCGCGATCCTCACCCAGGCCACGTCCAGCGGGGTCATGCCCCCCTGGATCGCGATCTTGATCAGCAGGTAGGAGCCGCCCCAGACCAGCGACATGACCGCGAACGCCGCCCAGGCGCGCCGGCTCACCGTCGCACCGCCGCTTGCCTCACGAGCGCAGCGCCGGGAACAGCACCACCTCGCGGATCGACCGCTGCCCGGTCAGCAGCATCACCAGCCGGTCGATCCCGATCCCGATCCCGCCGGTCGGCGGCATCCCCTGCTCCAGCGCGCGCACGAACGCCTCGTCGTAGGGCTGGGCCTCCTCGTCGCCGGCGGCGGCGTAGCGTCGCTGCTGCTCAAACCGGCGCCGCTGCTCGTCCGGGTCGTTGAGCTCGGTGAAGGCGTTGGCGATCTCCATCCCGCCCGCGAACGCCTCGAAGCGCTCCACGAGCCCCGGCGCCGAGCGGTGGCGCTTGGCCAGCGGCGAGAGCTCCACCGGGTAGTCGAGCAGGAAGGTGGGCGAGCGCAGCTGCGGCTCGACGCGCTTTGAGATCAGCTCGTCCACCAGCCGCGGCCAGCTGTCGTCCTCGGCCACCTCCAGCCCAAGCGCGCGCATCTCCTCGGCCAGCCGGCCACGCTCGCGCGCCTGCTGGATGTCGATCCCCGTGCGCTCCCGGATCGCGTCTGCCAGCCGCTCGCGCCGCCACGGCGGGCGAAGGTCGATGTCGCCGTCGTAGCCGACCGCCTGCGCCACCGACCACACCAGCCGCTCGCAGCGCTCGGCGACGTCCATGTAGTCGGCGTAGGCCTCGTACCACTCGAGCACCGTGAACTCCGGGTTGTGGGTGCTGTCCACCCCCTCGTTGCGGAAGTTCTTGCCCAGCTCGTAGACGCGCTCGAGCCCGCCGACGATCAGCCGCTTGAGGTACAGCTCGGTCGCGATCCGCAGGTACAGGTCCCGGTCAAGCGCGTTGTGGTGGGTCACGAACGGCCGCGCCATCGCGCCCCCGTAAAGCGGCTGCAGGATCGGCGTCTCGACCTCGATGAACCCCTCGGCGTCCAGGAACGCGCGGATCGCCGAGATCGCCCGCGAGCGGGCGATGAACACCCTCCGCGACTGCGGGTTGGCGATCAGGTCAAGCTCCCGGTGGCGGTGGCGGGTCTCGACGTCGGTGAGGCCGTGGTGCTTGTCCGGCGGGGGGCGCAGGGACTTGGCCAACAGCTGGAAGCGCTCGACGCCGAGCGTCAGCTCCCCGCGCCGGGTGCGCAGGGCGCGTCCGTCCACCCCCAGCATGTCCCCCAGATCCAGCGACAGCAGAAGCTCCATCGCCTGGGCTCCGAGCAGGTCGGCGCGCGCCTGAAGCTGGATGCGCCCGGAGCGGTCCTGAAGGTCCAGGAACGCCATCCCGCCCTGGCCCCGGCGTGCGAGAAGCCGCCCGGCGACCCGGTGCCGGCGGTCGGTCTCCTCGCCGGCCGACAGCGACTCGTGGGCCGCGCGGACGTCGGCGATCGGCTCCACGCCGCGAAACTCGTGCGGGAACGGCTCGATCCCGCGGGCGCGCAGCGCCTCGAGCTTGCGCCGGCGGTCGCCGAGCACGTCGCCACCCGGCTCGCCCGCACGCTCAGCCACGGGCGGTCACGCGCCGGTCAGACGCCGACGTCGATCTTGGTGATCTTCAGGCGCCGCTCGCCGCGGGGCGTGCTCACGGTCACCTCCTCGCCGCGCTTGTGCCCCAGAAGCGCCTTGCCGACGGGCGACTCGTTGGACAGCTTGGCCTCGGACGGGTTGGCCTCGGCGGACCCGACGATCGTGTACTTCGTGGACTTGCCGGCCTCGTCCTTGACGTGAACGATCGAGCCGACGCGCACCACGTCGGTTCCGACCTCTGAGGCATCGACGACCCGGGCCGAGCGCAGCTTCTCCTCCAGCGCCGCGATCCGCGCCTCGAGCATCGCCTGCTCGTTCTTGGCGTCGTCGTACTCGGCGTTCTCGGTGATGTCGCCGAACTCGCGCGCCTCCTTGATGCGCGCGGCCACCTCCCGGCGGCGAACGGTCGACAGCTGCTCGAGCTCGGCCTTGAGATTGGCGAGCCCCTCCTGGGTGAGGATTACGTCCTTTGGCATTTCGATCGAGACCTCGGTCGAGGAGCGATTGCGGCCGACAAAAACCCGCCGCGTGCGGCGGGATCTCCCCGCGGCCAGTCCGCGTGGGCGGCTGAGTATAGAACCGCGCGCCGCGGTCCCCGCGGCGTCGATCCCGCGGCTGCGCCCGCTGGCGTCCGCTAGCCCAGCCCCAGCAGGGCACGGGCCTCCCGCAGCGTGGGCGCCCGCGCCAGCGCGTCCTTGAGCTGGCTGGAGGCGCCCAGCCGCTCCAGGTACCAGGGGTAGAACTTGCGCAGGTAGCGCGCCGCGCGCTCGGCGCCGAGGTGCTCGACGGCGCGATCGATCACCCAGTCAAGCTCGGCGAGCACCTCCTGGCGGGTGGGCTCGCCGTCGCGGAGGCCCAGAAGCTGCGAGAACAGCCAGGGATTGCCCAGCGAGCCGCGCGCCAGCGCGACCGCCGCCGCCCCGGTGCGCTCGAACGCCCGCCGAACCTGCTCGACGCCGCGCAGCCCGCCGGAGATCACCACGGGCACCGGCAGCCGCGCCACCAGCTCGCGCGCCAGCTCGTAGTCCGGGCGCCCGCTGTGGCGCTGGGAGGCGTGGCGGGGGTGGATGCACACCGCCGCCACCGCTCCCTCATCGGCCAGCCGCTGGGCGAGGCGCACGCCGCTGAGGTCGCCGGGCCGCGCGCCGGAGCGCAGCTTGACGGTCACGGGCAGGCCGCTCCCGCGCGCCGCCGCCCGCACGACGGCGAGCGCGCGGTCCGGGTCTGCCAGCAGCGCGGCGCCGGCCCCGGTCTTGCAGACCTTGCGCACCGGGCAGCCCATGTTGATGTCGATCAGGTCGGCGCCGGCCGCCGCGACGCGCTCCGCCGCCGATGCCATGACGTCCGGATCGGCTCCGAACAGCTGCACCGACACCGGGTGCTCGTCGGGGTGGATGCGCAGGAGCTCGCGGCAGGTGCGCTCGTTGCGATGGTGCACGGCGAAGCTCGACACCATCTCCGAGACCGCCAGCCCCGCGCCGTGGCGCCTGGCCTGCAGGCGCACGAACCAGTTGCCGATCCCGGCCAGCGGCGCGAGCAGCACGCGGTTTGAGATCGGGACCCCGCCGAGGGTCCAGGGCTCGGTGAGGCTGCGCACGTCCACGGCCGCCATGGAGGGTTCATGGTAGGAATCAGCCCATGGACGTCCAAGCCGAGCTCGAGCGCCACCGCCGGTCGCTGGAGGCGCAGATCCCGCAGCTTGAGGTCTTCGACGCCCACACGCACCTGGGCCTAAACGACCCCGACGGCTTCCGCCAGCTGCCCGAGCAGCTGCTCGAGATGCTTCGTGGCGCCGGCGCGCGGGGCGCGTTCGTGTTCCCGATGCACGAGCCCGACGGATACGCCCCGGCCAACGACATGGTGATCGCGGCGGCGCAGGCCTCCGGCGGGCTGCTGCATCCGTTCTGCCGCGTGAGCCCCAACGGCGGCGCGGCGGTGCAGGAGGCGCAGCGCGCGCTGGCGCGCGGCGCCCGCGGGATCAAGCTGCACCCGCGCGCCGAGCGCTTCACGCTTGACCATCCCGACGTGCGCCGGCTGGCGGCGCTCGCCCACGAGCGCCGTCTCCCGATCCTGATCCACGCCGGGCGCGGGATCCCGGCGCTGGGCGAGCACGCCGTGCGCCTGGCGGCCGAGTTCCCCGACGCGCGGCTGATCCTCGCCCATGCGGCGGTGTGCGACCTCGCCTGGCTTTGGCGGGTGGCTCCGGACCACCCCAACCTCCTGTTCGACACCTCCTGGTGGATACCCGGGGACATGCTGGCGCTCTTCACGCTCGTCCCGCCGGGGCAGATCCTGTTCGCCTCCGACGCGCCGTACGGCAACACCGCCGGCTCCTTCACCGTGCAGCTGCGATACATGCTGCAGGCCGGCCTGTCGGCCGAGCAGATCCGCTCGATCGCCTCGCTGCAGTCGCTTCGGATCGCCGCTGGCGAGCCGCTCGTCCCGGCCGGGCCGGCGGTCGGCGAGCGCGACGGCGCCCCTCACCTGCTGCTTGACCGCGCGGCCTCGCACCTGCTGCTGGGCACGATGCTGACGATGCGCGGCGGGGAGAACGGACCGGAGATGCTGGCGCTCGCGCGCCAGGCCTGCGAGGTGCCGGACTCGGTGGATGACGCGCCGGTGCTCGCTGAGATCCGTGCCCTGCTGGACGGCTACGAGCGCGCAACCGAGCGCGCGCCCGACGACCGCCGGCGCCTTGGCCTGCTGATGCTGGCCTGCGCGCTGGCCCGCACGCCGGACGTGCCGCTGCCCGCGGGCTGATCGCGCCCGCGCACCGGGGAGCGCTAGCGCGCGTTGCGCTCCCAGATCAGCCGCAGCCCGGTCAGCGTCAGCAGCTCGTCGACCTCGTCGATCGTCTCATCGACGTACGGGACGACCGCGCCGGCGAGCCCGCCGGTGGCGATCGTCGGCGTGCGCCCGCCCAGCTGCGCGCGCAGCCGGCGCACGATCCCCTCCACCTGGCCGGCGAACCCGTACGCGATCCCGGAGCGGATCGCGTCGACCGTCGAGCGGCCGATCAGCGCCCGCGGAGCGGCGATCTCGACCTTCGGGAGCTTCGCCGCGCGCTCGTACAGGGCGTCCAGCGAGATCTCCGCGCCCGGGGTGATGATCCCGCCGAGGTACTCGCCGGCGTCGGAGACGACGTCGTAGGTGATCGCCGTGCCGAAGTCCACGACGATGCACGCGCCGGCGAAGCGGGCGAACGCCGCCACCGCGTTGACGAGGCGATCGGCGCCGACCTCCCGCGGGTTGTCGGTGCGGATCGGCATCCCGGTCCGCAGCGCCGGGCCGACCAGCAGCATCTCGTGGCCCAGGTAGAGGCGGGCCATCTCGGTCCACTCCTGCGACAGCTGCGGCACCGTGGAGGAGACGATCGAACGGTCGATGTCGCCCAGCGAGAGGTCGCGCAGCGCCAGCAGGTTCGCGAGCGCTGCGCCGAGCTCGTCACGCGTGGACTCGCGCACGGTCGCAAACCGCCAGTGGCGGTCAGGCTCGGCGCCTCCGTCCGGATAGACGCCGAAGTGCGTCTGCGTGTTGCCGACGTCGACGACCAGCAGCATGGCGGCCTATTACACCAGCGCCCGCGCGCGTCAGGCCAGCGGCGGTCCGGCCTGGCGCACCCGCTGCCCGCCCGGCAGGCCGGCGAGCAGCCGCGCGAGGGACTGCCCGTTGGGAAGCTCCAGCTGGGGGTCGAGCTCCAGCAGCGGCACGAGCACGAACCTCCGGGAGCTGACCTCCGGGTGTGGCAGCGTCAGCCGCGGCGAGCGCAGGACCAGCCCGCCGAGCAGGAGCAGATCCACGTCGATCACGCGCGGTCCGTGCCTGGGCCCCCCGGCGGCGCGGCCCACCTCCCGCTCGACGCTCTTGCAGACGTCCAGCAGGCGCTCTGGGTCAAGCGGCGTGCGCACGCGCAGGCAGGCGTTGAGGAAGTCGGGCTGGTCGAGCACGAGCCCCACCGGCTCGGTCTCGTACACCGACGAGCTCGCCTGGACCTCGACACCGTGCGCCCTCAGCGACATGACGGCCGCCTCCAGGTTCGCCCTGCGCTCGCCGAGGTTTGAGCCGAGTCCCAGGTGGCCCACCCGCGGCCGCTCGCGTCCGGCAGCCTCGCGCGCGGCGCGCTCAGCCTCCCGCCTCACGCCAGACCTCCACCGACACCTCGGAGACGACCAGGGGCAGCGGCGGCTCGGGCTTGGCGGCCTTGACCCACACGGCGTGCGCCTCGAAGCGCTCGAGCAGCCGGTCGGCGATCGCGGTGCACAGCCGCTCGAGCGTCTTGTAGGAGCGCTGCTGGGCGACCAGGTTGGCCGTCTCGCACACCTCCCCGTAGTCGACGGTGTCCTCGATGCGGTCGGTGAGCGTGGCGTCGCACTCGCCGACGTCCAGCCGCAGGTCGACCAGCAGCCGCTGCCCGACCTCCCGCTCGGCGGCGGTGACGCCGACGTGGGTGAACAGCGACAGCCCCGAGACCTCGATCGTGACCTCGGGCTCGGCGCCCTCCTCCTCGTCGTCTACGTCGTCGGCGTCGTCGTACCCGTCGGCATCGTGCTCGGCCATCGCGCCCGGACCGTAGCAGCAGCGATCGTCAGCGCGTCGTGCACCGGGCCGGCGTCGTGCACGCGGAAGATCCTCGCGCCGCGCTCGTAGGCGAGCACGTTGGTGGCGATCGTCGCCGCCAGCCGTTCGCCGACGTCTCGCCCCGTGAGCCGGCCGAGGAACGACTTGCGGCTCGTGCCGATCAGGACCGGCGGCCCGATCGCCACCAGCTCCCCAAGCCGCGCCAGCAGCTGCAGGTTGTGGGCGTCGGTCTTGCCAAACCCGATCCCCGGGTCGAGCACGATCCTGCTCTCCGCGATCCCATGGGCGACCGCGAATGCGAGTCGCTCCTGCAGGAACTCGCGCACGTCGGCGACCACCTCCCGGTAGCGGGGGCTGCGCTGCATCGTGCGCGGCTCGCCGAGCATGTGCATCAGGCAGCAGTCCACGCCGCTGCCGGCCACCACCTCGACCATGGCGGGATCGCCGCGCAGCGCGGTCACGTCGTTGACCATCGCCGCGCCGGCCTGGATCGCGGCGGCCGCGACGGCCGCCTTGGAGGTGTCGATCGAGATCCGCGCCCGCGTGCCCGCCGCCCGCAGGCCCGCGATCACCGGCAGCACCCGCTCAAGCTCCACCCGCTCGCAGACCGGCTCTGCGCCGGGCCTGGTCGACTCGCCGCCCACATCCAGGATCGCGGCGCCCTGCGACTCGAGCGCCAGGCCGTGCTCGATCGCCGCCTGGGGATCGACGTAGAGGCCTCCGTCTGAGAAGGAGTCCGGCGTGACGTTGACGATCCCCATGACCGTGAAGTCCGGCGCCCGTCCGGGGTCGGGACCCGCGGCGGCCGCGGCCGCCGCGAGGCCCTGACCGCTGCAGCCCGGCCGCGGGTCGCCGGGCGCGGACGCTTCGCCGGTCTGCGGCACGTCAGTCCTCGTCGGGCCAGCGTCCCGTGGCCGCGTAGTGCTCGCGCGCCGCCTCCTCGAGCTCTCGCTCGGCGTTGCTGCGCAGGCTCAGGCGAAACAGCCAGCTGATCATCCACACCATCAGCGCCACGATCAGCAGCGCCACGCCGGCCGCGGACTCAAGCGACCGCTCGTTTGCCTGCGCCGAGGTGTAGCTCCCGTGCCCCAGGCCGATCAGCACGGCCCCCGCGACCGCGATCGCCACCGGCAGCCACAGCCGCGCGGCCGCAAGCAGCAGGGTGCCGGCACGCCCGCGCGCGAGCGGTCCGCGTGCGTGGCCTGCGCCGTCGCGCCCGCGCGCCGCCCCGCCGGGGGCATGGCGCGCACCGTTTCGCCGAGCTTCGCTCACCCCCTGGACGTTACTGCGATATACCTCGCGCTCGTGGACGCGGATCGATCGCCCGCCGGCGACCGGGTCGCCCAGCTGACGAGGCGGACGCTCATCGGCGCCGCCGCGGGCACTGTGGCCACGGCCGCGATCGGCCGCCTGCCGGCCTGGGCCCGGCCGTCGGGCGGCTGGCGGCAGATCGCGCGCGCGGCCGGCCTGCGGACCCCCGACAGCCGGCCCTTCCCGCACCTTGCGCCCGGGCACGAGTCGATGCCCCAGATCCAGCACATCGTGGTGCTGATCATGGAGAACCACTCCTTCGACAACCTGCTGGGGATGGTCCCGGCGCTGGTGCGCGGGCGCCGGCACGTCGACGGGCTGACGCTCCGCCGCGGGCGCCCGGTGAACTCAAACCCGGACGCCCAGGGCGGCCGGGTGACCGCGACGGCGGCCCTTTCCCCATGCCAGCTCGACGGTGAGCCGACACAGACCTGGAACGCCTCGCACGAGGCATGGGACGGCGGGCGAAACGACGGCTTCGTGCGCGCCAGCGGACCCGTCGCGATGCGCTTCTGGGACCAGCGGGACCTGCCGTTCACCTATTCGCTGGTGCGCCACTTCCCGATCGGCCAGCGCTACTTCTGCTCGGTGCTGGGACAGACCTGGCCGAACCTGCGCTTCTTCTTCTGCGGGACCTCGTCGGGGCTGGTGGACGACAGCAGCCAGACGTTCAGCACGCCGGCGGCCAACGGGACGATCTTCGACCGCCTGGACGAGCAGAGGATCTCCTGGCGCGTCTACTACGAGGACGCGTTCAGCCCGGCGATCGTGCCCGGCTTCTACACGCCTGCCAGGCGCGACCGGGTGCTGACGATCCCGAGCTTCTACCGCGACGCCGCCGCCGGGCGACTGCCCCAGTTCAGCTACGTGTGCCCCAACTTCAGGACCACCTCGCAGGAGAACCCGCAGGACATCCAGCTGGGCGAGCGGTTCATCGCCAGGGTCGTGCACGCGCTCATGCGCGCGAGCACCTGGCGCTCCACCGCGCTGCTTTTGACCTGGGACGAGCACGGGGGCTACTACGACCACGTCCCGCCACCGCCGGCGATCCGTCCGGACTCGATCTCGCCGATCCAGTTCCCCGACCAGCCGCCGCTGGCGCCCGGCGGCTTTGACCGCTACGGGTTCCGCGTGCCGCTGATCGTCGTCTCTCCCTGGGCGCGGTCGGACTACGTGTCGAGCGTCGTCCAGGACCACACGTCGCTGGCCGCGTTCATCGAGCGCAAGTGGAACCTGCCCGCGATGACCTTTCGCGATGCCAACGCGCACCCGATGACCGACTACTTCGACTTCTCGCGCCCCACGTTCGAGCGCCCGCCGGCGCTGTCGGCGATGCCCGCCCTGAGCCGCGGCCTGGCCGAGTGCCGGGCCCAGGGGCTGACCCCGCCGCTGAGCGAGCCGGGCTCCTACAGCGACTGATCGCGGGCCGGCCCGGAGCCTCGGCGGCGATCGCAGGCGGGCCCGGAGCCGCGGCGGCGAAAGCCGCCGGCGCAGCCCCCGTTCAGCTGCGCCGGGCGGCCGGCTACTCGGCCGTGCCGCCCGCCAGCCCCGGCCGAAGCGGCGGCCTTGTGACCTCGGGCCGCGGCGCGCGCTCCAGCGCGGGCGCGGGCGCGCTTGGGAGCTCGGGCGGCGCGGGCGCCTCGGCACCGAAGACCTCCTCCTCGGTGGCCCCGGCGAGCAGCGCCTCGAACTGCTCCTTCTCGATCGTCTCCCGCTTGATGAGGATCTCCGACAGCCGCTCGAGCTCGGCGCGCTTCTCGGTCAGGATCGCCTTGGCCTGTACGTGCGCGTTCTCGACGATCCGGCGGATCTCGTCGTCGATCTCGCGCGCGATCTCATCCGAGTAGTCGGGCTCGGCGGAGAACTCGCGCCCCAGGAACGGCTGCCCGTGGTCGTGGCCGAACACCCGCGGCCCGAGCTTCTCGGACATCCCGAAGCGCATCACCATCTGCTTGGCGGTGGCCGTGACCTTCTCCAGGTCGTTGGAGGCGCCGGTCGTGATCTCGCCAAAGCAGATCTCCTCCGCGGCGCGGCCGCCGAGCGTCATCGCCATCGTGTCCTGAAGCTCCGCGCGCGTGGTGAGGAACTTGTCCTCACCCGGCAGCGAGATCGTGTAGCCGAGCGCCTGGCCGCGCGAGATCACAGAGATCTTGTGGATCGGGTCGGAGTTGGGCAAAAAGTGGCCGACGATCGCGTGGCCCATCTCGTGGTAGGCGGTGATCCGCCGCTCCTTGGAGCTCATCACGCGCGTCTTCTTCTCCGGTCCGGCGATCACGCGCATGATCCCCTCCTCCAGCTCGAGCTGGGTGATCTCGCGCTTGCCGCTGCGCGCCGCCAGCAGCGCCGCCTCGTTGACCAGGTTTGAGAGGTCGGCCCCGGTGAACCCCGGCGTCTGCCCGGCGAGCGCGTCGACGTCGATGTCGCGCGCCAGCGGCTTGCCGCGCGTGTGCACCTCGAGGATCTTCTTGCGCCCGGCGCGATCTGGCCGGTCGACGACGATCTGGCGGTCGAACCGGCCGGGGCGCAGCAGCGCCGGATCCAGGATGTCCGGCCGGTTGGTGGCGGCGATCAGGATGATGTTGTCCTTCATCTCAAAGCCGTCCATCTCGACCAGCAGCTGGTTGAGCGTCTGCTCGCGCTCGTCGTGGCCGCCGCCGAGCCCCGCGCCGCGGTGGCGCCCGACGGCGTCGATCTCGTCCATGAAGATGATGCAGGGGGAGTTCTGCTTGGCCTGCTCGAACAGGTCGCGCACGCGCGAGGCCCCGACGCCGACGAACATCTCGACGAAGTCCGAGCCGGAGATGGAGAAGAACGGCACCCCTGCCTCGCCGGCGACCGCCCGCGCCAGCAGCGTCTTGCCGGTGCCCGGCGGGCCGTACAGCAGCACGCCCTTGGGGATCCGCGCGCCGAGCGCCTGGAACTTCTTGGGGTTCTCCAGGAACTCCTTGATCTCCTGAAGCTCCTCGACGGCCTCGTCGACGCCGGCGACGTCCCGGAAGGTGATCTTGGGCGAGTCGACCGACATCCGCTTGGCGCGCGACTTGCCGAACGACATCACCTTCGAGCCCCCGCCCTGCACCTGGTTCATCAAGAAGATCCAGAAGCCGATGAAGATGATGAACGGGAGCACGTATGTGAGCAGCGACAGCCACGGGCTCGAGGACTTGTCCTGGACGTTGAAGCCGCTGGCCGGCACGTCGCGCTGAGCCATCGCGATCAGCGTCGGCGCGTATGAGTCCGGGTAGCCGACGCTGTACTTGACCGTCTGGCCGCCCACGACCGCGGTCACGTCGGCCGCGTTGGACTTCTGGTCCAGCGTCAGCGAGCGCACCTGGTGGCTTTCGAGCTGCTGGATGAAGTTCCCGAAGCTGTAGCTGGGGCCGCTGGAGGAGCTGCCGATCAGCTTCTGCGCGAAGAACGCGAGCACCACGACGATCAGGATCGGAAACGCGGCGCTCTTGAAAAACCGGCTCATGGGCTCAATCCCTGCTCTTCCCCGGCTCTCTGGCGCGTGCGCTTCATCGCCGTGGAATCAGCAAGCGTAGCACCGGGCCGACCCCGCTCCGAGCAGCGAACGGACGCGGCCGGGGCACGGCCGGGGCGCTACCGCGCCAGCGCCGCCACGTAAGGGAGGTTGCGGTAGCGCTCGCCGTGGTCCAGTCCGTAGCCGATCGCAAAGCGGTTGGGGATCTCGAAGCCGACGTAGCGCGTGCGCAGGTCGACCTTGCGCCGCTCGGGCTTGATCAGCAGCGCGCAGACCTCCAGGGAGGCGGGGTTGCGTCCGGCGAGGTTTCGCAGCAGGTACTGCAGCGTCAGCCCCGAGTCGACGATGTCCTCCACGATCAGCACGTCGCGTCCCTCGATCGGCGCGTCGAGGTCCTTGAGGATCCGCACCACCCCGGAGGAGCGCGTCGCCGAGCCGTAGGAGGCGACCGCCATGAAGTCGACCGACACCGGGATGCTGAGCTGTCGCATGAGGTCCGACAGAAAGAACACCGCGCCCTTGAGCACGCCGATCAGCAGCAGCTCCCGCCCGGCGTAGTCACGCGAGATCTCGGCCGCCAGCTCGGAGATCCGCGCGGTGAGCGCCCGCTCGGGGACGAGGATCTCCCCGATCGCCGGATCGCCGCTCACGCCCTGGATTCTATGGGCCCGGAGCCCGTCCCGGCTTCCTCCCGGTCGCTGCTCGAAGGCCCCCGGCGCACGCCCAACGGCGTGCGCTGGAAGCGCAGGATGCCGTCGCGCACCCCCGCGCGCACGCCGACCGGCAGGTCAAGCAGCTTGCCCTCTCCCAGCGCCGCGACGTCGTCGGCCCTGCGCGCCACGCCCGCGGCCGGGCGGCCGGCCGCGCCGTCGGCCAGGCGCTGCACAACCAGCCGCCGCAGCGCGCGCGGCAGCGAGCGCAGCCGCGAGACCGGGATCGATTCGCCCGCTGCGGGCTGCATCCCGCCGGTGGCGAGCGCCGCGCCGCCGTCTTGAGCAGATGAGCCGCCGACCCCCAGCGCCTGCTCGACCAGCTCGTCGAGCACCTGCGCCTCCGCGCGCAGGATCTCGGCCACGGCGAGCACGTTCTCCCGGGCGGCCGGGTGCACGGCCTCAAGCGCGGCCACCAGGCGCCCGCGCACGCGGCCGCGCGCGTATCTGTCGCCGTCGTTGGTGGGGTCGTCGACGAACCGCAGGCCGCGTGCCCGGCAGTACGCGGTCGTCTGCTCTCGCCAGACGCCCAGCAGCGGGCGCACCACGGCGGGGTTTGAGCCGTCGCGCTCGGGCATCCCCAGAAGCGCCCTGCGGCTGGGCGACGAGGCGAGGCGGTAGAGGATCGTCTCCACCTGGTCTGAGGCCGTGTGTCCGGCAGCGACGTCCGCTTCCAGCGGCCGGGCGAGCGCCGCCGCGCGCGCGTAGCGCACGCGGCGGGCCCACGCCTGGATGTTGCCCGAGCTCGGCGGCCCACCGGCGATCAGCACCTCAAGGCGCGCGCCCAGCGCCGCGCACAGCGTCTGGCAGTGGCGCTGCTCGTCGTCGGCCTCAGGCCGGAGCCGGTAGTTGACGTGCAGCGCCGTGACCGCGTCCGGGCCGCAGATCCGCACCGCCAGGTCCAGCAGACAGACCGAGTCGCGCCCTCCGGACAGCAGCACGACGACCGGCCGTCCGCGCTGCAGAAGGCCACCGGCCGCCACGGCGTCGAGAAGATCGGCGGCGCCACCGGGTCCGCGCCCGGCCTGGCGGCTCACCGCCGCGCCCCGGCGCCCTCGCCGCCCGGGCGGGGGCTCCGCGCGGGCCGCCTGCGTCCCGGCGCGCAAGCCGGCGACGGGGTCTCGGTGAGAGCCGGGGCCCCGCCGCCCGCGGGCGTAACGGCCCGCTGCGTCGGCCGTAGGCGCTCGTCACGTTTCCGGCGGCGCCTCGCGGCCGGGCACGGAGGCCCGGCCACGTGCCGGCCTGTTGCCTTGCGTTGCGGGATATGTCTACTGGCCGCCGGCCCTAATGTCAAATCGCACATCACCTCGATCGTAGTCCCGCAGGCGAGCTGCGGCGCCGCGGCGAGCTGCGGCGCATCGGCGCGGGCTACGCTCGCCGGCCATGCCCGCCACCATCCACCTGCGCCCCACCGCGCCCGTGGCCGAGCGCGTGATCCTGCCGGGAGACCCGGGGCGCGCGCTCGCCCTCGCCCAGGCGCTGCTGGTCAAGCCGAGGATGTGCAACCACCACCGCGGCCTGTGGGGGTACACGGGGCGGGCGGCGGACGGAGCCCCGCTGACGATCCAGAGCAGCGGCATGGGCGGTCCTAGCGCAGCGATCGTGGCCTGTGAGCTCGCGGCCCTGGGCGCGCGCACGATCGTCCGCGCCGGCACCTGCGGCGCGCTCGACGCCTCGCTGGCGCTCGGCCAGCTGCTGGTGGTCACCGGCGCGCTGGCGGCCGACGGCACGAGCCGCGCGCTGGGCGCCTCGGGTACGGTCGCCGGCGATCCGCGGCTGCTGGGGGCGCTGCGCGCGGTGGCGGATGAGCGCGTGCGATTCGGCGCGGTCGCCAGCAGCGATCTGTTCTACGACCTGCCGGAGGGGTCCGAGCGCGCCTGGCGGGAGGCCGGCGCGCTCGCGGTGGAGATGGAGGCCGCCGCGCTGTTCGCGGTCGCCGAGCGCCGCGGCCTGCGGGCCGGTTGCGCGCTGATCGTCTCAGACGCCGCCGACCGCCGCCGGCTGGCGGATGACGAGCTGCGCGAGGCGGAGCTCGCGCTCGGCGAGCTGGTCGCGGCGGCCCTCGCCCGCCTGGAGCCTCCGCCGTCCTGACCGGCCTCGATCCGTCCGAGCGCGGCCTCGATCGCGTCCAGCCGCTCCTGCGCCGACGCGAGCGCGCCCGGCGCGGGGAGCCGTTCCTGGATCCGGTCAAGCGCGTCCTCGATCGCCTCAAGGCGCTGCGAGACGCTGCGAAGGCGGCGGGTCAGCCGCTCCAGGTCCGCCGCCGACGGCAGGTTGAGCGCCGCCATCGCCAGCTCCTGCGCACGAGCGGCCCGCTCGCGGGTCCCGAACACGGCCGACAGCGCCGAGGAGACGACCGGATGCTCGAGCAGGTCCTGCGCCAGGCGCCCGAGCGTCTCCTCGCCCTGTCTTGCGAACCGTTCCACGAAGCTTGCGTCGCCGCCCATCGCCGCAATGTAGCGGCCGCGCGCCCCGCCGGCGCCCACGGTCGCCGGCCGCCGTCGGACCCGATGGCCTGCGCCTGGCCGCACCGCGCTCTCCCTTCACAGCAAGGACACACCAGAGGCGCGGGCGATTGCAAACCGCCGACCCACTCAGTAGCTTGCAGTCAAGGCCCCGGCGGCCCGCTCCAATCGCTGTGGTGCGCACCGAGAGCAACCGATACCGAGGCGGCAGGCGGTGATCGACCGGCGGGCGATCGCGCGTGCCGGCGTGGCGCTGTCCGTGGGGCTGGCGATCGCAGGGCTGGCGGCGATCCCGGCCGCCGGAGCCGATGGCCATCTCTCAGCCTCAAGCTCAGCTTTAGGCTTGAATGCCTCAGGCGCCCCAGGCTCCGGGGCGGGCCAGGGCACAGGGGCAGGCCAGCCCCCCGGCGCGTCGACGTCGTCCAGCTCGTCCACCTCGTCCACCTCGTCCACCTCGTCCACCTCGTCGACCTCGCCCACCTCCTCCACGACGTCCACGGCGTCCATGACGTCCACGACGTCCACCGCGGCATCGTCGAGCGGATCGGTGTCCACCACCTCGACGTCCACCACCTCGACGTCCAGCACCTCGACGTCCACCAGCTCGACGTCCAGCAGCTCGACGAGCGCCGGTGCCGGGAGCCCGGGCGCCATGCCCCCGGTGCCGATCGGCCCCGGCTGGACCGAGCCCCAGTCCTCGCTGCCCCAGCCGGGGCAGGCCTCGGCCCCTCGCGGGCGCGAGGGCACCGCGCGCCCGAAGCGCTCCTCGTCCTCCGGCAGCCCCGCCCGCCCGGCGCCGCCATCTGGCTACTCCCTGTCGATCCCGGGCCCGGGAGCGACCGGCGTGCCCAACTTCTTCATCGACTCCTTCCAGATCCCGCCGTTCCTGCTGCCGATCTATCAGGCCGCCGGGATCCAGTACGACGTGCCCTGGCAGGTGCTGGCCGCAATCAACGAGGTGGAGACCGACTACGGTCGCAACCTGTCGGTCTCCTCCGCGGGCGCCGTCGGATGGATGCAGTTCCTCCCGTCCACATGGCGGCGGTGGGGAGTCGATGCGACCGGCAGCGGCTACGCGGACCCCTACAACCCCGTGGACGCGATCTTCAGCGCCGCCCGCTACCTGCACGCGGCGGGCGCCTCCAGCGACCTGGCGAAGGCGATCTTCGCCTACAACCACGCCGACTGGTACGTCCAGTCCGTGCTCCTGCGCGCCAGGCTGATCAGCGGCATCCCCGCGGCCCTGATCGGCGCGCTCACCACGCTCGTCGAGGGCCGCTTCCCGGTGGCGGCGCCGGCGCGCTACGCCGACGACACGGTCGACGCGCTGGCGGGGCGCCGGATCCCGGGCGCGGATCCCGCGATCGCCGTCGGATCCGCGCCCGGCGCCACCGGCGTGGCGATCTTCGCGCGCCCCGGCGCGCCGGCGATAGCCGTCAACGACGGGCGGATCGTGGCGCTCGGCTCAAGCCCGTCGCTCGGGCGCTACATCGAGCTGCAGGACGCCACCGGCAACGTCTACACCTACGCCCATCTGGGCTCGATCGCGCGCCGCTACCCGGTCCCGATCGCGATCTCGCCGCGGGCGCCCCGCGTCAGGCGCGAGTTCTCCATCCCCGCGCTCCCGGCGCCGAGCCAGCCCGCCAGCGCGGGGATGCAGGCCGCGGGCCGGCGGTCGCCGGTGCCCTCCGCCACCGTCTCCGGGATCACGGCGGCCATCGGCACGCCGCTTGTCAAGGAGCGGCTGTTCGCGCACCCCAACCGTCCCGCGTCCTACGCCTCGGGCGGTGACCTGCAGCTGCGCCAGCCGTCCGCGCAGATCGCGAGCTTTGAGGACTACTTCTCCGGAGTGCTGCACCTGGCGCGCGACCAGTACCGGCTGCGCGCCCTGAGGGTCGGCTCGATCGTGGTCGCGGGCACGATCCTCGGCCGGATCGGGGGCCGCTCGCAGGGGATGGCGCCGCACCTGTGGTTCATGATCCAGCCCGCCGGACGCGACGCCCCCTACGTCGATCCCAAGCCGATCCTCGACGGCTGGCGGCTGCTCGAGTCGACCGACATCTACAGGGCGCAGAGCATCGATCCCTTCCTGGGCGCCTCCGGACGCGATCCCACCATCGGCCAGGTGATGCTGATGTCAAAGCAGCAGCTCGCCGAGCTGGTGCTCCACGACCCCCACGTCGGCATCTACCCGTGCGGGCGTCGCGACATCCGGGCGGGGCTGATCGACCGCAGGGTGCTCGCCACGATCGAGTTCCTCTCAAGGTCCGGGCTGTACCCGTACGTGTCGGGGCTCGAATGCGGGCACACCGCGTCCGGCGCCGACGGGGTCGACGCGGCCGGGGTCACCGGCGCGAGCATGGACATCTCGCGGATCGACGGCATCCCCGTGCTGGGCCACCAGGGTCCCGGATCGATCACCGACCTCACGATCCGCCGCCTGCTCACGCTGCAGGGCGCGATGGCGCCGTCGGAGATCGTGTCCGACATGTCCTACCGCGGCCAGCCGACCACGCTGGCGCTGCCGAGCCACCGCAACCGGATCCAGGTGCTGTTCACGCCCGACTACGGCACCAATCCGCGCACGGCCGCCCAGGTGCGCGGGATCCTGTCGCCCGCGCAGTGGCAGGCGCTGATCGCGCGCATCGGGCAGATCCCGGAGCCGGTCGTGCCGATCGCGCCCAGCCGCTACGCGATCAGGGTCGGGCGCTGAGCCACCGCGGCGCGGTGGGGTGCGCGAGCCTGTTCGCGTTCGTGCAGCTTGACCTCCCGTGGCCGCTGGGGCCGCCGGACGGCCGCTATCTGGTGCGAGCGCCGAGCGGCGGCCAAGCAGCGGCGCAGGCGACCCCCTCGCAGCCCAGCCACGTGCTGGTCCTCTCCACGCTCGCCTCCTCGCCGGCGCGGCGGTGGCCGCGGCGCGCGAGCAGGCGCCTGGCGCCCGGAGCGGCGCCGCCGCCGGTGGCGGTCGGCCGCGCGACGATCATCGGCGCAGCTCCGCTGGCCGACGAGGCGGCGGCGCGCGGCTGGCTGGGGCGCGCCGGCGAGCGTGAGCTTCGCGACGGCGTCCGGGTGCTCAACCGCGCCCTGCACGCCTACCGCCTGGCGACCGGCGACCCCTGGCTGCGAACGGTGTCGGTGACCCAGGCGCTGGCGACCAGGGCCGGCTACGGCGCGGGCGAGCAGGTCGCCGAGGGAGCGTGGATCCAGGCGCGGGAGCTGCGCCTGGCGACGGGGCCTTCAGGGCGCCGGAGCCGCCTCGCCGGCGAGGCGAGGCTGGCGGCCGCGCTGACCGGCCGCGCTTCGACGCTCGCCTGTGAGGAGCTGACGCTGCGGGCCCGCATGGACCTGGAGGAGGGCCGTCCGCGCGAGGCCGCGCTTCAGCTGCTGGCCGCGCTGGACTCGGCGCTCACCGAGCTGGCGGCCGATCCGGCCGCCAGCGCGCTCGCCGGCCGGCTCGCTGAGCTCGCCGCCCTGCGCCAGGGGGTGTCCGACGCCGCGCGAGCCCTGCTCTCAGGCGAGCGCGCGGAGGCCGGGCCAGAGGTGGCGGCCGCGCTCGAGCGACTGCAGGCGGCGCTTCGCGCCCGCGCCGCCGGGCCGGCCTGAGCACCGCAGCGCGCCCGAGCGCCCGCGCCCGCGGTCCCGGCGGCCCGGAACGGCGGCCTCCTCAGCCGCCCCCCAGCTGGACCGCCTTGACGACCAGCAGCAGCACGGCGATCACCAGATAGCCGCGCAGGGCGAGCATCGCCAGCCTGCGGCCCGCCGACCACTCCGGGCGCCCCAGCAGCGCCAGCGGCGGCATCGTCCATGTCCGGCGCTCCTCCTCGGTGAAGGCCCGGGCCGGCGGCGAGGTGCGCCGGGAGCGGGCCAGCCAGGCCGCCGACGCCGCCAGCACGAGCGCCAGCACCGAGAACAGCACGATCGACAGCCGGCCCACGTTGACTGCGGGAAACAGCGTCGTGATCACGAGGATGATCGACAGCACCAGCAGCACGGACACGATCAGCGTCGCGACCGCGTTGAGCCACGGGCGGTTCACCCACGGGCCGAGCACCTCGCGGTCGTTGCACAGCAACAGCAAAAACACGGTGGCGCTGGGCAGCAGCACCCCCGCGAGCGCCTGCACCGCGGTGGTGATCACGCCCAGCGGCGCGCCCGGGATCAGCACGATCCCGCCGGCGAGCGCCACAAGCGCCGTGAAGCTGACGTAGAAGGCGGGCGCATCGCGCACCCCGCGGTGCAGCGAGTGCCTGATCCCGAACACGTCGCCGAACGCGTATGAGGTCGCAAGCGTGACGGCCGCCGCGCCGATCAGGGAGGCGTTGAGAAGCACGATCGCGAACATCGCGCCGGCCGCGGACCCCAGCCGTGCGGCGAGCTGATGGGCGGTCACGCCCGCGTTGACGAAGTGCCCGGGACCGGCCGGAGCCAGCCCGAACGCGGTCACGGCGATCAGCGCTCCGGCGCCGATCACCACGACGAACGCCCCGATCACCGTGTCGGTGCGCTCGTAGTTGATCCAGCGCGGGGTGATCCGCTTGTCGACGATGTTCGACTGCTGGAAGAACAGCTGCCAGGGCGCGACCGTGGTGCCGACGATCGCGATGATCAAAAGCACCGCGTTGGACGTCGCTCCGCCCCGGATCCCGGGGGTGAAGGTGTGCGCGATGATGCTCGAGACGCTCGGATGAGACAGGATCGCCAGTGGGATCACCAGGAAGTTGGCGGCGATGAACACGTACATGAAGCGCTCCCACTGGCGGAAGCTGCCCGACGCGGTGATCGCCACAAGCAGCGCCATCGCCACCGGCACCGCGATGTAGGGACTTATCCCGAAGTAGCCGAGCGACAGGCTGACGCCGATGAACTCGGTGACGATCGTCATGAAGTTGAGGACGAACAGGTCACCGACCGAGAACCAGCCCCAGAAGCGGCCGAATCGCTCGTTGATCAGCCGCGCGTGGCCCACGCCCGTCACGGCCCCCAGGCGGATCACCATCTCCTGGTTGACGATCAGCACGGGGATCAGCAAGAGCAGCACCCACAGCAGGCTGACCCCGTAGTCCTGTCCGGCCTGGGCGTAGGTCGCCACCCCGCCGGCGTCGTTGTCGCCGACCATCACGATCAGGCCCGGTCCCATGATCGCAAGCAGCGCCAGCAGCCTCGCGCGCGTGCCGCGGCGCTGGCCCATCTCGTGCACCCGGATCGTCCCCAGCGCGCCGCGGATGTCGCCGACGTGCGCGCTGTCGAGCACCGCTCGCGGCGCCCCTGGCGAGCTGTCCGCCGTCGGGCGCGCGTCAGCCGTGCGGCCTGCGGGCGCAGCCTTGCCTGGGGCGATCCGGGGGTCGCCGCGGGTCGGGGTCGGCTCCGGCACCGGACCTCAGTCGCGACTTGCGCGGTGTCGCAATCGCCAGTCGCGCGGCAGCGAAAGCTCGAGCACGTCGTCGACGGTCACCACGCCCACCGCTCGGCCGTCGTCGTCGATGACGGGCAGCGCGATCAGGTTGTAGTCGCTCATCAGGCTCGCGATCTCCGGGAGCTCGGCATCCGGACGAACGACCTGCACCTCCTCGGCCGCCAGCTCGCACAGCGGCGTCTGCGGCTCGGCGCGCAGGAGCGCGAGCGCGGTCACCGCACCGGCCAGCCGCCCGGCGCCGTCGACCAGCAGGATCGTCCCCAGCGCCTCGTCCGGGCAATCGGAGCCGCGCACGGCGGCGACCGCGTCGGCGACGGTCCCGTCGCTTGGCACCGTCACGAACTCAGGGCTCATCAGCCCTCCGGCGGTGCGCGGGTCGTAGCCGAGCAGCGCCTGCACATGCCGGCGCTGGGGCCCGGGCAGAAGCGCAAGCACGTTGGCCCGGCGCTCCTGGGGGAGCTGGGCGATCAGGTCGGCCGCATCGTCGGTCGCCATCCGCGCCAGCAGGGTCGCGGCCTCCTGGTCGGAGCGCTCGGCCACGAACTCCACCTGGTGCTCGTCGTCGAGCTCCTCGAAGATGTCGGCCTCAAGCTCGTGATCGGCCCCCACGGCGCGGATGATCTCCTCGCCCTGATCGTGGGATGCGGCCTCGACCAGGTCGGCGATCTGCGCCGGGTGAAGCCGCGCCAGGCGGCGGGAGCCGATCCGCAGCCGGGAGCTGGGGACGTGGCCCACGAACGGCTCGAGCCGGTCCCAGGAGATCAGGCCCCCCTCGGGCTCACGCCGCGACCCGTCGCCGCGCGCACCCGCCAGCAGGCGATGCAGCGGCGAGCGCCGCTGCGCCAGGATGCCGAGCACGCGCCAGCGGCCATCCACCTGCTCGAGCTCGATCTCGCGCGCGGTGACAAGCCGCGCGTTGTGCACGTCGATCAGCCGGTGGTGCAGCACGTCCTCGCGCAGCAGCACCTCGCCGGGCCTGCGCTCGAACCGCCCGAGGTTCAGCTTATCCTTGGAGAGGCGGATCGCGCCGCGCTCGAGGTCGGCGATGCGGCTGGTGGGCACGAACAGCTCCCGCCCCCCGATCCGGGCCTTGATCCCGGTCACCGGCGGCAGGCCGTCGCCGCCGAGGCGAACGATCACGTCCTCGACGCGACCCAGCTGCTCACCGGAGCGGTCCACCAGCGGGCTGCGGATCAACTGGGAGAGCGGCAGCACGGCTTGATTCTACGGTTGCCCGGTCACTTCTCCGAGAACGTCCGGTGAACGGCGCCAGCCGCCGTGCGCCACGGCTTCGCACCGGCCGCGTGGAAGTAGGCTGCGCGTGATGGCCGAGACGCTCCCCGAGGCGCTGCGCCCGTATCCGGACATCTCGCCCAAGGCCTACGAGCATCCGACCGACCGCGCCGCGACCGCGGCGCTCAGGGCGATCCCGATGCTGGACACCGTCGTGCGCAAGCTCGTGGAGCTGCGCTACGAGCGGGCGCTGCGCCAGTTCTACCTGGGCAACTCGATCAGGGTCTCCGAGCGCCAGCTGCCGGACCTCTGGTCCTCTCATCTGGGCGTCTGCCGGATCCTCGACATGCCCGAGCGCTACGAGCTGTACGTCAGCGACTCGGTGCTCGGCAGCGCACGCACGATCGGCTCCCGCAGGCCGATGATCGTGCTCGACTGCACCCTGTATGAGCGGCTGGATGCCGGCGAGCGGCGCGTGGTGCTCGCGCACGAGCTCGGCCACGTGCTCTCAGACCACGTGCTGTACATGACCGCGCTGGAGATCCTGCTGCGAGCCGGGAGCGGCGTGCCGCTGGCGCTCGGGCTGCCGCTGCGCGCCGTGCGGGCCGTGCTGCTTGAGTGGATGCGCGCCGCGGAGCTGTCCTGCGACCGGGCGGCCACGCTCGTCGTGCGCGACCCGCGGATCGTCTGCCGCACGCTGATGGTGACCGCCGGCGGGCTGCGCGCCGAGCACCTGGACCTCGATGCGTTCCTGGCCCAGGCGATGGAGTACGAGAACTGGGAGGACGCCCATGACCGCGTGCGACGGTTCTTCCTTGAGATCGGCGCGACCCACTCCTACGCCGTGCGCCGGGTCTGCGAGGTGATGCGGTGGGTTGCCAGCGGCGAGTACGACCGCATCGTGCGCGGCGAGTACCGCCGCCGCGGGGACGAGACCAACGTCCGCGAGGAGGCCTCCGAAGCGATGGAGCACTACGCCGAGCGCTTTCGCAGCCTGCTCGCCGAGATCGGCGAGAACGTGGGGGCGCTGGGGTCGCAGATGGGCGAGGTCAGCCAGCAGGTCGCCGACTGGCTTCGCCGCACCCGCGGCCGACGCCCGGACAGCTGACCGAAGCGGCCACGAGCCCCTGCGGCACGCCCCGCCCGCCCGCTCCCGCGGCCGCGCATCCGGCCCCGGAGCGAACGCGCGCCCACTTGGCACCTGGAGCCGATACGTGCCCACTTGACACCTGGAGCCGACACGTGCCCACTTGACATGATCAACGTTACGATATATCGTTGATGCATCGCAACGACCGGCCGGGGGCCACGGAGGATCGAGATGACCCATTCGCAGGCATATGAGTGGCAGGGCGCGCCGTGGGCGCGCAGGGCGCAGCGCCTGGCGGACATCGCGCAGGAGCTGTCGCGCGCGGGCTGCGGCCGCCGAGGCGAGGGCTGGCGGCACTCGCGGCCCGGATCGCAGGGGCCAACCCCCGAGGAGCTCGCCGAGCTGATGTCCTGGCGGCGGATGCGCGGGGGCCCGTGGTTTGCGGGCCCCAACGCCCCGTTCGGCCGCGGCCCCCGCGGCCGCGGCCGCGCTCGCCGCGGCGATGTGCGCCTGGCGGTGCTGCGGCTGCTCGGCGAGGAGCCGCGCAACGGCTATCAGCTGATGCAGACGATCGATGAGCGCAGCGGGGGCCGATGGAGCCCGAGCCCGGGCTCCATCTATCCAACCCTCTCGCAGCTCGAGGACGAGGGCCTGATCCGCTCGCAGGAGCGCGACGGCTCCCGCACCTGGGGGCTGACCGATGCGGGGCGCGAGCACCTGCAGGCGCGCGCCGCCGAGCCGGACCCGTGGAGCGAGGGCGCCGATCACAATGAGCGCCTCAGCGAGCTGGGGCCGGCCTTCTTCGCCTTCGCGAAGGCGTTCTGGCAGGTCGCGTCGGTGGGCGACGAGTCCCAGCGCGCGCGGGCCGCGCAGCTGATCGCCCAGGCGCGGCGCACGCTCTACCGCATCCTCGCCGACGACGAGCAGGCGGCCGCGGGCGAGCCCCCGGAGGGCGGAGGCGACGCGGGTCCCGCGGCCGATGCCGAGCATCCGGGAGGCTAACCTCAGATGGCGATGAGCGAGCCGGGTGACGCGGTGACCGCCACCTCCGGCGCTGCGCCGTGCGCGCTGGCGATCGAGGTGCGCGACCTCGTCAAGACCTTCGGCGAGGTGCGCGCCGTGCGCGGCGTGAGCTTTCAGGTGGCGTTGGGCGAGGTGTTCGGGTTCCTGGGCCCCAACGGCGCGGGCAAGACGACCACGATCAACATGCTGTGCACGCTGACGCGGCCGACGTCGGGCGAGGCGCGCGTGGCGGGCTTCGACGTCGTGCGCCAGCGCGACGAGGTGCGCCGCAACATCGGGCTGGTCTTCCAGGACCCGACGCTGGACGGCTACCTGACCGCGGCGCAGAACCTGCGCCTGCACGCCGAGCTCTACGGCGTGCGATCGGACCTGGTGGCCCCTCGGATGCAGCAGGTCCTGCGGATGGTCGGGCTGTGGGAGCGGCGCGATGCGCCGGTGTCGACCTTCTCCGGCGGCATGCGCCGCCGGCTTGAGATCGCCCGCGGGCTGATGCACTCGCCGCGGGTCCTGTTCTTGGACGAGCCCACGATCGGCCTGGATCCGCAGACCCGCCGATCGATCTGGGGCTACATCCGCGAGCTCAAGGAGCAGGAGGAGATCACGATCTTCATGACCACCCACTACATGGACGAGGCCGAGTGGTGCGACCGGATCGCGATCATGGACCACGGCGAGATCGTCGCGCTCGACTCACCGCAGGCGCTCAAGGCCGCGATCGGCACCGACCGCGTCACGATCCAGACCGACGACGACGACGCTGCGATCGAGGCGCTCGAGCGCCACTTCGGCATACGCGCCCGCCGCTCCGAGGGCGCGGTCGCGTTCGCCGTGGCGGCCGGCGAGCGGTTCGTGCCGCGGCTGTTCTCCGAGCTTGACGTGCCGATCAGGGCGGTGAGCGTCAGCCGGCCGACCCTCGACGACGTGTTCATGTCCTACACGGGCACCACGATCCGCGACGCCGAGGAGGACCAGTCCCGGCACCGCAACAGGGTGATGATGCAGATGATGAGCGGAGGGCGGCGATGAGCGAGCACGGCACCGAGCCGACCGCCACGCACAGCGCGCAGGCGCCCGGCGACGGCTCGGCTCCCGTCGCGACCGCGGACCGCGCCGCGAGCGCGGATCGCGCCGCGAGCGTCGACCGCCACGCGGCGGCGGACCACCCCGCCGACGGGCGGGCCGACGGCGCGCCGCACGCCGCCGCCGGCCACCCCGTGGTCCGCGTCTCGGTGCCCGAGCGCAGCCTCTCCTCCGAGCTGCGCGCGATCAGGATCGTCTGGCGGCGTGAGCTGATCCGCTACCGGACGGACCGCATGCGGATGGTGACCACGCTCGTGCAGCCGCTGCTGTTCCTGTTCGTGTTGGGCGCCGGGCTCAACCGGCTGTCGAGCGCCGGCACGCACGGCGTCGACCTGATGACGTTCATCTACCCGGGGATCCTCGCGATCTCGGTCCTGTTCACCGCCATGTTCTCGGCCGCGTCGATCGTGTGGGACCGCGAGTTCGGCTTTTTGCGCGAGATGATGGTGGCGCCCGTGCGCCGCAGCTCGATCGTGGTCGGCAAGTGCCTGGGCGGCGCGACGGTCGCCTCGATCCAGGGGATCGTGGTCATCTGCCTGGCGGGCGCGGTGCACGTCCCCTATGACCCGCTGATGATCATCGAGGTGTTCGCGCTGCAGCTGCTGCTCGCCTTCTCGATCACCGCCTTCGGCGTGATGGTGGCGGTGCGCATCCGGCAGATGCAGTCGTTCATGGGCGTGATGCAGATGATCATCACCCCGATGTTCTTCATCTCCGGCGCGCTGTTTCCCGTGTCGGGGCTGCCGACCTGGCTGGGCGTGCTCAACCGCTTTGACCCGCTCGCCTACGCCGTCGATCCGATGCGCAGGATCGTCTTCTCGCACCTGTCGATCTCACCGCTGGCGCGCGCGGCGCTTGACCGCGGCATCACCTGGTTCGGGTGGCGGGTGCCGACCCTGCTTGAGGCCGCGACCGTGGTCGCGCTGGGGCTGATCATGCTGACGATCGCGATCGTCGAGTTCAGCACGATCGACTAGCCGTGCCAGGGCCCGGCGCGCCATGCGCTCGCTCGCCGGGCCCTGGCAGCAGACCGTGCGGTAGGCTCGCCGGAGGTGAGCCACACGCCCGCACAGCAGCAGCTCGAGCGCTACGCGCGGCTGCTGGTCGAGTTCGCGCTCGGCGGGGGCGCCGGCATCTCCGCGGGCGACGTGGTCGGCGTCCACGCGCCTGACATCGCGCGGCCGCTGTACATCGAGTGCTGCCGCGCCGTCTGGCGGGCGGGTGGGAACGTGATCGGCATCTACGAGCCGGCGGACCTGCCGCAGTCAAGCTTCACGCGCGAGCTTCTCAAGCTCGCCGACGAGCGCCAGCTTGACTTCTTCGCCGAGCGCTACCACCGCGGGCTGGTCGATCAGCTGGACCACATGCTGCACATCATCGCCACCGGCGACCCGCATGCGCTGCGCGGCGTGGACCCCTCCCGCATCATCCGCCACCAGGAGGCGCACCGGCCGCTCGTCGACTGGACGGTGGCAAAGGAGAGCGCGGGCGAGCTCACCTGGACCGTCGGCCTGTACGGCACGCAGGCGATGGCCGCCGAGGCCGGCATGGGGGTGCAGGAGTACTGGGAGCAGATCGCCGCCGCCTGCTTCCTGGACGACGAGGACCCGGTCGCGCGCTGGCGCGAGGTCAACGCCCGGATCGCGTCGCACTGCGCCTGGCTGAACTCGCTGGCGATCGAGCGGCTGCACGTCGAGGGCGAGGGCATCGACCTGTGGCTGTCGCTGGGCCAACGGCGACGGTGGATCGGCGGCGGCGGGCGCAACGTGCCGAGCTTCGAGGTCTTCACCAGCCCGGACTGGCGGGGGACCGAGGGCGAGATCCGCTTCTCCGAGCCGCTGTACATACACGGCTCGCTGATCCGCGACGTCGCGCTGCGCTTCGAGCACGGTCGCGTGGTGCACAGCAGCGCGAGCGAGAACGAGTCGCTGCTGCGCGAGATGCTCAGCGCCGATGGCGCCGACCGCGTGGGTGAGTTCTCCCTCACGGACGCTCGCCTGTCGAGGATCAACCGCTTCATGGCCAACACCCTGTACGACGAGAACGTGGGCGGGCCGTACGGCAACACGCACCTGGCGGTCGGGATGTCGCTGCGGATCTGCTACGACGGCGACCCGGGAGATGTCTCCCAGCAGGAGTGGGAGCGCCTGGGCTTCAACGACTCGGTCGTGCACACCGACATCGTGTCCACCACGGACCGCACGGTGACCGCGACCCTGTCGGGCGGCGGCGAGCGGGTCATCTACTCAGGCGGCCACTTCGCCCACGGGTAGCGCCCGCGCCGCGCCCACGCCTGGGTTCTGGCGAGCGGGCCGGCGCGCTACCCCCGGCAGAGGTTGACGCGGGGCGCCGCGGGCGCGCGCGCGAGCTGGGTGTTGGTGAAGCGGATCGTGAACGGCCGCTGGCCGCCACCTGAGACGCGGATCACGCCGCCGCGGTCCAGCAGGGTCGCGCGCGAGAGCGTGTCCGTCTCATGCGCGGTCTGGCGGCTCCCCCACGGGTAGCTGAAGCTCAGCCTCACCGTATCGCCGCGGTAGTCGGGTGCCGTGTAGCGCCCGTGCGGGACGTTCCACAGCGACCGGTAGCTCACCGGGGTCTCGCCGGTCAGCCTCCCGAAGCAGGTGTGCCTGGCGGGGTCGCCGTAGGCGTAGAACGCGCCGGCGCGATCGACCACCACCTCCACCGGCTGCTGGTCGCAGAGGCCCGACCTGCAGACCGGCGGCGTGAGCTCATCGCGCCACCACAGCACCCGTCCGTCTCGCAGCGCCACCACCCCGTCCTCGGTGCCGCGCACCCACCCAGGCGGAACGACGCCGGTGCCCCACCGCCAGTCGAACACCGACACGGCCCCCAGCAGCGCGTTCATCACCACGTAGCCGGTCTCGTGCACGGTCTCCGCCCGCACGGCGCGGTAGGCCGCCGCCTCCCGGCGCGCCAGTGCGACGCCCTGCGCGTTGCCGGACACCTGCACCGCGGCGGCCGCAGCGCCGGCCGCCGCCAACGAGCCGGCAGCCGCAAGCAGCGCAAATCGGAGCCTCATCCTCTCCTCCCCGGATCTCGGTATGTCGCGCGCAACCTATCAGCCGGCGCGCACGCCGTCCATGGGGCAATGGCCCCGCGGCTTTAGGCCTGCGCGGCTGCGCGCTGGCGCCCGCGGCCGGCCAGCAGCGTCTCACGCGCTATGACCAGGCGCTGGATCTGCGCGGTCCCCTCGTAGAGCTGCAGGATCTTGGCGTCACGCATGAGCTTCTCAACCCTGTAGTCCTTGATGAACCCGTAGCCACCGAAGACCTGCACCGCGTCGGTGGCCACCTCCATCGCTGTGTCGGCCGCAAACCGCTTGGCGTGCGAGGACTCGAGCGTGTTGCGGCGGCCCTGGTCCAGCAGCACGGCGCTGTTCCAGGTAGCCAGGCGCGAGAGATGGACCTTCGTGGCCATGTCGGCGATCATGAACTGGATCGCCTGGTGCATCGCGATCGGCACGCCGAACTGCACCCGCTCGCGCGCGTACTCGACAGCCATCTCCATGGCCGCGCGCGCGACGCCTACGGCCATCGCCGCCACCCCGGGGCGAGTGCGGTCAAGCGTCGTCATCGCGATCCTGAAGCCGTCGTTCTCCCGCCCCACCAGGTGGTCGAGCGGGATCTCCACCTCGGGGAAGCTCACGGTCGCGGTGTTGGACGCCCGCTGGCCCATCTTGTCCTCGTGCCCGTCGACCACCACGCCGGCGTCCCGGGGCACGATGAAGCAGGAGATGCCACGGTGCCCCGCCTCCCTGTCGGTCTTGGCGTACACGCAGTACCAATTGGCGTACTCGCCGTTGGTGATGAAGCACTTGGTGCCGTTGATCACCCAGCGGTCGCCGCGACGCACGGCGGTGGTCTTCATCCCCGACACGTCGGATCCGGCGTCGGGCTCGGTCAGGCAGAAGGATGCCAGCAGCGGGGCCTCGGTGAGGCGACCGAGGTACTCGCGCTTGAGCTCCTCGGAGGCGGCCAGCAGGACCGGGGTGCAGGCCAGCCCGTTGCATGACAGGGAGGTCCCGATGCCGCTGCAGCCCCAGGCGATCTCCTCCTCGATCAGGCAGCCGTCGAGCATCCCCAGCCCCGGCCCGCCGTACTCGGGCGGGATGTGCGTGTTCATCAGCCCGAGCTCCCACGCGCGCTGCAGGATCTCGCCCGGCCAGGTCCCGTCCCGGTCGTAATCCCACGCCACGGGACGTATCTCCCGGGCGGCGAACTCGTGCGCGAGCTCGCGGATGCTCTGCTGCTCGTCGGTGAGCGTGAAGTCAACCACCGTGCTTCTCCTTGTCCGGCCCGGCCCGCGACGCCGGAAGCTGCCGCGCGCGCGGTGCCGATTGACTGGTCAGTCAAGAGTGTATCGGCAGCTGACGGCGGAACCTGAGGCTCCGGTGCAGGCGACCGAAGCTCCGGGCAGGCGACCGAAGCTCCGGGGCAGGCGACCTGAGAGCCGGTCGGGCACGGACCGCGACGGCCGTGCCGCCGTTGCGCGGATCGGCTACGCTGCGCCCGTCATGGCTCACGCGCGACGGGTGGAGCTGGAGGACCTGCTCAACCGCCCCGGCACCTACTTCAACCCGCAGACCGAGGTGCTGGTGGTGGTCGACGACTCGCCGGAGCTCGACAGCGAGATCTTCAACCTGGAGGAGTTCGAGGGCGCCGACTGGATCCAGATCTCCGAGGAGGTTCCCCTGGACGAGCACCGGCGCGACGAGCTGCTTGAGGCGGTGCAGGTTCACCTTCGCCCGGGGTCGGCCGAGGTCGAGGAGGAGGGCGCCGACAGCTCCGACGAGCTCGAGGCCGACGACCAGGAGGCCGGCCGGGAGTAGGGACCGAGGCGGTCGCGCTCAGCCGCCGTTGAGCAGCGAGGCGCAGCGCTGCATCTTGGCCACGTCGCCGTGCGCGCGCTGCAGGCAGCGGCCATAGCGGTCGACGCTCGACGAGGCGCTTGACGAGCCCGCCGTTCCCAGCGCCCCGACGCCCAGCGCGCCCAGGGCGGACTGCTCGATGCTGCGCAGGCGAGCCGTGAACTGGCTGTAGGGCACCACGTTGGCGGGGGCGACGATGGTCTGCGGGCGGTTGAGGTCCGAGTACTGGATCTCAAGGGCGATCGCCGCCGACCCCAGGCCGCCGAGCATGGTCGAGATCCGCCCGCTGACGGGAAGCTGAAGACTGAGCACCAGCCGCCTGAGCGTGTGATCCCGGCTGCCGGTCCAGATGTCCACGGTCGCTGCGCGCACCTCGGCCTCGATCCGCTCCCGGGTCGCGGGCGGGATCGAGCTCGGCACGGGGGTCGAGCCGGCGGCGCGGGCCGCGCGTGCGAGCACTTCGTCGACGCCGGACAGCAGCGCGGCGACGTCGACCCCGGCGCGGAGGTGGATCGTGCTCGCGCCGCCCACCTGCTGCGAGCCGACGACCCTCGGGTGCGCCAGCCAGCTCATCGGGTCGATCCCCAGCGTCGAGATCCGGTCGGTGACGCCTCCCCCGCCCGCGCCCTCAAAGCCGGACTCAAGCCGCTGGAACGCGGATGCCGGAAGCCGGTAGGCCGCACCGCCGAGCGTCAGATAGCCGGCGGTGCCGGTCGAGATCACGCCCAGCGAGCCGCTGTGGCCCAGGACGGTGACGGTGATCGTGAAGCTCGACGCCGGCAGCCTCCCCGCGCCGCGGCTCTCAAACGGCCCGCCGATCTCAAGCGCCACCGGCGAGGTGAAGGTGCTGGACCCCGACGGGGTCACCGTCAGCGAGAAGCTGAGGATCCCGCTGGCGATCTCGTGGCCGCCTGAGAACGTCTGGCGCAGCAGGCTCTCAGCGCTTGACCCGGCGGCCGTGCCACCGCCGCAGCCGGCCAGCGCGAGCGCGATCGCCCCGACAGCGAGCAGCCCACGCAGCAACGGAGCACGGGACCGGCGGGGCATGCAACTTCCTCCTCACTGGTGGCGGCGTCGGAGGCGCGAATGTAGCATCGGCTCGGTGCGCAGGATCCTCCCAGTCCTGCTCACGGTGGCCGCGGCGGTCGTTGCCTGGCCGGCGGATGCGGGGGCCACGCCGGTGATCGTGCTCGGACGCGGCGGGCGCGTGAGCGTGCGCGACGACCCGTATGTGAGCGCGACGGCCCTCACGCCGGCGCCGGAGGCGACCAGCCCGGGCGCCGGGCGGCTTGCGGGCGCCGCGGGGGCGTTCGCGCCGGCGGCGCGCGCGGCCGCCGCGGGGGCGTTCGCGCCGGCGGCGCGCGCGGCCACCGTCAGCCCCGGACGCCGGCGCGCCGCGGGCCCCGGCCGGGACCGCCCCCGCGCACGGCAGATCACGTTCTTCGGTGCCCTGCTTGGCCTGTACCGCTCAGGCCGGCTGGCCCCCGGCGCCTATGCGACTGCGGCCGCGAGCTTCCGCGCCGCGCTCTTGGAGGAGCGGCGGCTGACGGGAGCGCGACGGTCAGAGCTTGAGGCCGTGACCGAGACGATGCACCAGATCGCGGCCTCGCACCAGCTGACGCCGTCGCGACTTCCGGCGATCGAGGCCACGCTTGACGCCAACCGCCTGTGGTGGGCGGATGGGCCGATGCCGGCCGCAGACCAGCGGGTGGAGTTCGCCGGCTCGCAGCTCGTGTGGCAGTACTACCCGGGGCAGGGCATCCAGCTTCAGGTGCTGGCCAGCTTCGGCAAGGCGGATGCCCTCTACGCGGCCGGACCGGCCCACTACCGGCAGCTGGTCGCGCTGCTGGGGCAGCTGATCCCGCTCGCCTCCGACCGCGCCGGGTCGCTCGCGTGGGAGTACTGGTTTCACTTCGACGGCGGCTCCCCGCCGTGGACGAGCGCGATGTCGCAGGCGACCGCGCTGGAGGCGCTCTCCCGGGCGTATCTGGCCACCGGCGACTCCTGGTACCTGTCGGTCGCCGATCAGGCGCTGCCGCTGTTCACGCGCCCGCCCCCCGCGGGCGTGGCGGTCAAAACGCCGCTGGGCGTGCGGTTTTTGCAGTACACCTTCGCGCCCGGCGAGGCGATCCTCAACGCCTTTTTGCAGGCGCTGATCGGGCTGCACGCCTTCGCGCAGGCGTCCGGCAACCCGCTGGCCGCGGCGCTGTTCTCCGCCGGCAACGCGGAGGCGCAGGCCGAGGTGCCGGCCTACAACACCGGCGCATGGTCGCTGTATGCGCCCGGCGTCGAGGACACGCTCGGCTACCACGAGCTGGTCACCGGCCTGCTCTCTGAGCTGTGCTCGCTGACCTCCGCGCCGGTCTACTGCACCACGGCGTCGGACTTCCAGGCGGACCTGCACACGCCGCCCGTGCTCGAGCAGCTGACCGTGTCGGCGCGGGCGCGCTCGCCGTTTGCGCTGCGATTCAGGCTCTCCAAGTACTCGCATGTGGGGATCGTGGTCACGCTGGGATCACGGACGGTGCTTGAGACCAGCGGCTGGTTCGCCTACGGGGTGAACGCCTTCCTGATCCCGCCGCTGCGCGCCCCGGGGCTCTACGGCGTGAGGATCGCGGCCACGGACCTCGCGGGAAACTTCGCCCGCATCGCCGGCGCGCTGTCGGTGCGCCCCGCTCCGAGGCCGGCGCGTTCCCGGCCGGCGCGTTCCCGGCCCGGGCGCCGCGCCCGCTCTGCGCGGCGCGCCTGAGGCCCGCCGCGGAGCCGCCCGCCGCGGCGCCTACAATCGGGCTCGTGTCGGGCACCTGGAAGCCGACCGCCCCGGCGGAGCAGAGCCTGCGGCGGCCGGCGGCCGCGGGTCGCCGCTCGCTCGCGCGACGCGTCGCCCGCGCCTGGCGGGTCCTGACGCCGGAGCGCAGGCTTGCGGCCGTGGCGGCCGGCGGGCTGTTCATCAGCCTGTTCCTCAACTGGTATCAGGAGACGGTGATCGCCGGCGCCCGCGGGTCGGCCGCGCTTCGGTCCGCCAGCGTGTCGCTGACGGGCTGGCAGGCGTTCTCGTTTGTGGAGGCCGCGGTGCTGCTGGTCGCCGTGGGGGTGCTCGCGCTTCTGTTTCTGCGCGCCGAGGGACGCGCGTTTCACGTTCCGGGCGGCGACGGCGGGGTGATCACCGCGGCCGGCCTGTGGACCTGCCTGCTGATCGTTTGGCGGATCTTCGACAAGGAGGGCACGACCGGGCACGTCCAGTACGCGACGGCCTCGGGCGTCGACTGGGGGATCTTCGTGGCGCTCGGGCTCGCCGGGCTGCTCACCTACGCCGGCTCCCGCGTCCGCCGCGCCGCGGACCCCGAGCCGCCGCTGCCCGGCGACGACGGAGCCTGGGCCCAGCCGCGTCCACGGGCTCGCCCGCGGGCGCGCCCGCGGCCGGATCCGAGGCCGGCGGCGCCGCGGCCGGCCGCGGGGCCAGCCGGCGCGGCCGAGCCCGCGTGGCCAGCCGGCGCGGCCGAGCCCGCGTGGCCGGCTCGCACCGCGCCCGCGGCCGCCCAGCCCACCGCCCCCACGGCCATCCAGCCCACCGCCCCCGCGGCCGTCCAGCGCGCCGCCGATGAGCCACCGGAGCATCCTGCGGGCGCACCTCGGCGCCGTGCGCGGCCGCTGGACAGCAGCGAGATCGAGCGGCTGGACATCGCCGAGCCTCCCCCGCCCCGGTTGCGCCGCGCGCGCCCGGCGCCCTACCCGAGCCTGGATGAGCTGCACGCCCGCCGCGGCGAGCGCGGTCCTCGCGACGGGCCGCCGGAGCGGCGGGCGGATCCGGACCCCTGAGGCTCGCCGCCGGCGCCGGCGGTCCGACCGACGCCAGCGACCGAAGCCAGCGGGTGCGAGCAGAGCCGGCGGGCGGTCAGCTCGGCTGGGCGACGAACGAGAACCAGACGCTGACCCCGCCGACGATCAGGATGCCGGCCACGATCAGCGGCCTTGAGCGGACGACATGCCCGGCGATGCCGACCAGGAGGCCCAGCGCGACGGCCCCAAGCGCGGCGTGCAGCTGGGAGAGGGCCGATGCGAGCGGCGGCGCCATGGGTGCGAACCCTATATTTGGCCGGGATGGGCGACGCCGGCAGCGCTTGCGAACACCAGCCTCAGAGCGTGGAGGAGGTGGCGGCGGGGTTGCGCGCCGCCGGCTACCTCGCCGGGGAGTCCGCGGCGCTCGTGGCCTTCCTGGCGACCAAGCTCGGCAAGCCGGTGCTCGTGGAGGGCCCGGCCGGCGTGGGCAAGACCGAGCTGGCCAAGGCGATGGCGCGGTTCTTGGGTCGCACGCTCGTGCGCCTGCAGTGCTACGAGGGCCTGGACGAGGCCAAGGCGCTGTATGAGTGGAACTACCGCAAGCAGCTGCTTCGCATCCAGGCGGGCACCGTGACCGACGGCGGCGATGCCGGCCGCGCGGGCTGGGAGGAGCTGCACGGCGACATCTTCAGCGAGGAGTTCCTGCTCGCCCGGCCGCTGATGACAGCGATCTCCTCGCCGCACCCGGTCGTGCTGCTGATCGACGAGATCGACAAGACCGATCAGGAGTTCGAGGCGATGCTGCTCGAGCTGCTGTCGGACTTCCAGATCTCGATCCCCGAGATGGGCCGCATCGAGGCCCGCACGCGGCCGGTGGTGCTGCTCACCTCCAACAACACGCGGGAGCTCACCGAGGCCCTCAAGCGACGCTGCCTGTACCTGTGGCTCGACTACCCGGAGCTCGAGCACGAGCTGGAGATCGTGCGCCTGCACTGCCCGGAGCTTGACGGGGTGATCGCGCGGCGGCTGGTCGAGGTCGTCGGCATGGTCAGAGAGCTTGACCTCAAGAAGCCGCCGAGCATCGCCGAATCGATCGACTGGGCCCGAACGCTTCTGCTGCTGGGCGCCACGCAGATCGACCCCGTGACGTTCCGCCAGACGATGAGCGTGATCGTCAAGCACCGCACGGACCTGGACACGGTCGCCGAGCGGGTCGGCGTGAGGCTTGCGCAGGACGCGTCGGCGGCCTAGCGATGAGCGGCGCCGACGGCCGCGCCTCCAGGCTGTACTCGCCGATCCCCGCGCGCGGCCCGGGGGGCTTCGAGGGCCGGCTGCTGGAGCTGGCGGAGGATCTCCGAGAGGAGGGCCTGGCGATCGGAACCTCCGAGCTGCTGGACGCGTTCGCGGCCCTGGGAGAGGTCGGCTGGACACAGCAGTGGCGCTTCAAGGAGGCGCTGGGGGCCACGCTCGCCAAGTCGCCGGACGCGCGGCGGACGTTCGAGCTGGTGTTCGAGCGGTTCTTCTTCCGGGCCGCGGAGGCCGAGGCGAGCCGCCGCGCGGTCGGCGAGCTCGCAGGGGGCGAGGGCGCCGGCATGACGGCGGTGGACCTCGACGAGCTGGCGCGCCGGATCGCGGATGCCATCCGCGAGGGCTCTGACAGCGCGCTGCGCGACCTGGCCCGCCTTGCGATCGCGGCATTCGGCCAGGGGGAGGGCTCCGGCGTAATTGGGGTCGATGTGCAGCGGATCCGCCGCGCGCTGGGCCTGCGCCCCGAGCCCCAGCCGGGGCTGGCGCCCGGCGACCCCCGCCGGGAGGGGCTCGCGCGCGAGCGCCTGAGACGGTTTGAGCAGCATCTGCGACGCGAGCTCGAGCGCGCGCTGATCGAGCGCACCGCGAGCCTGCCGCCCAAGCGGGCGCTGAGCGAGCTCGAGCGCGCGCTGCCGACCGGCCCGATCCAGGATCTGGCGGCGGTGCACCGGGTCGTCGCTCAGCTGCGCCGGCGCCTGGCGACGCAGGGCCACGAGCGGCGCGGTCGGCGACGGCATGCGCACGTGGACGTGCGCCGCACGATGCGCGCGTCGCTTCAGACCGGCGGGGTGCCGATCGACCTGCGCTACCGGCCGCTCCGCCCCCGCCGCCCTGAGATCTTCGTGCTCTGCGACGTGTCGACCAGCGTCAGCAGCGCGAGCACCTTCTTCCTCAGCGTCCTGCACGCCCTGCACGACTCGTTTCGCAAGCTCCGGTCCTTCGTGTTCATCGAGCGGATCTCCGAGGTCACCGAGGTGTTCGAGCGCGAGCGCGACTTCCGGGCCGCCAGCGAGGCGATCTCACGCGACGCGGGTGTGGCCGACGTGTCCGGCTACACCGACTACGGGCGCGTCTGGACCGAGCTTCTGGCGCTGATCGAGGATGAGCTGCATCCGCGGGCGACCGTGATCGTCCTCGGCGACGCGCGCACCAACGGGCGGCCCCCGCGAGAGGACGCGTTCGCGGCAATCTGCGCCCGCGCCGGGCGCACGTTCTGGCTCAACCCCGAGCCGCGGCTTTACTGGAACTACGGCGACTCGGTGATCGCCGCCTACGAGCGCCACTGCACCGCGTTCGAGTGCTGGAACACGGCGGGGCTGAGCGCGTTCGTCGACGCGCTCATGACCCCCCAGCCCAGCGCTCCCCGCTGAGCTGCGCAGCGGCGGCCGCCGGCCTGAGAACCAGTCTCCCCGCCAGCCTCCCCGGGCCGGGCCGCCGGCCTCAACCCTCTCCCCTGGCCGCGCGCTCGGCGCGCTCGGCGGCGGCCGCGGCCCGGCCGATGGCGGCCTCGAGCTCGTCGTGTCGCCGGTGCAGGCGATGAAACAGCTCCTCCAGCTGGCGCGCCCGGTGGCGATCCCGCCGCACCAGATGGACGGTCAGCCCGGCGGCGATGCACGCGCCCAGATCGGAGGTGACGTTGGTGTAGTTGCCGCCGATCAGCTCCGCCCGCGCGCTCACGTTCACCCCAAAGAGCGGCAAAAGCACCAGGTACACGCCGAGCGCGCCCAGGAAGATGATGTGCACGTGGCTGGAGAGGGCCCGCGGCACGAGCGCGAGGATCCTGTCGAGCCGGGTCTGGGGTGAGATCTGGGCGCCGGACGCCTGGTTTGCCGCCTGTGCGCCGGCCGGCTGCTCGCCCGTCCCCGAGCCGGCCGGCTCATCGGTGCGCTGGGTCGGTGGCATCGCGTTCATGGTGCTCCTCTCTGGTGGCGGGCGCACCATTGAAGCCGACCCGGGCGCAGGGGCGCGATGGTGGGGCATGGGTGGTGGCCGCCGGCGGGCGCCAGGCCGGCGCGGCGTCGACCGCGCCCTGGCGGTCCGGCGAGCTCGCGGGGCGGCCGCCGCGCGACCAGGACGCCGCGGCGGCCACCAGGCACGCGACGATCGCGAACGCGAACGCCTCGTGCAGGCCGTTGCGAAACGGACCGGAGATCAGGTGCGGGAAGAACGACCGGCCGACCAGCGCGGCCCGCTGCCCGGCGTCGACTCCGGCCAGGACGTGCGCGCCGACAAGGTGCGCCACCGGGTTGTAGCCCAGGAAGGCGGCGAACAGGATCGACACCGGGGGCAGGTGCGCCACGCGCGCGGACACGGCCGCCGGCACGCCGTGGGCCACCAGGCCGGCGTACATGGTGTGCGGCAGGCTCGCCGCCAGGCCGAGGATCATCAGCGTGAAGAACACGCCGATCGACAGGACCTGCGCGGAGTTCTGAAACGTCTGGTTCATCCCGCCGCCGGCGCCACGGTGGCCGGCGGGCAGGCTGTTCATCACCCCGGCGCGGTTGGGAGACGCGAACAGGCCCATCGAGACGCCCATCATCAGCAGCGCGAGCGCGAACAGCGGGTAGGGGAAATCGGTCGCAAGCAGGGAGAGCAGCACGAAGCCCAGCGCCGCGCCCACCATCCCGCCGGTCGCAAACGGCCGCGCCCCGAAGCGGTCGGACAGATAGCCGGAGGTCGGGCCCGCAACCAGCATCCCGACCGTCAGCGGCAGCATGTAGATGCCGGCCCACAGGGGCGTCTGGGTGAAGTCGAAGCCGTGCTGGGGAAGCCAGATCCCCTGAAGCCAGATGATCAGCATGAACATCAGCCCGCCCCTGGCCACGGCCGACAGGAAGGTCGACAGCGTGCCGAACGTGAACGCGCGGATTCCAAACAGCGACAGGCGGAACATCGGATCCTCCACGCGGCGCTCGATCAGCACGAACGCCACCAGGAACGCCAGCCCCCCGGCTATCAGGCCCAGCGCGATCGGGTTCTGCCAGCCGGTCGCCGAGCCCCCGTAGGGCCTGATGCCGTAGGTGACGGCGACCATGATCGCCACCAGCCCCAGCGCGAACGTGAGGTTGCCCGCCCAGTCGATCCGGGCGCGGCGCGGGTTTGAGACCTCCTGCAGCTTCAGGTAGGCCCACACCGTGCCAAACAGGCCCACCGGGACCGAGATGAGGAACACCAGCCGCCAGTTGATCGGCGCCAGGATGCCGCCCAGCACGAGCCCCACGAACATCCCGCTGACGCCGACGATGTTGTTGATCCCCAGCGCCATGCCGCGCTGGTCGACCGGGAACGCATCGGTGATGATCGCGGCCGAGTTGGCCAGCAGGCAGGCGGCCCCGATCCCCTGCACGACGCGCAGCACGATCAGGTACATCGCCCCGGCGCGTCCGCTCAGCCAGTCGACCGTCAGAAGCAGCGATGCCGCCGTGTAGATCACGAACCCGAGGTTGTAGATGCGCACCCGCCCGTACATGTCGCCCAGGCGCCCCAGCGACACGATCAGCACGCTGGAGACGACGAGGAAGCCGAGGATCATCCACAGCAGGTAGAAGCTGTTGGAGGGCACCAGCGGATCCAGATGGATGCCGCGGAAGATGTCCGGCATCGCGATCAGCGTGATCGACGCATCCAGCGTCGCCAGCAGAACCCCGAGCGTGCAGTTTGACAGCGCGACCCACTTGTAGCGCGGGCTGCGGCTGGCTGTGCCCTGGGTCACCTCGGCTACTGTAGCGGAATGATCATTCCGGTCAGCCGGGACACGTCATCCGCCACCGGCCACGCCGGCGCGCTCGCTTGGGGGGCGCTCGACCGCGATGCCAAGCGGGAGCGCCTGCTCGCCGCCGCCGCGCGGGTGTTCGAGCGCGAGGGGATCGACGCGCCGATGAGCGCCGTCGCGCACGCCGCGGGGGCGGGGGTCGCCAGCGTCTACCGCCTGTTCGCCTCAAAGGAGGAGCTGCTGGCCGCGCTGCTGGCGCGCCGGCGCGACCAGATCGCCAGCGCGGCACAGCGCGCCCTGCGGGCGCGCGGGGACCGCCGCACCGCGCTTCGCCGAATGCTCGTCACGCTGGCCGAGTCGCAGTCGGCGACCGACTTGTTGGGCGAGGCGAAGCTGCGGGTGGCCGACCACCCCGAGGCGCTCGCCGCCCGCGACCGGATGACCGCCGCGCTCGAGCGGCTGCTGGCCGCGGCGCGCGAGGAGGGCTGCGTGCGCCCCGACGCCACCGCCCTCGACCTCCGGCTGATGCTCGTCGCAACGCGCGCCGCGCGCCGGGCGGAGCCCACGCGCTGGCGGCGGATGCTCGAGCTGATGCTCGACGCCCTGCAGGCCCCCGCGGCTCAGGGTGCGCCCCCGCAGGCCCCCGCGCCTCAGGGTCCGTCCCCGCAGGCCCCCGCTCCCCACGGTCAGCCCCTGCAGGCACGGGCGCCCGGCGCTCAGCGGCGCGCGCGCGACGCGCGGCCGAGCGATAGCTTGCAGCGGTCAAGCGATCGAAGGGAGCGCCGTTGAGGATTCGCGCCGCAGTGCTCGAGCGGTTCGCGGAGCCGCTGAACGTAACCGAGCTGGAGCTGGCCGAGCCGCGCGCCGGCGAGGTGCTCGTGCGCCTGGCGGCCTGCGGCGTGTGCCACACCGACATGTACACCGCCTCGGGAGCCGATCCGTCGGGCTACGCGCCGACGGTCCTCGGCCACGAGGGCGCCGGATTCGTCGAGCGCGTCGGCGAGGGCGTGCGAAGCGTATCGGCGGGCGACCTGGTGGTGACCCTGTTCTCCCCGCAGTGCCGGCAGTGCGTGCACTGCAAGAGCCCGGACACCAACATCTGCCTGGCAATCCGCGAGCAGCAGAACCTCGGCCATCTGCCCGACGGCACGACGCGCCTGTCGCGCGACGGCGTGCCGATCCGCCACTTCATGGGCTGCAGCACGTTCGCGCAGTACACCGTGATGCCCGAGATCGCACTCGCGAAGGTCCCGCCGCAGACCCCACCCGACCGCGCCTGCCTGTTCGCCTGCGGCCTGTCGACCGGCCTGGGAGCCGCGATCAACACCGCGAAGGTGAGGCCCGGCAGCACCTGCGTCGTGTTCGGCGCCGGCATGGTCGGCCTCGGCGCGGTCGCCGGGTGCAGGCTGCAGCGAGCCGAGCGCATCGTGTGCATCGACCTCTCCCAGGAGCGCCTTGCGCTGGCCCGCCACCACGGCGCCACCGACACCTGGATCGCCGACGAGCACACGGTCGACCGCGTCCTTGAGGAGACCGGCGGGTTCGGGGCCGATTACACCTTCGAGGCGACGGGGCTGGTGGCGGTCATGCGCCAGGCCGTGCAGGCGGCGCGAATGGGCTGGGGCCTGTGCACGATCTGCGGCGTGGCGGGGCGCGGGGAGACGCTCGACGTCGTGCCGAGGCTGCTGATCACGGGCCGGCGGATCTGCGGCTCGTCGTTCGGCGGGGTAAAGGGCCGCGACCAGGTGCCCGAGCTCGTGGGCCTCTATCTCGACGGACGCCTCGACGTCGACTCGTTCATCTCACACCGGATCTCCCTGGAGGAGGTCAACCGCGGCTTTGAGCTGATGCAGCGCCAGGACGGGATCCGCACCGTGATCGAGCTCTGATCAGCCCGGTGGCCGGCCCGCTCGGAGCGGGCCGGCCACCGGAGCGCTCACATCCCGGGGCAGTTGTGGGAGTGGGTGGTGGAGCTCGAGCCGGAGCTCGAGGTCGAGGCCGAGCCCGAGCTTGAGTTCGAGCTCGTCGTCTGCGAGGCCGTGGAGCTGCCGGTGCTCGACCCCGAGGTGGCGGCGCTCGCAAGAGCGGCGCCACCGCCGGCGATCGCCGCCGTGATGGCGAGCGCCGACAGCGCGGTTGTGATCCTTCGGTACATGTCACCTCCTTTCGCGGGTCGCCACCAAGATCGCCGGCGCGCGTCGGCTCGCCGTAGGAGGAGATGAAGAGTTCCCGCAGAGCGCGCCCTGGCGTCCGCCGGCCGGCGCTCAGCGGCGGCGGGCGGCGGGCGCCAGGGCGGGGTTGTCCCAGCCCGCGTCGGCGGGGTTCACGTTTACGCCCGGCGGGACGATCTCGTCGATCCGGTCGAGCACCTCGTCGGGGATTTCGAGCTCGGCGGCGCCCAGCTGCGACTCGAGGTGGTCCATCGTCCGCGGGCCGATGATCGCCGCGGTCACCGCCGGGTGGCGGAGCACGAAGGCGATCGCCAGCTCGATCAGCGTCATGCCCGCCTCCTGCGCGAGCGCCGCGAGCGCATCGGCGGCCTCAAGCTTTCGCCTGTTGGCGGGCAGCGAGAGGTCGTAGCGAGCTGGCAGGCGGCCCGAGCGCGTCGATTCCGGCGGTGGGGCGCCCAGTCGCCAGCGGCCGGACAGCCAGCCTCCGGCCAGCGGGCTCCAGCTGATCACGCCGATCCGGTGGCGCTGGGCCGTGGGCAGGACGTCGGCCTCGACGCCTCTGACGAGCATCGAGTACGGCGGCTGCTCGGCGACGAAGCGCTCGCGACCGCGCAGCTGCGCCACCCACTGGGCCTCGACGATCTGCGAGGCGGGAAACGTGGAGGAGCCGATGTAGCGGACCTTCCCGGCGCGCACGAGGTCGGTCAGCACGCCGAGCGTCTCGTCGATGTCGGTGTCGGCCTCGGGCCGGTGGATCTGGTAGAGGTCGATCCAGTCGGTCCTCAGGCGGCGCAGGCTGTTGTCGACCTCGCGCGCGATCCAGCGCCGCGAGTTGCCGAACTCGTTGGGGTCGTCGCCCATCGCGCCGTGCACCTTGGTCGCCAGCACGACGCGGTCGCGTCGACCGCCCGCCAGCGCCCTGCCGACGATCTCCTCGGATTCGCCGCGCGAGTAGACGTCCGCGGTGTCGATGAAGTTGATCCCGGCGTCGAGCGCGCGGTGGATGATGCGGACGCACTCGTCGTGGTCCCGGTTGCCCCAGGCGCCGAACATCATCGCGCCGAGGCAGAGGGGGCTGACCTTCACCCCGGTGCTTGCGAGCGTGCGGTGGTTCATGCACCGCACGCTATCTCGATCGGCGATCAGACCCCGTTGACGCCGGGGATCCAGCTGGTGCCCGCAAGCGGCACGCGCGCCATCGCCGCCGCCTCGATCGTCAGCGCGACGAGGTCCTCCGGCTCCAGGTTGTGCACGTGCGACTTGCCGCACGCGCGCGCCAGCGTCTGGCATTCGAGCGTGAGCGTGCGCAGGTAGTTGGCCAGCCGCCGCCCGCCGGCGACGGGATCAAGGCGCGACTCCAGCTCGGGCTCCTGGGTGGAGATGCCGGCCGGGTCCCGTCCGGCCTGCCAGTCGTCGTAGTAGCCGGCGGCGGATCCGAGCTCACGGTAGCCGGCGTCGTGCTCGGGAGCGTTGTCGCCCAGCGCGATCAGCGCCGCCACCCCGATCGAGACCGCGTCGGCGCCCAGCGCCAGCGCCTTGGCCACGTCCGCTCCGGTGCGGATCCCGCCGGAGACGATCAGCTGCACCCGGCGGTGCATGTCCAGCTCCACCAGCGCCTCGACCGCCTGCGGGATCGCCGCCAGGATCGGAATCCCGACGTGCTCGATGAACACCTCCTGGGTGGCGGCCGTGCCCCCCTGCATGCCGTCCAGGACGATCGCATCGGCGCCCGCCTTGACGGCCAGCGCGACGTCGTAGTAGGTGCGGCTGGCTCCGATCTTGACGTAGATCGGGATCCGCCAGTCGGTGATCTCGCGAAGCTCCTCGATCTTGATCTCAAGATCGTCGGGGCCGGTCCAGTCCGGGTGCCGGCAGGCGGAGCGCTGGTCGATCCCCTTGGGCAGGTCGCGCATCTCGGCAACCCGGTCTGAGATCTTGTGACCCAGGAGCATCCCGCCCCCGCCCGGCTTGGCGCCCTGTCCGACCACCACCTCGATCGCGTCCGCGCGCCGCAGATCGTCCGGGTTCATCCCGTAGCGCGAGGGCAGCAGCTGGTAGACGAGCTTGGTCGAGTGCTCCCGCTCCTCGGGCGTCATCCCGCCGTCGCCGGTGGTGGTCGAGGTCCCGACCTCGCTGGCACCGCGGCCGAGCGCCTCCTTGGCGGCCCCGGACAGGGCGCCGAAGCTCATGCCGGCGATCGTGATCGGGATGTCCAGATGGACCGGCTCGGAGGCGAAGCGCGTCCCGATCGTCACGTCCGTGCCGCACCGTTCCCTGTAGCCCTCCAGCGGATAGCGGGACACGCTGGCGCCCAGGAACAGGAGGTCGTCGAAGTGGGGCACGCGGCGCTTTGCGCCAAATCCGCGAATGTCGTAGATGCCCTCGCGAGCGGCCCGCTGGATCTCGGCGATCACGTTGCGGTCAAACGTCGCCGACTCGCGCAGCCCGGGGTGCCACCCGGCCGCCGGCGGCGCGCCCTCGATCGCGCTCGTCACGCCCATCGCTGCGCTCCTCGATCGGCCGTCATCTCAGTAGATCCCCACGTTGTCGATCTTGAAGTTGTAGAGCTGCCGCGCCGAGCCGTAGCGCCGGAACTCCGAGGGGTCGGCGTCCACCTCGGCCGCGGCCAGCAGCTGGGTCAGCTGCTTGAGATGCTCGGCGCGCATCTCCTTGGCGACGCAGTCGGCGCCCAGCGATGCGACCTCGCCGCGCACGTAGATGCGCGCCTCATACAGCGAGTCGCCGAGCGCCTCCCCCGCGTCCCCGCACACCACAAGGCAGCCGCGCTGGGCCATGAACGCGCTCATGTGGCCGACCGATCCGCGCACGACGATGTCGGCGCCCTTGAGCGAGATGCCGCACCGCGCCGAGGCGTTGCCGCCGATCACAAGCAGCCCGCCGCGCGCGCTGGCGCCCGCGGCCTGGCTGGCGGAGCCCTCGACGATCACGCGCCCGGACATCATGTTCTCGGCCACGCCCACGCCGCAGTTGCCGCGCACCACCACGGTGGCCCGCTTGTTCATGCCGGCGCAGTAGTAGCCGACATGGCCGTCGATCTCCACCTCGTAGGGCGCGTCGATGCCCACCGCCAGCGCGTGCCGGCCGTCGGGGTTTGAGATCAGCACACGTCCGGCGCCGTCGGGATCGTGCAGGCGCCGGTTGACCTCACGGACCGAGTCGCTGCGCAGGTCGAAGATCAGCGGGGGCGCTGCGACCCGCGCCGCCGTGTGCGGCGCGGCCATCAGCCGGCCACCGCCCTGGCCCGGCTCATCAGGCGACCACCGCCGTGCCCCAGCTGTAGACGCGCGCGGGCTCCGGCTCCCAGGTGACGGCATCCTGCGCCCCGGGGAGCACCGCGATCGCGCGGTACTCGGACGCCATCGCGACCCACTCGTCGGTCTCGGCCATCACGGCCGGCTTGCACGCGATCGGATCGCGCAGCACGGCGAACCCGTCGGCGGTGCCGACCGCGAACGTGTAGAAGCCGTCCAGGTCCTCCAGGCAGCCCTCGAGCGCCTGCTCCAGCGTCGCCCCCTCGCGCATGCGCCACGTCAGGTAGCCGGCCGCCACCTCCGTGTCGTTGTCGGTCTGAAAGCGGATCCCCTCGCGCTGCAGCGCCCTGCGCAGCCGGTTGTGGTTCGACAGCGACCCGTTGTGCACCAGGCACAGGTCAAGCCCGGTGGAGAACGGGTGCGAGTGCTCGGTGCTGACGCGGCTCTCGGTCGCCATCCGCGTGTGTCCGAGCGCGTGGCTGCCGTCGATCTCCGCCAGCGCGAAGTCGCTGATGAACCGCGATGGGTGCCCGGCCTGCTTGAAGATCTCGATCGTCTGGCCAGCGCTCATCACCGTCAGCTCCGGATGGGCCTCAAGCAGCCAGCCGACCACCTCCTCGGCCGTTGCGGTCACCTGGACGATCGCGTGCGTGTGGCGGACGCCCGACAGGGTCGCCTGCCCAAAGCGCGCCCGCAGCGCATCGGCGATCCACGGCCACGCATCGACCTGCGGGCTGTGCAACGAGAGCTTGCACCACCCCTCCGGGGCCGGATCGCGGTAGAAGGCGGCACCGGCGCTGTCGGGCCCGCGCGACGACAGCTCGGAGAGCATGCGCGCCAGGCACTCCCCCAGCCGGGGGCGGAGCGCCTCGGTCTTGGTGTAAAGCCCCGCTATCCCGCACATGAGCGCCAGCGTAGACCCTGGCGACGGACCATCCAATGGCCTGTGAGAGCACAGTTTCCTCCGCGGATGTGTTGCAAGGCCTCACACCGGCGGGCTTTGGATGTGTGGGCGCCCACCAGCGCAGCGATGCCGTTCTTGGCATGCGGACAGGCGGCCGCCGCTCAGGCCGGCAGCCGCCGCTGCGCGCGGCGCACGACCAGCAGCGCCTCCCGCAGATCCCGGCGGGCGATCGGGCCAAGCTCGCCGGGATCCAACCGGTTCTCCGGAGCCAGCCCCTCGCCGATCAGCCGCGCGTGGTGCTCGAAGCGAACGCGCGTGATCACCTCGAACGCCTCGATCAGCGCGTCCGCCTCCTCGCGACCGATCGAGCCGAGCGCCGCGACCGCCTCGAGCCGGTCCAGCGTGGCCGAGATCGTCACGCCCGCCGCCAGGGCATGCCAGCGGGCGACGTTGACCAGCGGCAGGATCGCGCCGCGCTTGAGGTCAAGGCATCCATCCGGATCGCGCGCGAGGTGCCCGCGAAAGGTCAGCGCCACCGGAAAGCCGGCCGCGGAGCGGGCGATCAGCGCCATCAGCTGCGGGTGCTCGCGCGCGGCGCGGATCCTGGCCGTCAGCTCCGGCGTCACACTGAGCGCGCCCGCCACCGAGCGGAAGTCGAACGCGACCGTGGCGCGCACCAGATGGGACTCGTCGGGCTCCTGCAGGCAGTCGTCGAAGGTTCGCACCCAGGCCTGCTTGGTCATCCGCCAGCGCCGGTCGCGCGCGAGCACGCCGCTGTTGTCAAGGCCGATCCCCGCGCTCTCCAGACCCGCGTTGACATCCCGGCCCAGGCGGGCGAACCAGGCGTCGACCTCGTGCATGTCCGCGCCGTCGGGCGGGGCGTAGGCGAGCGCGTTGTCCTGATCTGAGGCGAGCGTGAACTCCCGCCGAGCCGCGCTGCCCAGATCAAGCCACGCCCACGGCGCGGGCGCCTGCCCATGCTCGGCGACCGACAGCTCCGTCAGGCGCAGGACCACGGCATCGTGGGCGAGCGTGAGCACCCGGCCGAGCTCGCGCGACGGCACGCCGGCGCGCGCCAGAGCGCAGAACAGGCGCGGCAGGCCGCGCGCGGCCGTCTGCAGCGCGCCGGCGTCGGAGGCTGTGAGGATCGCATGGCGCAGCGCGATCGGACTGGTGGCCTCAAGCCCCAGCAGGTCGGATGCGCTCAGCACGCCGCGCACATGCGGCCCATCGACCACGGCCGCGTGGTCGGTCCCCGCCCACAGCATGTCGACCGTCGCCTCGACGGCCGGCTCGCTCACCGAGACCGTCGGCGCCGGCCACCGGGCCAGCGCGCGCACCGGCGCGTCCCCGGCAAGCCCCCCGGCGGCGGCCCGGGCGCGCACCTCGGCGTCGGTGACGATCCCCAGCGCGCCGTCGCGCTCGCAGACCAGCAGCGCGCCCACGCCGTCGCGCCCGAGCCGGGCCAGCGCGGCGGCGACGCGCTCGTCGGGCTCGATGAACGACGGCGGGCGCATGATCTGCGCCACCGGGGTGGTGCCAACCTCGTGCAGCCCGTGGACCGTGTCGCCGGCCCGGACCAGGCGCTTTCGAATCGAGCGCGCCAGGTAGACGACCCCCGGCTCGGTCGCCAGCACCCGGCGAGCGAGCCAACCGGGCACGAGCGCCAGACGGGAGCGCTCCCGGCAGCGGACCGTGAACGCGGGCGCCATGCCAGACAGAAGCGACATGTGGCCGAAGCACTCCCCCGGCGCCAGCGCCTGCACCACCTCGGCGTCGTGGATGAGCTCCGCCGAGCCGTCCAGCAGGACCCACATCCCGGTCGCCGGCGGGCCGTCCTCGATCAGCACCGCCTCGCCCGCCTCGTGCTCGGAGATCTGCGCCTGCGCCGCCACCTCCCGCAGCAGCTCGGCCGGCAGCGCGCCGAACGGCTGATGCTCGGCGAGGAATGTGTCCAGAGGCTCCATGTCCGAGCGCGCAATTGTGTGGGGGTCGCGCCTTGCGGACCGACCGCGACGTGTCAGTGTAGGCGTCCTCGATCACCCTGACTGGAGGGCAGATGGCGGACTTCGCGGCGGAGCACGACGAACTCAGCTACGAGGGCAGCGGACTGCCCAAGACCGGAAACTGGTGGAGCGCATTCGTGATCGGGCTGGCGGGCACGATCCTCGTGACGGGGATCGCCCCGGTGATGGTCGTCTCGCTCGGCGCCGCGTCCATCCCGCTGATCTTCATCATCACGGTCACCGGGTATCTCCTGTGCCTGTTCCTGGCCGAGCTTGCGGCGATGATGCCCGACCGCTCCGGCGGCTCACCGAGCTACGCGTACGTCGCCTACAAGCACCGCTGGCCCCGCTTCGCCGAGCACGTCAACGGGATCACGGCATGGGCGTACTGGCTGGGCTGGTTCCCGGTCGCCCCGCTGAACATGATCCTCGCCTCCTTCTACATCGCTGATCTCTTCAAGCTGAACACCACGAGCGGCATATCGCTGCTTGGCACGCCAATCGCATGGTGGACGATCGGAATCGCGGTGGTCGGAATCCTCGCGCTGTTCGTGCCCTCCTATCGCGGACTGCGCTTTGGAACCGTGTTCGCCACCGTGCTCGCGGTCCTGTCGATGGTCCCCCTGACGTTCCTCGCCATCTCCTGGATCTTCAACCCGTCGGTCGTTCACTTCGGCCAGCTGATCCACTTCCATCACGTCGACGGCAGCGGCTTCTTCACCAGCCAGTTCCACCACGGCTGGCTGACGCTTTCGATCGCGTTCGCCTTCCTGCTGACCTGGAACGTGATCGCGATGGAGGCCGCGGCCTGCTACATCGGCGAATGCCGCGATCCGGATCGCGACGCCAAGATCGCGATGAACCTCGAGGGGGGCTACGGGGTCTTCATCTACACGATGATCCCGATCGCATTCGTGATCGTGCTCGGTGTGCATGCGCTGGGAAACGCAGCGCTCGTCGACCCCAAGACGATCTTCATCGAGTTCACCTCCAAGGTGTTCGGGACCGGTGCGGGCTCGACACTGCTCAAGTGGCTGATCGCGTGGATGCTGATCATCGCCCTGGTGCTTTCGGCGCTCAACGCGATCACCGGGACGGCGCGCTCCCTGCACCAGATGGCCACCGATGGCCACTTCCCTAAGTTCTTCACGCGTGTGAACTCCCATGGCGTCCCAGGCCACGCGATGGCCTTCAACGTCGCGTTCTCGATCATCGTCGTGTTCATGGGCGGCGCGGTTCAGATCTACACCTTCTCGAACGTGGGGTATCTGTTCTCCTTCTTGCCGGTGCTGGTCGGTTACTACATCCTGCGCCGCGACAGGCCCAACGTCCGGCGTCCCTTCCGCCTGCCGGAGTGGATGAAGTACGTGGCGCTCGCGCTCGCGGCCCTTTACGCGATCATCTACGTGTGGGGCGGGCCGGTCTACGCCAGCTGTGCGTGCAACGCGGCCGGCACCACGACGCTGCCCTACTACTTCATCGGCATCGCGGTGCTGCTCACCTACCTGCCGCTCTACTGGTATCGGACAAAGATCGAGGACCGCCGCGGCGGCGAGCACGAGTTCGAGGCCAACCGCTCCACCGCCGCGACGGTCACCGAACACGGCCCGTGATCGCCACGGCCGGCCCGTCGAACGGGGATCTGGAGCGACGGGCGTCCGCGCGCTTCAGGCGGATCCTGCTGGCCTCGGAGGGACGGCCGTTCTCCGATGCGGTCATCGCGCGGGCGTCGGCCCTCGCGCTCGGCTCCGGCGCGAACGTCCACGTGCTGTCGATCGCACGCGTGCACGGCGTGGCGTTCGGCCTGCCTAATCCGGGGCTGCTGCCGACCAAGCGCGAGTGGGACGAGCAGCGTGAGAGCGTGCGCCGGACGGTCGCACGGCTGCGCCGAAAGGGCATCGAGGCCGACGGTCACGTGGTGGGCACCCGCAACGCGACCAAGCGGATCGTCGCCGAGGCGGCCAGCGAGGGATGCGACGTGATCGTGATGGCGGCCGATCCGGACCGCAACCGCCTGATCGGCGACATGATCTGGTCCCAGGAGCCGCAGCGCGTCCGCCGCCGGGCGCGCGTGCCGGTGATCCTCGTGCGCGAGGGCGGCTGACCCGGCCGCCGCCCGCGCCCCCGCTCAGCGCGCCGGGCGGCCGTGCAGCCGCGCGAGCTTGATCGCCAGCTCCAGCGACAGCAGGTCGTCGCGCTCGAGGTCCAGGCCGGTGAGCGTCTCGATCCGCCCCAGGCGCTGGCGCAGTGTGTTGGGATGGATGTAGAGCGCCCGCGCTGACTCGATCACGCTGCGGCGCTCCGAGAGGTAGCGCTCCAGCGTGTCAAGCAGCGAGGCGCGGCGGCGCCGGTCGTAGTCGATCAGCCTGTCGACCGCGTCGCGCATTCGGTCGCGGGGCGCGTGCTCGGCGTCGATCGCCACCAGGTAGCGGTAGGCGCCGACCTCCGAGTAGGCGACGGCGCCGCCGTCGGGCAACAGCGCGGCCGCGATCGTGGCCGAGGCGGCAGCCTCCCGCTGGGCGTCGGTCGCCTCCGCCGGCGCCCGGCGGACCTCGCTGACGCCGATCACCGCCCGCTCGGCGCGGCCCAGCTCGCGCAGTGAGCCAAGCGGCGGCTCGGCCGTGCGGCGGCCGGCGGCGCCCAGCGACAGCAGCGCGCGCACCGGCCCCGGCCCCGCCTCGACGGCGCTGTGCGGCGCCAGCTCCGCCAAGCGGCGCGAAAGCCGCTCCGCGGCCTGCCGCCATTCGATCGTGGCCTGGGTTCGCGTGCCGGCCGGCTGCGCGCGCACGATCACGTACGGGACCGCCAGGTCGCAGCGCAGCTGCGCGGCACGCGCGCTGGCCAGCTCGACGGCGCCCGCCTCGAGCGCCTCGAACAGCTCCTTGACCGCGTTGGCCTCGGTCAGCCCCTCGATCAGCTGGATGCGCCGGATCGCGACCGCACCGAGGTTTGCGACCGAGCGGGCGAGCTCCGCGTCCTCGACCGAGAACGGCTGGCGCGCGCCGGCGCACAGGAGCCCCACGCGCTCCCGGCCCGCCGTCAGCGGCACGACCAGCAGGTCCGCGAGCTGCTCCGAGGGCCACAGCGCGCGTGCGCGCTCGGCGCCGTCGTGGTGCTCAAGGCCCGCCAGCAGCACCTCGGCGGCGGTCGCCGGCGCCGCGAGCGTCTCGGGGACCGATGCGCGCACGTCCAGGCGCTCGCCGTCCATCGCCAGAAGCTGGACCGCGTCGGCGCCCAGGAGGATGGCGGTGCGCCGCACGAGCAGCTCCTCCAGCTCGGCGAGGTCGGCCGCCGCGCCCACCGCCTGCCCCAGCTCGGCCAATCCGGTGAGCGTGCTCACGCGGCGCCGCTCGCGATCGAACAGCTGGGCGTTCTCGATCGCGCCCGACACCAGCGAGGCGATGTGGATCAAAAGCTGCAGGGTGTCCTCGGCGAACTCGTGCGGGGCGCGCGTGTGCAGCACGATCACGCCGATCGTCTGCCCTGCGCGCGAGAGAATCGGCACCGCCGCCATCGACTGGAACTCCTCCTCGCGCAGCAGCGGCACGTAGCGCATCCGCGGGTCGTCCATCGCCCGCTCGCGGATGAACTCCGGCCGGCGATGCCGCGCCACCCAGCCGGTCAGGCCCTCGGAGACCGGGAAGCTGACACGGCCGACCGCATCTGCGAACACCGGCGATGCCGCCCTGATCGTCAGCATTCCGCCACTGAGCAGGTAGATGAAGCAGGCGTGGCAGCCCGTCGCCTGCGTCGCGAGGCCGACGACGCCCTGCAGCATCGAATCGAGCTCCAGCGACGAGGAGACCAGGCGGATGACCTCATACAGGGTCCGGTTCTCCTCGCGCAGCGCGCGAGCCTGCTCCGCGGTCAACGGGAGGAGCTCCTGGGTGGCTGTGGAGGACGTCATCGGCGGATCGGTATGTGGCGCGCGTACATGGACACGGCGCGCAAGGGGTGCGGGCATCCATTGTGCAGCACGACGGGCGGCGGATATACCTCGCTGACATGAACGAGGCTCAACCACAGAACGAGGACGACGTCAGGCGAATCGTCAGGGATAGGGGCATCGAGTTCCTGTTCGCCCAATTCGTGGACATGCACGGCAAGCCGAGCGCCAAGCTGGTGCCGGCCCACCACCTGGACGATCTGCTCACAGACGGCGCCGGCTTCGCCGGCTTTGCCGCCGGCGACATCGGACAGGGCCCCGATGACCCGGACATGGTCGCGATGCCCGACCCGTCCACGCTGACGATCCTTCCCTGGCAGCCGAACGTCGCGCGCTTTGCGTGCAACGTCACGGTTGAGGGGCAGGAGTGGCCCTACTGCCCGCGCACGATCCTTCGCCGCGCGCTGGCCCGCGCCGCCGAGCAGGGCTACGAGCTGCGGATCGGCGCTGAGCTCGAGTACTTCCTGCTGCGCCGCGAGCCCGACGGCTCGCTGGTGCTGGCCGACCCGCTGGACACCCTCGCGCAGCCCTGCTACGACATGCGCGCGCTGACGCGCAACCTGGACTTCGTCGCCGAGGTCTCGCGTGCGGTGACGGCGCTGGGGTGGGACAACTACGCCACCGACCACGAGGACGCCAACGGACAGTTCGAGCAGAACTTCCAGTTCGCCGACGCGCTGACGACCTGCGATCGCGCGATCTTCTTCCGCTACATGGTGGAGACGATGGCCCAGCAGCGGGGGCTGATCGCGACCTTCATGCCCAAGCCGTTCGCCGACAAGACCGGCAACGGGTGCCACTTCCACGTCAGCCTGTGGCGGGATGGGGTCAACCTGTTCGAGGCCGATCCGGCGGACGATCCGCGCGGCCTGGGGCTCAGCGAGATCGGCTATCAGTTCATCGGCGGCCTCAAGGCGCACGCCAGGGCCTACATCGCCGTGACCGCTCCGACCGTCAACTCCTACAAGCGGCTGGTGGTGGGCGCGCCCACGAGCGGCGCGACGTGGGCGCCGGCCTACGTCAGCTACGGCTACAACAACCGCACCCAGATGCTGCGCATCCCCGCCCCCGGACGGATCGAGGATCGCACCGTCGACGGCTCCTGCAACCCTTATCTGGCGGCCACCGCGATGCTCGCGGCCGGGCTGGACGGGGTGGCCCGCGGGCTGGATGCGGGCGAGCCCAACGGCGCCAACCTCTACAGGATGAGCGCACAGGAGCGGGAGGCCGCCGGGATCCAGACGCTGCCGGCCAACCTGCTGGACGCCACCCGGGAGCTTGAGCGAGACGACGTGCTGCGCTCGGCGTTCGGCACCACGCGGGACGGCGACTACATCGACTACTTCATCGAATGCAAGCGGCGCGAGGTGCAGGCGGCCCACGAGCAGATCACGCAGTGGGAGCTGGACCGCTACCTGCAGCTGTACTGACGAGCTTCCCGCGCCGGCCCCCGGGCTGAAGGCGTCCGGCCCCCCGGGCCGAAGACGTCCGGCCCCGGAGCCGAGGGCGTCGCCTTCACGGCGCCCGCAGCGTGCCGACGGTCTGCCGCCCCCGCGTCTCAAGCAGCGTCGCCAGCGCCACGAACGTCCTGGCGGTGGTAAGCGCGTCCCCCAGCGCGTGGTGAGCGCGCCCGCACGGCACGCCCAGCATCTGCGCCAGCGTCGTCAGCGGGATGGCGGCGGGCGCACGGGCCCCGCGCTCGCTCAGCCAGCGGCGCCCCAGCTGCTCGGTGTCGGCGTCAGCCGGCAGCCGCAGGCGCCGGCCGCGCAGCGCCAGCCCCAGAAAATGGCGCTCCACCCGGCCCGTGTGAAAGACAGGGACCCGCCCGGCGAGCGCCTCCAGCAGCGCCTCGAGCGCCTCGTCGATCGCCGGCGCGTCGCGCAGGTCCTCCTCGGTCAGCCCGTGCACCGCGACCGTCTCGGGGGGCGGAGGCCGCAGGGGTCGCACCAGCGTGTACAGCGCACGGGACTCGACGGGCTCGCCGTGCTCGATCGGGACGGCGCCGATCGCGATGATCTCGCCCGCCGGGTGAAGGCGCGTGAGCTCCAGGTCGACCGCCAGCCACGAGGCGCTGCGCCAGGGGGTGCGCGCAGGAGGCGATGAGGCGGCCGCAAAGGCGGCGCCCGCGGGGGTCAGCTCGGGGCGCCGCCGAAGCCTCATGCGCGTGTCTGCCGCCCCGCCCGCTGGTCAGAGCGCCCGCTCAGGAGAGCAGCCCCAGACGCTGGGCCCGCTGCACCGCCTCGGCCCTGTTGCGCACCCCGAGCTTTCGGTACAGGGCGCTTGAGTGCTCCTTGACGGTGTGGCGCGAGAGATGCAGCGCAGCCCCGATCTCCGGGTTGGTCGCGCCCGAGGCGATCAGCGACAGCACGGCCCGCTCCCGCTCGGACAGGCCGAGCGCCCCCGGGTGCGCGCCGGCCGCGGACTGGTCGAAGACGGTCCCGCCCAGGCCGACCAGCCGGACGGCGCTGGCGATCCTGCGCGCCGGCCAGTCCTTGTAGGCAAAGCCCGAGGCGCCCGCCGCCCGCGCCGCCTGCGCCGAGATCTCCCCGGCGCCCGAGAACAGGAGCACGCGGGTGGACGGCTGCGACGCTCGCAGGCGCTCGCAGATCTCAGCGCCGGACTCCTCGCCGATGAACAGGTCCACGAGCGCCACGTGCGGCCGGTAGCGCTCGGCCAGCGCGAGCGCCTCGGCCCCGGTGTGCGCCGACAGGCAGCGCGCCACCCACGACTGCTGGCTGAGCATCAGGCGAAACCCCCAGTGCACCACGTCGTGGTCGTCGACGACCAGCACCCGGAGGCGGTCGGCGCTGCGCGAAGCCTGCCGGCGCTCAGCCGCTGCCATCCTCGTCCACCGGCACGACCAGCCTGACCTTCCAGGTCCCCGGCTCGCGCTCTCCGAACTCGACCACCCCGCCGGACTGGAGCGCCTCGAGCGCCGCAAGGCGCAGCCCCATCCCGGCCCGGCGCCTCACGCGCTGGACGCCGTCGTTTGCGACCTCCATCCAGAACGCGCCGTCGCGACGTCCCACCCGCACCGCCACCCGCGTCGGCCGCGCGTGCTTGGCGGCGTTTCGGACGGCCTCGATCAGCACCGACTGCGCCAGCGGCTCAAGCGACGGCGGCACGTCGGCGGCCGCGCCGCTCTCGAGCACCAGCCCCAGGTGCGGGTGCGCGACGGCCAGCCGCGTGACCTCGGCGATGAGCGTGGTGCGCGTTGCGCGCGGTGTGCGACCCAGCGGCCGCTGAAGCGCGGCGCGCAGGTCGCCGAGCGCGGCCTGCGTCTCCTCGGCGCAGCGCCGCCGCGCCGGCTCGGGCAGCGCGCCCTCGCCGTCGAGCGCCATCGACACGCCGAACAGCCGCTGGATCACGGCCTCGTGGATCTCGCGCGCGAGGTCTATCCGCTGCTCAAGCTGGCCGGCCTTCTCAAACTGGGTGGAGACGATCCGCGCCACCGACGCGAGCGCGGCGGCCTTGCCCAGCGTCCACAGGAGGCTGCGGTCGGCCTCGTGCAGCGGCGGGTCGCTCATTGGGCGATCGGCGAGGATCACGCCGAACGCGCGGTCGGCGGCGGTCATCGGCGCGCACACCAGCCGACCGGGCGCGCCGACGAGCGGCGCGAACTCGTCGGGCACCTGGCCGGAGAGGTCCCCGACCACCTCCACGACGCGGTCGGTGCGGATCGCCTCGGCCGCGATCGGCGCCGACTCGACCGTGACGTGGGCGCCGGCGAACGGCTCGATCGCCATCCCGTGCGCGCCCGCCGCGCGCACGCGCCGGCTGGCGCTGTCGTAGCGGAAGATGACCGCGCGGCGCATCTTCGCCAGGCGACACACCGCCTCGCACAGGCGGTCGTAGAAGCCGTCGACCGCCGCGCCCGCCTCCGACTGCGACAGCACCTCCACGAACAGCTCAAGCGCCTCGATCCCGAGGCCGGCTCGCGTCTGCGCGGGAGTCCTGGCGCTCACCTGCGGCCGCCTGGCGCACGCGCGCCCGACGCGCTGCGCGCCCCCGCGCAACGGGCGCTCAGACGAGGTCCAGGCGCATGAGCGAGAGCCGAAGCGCCTGCTCCAAGGTCACATAGACTCTCCACCGCGCCTGACATGACGGGCACAGGCATCGGATCGATGGATCGTATCCGTCGAGGGCCGCTTCGCAGCGCACCCCCTCGCCGCGCAGGCAGATCGGGCAGGCGAGCGCGGCCTGGACGAGCTGCGGCGGATCCCCGGGCCTGAAGCGCGCGACGTCGGCGAGCGTCTCTGGCGGGCGCGAACGCCGCTGCGCCGGCTCGGTCATCGGGCGGCTCCGACGGCGAGCGCCTGCGGCATGGCCGCGCCGGGGCGGGAGCGACGCGCCAGGGCGGCGGCCCGGATCCGCGCCCCGCCCCACGCCAGCGCCTGCGCGCGGGTGATCGGCCGCTTGCCCCAGCGGCTCGCGGTCGCGAAGTCAAGCAGCGTCGGGAGGTAATCGCGCAGAGGATCGACGCGGATGCCCGTGCCCGCAAGTCGCGCCCGGGTCGCCCGATCCTCGAAGGTGGTGTCGATGCAGAAGTAGGGGAAGTACTCGGCGCCGGCCGCCAGAGCCTCGCGCTGCGCGGGCGAGAGAGGCAGCCGCGCAAAGTGCTCGGGGTCGACCATCTCAGGCAGCGCAACTCCGAAGTAGGCGCTTGCCAGCGCCGCCAGCTCGCCGATCGATGAGCCGAGCGGCCCGGCGGTGAGATGGTGAGTGGCCCCGGCGCCCGGGTGGCGGAGCACGAGCTCCACGATCGCGTCCGCCACGTAGTCGATCGAGACCACGTCCAGCGGCGAGTCCGCGCGCGCGGGGATCGCGGGGAACAGGCCGCGCGACAGCGCGCGCAGCGGCCAGTACAGGACGTTGAACGCGGCCGTCCAGCCGGTCTGGCGATCGCCGACGACGATGCTTGGCCGGATGATCGAGCTGGGCAGGCCCGTGTGCTCGCGCACCAGCAGCTCGGCCTCGAACTTGGAGCGCTCGTAGGAGTTGTGAAACCGCTGCCCGACGTCGTGATCGTCCTCGCAGAAGCTCCCCGGGTGCGTGCCGGCCACGTAGGCGGTGGAGATCTGCGCGTAGTGGCGCAGGGCCCCGCGCTCCTGGGCGCAGCGCGCCAGCTCCAGCATCCGGCGGGTGCCCTCGACGTTGATCGCCCGCGCCCGGTGCAGCGCCAGCGAGAAGGCGACCGAGGCCGCGGCGTGGATGATCGTGGTGGCCCGCTCGGCGATCCCGTCGCGCACACGCGCCTCGAGGCCCAGGCCCGGCGCCGCCAGGTCGGCGGCCAGCGCCCGGACACGCGGGCGATGCTCCACCGCGCGCTCGCCGAACAGGCCATTGAGGACCGCGTCGATTCGCTCCTGCGCCTGCGCGTCGCAGATGGCGCGAACCGGCGCGATCACGTGATCGCTGGTGCGCTCAAGCCATCGCTCGAGCAGCGCCATCCCGACAAAGCCGGTGGCGCCGGTCAGCACGAGCGTCCCCTCGCCAGCGCGCGCCGCGCGCGGGTCGCCGGTCAAGGCCTGCCCCACTGAAGCACCGCCGCTCCCCACGTGAAGCCGGCCCCGAACGCGCCCAGCAGGACCCTGTCGCCCGGCGCCAGCCTCCCGGCGCGCTCGCACTCGGCGAGCGCCAGGGGCAGCGTTGCGGCACCCGTGTTGCCGTACTCGCCGATGCAGTCGGCGACCCGCTCGGACTCCACGCCGAGGCGCTCGCCCACGGCCGCGAGGATGCGTCCGTTGGCTTGGTGGTAGACGAACAGATCGATCTCGTGCAGCTGCAGGCCGGCGGCGCTGACCGCCTGGTGGGTGCACAGCGTCAGCCGCGCCACCGCCTCCCGGAACGTCTCGTGACCGCTCATCCTGATCGTCTGGTCGCAGCGCTCGACACGGATGTGGCCGGCCCCGGCGCCGTCGGCTCCCAGCACCACCGGTCCGATCCGGCCCTGCCCGGGCGCGGGGACGAGCACCGCGGCGCCGGCGCCGTCGGCGAACACGGCGGCCGTTCCCCGGTCCATCGGATCGGTCACGCGCGACATGAAGTCGGCGCCCACGACAACCGCGCAGCGCGATCGTCCCGCCTCCACCTGGGCCGCCCCGACCGCGAGCGCCGACAGAAAGCCGGTGCAGGCGGACCCAACGTCGAACGCGCCGGCCGCGCGGGCGCCGAGCGCGTGGGCCACGAGCGGCGCGCTTCCCGGCATCAGCTCGTCGGAGGTGGTCGTCGCGACGATCACCAGGTCGACGTCGGAGGCGTGAAGCCCGGCGCCGTCCAGCGCCAGCCGTGCCGCGGACGCGGCGTGTGTCTCAAGTCGCTCCCCGGCGGCGGCGATCCGCCGGCGCCGGATCCCGGTGCGCCGCTCGACCCAATCCTCCCCGACGCCCAGGCGCGCGCCTATCTCGGCGCTTGAGAGGATCGTGCGCGGCAGGCTTGACGCCACCGACGCGACGGCCGCCCCGGGCCTCGGCGGCGCGCTCCGGCCGGCCTCGAGCACGGGCTCCAGGGACGCGAACGCGGTCATGAGCCACCTACGCTGCGCGATCGTCGGAGCGGAAGCCAGCGACGGGCCGGCAATACCCGACAAATGGGGGGTGCGACGCGCGGCGCGCCTACCATCGGAGCCATGCTGCTGTCGGTGCTCGACCAGTCGCCGATCCCGGAGGGCTCGACCGGCGCCCAGGCGCTCGCCAACACCCTGGACCTGGCCCGACTGGCCGACGAGCTGGGCTATCACCGCTACTGGCTGGCCGAGCACCACGGCGGGCCGATGCTCGCCGGCCCGAGCCCCGAGGTGCTGATCGGCCCGGTCGCGGCCGCCACCGGGACGATCCGCGTCGGCTCCGGCGGCGTGATGCTGCCCCACTACAGCCCGCTGAAGGTCGCGGAGTCCTTCACGATCCTCGCCGCGCTGTTCCCCGAGCGCATCGACCTGGGCCTCGGCCGCGCGGCGGGGACCGACCAGCTGACCGCGTTCGCGCTGCAGCGCGACCGGCGCCAGCCCGCGCCCGACGACTTCCCCCAGCAGCTGGCCGAGCTGTTGGCCTACCTGGAGGACGATCTGCCCGCCGAGCATCCCTTCCGGCACCTCGCCGCCACGCTGCCCGGGCGCCCCGCGCTCCCCGTGCCCTGGCTGTTGGGCTCATCTGAGCAGAGCGCCATCTGGGCGGCTCAGCTCGGCCTGCGATACGCGTTTGCCGACTTCATCAACCCCAGGGGCGCCGAGATCGCAGCGCTCTACCGGTCTCGGTTTGTCCCGGCGCGGGACCTGAGCGCCCCCCGGCTGGCGGTCGCGATCTGGGCGCTGGCGGCACCCACCGACGAGGAGGCCGAGTTCCTGGCGTCCAGCAGCCGCATGACGTTCACGCTGCTTCGGCGCGGCCGCCTGGTGGCCGTGCCGCCGCCCGAGGTGGCGGTCGATTTCCTGGCTTTGGAGGCGAGAAGGCGCGCCGACGGTCAGGTGCCCGGCCGCCGCGGCGTGGTCGGCTCGCCGGAGACCGTGCGAGCCGGCATCGAGCGTGTCGTGTCCGAATACGGCGCCGACGAGGCGATCATCGTGACGATCACCTTCGACCACCGGATGCGCCGTCGCTCGTATGAGCTGATCGCCGACGCGTTCGGCCTCAAGCGGCGTGCCGCTGCCGGCGCCGGCGCGCCCGCCGCCACGTCGCAGACCGGCCCGGCCGCGGGCGCCACGCCATCGGCCGCGGGCGCCGCGTCATCGGCCGCGGGCGCCGCGACCTGACGGTTGCGGCGCGGTGGATGCGGGTAGGATCGCGCCCTGGTGTCCACCAAGTGGGTGTACGACTTCGCCGAGGGCTCCCGGGAGATGCGGGACCTGCTCGGCGGCAAGGGCGCCAATGTGGCGGAGATGACACGGGTCCTCGGCCCCGACCGGGTACCCGCCGGCTTCACGATCACCACTGAGGCGTGCGTGGCGTACATGCGCGCCGGCCGCAGGGAGCCCCCGGGGCTCGACGATCAGGTGGCCGAGGCGCTGTCGCGCCTGGAGCGCCATGCCGGTCGCCGGCTGGGCGACCCTGACGATCCGCTGCTGGTCTCCGTCCGCTCGGGCGCGCGCGAGTCGATGCCCGGGATGCTCGACACGGTGCTCAACCTCGGCCTCAACGACCGCTCGGTGCTGGGGCTGGCGCGGGCGACCGCCAACGAGCGCTTCGCCTGGGACTCCTACCGGCGCTTCACGCAGATGTTCGGAAACGTCTGCCGCGGCATCCCGGGCGAGCGCTACGAGGCCGAGATCGCGGCCGCCAAGGCCGCCCGCTCGGTCAGCGCCGACACCGACCTGGACGCCGGCGCCCTGCGCGAGCTCACCGAGCGCTTCAAGGAGATCTACCGCCAGACGACCGGCGAGGAGTTCCCGCAGGACCCCGCAGACCAGCTGCGACTGGCCATCCGTGCGGTGTTCGACTCCTGGATGGGAGAGCGCGCGGTCTCCTACCGGCGGCTGAACCGGATCCCGGACGACTGGGGCACCGCGGTCAACGTCCAGCAGATGGTGTTCGGCAACAAGGGCGAGACCTCCGGCTCCGGGGTCGCCTTCTCCCGTGACGAGCTGACCGGCGCGCCCGAGCCCAGCGGCGACTTCCTCCCCAACGCGCAGGGAGAGGACGTGGTCTCCGGAGCGCGCACGCCGCGCGACCTGTCGGAGATGCGCGAGTGGCTGCCGGAGGTGCACGCCCAGCTGCTGGAGATCCTGCGGGTGCTCGAACGCCACTACGGCGACATGCAGGACACCGAGTTCACCGTCGAGGAGGGGCGGCTGTACATGCTGCAGACGCGCAACGCCAAGCGCCCGGCGCAGGCCGCCGTGCGCTTCGCGGTCGACGCCGTGGACGAGGGCCTGCTTGACCGCGAGCGGGCGCTGCTGACGATCGACCCCGGCGGCCTGGACGCGCTGCTTCACCCGACCTTTGACCCGCAGGCGCACTTTGAGGTCCTCGCCCGCGGCGTGGCCGCCTCGCCCGGCGCGGCGAAGGGGGCGATCGTGTTCACGGCGCCCGATGCGGTGCGTGCCGCCCAGGAGGGCCGCGATGTGATCCTCGTGCGCCCGTTCACCGACGCCGAGGACGTGGCGGGCTTTCACGCGGCACGCGGGATCATCACCAGCGAGGGCGGCAAGGCCTCGCACGCGGCGCTCGTGGCGCGCGGCATGGGCCGCCCGGCGGTCGTCGGCGCGGGCGAGCTCTCGATCGACCTTGCGGCCGGGACGGTCAGCGCCGGCGCCACGGTGCTGCGCGAGGGCGACGTCGTCACGATCGACGGGACCCGTGGCATCGTCACGATCGACGACGTGCCGCTGGTCGCCCCCTCCGTGGACGAGCGCTTCGAACGGGTGCTCGGGTGGGCCGACGAGCTGCGCCGGCTGGGCGTGCGCGCCAACGCCGATACGCCGCAGGACGCGCGACGGGCCCGGGAGCTGGGAGCCGAGGGCATCGGCCTGTGCCGAACCGAGCACATGTTCATGGCCGCAGACCGCCAGCCGAAGATGCGGGCCATGATCATGGCCCACGACGCGGACGAGCGCCGTCGTGCGCTGGCCGAGCTGCTGCCGCTGCAGCAGGAGGACTTCGAGGGGCTGTTTGGGGCGATGGCGGGGCTGCCGGTGACGATCCGCCTCCTGGACCCGCCTCTGCACGAGTTCCTGCCCAGCGCGGAGGACCTCGCGGCGCACATCGAGCGGGCGAGGATCGAGGGATCGGCCGAGCTTGAGCGCCTGGAGCGGCTGCTGGAGCGGGTGCACGAGATCTCCGAGGAGAACCCGATGCTGGGCACCCGCGGCTGCCGGCTGGGGATCCTCTACCCGGAGATCTACGAGATGCAGGTGACCGCGATCCTGCGCGCAGCCAAGGCGGCCGCACGGCCGCCGCATCCGGAGATCATGATCCCGCTGGTGGGCTACGAGACCGAGCTTGCGCTGATGCGCGAGCTCGTGGAGCGGGTGGGCGAGCGTGAGGGCCTGCGGGCCGGCTCCGACTACACGGTCGGGACGATGATCGAGCTTCCCCGGGCGTGCTTCGTCGCCAACCGGATCGCAGCCTACGCGGACTTCTTCAGCTTCGGGACCAACGATCTGACCCAGACCGCCCTGGGCTTCTCGCGCGACGATGTCGAGTCGCGCTTCGTGCCCGTCTACCTCGAGCGGGGGATCATCGATCGCAGCCCGTTTGAGACCATCGACGGGCCGGGCGTCGGCTGGCTGGTGCGGCTCGCGGCGTGGGTGGGCCGCGAGGCACGGCCGACGCTGAAGCTGGGCATCTGCGGCGAGCACGGCGGGGACCCTGACTCGATCGAGTTCTTCCACCAGGCCGGCCTGGACTACGTCTCCTGCTCGCCGTTCCGGGTTCCGATCGCGCGGATCGCGGCCGCGCGCGCGGCGATCCTTCACCCGATGCAGAGCTGGGGCTAGGCCCCCGGTCACCACGGTCGGCGGATGCTGCTCGCCGCCTCCTCCACGAGCCGCCTTAACATCGTTGTGCTGTGCAGCGGCCAGCCGCAACGTTCGAGCAGTCAGCACAGGACGCCGCCCCGCGACGGGATCCCGTGCTTCGACCGCTGCGCCGCGACGCCCAGCGAAACCGCCAGCGGATCCTGGAGGCCGCGCGCGAGCTGTTTGCAAGCCGCGGACTGTCGGTCACCCTCAACGACGTGGCCCACCACGCGGGCGTCGGCGTGGGCACGGTCTACCGGCGCTTCCCGGACAAGGCGAGCCTGATCGAGGACCTGTTCGAGCACCGCCTGGCGGAGCTTGAGGAGCTGATGCGCCAGGCGCTGGCCGACCCGGACCCCTGGCACGGGCTCACCGCCTTCCTCGAGCGCTCGCTCGCCATGCAGGCGCAGGACCGCGGGCTCAAGGAGCTCGTGTGCGGGCAACCCGAGGGGCTGGAGCGCGTCTGCGCTGTGCGCGACCGGCTGATGCCGCTGGCCGCGGCGCTGGTGGCGCGGGCCAAGGACGCGGGCGCACTGCGAGCCGAGATCGAGGCGCAGGACCTGCCGATGATCCAGCTCATGCTCGGAGCTCTGATCGACGGGGCGCGCGAGGTCTCACCGGCGCTGTGGCGGCGCTACCTGGCGCTTGTGCTGCGCGGGATGGCAGCCGACCACGCGCGGGCGCCGCGCCTGCCGGTGGCGGCGCCCGCACCCGAGCAGGTCGGCGCCGTCATGGCTGGCCGGCGCACCACGGTGACGGGCCTGCGGGCACGACATTGACCGCTTCCTGACCGACAGGAAGCCGGTTCATTGCGCCAGCGCGCTGGCAAGACGCTTGAGAACGCTCAACTGGATCCGCCGCAGCCCCATCGGCGCAAACAGCCGCTCGAACACTCCCCCCACCCCACCGGCACCGTTCCAGGAGCTCTGCACCGTGACGAGGCTGCCATCGGGAGCCGGAGCGACCGTCCAGACGGTGACGAACGAGGAGAGCTCGTCGGACTCGGTGAGCGAGCCGGGGCTCTCGGTCACGCGCAGGCGATAGTCGCGCTCGCGCCCGCCGGCGGAGAAGTGGTAGGCGATCACCGTCCCCTCGCCGGTGCCGCCCTGAAGAACCCGATAGTCGCTGTACTCGCGGGTGAGGATCCTCGGCCGCGCATCGCGGTAGTCGCGCAGCAGGTCAAGCACCCGTTCAGGCGGAGCGCTCACCGTGGCGCTCGCGCTCGAGACCACTCTGGCCATGCCCCGATTGTCGCAGCCCAGTGGTCCCGACGCCCGACGGCGCGCGGCCTCCCCGCGCCGCGCCGGCGAATCCATACGTGTACGGTACCCGCCGATGCTCGCAGCCTACGCGCAGCGGACCGACCGCGACGCGCCCCTTGACGCGCTCTGCGTCGGGGAGCGCCCTGAGCCCGAGCCCCGCGACGGCTGGACGACGGTCCGGGTCAGGGCCGCCTCGCTCAACCATCACGACCTGTGGTCGCTGCGGGGCGTCGGCCTGAGCGCGGACGCGCTTCCGATGATCCTCGGATGCGACGCCGCGGGAGTCGACGAGGACGGCAACGAGGTGGTCGTGCACGCCGTGATCTCAAGCGATGACTGGCGTGGCGACGAGACGCTTGACCCGCGCCGCTCGTTGCTGTCCGAGCGACATCAGGGGACGTTTGCGCAGCTGGTGTCCGTCCCACGGCGCAACCTGCTGCCAAAGCCGCCCGAGCTGTCGTTCGAGCAGGCTGCCTGCCTGCCGACCGCATGGCTGACGGCCTACCGCATGCTGTTCACCCGCGGCGGCGTCACCCCCGGCTCGACGATCCTCGTCCAGGGCGCCGGCGGCGGGGTCGCCACGGCGCTGATCGTGCTCGCGAGCGCCACCGGCAGCCGGGTCTGGGTCACCAGCCGCTCGGAGGAGAAGCGCGCGCAGGCGCTTGCGCTGGGCGCGGATCTGGCGTTCGAGCCCGGCGCGCGGCTGCCCGAGCGCGTCGACGCGGTGATGGAGACCGTGGGCCAGGCGACCTGGGCGCACTCGGTGCGCGCGCTCAGGCCCGGCGGACGGTTGGTCGTCTCGGGGGCGACATCGGGCGACGCGCCGGCGGCGGAGCTGACGCGCGTGTTCTTCCTGCAGCTGTCGGTGATCGGCTCGACGATGGGCACGCGCGACGAGCTCGAGCGCCTGATCCGGCTGTGCACCGAGCGCGGGATCCGACCGCCCGTGCACGCGACCTGGCCGCTCGCGCAGGCGCGCGAGGCGCTTGAGACGATGCAGCGCGGCGAGTTCGTCGGAAAGCTCGTTCTGACCGTCTGACGCGCGCCGCCGGCCGGCCGCGACGTCCGCGGCCCGGCGGCTCAGAACGTGATCAGGGCCCGACCGCGCAACCCGCCGGCCTCCATCGCCCTGTGGGCGTCGGCCGCCCGCTCCGGCGGGTAGCGGCCCGCGACGCGGAGCTTAAGGGCACCAGCGGAGGCGAGCGCCCGCAGCTCCTCAAGCCAATCGGTGCGCTCGAGGACCTCGAACACCATCACGGGGTGGATCGCGATCCCACGCTCGCTCTCGCCGTGGCTCCAGCCGCGCACCACCACCAGCGCGCCCCCGTCGCGGATCGCTCCCAGCGCGTCCCGATACAGCAGCGCGGTGTCGTAGACGGCGGCGACTCCGTCCTTTTGCACCGCGCGCACCGCGGCGGCGAAGTCATCAGAACGGGGGACCACCACGTCGGCGCCGAACGATCGCACCAGCTCCTCGTCCTCTGGGCGGGCATCGGCGATCACGCGCAGACCGCGCTCGTGGGCGATGGCGATCACATAGGAGCCCAGCAGGCCCGCCCCGCCGCTGACCGCGATCGTCTCGCCGGGCGCGAGGCCGAGCATCTCAAGGCCCCGCAACGCCGTCAGCCCGTTCATGGGCAGCGTCGCCGCCTGCTCAAGCGTCGCGCCTTCCGGGATCGCCACCACCGAAGCCGCCGGCACCACGAGCAGCTCGCTCTGCGCCCCACCGTCGGGGCGGCGGGGCATCACGGCCGCCATCACCCGCTGGCCGACCGCCAGGCGCTCGACGCCCTCCCCGACCGCCTCGACGGTCCCGGCGGCGTCCATGCCCGGGATCCATGGGGGCGCCAAGCCCTCCGCGCCGCGCGTTCGCAGGCTGATGTCGGTCGGGTTCACAGCGGCCGCCGTGACGGCGATCCGCACCTCGCCTGCCCCGGGAGCGCGAACCTCGCGCTCGATCACCTCAAGCACCTCGGGCCCGCCCGGGCGCGTTATCGCCACCGCCCTTGCCATGCGCGGCAGACTAGCGATCCTCACCGCCAGGCCGCCCTCCAGCCGCCTCGCTCCGCGCCCCGCGGCGCCCCCTCGGCCCCGGCCTGGGCCCGGTGGCCCTGCCCGGCCGGCCCGGTGGATCTACCGGGCCGCGTCGCGCTCCAGGTCAAGCTCGGTTCGCACCCCCAGCCTGTGCAGCGCCTCGTTGGCATCCTCGACGTCGCCGGCGGCGGCGACCGCGCGCGCCAGCCGTCCGACGGAAGCGACGGTGGCCGGCACGTCCAAGAAGAAGGTCACGACGGCCAGGCTCGTGAGCGCGAAGGTCCGCTCCCCGCCGCGGATCGTCACCTCGCCGCACGCGCCGCGGAAGGCACTCACCGCCTGCGCGCTCGCCTCCGTCGGCACGAGGCTCAGCGACCGCTCGAGCCGCTCGACCACGGGCTCCGTCAGCCCGCGGGCGCCGCACAGGCCACCGGCGGCGGCCACGCTTGAGATCCGGCCGAGCACCTCCTCGGCCGTCAGCTCCGAGTCGCACCCCGCGCCGAAGACCCCCAGCAGCACCGGCTGCCCGGCCGATGCCATCAGGCCGGCCGCCGCGAGCATCACCGCGTCGCACAGCGGCGATCTGAGCCCCGGCTCGTCGCCGTGCGCCAGCACGTCCCCACCGACGTCGACGAACACCGCAAGGTCGCAGCGAAGCGCCCGCAGGGCGGCGGCCAGGGATCGCGCGACCGTGGCGGGTCCCACGCCGATGTCGACCAGCACCGTGGGCCGCCCCAGCAGCCGGGCCATCCCGGCCTCACCGAAGCGCACACCCCGCCCGGCGACGCGCGCGTGCGGCCCGGCGAGCAGCACGCCGGGGGCCAGCTCCCAGGCGCCCTCGATCTCGCCGGCGGACCTGGGGCCGGGCACCGGATCGATCGGCCGGCGCTCCCAGGTGAGGCCGCCGATAACGGGGTCGGCGTCGTCGTAGAGGCGCATCGCCTCTGCGGTCGCCAGCGCGCCGACCACGTCTCCGCCGCCGCCGATCCCCAGCACCAGCGGCGCGCGGGAGCCGCGCAGGATCGCCTCGGCGTCAGCGGCCACGATCGGCCGCCACCGCGCCGGCGCAGGCCCGTTCGGGCCGTGGAGCGTCCAACAGCTCGATCGAGGCATGCGGCTCGCCGCGCTCGTCGACGATCCAGCGCTGCGCGCCGGCGACGATCACGCGCTTGGGCCCCGGCTGGGCGGGCGAGCGGAACTCGATCTCGGCGTCGATCCTGTCGGGCTCGGCGCCGGCGGCCAGCAGCTCCTCCTCGAGCGGCTGCCAGTAGGCGGCGTTATTGACATGGCCGGCGACGTCGCAGTCGGTGGCGCGGAAGCGCCACGGCGTTCCCCCCTCCAGCCGCGACGGCACCTGGTGTCGCAGCCGCGCGGTGACTCTGCGGAGCGGGTGGACGCCGCTGTAGGTGGCAAGCTCGGCGTCCAGCAGCGGAAATGGGCGCCCGTGGCGGGGGTCCAGGTGGACCCACAGACCGACAGCCTGGACGTCGGGGCGCTCGCGCTCCCCGCGGGCGTCGACCATGTCGGTGCGCCGCTCGGCCCACATCCGCCCCGCGCCGCTGCAGAACGTGGTCAGCCGGAAGCGCTCGCCGAAGCGGGGGAAGCGGCTCACGCGGATCCGCGCGCGGCGCAGGACCCACACCGCCACGCGGTCCAGTCCGGCGTCGGCGATGTCTGCGTAGGCGACATCCTGGATCCAGCGCGCGAGCGCGTCCAGGCGCACGCGGCCGGACGGGGCGCAGTCGGCGAAGCCGGCACGGCGCTCGAGGCTGAACGTGCGAGCCCCTGGGTCCCGGTCGCGCATGGCACCCTGGGCTCCCCTCACCGGGACTGCCGCGCGCAAAGCCGGCGAACCACCCACATACCCGGCACGCTAGCGGACGGCCCCGGCTCGCGACGACTGGCTGCCCCGGCTCGCGACGGCGCGGCGGGCCTGGCGCTAGCTTGACGGGCGTGCGAACAGCTTCCGCGGGCGAAGCCGGCCCCTCGCTCTCCGCGGCCGACGCCGCGGAGCTGCTGGCCGGCCACTGGGGCATCGAAGGCGAGCTCACCGACCTCGGCTCCTACGAGGACCAGAACTTCCGCGTCGACGCCGGCGAGGAGAGCTACGTGCTCAAGATAGCCGGCCGGGATGTGAGCCGGGCCTGGCTTGAGCGTGAGAACGCCGCGATCCGCCACCTGATCGCGAAAGGCTTCCCTTGGCAGGTCCCAAAGCCGCTGGGCGAGGTCGTGCGAATCGGCGATCACCACGCACGGCTGATGCGCTGGGTACCGGGTGCGCCGCTCACCGAAGCGCCCCATCTCGACCAGGCCACGCTGACCGAGCTCGGCCTGCTCGCGGGGGCCTGCAGCGCATATCTTGAGGACTTCCGGCCCAGCGACATCGGGGAGCAGTCCAAGTGGGACTCCCGTCTGGCGCCCTGCGTCGTCGACGAGCTGCTCGAGCACGTGCAGGACGCGGACCGGCGGCGGCGGCTGCTTGCCGCCGCGCAGCCGGTGCGCGCGCTGCGCACCGACGCGCGCCTGCCGCTGCAGATCGTCCACGGCGACGTGACCGACTACAACGCCGTGTTCGTCTGCGATGAGGAACGGTGGCGGCCGCGGATCAGCGGACTGATCGACTTCGGCGACCTGACGCTCACCTGGAGGGCGTGCGACCCCGCCGCGACGCTGGTCTCTGTCGCCGCACGCGCACCGCAGGACCCGCTGGGGGCGATGGTCGAGGCTCTCCGCGGCTACATCCGAGGGGTCCGCCTGACCGAGGCGGAGGTGGACGCACTGTGGCCGCTGACGCTCGGCCGGGCTGCCGCGTGCGCGGCGATCGGGACAAGGCACCTCGCGCTCGACCCCTCCAGCGAGTACCTGATCGAGATGTCCAGGGGTGACTGGCACGCTCTGGATGCGCTGTTGGAGCTCGCGCCGGGCCTGGCGAACGCCGCGTTTCGAGCCGCGTGCGAGCTTGAGCCGGTGCCCGCCACCAGCGGCCTGACAGGTAGGCTGCGCGCCGCCGCGCCCCTCCCGGTCCTAGACGGGCTTCGCGCCGCGCCGATCGACCTCTCGATCGCCACCGACGAGCTGCGCGACGGCGATTGGCAGGCTCCCGAGCGCATTGCCGCCGCCGTTGCCGGATCGACGGTCGGCCGCTGGGGCGAGGTGCGACTGACGCGCTCCGGGACGCCGGGCGAGCGCCCGCCGGAGACGCTGCACCTGGGCGCCGACGTGCTCGCGGCCCCTGGCACGCCGGTGCGCGCGCCGCTTGACGGGCGGGTCCTGTCAACCTTCGCCGGCGCGGCCGCCGATCCTCGCGAGCTGACGCTGGCGCTCGAGCTCGCCGACGGCGAGCAGGCGCTCCTGCGACTCGCGGGCCTGTCGGTCGAGGCCCAGGCGGGTGCGCGCGTGCGCGCCGGCGAGCGGGTCGGCGTCGTGGCCGCGCGTGAGGACGCCACGCCGCCGCACCTGCACGTGCAGCTGCTGGCCGTGCCCGGCCTGCCCAGATACGGCCTGGCGCACCTGCGGCGGGCGTGGCTTTCGCTGTGCCCGGATCCGTCGCCGCTCGTGGGCGCGCCGTGCGCGGCGGCCGAGCGCGATGACCCGCGCGAGCTTCTGGCACGCCGCGAGCGCCACGTGGCCTCGGCGCAGGAGCTCTACTACGAGCGACCGCCCGAGATCGTGCGCGGCTGGCGCCAGCTGCTCTACGACGCCGACGGCCGCCCCTACCTGGACATGATCAACAACGTCGCGGTAGTCGGCCACTCGCATCCTGAGATCGCGCGCGCCGCCGCCCGCCAGCTGCGACTGCTGAACACCAACTCGCGCTTTCTGTATGAGTCGATGGCGCGCTACGCGGAGCGGCTGGCGGCGCTGCTGCCGCCTGAGCTGGACTGCGTTTTCCTGGTCAACTCCGGCAGCGAGGCCTGCGACCTTGCGCTGACGCTGGCGCGCGTTCACACCGGGCGCAGGGACGTGATCGCGCTGACCGGCGCCTATCACGGCTGGACCGGCTCGGTGTTCGAGCTGTGCACCTCGCCGGTCGACAACCCGGGCTGGCGAGCGACGATTCCGCCGTGGGTGCATGTGGCCGAGCAGCCCGACCCCGTGCGCGGCGCCCACGGAGACGACGCCGACGCGTACGTGCGCTCGGTGTCCGACTGCTGCGCGGCCGCGGCTGGACGCGGCAGCGGCGTGGCCGCGTTCATCTGCGAGCCGCTGCTGGGAAACCAGGGTGCAGTGGAGCTGCCGGCCGGTTACCTCGCGGGCGCTTACGAGGCGGTCCGCGCCGCCGGGGGCGTGTGCATCGCCGATGAGATCCAGGTGGGACTCGGCCGCACCGGCGAGATGTGGGCCTTCGAGCACGAGGGAGTGGTGCCGGACATCGTCACGGTCGCCAAGGCTGCCGGCAACGGCCATCCGCTCGGCGCGGTGGTGTGCAGGGCGTCGATCGCGCGGTCGCTGCACCGGCGCGCCGCGTTCTTCTCATCCCCGGGCGGCGGCCCGGTCTCCTGCGAGGTCGGGCTCGCGGTCCTGGACGTGCTGGCGTCCGAGCGCCTGCCCGAGAACGCTCGCAAGGTCGGAGCCCGGCTGGCCGCGGGCGTGGAGGCCCTTCGCCGGCGACATCCGCAGATCGCCGCCGTGCGCGGCCGCGGCCTCTACCGGGGCGTGCATCTCACCGACGGCTCCTCTGGCCGGCCGGCCCGGGCGCTGGCGGCAGCGGTGTGCGAGCGGATGCGGGAGCTGGGCGTGATCGTTGCGCCGACCGGCGACGACGGCAACGTGCTGAAGGTCAAGCCGCCACTGTGCGTCACCGAGGACGACGCGGACCTGTTCTGCGCGGCGCTGGACCGAGCGCTGTGCGATGTCGCGCCACTTGAGCGGGTGCGCGGCGCGCTCAGGGGGCAGGCGTGGCCGCCGAGCCCGAGCGACCCGCGCACGCCCTCCCGCGGATCAGATCCGCCGCCCGTTCGGCGATCATGATCGCCGGCGCGCTGGTGTTGCCCCGCACCGGCGTGCGGTCAAGGGGACCGCGTCCCAGCGGTCAGGGCGGTCCGTCGGGCGCCGACCTACGCTGCAGCCATGCTGCACGTGCACCGCGCCGCAAGGGCCGACGCGCTGGCGGCCGCCCTCGCGCGGATTCTGGCCAGGCCGCCGGCCGACCCGTTCACGCCGGACGTCGTGTCCGTCCCGACGCGGGGCGTCGAGCGCTGGCTCAGCCAGCGGCTGTCGCACTCGCTGGGCACCAGGCCCGGCGGCGAGGACGGGGTCTGCGCCAATGTGCTGTTCTGCTCGGCCGGCGAGCTCCTGGACGGCGCGGTCGCCGCAGCCTGCGGCGTGGATCCCGACTCGGACCCCTGGCTTTTGGAGCGCACCGTCTGGCCTCTGCTGGAGGTGGTGCAGGAGTCGATCGACGAGCCCTGGCTTGCCGCGCTCGCAGACCACCTGCGGGCCGGAGCGCAGGACGGGCGGCCGAGCCCGGCCCGGCGGCTTGCGACGGTTCGGCGGCTGGCGGAGCTGTTCGCGCGCTACGCGCGGCACCGGCCCGGGATGCTCGAGGCCTGGCGCGCCGGAGAGGACGTGGATGCGATCGGCGAGCCATTGGACGCCGGGCTCGCGTGGCAGGCGGCGCTGTGGCGCAGGCTCAGCGCGCGGATCGGCGCCGCCGATCCGGCGGCGCGGACCGCGATCGCCTGCGAGCGGCTCAGGCGCTCGCCTGAGCTTGCGCCACTGCCAGAGCGCGTGGCGCTGTTTGGGCTGACGCGGCTGGCGCAGGGCGAGTCACGGGTGATCGGGGCGCTCGCCGCCCGACGAGACGTGCACCTGCTCCTGCTTCATCCCTCGCCCGCCCTCTGGGAGAGGATCGCGGCCTGCCCTCCCCCGGGCTCCCGGCTGCGCGCCGACGATCCGACGGCGGCCCTGCCGAGCAACCGCCTGCTCGCGTCCTGGGGGCGCGACGCGCGCGAGATGCAGCTGGTGCTGGGCAGCCTGGAGGGGGCGATCGTCCACGCCCACGACGGCTCGGCCACCGGACCCGCGCCGGCCGCAGGGCCCGCGCCGGCCGCCGGGCCCGCGCCGCGCTCCGATCCCTCCCTGCTTGAGGCGATCCAGGCCGGGGTGCGCGCCGACCGCGCCGCGCCCGGGCCTCCGGCCCCTGGCCAGGAGGACCAGCGGCTGGCGCTCGGAGCGGAGGACCGCAGCATCGAGATCCACGCCTGCCACGGGCGCGCGCGCCAGGTGGAGGTGCTGCGCGACGCGATCCTCGATGCGCTCGAGCGCAGCCCGTCGCTTGAGGCGCGGGACATGATCGTCATGTGCCCGGACATCGAGGAGGTGGCGCCGCTGCTTGAGGCGACCTTCGGCCGGGACGCTCTCGACGCCGATGACCCTGCGGCGCAGCTGCGCGTGCGTCTGGCGGACCGCTCCGCGCGTCGCACCAACGAGATCCTCGACGCCGTCTCGCGGCTGCTTGAGCTTGCCGGCGGGCGCGTCACGGCGTCCGCGGTGCTGGACTTCGCCGACGGCGCCGCCGTCCGGCGGAGGTTTCGATTCGGCGACGACGAGCTCGTGCGCCTGCGCGAGTGGGTGGCGCGCGCGGGCATACGCTGGGGGCTGGATGCCGGGCATCGGGCCGCGTTCAGGCTGGAGTCGATCGACGCCGGAACCTGGCGGGCCGGACTTGACCGCCTGCTGCTCGGGGTGGCGATCGCCGAGCAGGAGGGGCCGTTTGCGCGCACGCAGCCGATCGACGGCGCCCACGGCTCCTCGATCGAGCTTGCGGGCCGATTTGCGGAGCTGATCGAACGGCTGGCGGGAGCGCTGCGGACGTTCGCCGCGCGCAGGTCGCCGTCGGAGTGGGCGCAGGCGATCTCGACGGCCGCGGCGCAGCTGACGGCGCCGCCGCCGCGAGAGGGGTGGCAGCAGGCGGAGCTTGAGCGGGTGCTCGCCGAGCTCGCCGAGGCCGACCGGTACGGCAGCTGCACGCTGGAGCTGGCGGAGGTCCGCGCGCATCTGCAGGAGCGCCTCCAGGCCAGGCCGACGCGGGCCAACTTCCGCACCGGGCATCTGACGATCTGCACGCTTGAGCCGATGAGGTCCGTTCCCCACCGGGTGGTGTTCCTGCTCGGGCTCGACGACGGCGCCTTCCCGCGCCGTGCCGGGCGCGACGGGGACGATCTGATGCTCGCGGCGCCGATGCTGGGCGAGCGTGACGGTCGCAGCGAGGATCGTCAGCTGCTGCTCGATGCGCTGCTGGCCGCCCAGGAGCGCCTGGTCGTCCTCTACACCGGCGCGGACGAGCGCACGGGCGCGATCCTGCCCCCCGCGGTCCCGGTCGCAGAGCTGCTTCACGCGATCGACGCCACCGCGCACGCGGAGGGCCGGCCGGCCTCCGAGAGGGTCCTGGTCCGCCACCCGCTGCAGCCCTTTGATGCGCGCAACTTCACCCCCGGCGCGCTCGCCGGCGAACGCCCATGGAGCTTTGAGGCGGCGTGGCTTGAGGGAGCGCGCGCGCTGTGCGGTCCGCGCCGGCCGCCGCCGCCCTTGGCGAGCGAGCCTCTGGCCGAAAGGCGAAGGGAGACGATCGAGCTCGACGAGCTGGCTCGCTTCCTCGCCCGGCCGGTGCGCGAGTTCCTCGGCCAGCGGCTCGGCGTCCCCAGGCCCGGCGAGCGGCGCCCCAGCCCGGATGCGCTGACCATCGAGCCAGATCCCCTCCAGCGCTGGGAGGTGGGGGAGCGGCTGCTGGGCGCCCGGCTGCGGGGAGCCGACGAACGCACGGCGCTGCTGGCAGAGATCGCGCGCGGCCAGCTGCCCCCGGGCGCGCTTGGGCTCACGTTCGTCTCAGACGTGGCCGTGCGTGTGCGCGCGATATTGGAGGCGGTTTTCAGCGCGCTCGGCGAGGGCTCGCCCATGGAGCCGGCCGACGTGCGGGTGAAGCTCTCGGACGGGCGCGTGCTCTGTGGCACGGTCCCCGCGCTCGTGGGCGACACGATTGTCTCGGTCACCTTCGCACGGCTGTCGCCCGCTCACCGGCTTCGGGCGTGGTCGAGCCTGCTGGCGCTGAGCGCATCTGACCCAAGGCGCCCGTTCTCGGCGCTGAGCGTCGGCCGTGGGCCGGGCTCCGACGAGGTGCGGCTGGCATCGCTTCCGCCGCTCGCGGCCGAGCCTGAGCAGCGGCGCAGGGCGTCGCTCGCGCGGCTTGCGCCGCTGCTCGACCTCTATGACCGGGGGATGCGAGAGCCGCTGCCGCTGTCCTGCGCCAGCTCGCTGGCCTACGTGGAGGCCGCGCGCGCTGGGCAGGATGCGGTCGCCGCCGCGCGGGACGTGTGGCAGAGTCGGTACGGGGGCGGTGGCGAGGGCGCCGAGCTCGAGCATCTGCTCGCGTTTGGAGGCGAGATCGCGTTCGAGTCGCTGTGGGCGAAGGCGCCGCGCGCCGACGAGGCGGGCGAGGGCTGGGAGGACGCCGATCCGTCCCGCTTCGGCCGCCTCGCGCGCAGGCTGTGGGATGGGCTGCTCGCCCACGAGGAGACGTGGCTGCGATGAGCCCCGGGGGCGGCTGGGCGGGCGGCGCGAGCGCGGCGCCGGGCGGTCGCCGGTCGCAGGGGACGCCGCCGGCGTTTGACCCGTGCGGGCCGCTGCCCCGCGGGGTCACGGTGCTCGAGGCCAGCGCGGGCACCGGCAAGACGCACACGATCTCAAGCCTCGCGGCGCGCTACGTCGCGGAGGGCACGCCGCTCGAGCGCCTGCTGCTGGTGACCTTCACGCGGCTGGCGACCGGCGAGCTGCGCGAGCGGGTTCGCCGGCGCCTGGTGGAGGTCGAGCGCGGCCTGGCCCTGGCGATCGCCACGGGCGTAGCGGCGACCGACGACCCGGTGGTCGCCCTGCTCGCCGCCGCCGACGCGCCGGCCGCCCGCAGGCGCCTGGAGCTGGCGCTCGCCGGGTTTGACGCGGCCACGGTCGCCACCACGCACGCGTTCTGCCAGGAGGTTCTGTCGGGGCTTGGGATCTCCGGCGACCTGGAGCCGGAGGCGCGATTTGAGACGGACATCTCGGACCTGATCGACGAGGTCGTCGACGACCTCTACGTCCGACGGTTTGCGCGCGGCCAGGCGCCGCCGCGCGGCCAGCCACCGCCGCGCGGCGAGGCGCCGCCGAGCGGCCAGCCGCCGCCGTTTAGTCGCGCCGAGGCCGGTCGGATCGCGCGCGCGGCGATCGCCAACCCGGACACGCCGATAGCGCCCGCCGAGGACGAGGTCGGCGCGATGCGCGTACGGCTCGCGCTGGCCGCCAGGGATGAGCTTGAGCGGCGAAAGCGGGCCATGTCGCTGGTCACCTACGACGACCTTGTGGTGCGGCTGCGCGCCGCGCTTGACCCACAGCGCGGGCGCACCGCCGCGTCGCGCCTGCGCGAGCGCTTCGACGTGGTGCTGGTGGACGAGTTCCAGGACACCGACCCGTCGCAGTGGGAGATCCTGCGATGTGCGTTCGGTGAGACGGGCGCGACGCTGGTGGTGGTCGCCGACCCCAAGCAGGCGATCTACGCCTTCAGGGGAGCGGATGTCTACGCGTACCTGGCCGCCGCGCGCGCGGCGGACGCGCGCGCGACGCTGACGGTCAACTGGCGCTCCGACCGCGGCCTGGTCGACGCACTGGACGCGCTGTTTGGGGGCGCTCGGCTGGGGCACGAGCAGATCGTGCCCGTCGCGGTGAGCGCCGCACCCGCCCACCAGCGGCCGGGGCTCACCGGCGCGCACGCCTCGGCGCCGCTGCGCGTGCGGATCCTGCAGCGCGACAGCCCGGATCTGTCGCTGACCAGAAGCGGCGATGCGAGCGCGCCGAGCGCGCGGGCGCTGATCGCGGACGACCTGGTCTCAGACGTGGTGGCGCTGTTGAGCTCGGGGGCGACGGTCGCCACCGGCGCCGGGGACGGCACCGATCTCGCGCCCGGGGCAAGCGAGCCGATCCGGCCAGCGCACCTGGCGGTGCTCGTGCGCACCAACAGGCAGGCCTCGGAGGTGCGCGACGCGCTCGCCAGAGCGGGCGTCCCGGCGGTCGTGAGCGGCTCGGGGAGCGTGTTCGCCAGCCGGGCGGCGCTCGACTGGCAGATCCTCCTGGACGCGCTCGAGCGCCCCGAGTCCGCGGCCCGGGCGCGGGCCGCGGTGCTGACGCCGTTCGTCGGCTGGTCGGCCGCCCGCCTGGACGAAGCCGGCGAGGACGAATGGGCACGGGCCCGCGCGCGGCTTCACCGCTGGGGCCGGCTGCTGCGCCAGCGAGGGGTGGCGTCGCTGATGGCGGCGATCGAGCTCGAGCACGATGAGCGCCCGTTCGCCGCGCGGCTGCTCGAGCGCGCCGGCGGCGAGCGGCTGCTGACCGACCTGCGCCACGTCGGGCGGCTGCTGCAGGGAGCCTCCCAGGAGCAGGAGCGGGGGCCGGCGGCGCTGGGGGCGTGGCTGGGGGCGCGGATCGCAGAGGCAGACCAGGAGGGCGCCGCCGACGAGGAGCGCACCCGCCGCCTGGAGTCAGACGCCCAGGCTGTCCAGGTGCTGACGATCCACCGCAGCAAGGGCCTCGAGTTCCCGGTCGTCTACGTGCCCTACCCGTGGGAGCCCGGCTACCTGCCGCGCGACCCCGAGCCGGTCGTCTTCCACGACTCCAGCGCCGGCGATCGGCGGACGCTGGACGTGGCGCTCTGCGGCCGCACATTCCAAAGCCACCGGAGGCTTGCCGCCGCCGAGCAGCGCGGCGAGGACCTCCGGCTCCTGTACGTGGCGCTCACCCGGGCGCGCCACCAGGTGGTGCTGTGGTGGGCGGGCTCCCACAACAGCCGCCAAAGCCCGCTGTGCCGGCTGCTGTTCTCCCGCTCCGCTGAGGGCGACATCGCCGCGGAGTGCGACCGCACGCCGTCGGACGCGGAGGTGCGGGCGCGCCTGCGGTCGCTCGCCGACCGCACGGGCGGCGCGATCGCCGTCGAGCGCGCGACGCTCGGGCTGCCGGCGGCGTGGTCGCCGCCGGCCGAGCCGGTGGCCGAGCTGCGGGCTGCCAGCTTCGGCCGCTCCCTGGATGCGCGCTGGCGGCGCACCTCCTACAGCGCGATCACCGCGGCCGCGCACGAGCTGGACGGCCCGCGCGACGAGTGGGTGGCCAGCGAGCCCGAGATCCCGGTGGCCGACGCGGATCCGGACGAGTCCCGCGAGCCGGTGCTCGCCGCAGCCGGCCGCGCCGGCTCCGAGCGCGGCCTTGCCCCGGCGCCCGGCTGCCGCCCCGGCGCCGAGCGCCCATCCCCGCTTGCGGCGCTGCCCGCCGGCGCGGACGTCGGCACGCTCGTGCACGAGGTGCTGCGCGCCACCGACTTCGCGGCCGCCGACCTGCGCACCGAGCTTGAACGACGCATCGCGGCGGCGCGGAGGCTGCGGTCGGTGCCGATCGGATCGCTGCCAGAGCTCGTCGACGGGCTGCAGGCCGCGATTGAGACCCCGCTCGGGTCGATCGTCGGTGGCCGGTCGCTGCACAGCTTCGCCCGCGCCGACCGCCTGGACGAGCTCGCCTTCGAGCTGCCGCTGGCCGGCGGCGACCGGCCGCGCGGGCAGGTGGCTGTCCGGCGGATCGCGGCGCTCCTGAGCGAGCGCCTGGACGCGGCCGACCCGCTCGCCGCCTACGCGCAGCGGCTGGACGATCCGGCGCTTGAGCGCTCGGTGCGCGGATATCTGACCGGGAGCCTCGACCTCGTGCTCAGGGTGCGCGAGGACGGCGAGCAGCGCTATGCGGTGGTCGACCACAAGACCAACCGGCTGGCGGGCGCCCAGGAGCCGCTGACGCTCGGCCACTACCGGCCACAGGCGCTGCTGGCCGAGATGATCGAGCGCCACTACGCGCTGCAGGGGCTGCTGTACCTGGTGGCCCTGCACCGCTTCCTGCGCTGGCGGCTTGACGGCTATCACCCCGACCGCCACCTCGCCGGCTTCATCTACACGTTCCTGCGCGGCATGAGCGGGGGCGACGGCGCAGAGCCGGCGCACGGCGTGTTCGCCTGGCGCCCGCCGGCCGGGCTCGTCCCCGCGCTCAGCGACCTGCTGGACGGCTCGGCGTGAGAGCGGTCGGCCCACAGGACGCACGTGCTGCGAGCGTCGGGGCTTTCGAGCCATCCCTGGCGCTCGGCGCGCCGCCGCTGCTTTGCGAGTTCAACCGCGCGGGCGTGCTCGACGCGGCCGACGTGCATGTCGCGCGCGCGCTCGGCCGCCTCGCCGGCGAGGACGACGAGCAGGTGCTGCTGGCGGCCGCGCTCGCGGTCCGCGGGGTCCGCCTCGGGCATGTCCTGGTGGCGCTGGACGACGTGGCGCAGACGGTGGCCACCGAGGCCGACGCGCCGAGCGACCCGGCGGCGCTGCCCTGGCCCGAGCCGCAGCGGTGGCTGGAACGGGTGAAGCGCAGCCCGCTGACGACGGGCGAGCCCCCGCGGCCGCTGCGACTGGAGGGCAGCGCCCTGTATCTGCGTCGCTGCCATGCGGAGGAGGAGCAGGTCGCGCGCGCGCTCAGGCGGCGGGCGCGCGCGCTCAGGCGGCGGGCGCTCGCGGACGGGCTGCCGCAGACCGCCGGCGCGGCGCGCCCGCCGGCGCCAGAAAGGCCCGGGACGGCCTCGGCGGGGCGGATGCAGCGGCTGCTTGGCGATCCGCTCACCGATCGCCAGGCGCTGGCGGTTCAGACCGCGCTGGGCGCCAGCTTCTCGGTCATCGCGGGGGGCCCCGGCACCGGCAAGACCACCGCGGTGGCGCGCGTCGTCGCGCTCGCCCGCGAGCAGGCCCTGGCGGCCGGCCGGCCCGTGCCGCTGGTGGCGCTGTGCGCCCCGACCGGCAGGGCCGCGGCAAGGCTTGAGGAGGCGGTGCACGCGGAGGCCGCAACGCTCGACGTCGAGCCCGAGGCCCGGGACTGGATGCTCAGCCTGCGCGCGCAGACGCTGCACCGCCTGCTGGGGCTTTCCCCTCACCGCACCAGCCCGCCCAGAAGGCTTGCGCACGACCTCGTGATCGTCGACGAGACGTCGATGGTGGGGCTGTCGCTGATGGCGTCGCTGACCGAGGCGCTGCGGCCCGCCGCGCGGCTGGTGCTGGTCGGAGACCCGGACCAGCTCGCGTCGGTGGAGGCCGGCTCCGTGCTCGCCGACATCGTCGCCGGGACCGATCCGGCGGCGGTCGTGGCGCTTGACCGGGTGCATCGCTTCGAGGGCGAGATCGCCCAGCTCGCCGAGGCGATCCGCGACGGCGACGGCGACGCGGTGATCGACTCGCTGGCGCGCGCGCGCTCGCAGGTGAGCTGGCTGGACTGCGCGGCGACCGCCGATCGCCCGCCCGACGCGCTGCTTGCGCCGGCGCTCGATGCGGCGCTTGAGACCATTGCCGCCGCGCGCGCCGGCGATGCGCAAAAGGCGCTGCGCAGCAGCGCCGCGCTGCGGGTCCTGTGCGCGCACCGCCGCGGCCCCTATGGCGCCGAACGGTGGTCCGAGCTGATCGAGAGCAGGCTCAGAGCGCCAGAGGGAGCGCCGGCCACATGGGCGAGGTGGTATCCGGGGCTGCCGCTGCTGGTGTCCGAGAACGACCCCGAGCTGCGCCTGGCGAACGGGGACCTGGGCGTCGTGGTCTCACTTGAGGGCGGCGGCGTCGCGTGCGCGTTTGCCAGAGGCGACACCACGGTCCTGCACGGCCCGGGACGCCTGGGCGCCGTGCAGACCAGCTACGCGGCCACGATCCACCGAAGCCAGGGCTCCCAGTTCGACACGGCGCTCGTCGTGCTGCCCGAGCCGGGCTCGCGCCTGCTCACCCGCGAGCTGCTCTACACGGCTGTCACCCGGGCCCGCCGTCGGCTGGTGGTGGCCGGCGAGGAGGAGGCGATTCGCCTGGCGGTGGCGCGGCGCGCGGTGCGCGCAAGCGGCCTCGCCGCCAGGCTCAGACGCCAGGCGCCGGGCGCCGGGCGGGCGAGCTGAGGCGCCGCGCGCCGGGCGGGCGAGCTGAGGCGCCGCTGCCCCGGGCCCCGGCTGCCCTCAGGCGCCCGCGTCCGCGCCGAGCGCCACCGCGAGCGCGCCGGCGTTCGGTGAGCCCAGGCCCGAGCACGCGTCCCACCCGGGGCCGGCAGAGTAGGCGCCGTTGTTGCCCTGCGTGATGTCATGGAACGCATCGGTCCCGAGCAGCGGGTACATCCTCGGCTGCGCGAAGCCCACGGGAGCGCCGAGCAGCTGGTTGAGCCTGGCGATCAGCCCCGCCCACAGGGGGGCCACGGCGCTGGTTCCGCCGATCGTCTGATCGGCGCCGTCGACTCGGATCAGATAGCCCGTCTGCGGGTCGGCGTCGGCGCACACGTCGGGGACGCCCCGGCCCGCGGCGCCCGTGTCGACGTTGCGCGGCACGTGCGCCGCCGCCTGGTATGCGGGCAGCGCGAACGCGTTCGAGACGCCGCCGCCGGTGGCCCCGTCGCCCGGGTCGTTCCACACCGTCTCGGACTCGATCGCACCCGCACGAAGCCGCATCGACGTGCCGCCGCAGGCCAGCGCGTGCGGGGCCGACGCGGGGAAGTCGACGTGGCTTTTGCCGTCATCGACGCCGTCGGAGGAGCCGCTGTCGCCGGCCGCGACGGTGACCGTCACCCCCATGCCGGCCGCCTCGATCAGGATCTGCTCCATCTGCGCGCGCGCCTGGGCGCTGTAGCTGTCCTCCGACTGGCCCCAGGAGATCGAGACCACCGACGGGTTGGCGGTCGCGTCGTGGACGGCGGTCGACACCGCGTCCAGGAAGCCCCGATCGGTGTTGGGGGCGAAGTACACCGTGATCCGCGCCCCCGGCGCGACCGCGCCCACGACCTCGATGTCGAGCATCACCTCCGCGTCGGCGTCCGGGTCCATGCCCGGCGCGTTGGCGCCTGCGTCCACGCTGACGGCGGCCACGGTGGGAGCGGGCATGCCGAGAGCCTGGAAGTAGGCCGCCAGGTCGGCCTGCGAGAAGCCGCCGCCCAGCTCCACGATGCCGACCGTCTCCCGCGTGCCCGTCCCGGCGGAGGGGAACGCGTAAGCCGCCGCGACCTGCGGCGGGGTGTAGACAGCCGTCGCGGCGCCGGCGGCCGGGCGCCTGAGCAAAGGCCGCGCCTGGGGACGGTCGTCGAGCCCGAACACGCCCACCACGATCCCGTCGAGCGCCGCGGGGATCGTCAGCGCGCCCGACCGCGCCCGGTATCGCCGGGCGCCGGGCGCGGCCTCGTACACGCCCTCGATGCGCGCCCCGAACGCCTGCGCCGCGGCCCGCAGCGGCCCGTGCAGCTCGACCGTGCGCCGCGCCAGGTCGACCGCGCCGACGCGCAGCCCCGCGCGGCGGGCGAACGCGCCGACGGCCTCCGCGTCGGCCGCAAGCGCCCCGTGCTCGTCGGCCCACTGTCGCCGGTCGCGCCGGCGCCGGCGCGCGGGCGCCGCGAGCGCCTGCCGATCGACCCAGTCGGCCGGCGCGCGCGGGCGCAGGTATACGGTGAGCGCCACCGGCTCGCCGGGGTCGGCGTCGCGAACGCGCCGGTGGCGCGGGTCAAGCGAGCGCTCGCTGCCGGCGATCGCAACGCGCTGCGCGGATTGCATGCTCTGTCCCTGCCCTAAATTGCGTCCGGACACGAGTCTACGCCGCCAGTGCGTGCCATGCGGCACGAGCGTAGGCTTTGGACATGGCGAGCGCGATCGAGCGCCACGAGCTTGGCCTCACCTGGGTTGAGGAGAGGGGGCTTCGCCGGGCCGCCCATGCGCTTGCCGACGGCGGCCGCGTCTGGCTGGTCGACCCCTTCGAGGACGAGGTCGCGCTGGCCGCGGCCTGCGAGCTGGGCCGTCCGGCGGCGGTGCTGCAGCTGCTTGACCGCCACGAGCGCGACTGCGGGCGCCTGGCGCAGAGGCTCGAGGTCGCGCACCTGCGCCTTCCCTCGGTCCTTCCCGACAGCCCGCTGACGGTGGTCCGGGTGATCTGGCGCCGCTGGTGGCACGAACTGGCGCTCTGGTGGGAGGACCGGCAGGCCCTGATCGTCGCCGAGGCGCTGGGGACCGCGCCGGTGATGGCGCTCGGGCGTCGCGTGGGCCTGCATCCGCTGCTGCGCCTGTCGCCGCCCAGAGCGGCTTTGACCGTGCACCGAGCCGAGCGGCTGCTGGTCGGGCACGGTCGCCCCCTGCACGCCGGCGCAAGCGACGCGATCGCCGAGGCGCTGGGCGCCGCGCGCACGGACCTGCCGCGGCTGGCACGAGCCCTGCCCGGGCTGCTGCGGGACCGCTGAGCCGTCCCGGTCAGCCGCTGCCGCGGGGCCCCGGGGGCGGCGCCGCCGCAACGATCATCGCCCTCAAAGCGCCCTCCGCTGACACGAGTCTTACACCAGCGGCCCAAAACGCGGCGAATTCCGCCGTCGGAAGGCATTCCGCCCGCGGGGCTGCCATCATCGACCTCATGAGGGCTCGCGAGCCGCAACTGGCTGTGCGCAGGTCGGGTCCGGTGGAGCTGGCGGCCGCCGGCGCTCCGGCGCGCGTGGCGGTCTCCTCGCAGGGCGCACGGCTGGGGCTGTTCGGCCTTCTGGCGAGCGCGCTTGTGATCGTGCTCGCCTCCTCGCACACGAGGATGCTGATCCCCCAGTCCCTGCGCGACGTGCCCCAGGCGCTTCGGCCGATCCCGGGCTTCATCGCGGGCGTGTTCGGCAGCGTGCACCTGAACATCGGCCTGGTCGGGATCATCATCTCGATGGGGCTGATGTTCGCCTGCTACGCGCTGGCGCTGGCCAGCTCGAGCAGGATCTCACGGCGCGCGGTGCTGATCAGCATCGCCGCGCTGAACCTGCTGGCGCTGCTGGCGCCGCCGATCATGTCCACCGACCTGTTCAGCTACATCGCCTACGGCAGGCTTGGCGCCACCTACGGGATCAACCCCTACTTCTTCGGCCCCAACGTGATCTGGTTTGACCCGCTCTACCAGTTCGTCGGCGCTCAGTGGACACACACCCCGACGGCGTACGGCCCGCTGTTCACGGCGCTCAGCTACCCGCTGTCGGAGCTGGGCATCGCCGCCAACGTGTTCGCCTACAAGGCGATCGCGGCCGCCTCATGCCTGGTGCTGGTCGTGCTCGTGTGGCGAGCCGCGCGCCTGCGCGGGCTTGACCCCGTCAAGGCTGTGGCGCTGGTGGGCCTCAACCCCGTCGTGGTCGTCTACGGCGTGGGCGGCGGGCACAACGACCTGCTGATGCTCGCGATCCTCGTGGCCGGCATCTACGTGCTGCTGCGCCGGCGGGAGGGCGCCGGCGGAGCGATGATCGTCGCCGCCACCGCGGTCAAGCTGACCGCGGGGGTGCTCTTGCCGTTCGCGGTGGCGGCCGGCGCGGGCCGGCGGCTGTCCAGCATCGGCCGCTCCCCGATCGTGGTCGGCGCAGCGGTCGCGACCGCGCTGTTCGGCACGCTCGGCGCGGTCATGTTCGGCTGGGGCCCGGTGCACCTGCTGGCCACGCTCTCGGGGATCCAGGCACAGGGCGGCCTGCACAGCATCCCGGGGTTCATCCTCACGGCGGTTGGCCTGGACCGCCTCACCGGGCCGACCGACACCGTGCTGCACGTGCTGTACGCCGCGAGCCTGGTGTGGCTTGTGCGTCGCGTCTGGATCGGCGAGCTTGACTGGATCACCGCCTCGGGCTGGGCGACGGTGGGGCTGCTGGTCACCGCCGGGCTGCTGATGCCCTGGTACGTGGCGTGGCTTTTGCCGCTGGCGGCGCTCAGCTCCGACCGGCGCCTGCGGGTGTCCGCGATCGTCCTGACCAGCCTGGGGCTGACCTCGCTGTAGCGCGCGGGCGATGGCCGGCCGGCCGCAGGACGCCGTCGAGATCCGCGTCGGCGGGCGCACGGTGCGCCTCACCAACCCCGACCGCGTCTACTTCCCCGCACGCGGGGAGACCAAGCTCGACCTTGCGCGCTACTACGTCACGGTGGGCGAGGGCATCGTGCGCGCGCTGCGCGAGCGCCCGTGCATGCTGCACCGCTACCCGCAGGGGGTCGGCGGCCAGAAGGTCCATCAAAAGCGGCTGCCCGCCGGAGCGCCCGACTGGGTGCAGACCGTCCGCGTCACCTTCCCCCGCTATGGGCGCCACGCCGACGAGCTGTGCGTGACCGAGCCGGCGAGCGTGATCTGGGCGGTCCAGATGTCGACCGTCGAGTTTCACCCCTGGAGCTCCCGCCGCGGCCACGTCGAGCGCCCGGATGAGTGGCGGATCGATCTTGACCCGATGCCCGGCGCCGGGTTTGACCGGGTGCGCCGCGTGGCGGAGGTGGTGCGCGAGGTGCTCGGCGAGCTGGGCGCGGTCGGCTGGCCCAAGACATCCGGCGGCGCGGGGCTGCACGTGTACGTCCGCATCGAGCCGAACTTCGGCTTTCACGAGGTGCGCCGCGCGGCGCTGGCGTTCGCCCGCGAGGTTGAGCGCCGCGCCGGCGGCCTTGCCACGACGGTGTGGTGGCGCCGCGACCGCGGCCGGGACCAGGTGTTCGTCGACTACAACCAGAACGCCCGCGACCACACGATCGCCTGCGCCTACTCGGTCCGGGGCGTCCCGCAGGCCACGGTGTCGGCGCCCCTGCGCTGGGAGGAGCTGTGCGACGTCGACCCTCGCGAGCTCACGATCGCCTCGATGCCGGCACGCTTTGCGCGGCTGGGCGACCTGCACGCCGGGATCGACGAGCACCCGTTCGCGCTGGAGCCGCTGCTGTCGTGGGCCGACCGCGACGGGCTCTAGCCCGCCGCCATGGCGCGCACGCCGGCGCCGTTGCGCTCCAGGTAATCGACCAGCTCCGCCGGCGGCATCGGGCGGGCGAACAGGTAGCCCTGGCCGGTGTGGAACCCAAGCTCGCGCAGGGTGCTGCACTGCTCGGGGTACTCGATCCCCTCGGCCACGACCTCCAGCCCGAAGGTCTCCCCGATCCCGACGACCGCCGAGGCCAGCCCCGAGGTGACGGGCGCGGCGCCGGCGGCCAGCAGCGAGCGGTCCATCTTGAGCACGTCCAGCGGGAAGCGGCTGATGTAGCTCAGCGACGAGTACCCGGTCCCGAAATCGTCCATCGCCAGCCTGAGCCCGAGCTCGCGCAGCTCGGTCAGCCGCGCGACGGCTGTTTCGGTGTCGGTCATCATCACCGACTCGGTGATCTCGAGCGTCAGCGCCGCCGGGTCAAGCCGCGCGTCGGCGAGCGCCTCGGAGACGTCGGCGATGATCTGCGGGTCAAGCAGCTGCTTGACCGACAGGTTGATGCCGACAGGCAGCGCGACCGGCAGGCGCATGCGCTCCTGCAGCAGCCGCGCCTGCCGGCAGCCCTCGCGCAGCACCCAGCGGCCGATCGGCACGATCAGCCCGGTCTCCTCCGCGAACGGGATGAACTGATCCGGCGCCACCATCCCGCGCTGCGGATGGCGCCAGCGCAGCAGCGCCTCGATGCCGCAGACCACCCCGTCGCCGAGGCGCACCAGCGGCTGGTAGTAAAGCTCAAGCTCCCCGCGCTCGAGCGCCATTCCCAGGTCGGCCCGCAGCTCGAGGCGCCTGAGCACGCGCTCGTGCATCGCCGGCTCAAACACGCGGTAGCCGCCCTTGCCGTCCGCCTTGGCGATGTACATGGCCGCGTCGGCGTTTCGGATCAGCTCGTCGGCGTCGGTGACGGCGCCGGGCTCGGCGACCGAGATCCCCAGGCTGGCGCGGATCGTCAGGTCGTTGTGCTCCAGGCGCAGCGGCTCCCCAAGCGCGGCGAGCACCCGCTCGGCGCAGTCCACGGCCGCCTGGGCGTCCTGGACGTCCTCCACCAGGATCGCGAACTCGTCGCCGCCAAAGCGCGCCGCCGTGTCGGCGGAGCGCACGGCCGCGGAGATCCGCTGTGCGACGGCCAGCAGCACGCGGTCGCCGGCGGCATGGCCGAGGCTGTCGTTGACGGTCTTGAAGTCGTCCAGGTCCACGAACAGGACCGCCATGCCCACCCCCTCACGCAGCGTCCGGGCGACCGCGTGGCGCACGCGCTCGTTGAACAGCGCGCGATTTGCCAGGTGCGTGACGGGATCGTGGAACGCCTGGTGGGCGAGCTGCTCCTCGAACGCCTTGCGCTCGGAGACGTCGCGTCCGTTGAGCACGATCCCGCCGACCACGGGGTCCGCGAGCAGGTCGGTGTAGAGGATCTCGAAGTGCCTGCGGCCGCCGTCGCGATGCGCGAGCAGGCACTCGATCACCTCGCCGCGTCCGCCGGCGGCGGCGCCATCGGTCAGCCGGCGCACGAAGCGACCCTGGTCGTCGGGGTGCAGCAGCTCCTCAAACGGCCTGCCGGTCACCTCGGCGTCGGTGTAGCCGAGCACGCGCTCGATCGACGGGCTCTGGTAGAGGATCCTGAGATCCGGGCCGATCACGGTGATCAGATCCGACGAGTTCTGCACGAGCGTGGCGAAACGCGCCTCCGACGCGCGGCGGTGGACCTCCGCGGCCAGCTCGGCGCTGCCCAGCGCGAGCGCCACCTGGTGTGCGAGCGTGCGCAGGGCGTTGCGCGTCCCCTCGGCGCGAATCGCCGGCCCGCCGACCAGCATCACCAT
>DATGLC010000026.1:0-184464 GCA_035294345.1 Solirubrobacteraceae bacterium
ACGTGGCCGCTCAGGCGCTCGCTACCCGGGCTCGTCGGGAAACCAGGCCACGAACTCCGCGTAGGAGCCCGGATAGTCGCTGCCCGCTGTCGGCACCACCGCACCGTACCCGCGCTACCGGACGTAAATGGATACCCCATAAAGGGCAAACCCGGCGCGAGCCGGGGACGCAAAGCCAGAGGTCTCGCATCCCGCGAGATGGCTCAGCCGCCAGTGCGACACCACGGAAGGTGCCACACATGTTGAATGGCCTTTTCAGCCGCCACACCCGTCTCACCGGGGCCGCCATCGCCCTGTTGGGCGCCGCTGCCCTGTCCGGCGCGCCGGCGCACGCCGCGCTGATCGACACCGACGCGTGCGACAACGCGACGCTGACCCAGCCGTTTGCCCGCTGGGGCGATCCCAACCTCTACAAGCTCGTGCCGGGCGGCTCGTTCGAGGGCGGCCCGGCGGGCTGGACGCTCACCGGGGGCGCCGCGATCGTGCCCGGCAGCGAGCCCTACGGGGCCACCGGCTCGGTGGGCCGATTCTCGCTGGGGCTTCCGGCCGGCGCGTCGGCCACCTCGCCGTTCACCTGCGTGGACGCGGCCTACCCGTCGTTTCGCTTCTTTGCTCGGGACGACTTGCTGCTGTCGACGGTCGCGGTGTCCGTCGTGTACCGCAGCCCGCTCGGCGGCGAGCTGACTCTACCGGTGGGAGTCGTCGCGCTCAGCGGGGCGTGGGAGCCGTCGCTGCCGATGCTGACCGGCTCGGTTGCGACCGCGCTGCTCTCCGGCGGGGTCAGCGAGGTGGCGCTGCGCTTCACAGCGCTGACGGGCGACTCTCAGATCGACGACGTGTTCGTCGATCCGCGCTGCCGGTGGTAGGCGACACGCCACGGGGATCGGGCTCGTCGACGGCGAGATGAACCTCGCCGGCGGCGAGCGCGACCCGCTCTGTCGGCCGCTGCACGAGCAGCCTTCCGTCCTCGTCGATCCCGGCCGCGACCCCGCTTCCTTGCGCCCAGGCCACCTGGCGGCCAAGCAGCGCGTCGCGCGCTCTGAGCTCGGCGAGCAAGCGGGCCTGCTCGGCCGCCAGCCACGATGACAGCGCCGCCAGCAGCGCGGTCAAAAGCGGCTCGATCGCGTCCTCGCTCAGCCCGAGCGTGCCCGCTCGATCCCGGAGCTCCGGTCCGAGGTCGGCCGCGCGCAGCGCGGCGTTTATGCCGATCCCCAGCACCACCCACCGCTGCTGCGGGCGCCCCTCGACGAGGATCCCGGCGACCTTGCGGCCGCACACCAGCACGTCGTTTGGCCATTTGACCGCGGCCGGAGCGCCCACCGTGGACTCGACCAGCCGCGCGACCGCCACGCCGGCTCGCAGCGACAGCAGTCCCGGCGGCTCGCGCAGCACAAGCGAGCACAGCAGCGCCCGCCCGGGGGGCGCGTGCCAGCTGCGGCCCTGGCGCCCGCGCCCGGCCGTCTGCGCGCCGGCGGTCACGAGCGTGCCGTGCGGAGCGCCGGCGGCAGCCAGCTCGCGGGCGCGATCGTTGGTGGAGGTTGTGGCGCGCAGGTGAAGCCTGGGGCGGCCGAGCGCGGTCGTCGCGGCGCCGGCTTGGGTGCCTTCGGGCGCGGTCGGCGCTGCGCCGGCTTGGGTGCCTTCGGGCGCGGTCAGCACGACGCCCGTGCCCGCGCCGCGTCGTCGATCAGCGCCTCGAGCAGCCCGTCGATGTCGTGGCGGCGCGCCTCCACGTGCGGCTCCAGCCCGTGCTCGCGCAGCGCGCCGCTGGTGACCGGGCCGATGCTCACGAGCCTTGCCTGCGGGGGCAGGGCGCCTTCGGGGAGCGAGCCAAGCAGGAAGCGCACCGTGGAGGAGGAGGTGAAGGTGATGTGCGTGGCGCGCGCGAGCGCCTCGCGCTGACGGTCGCCGAGCGGCTCGGCGACCGTCTCGTAGAGGTCGACCACGTCGACCTGGGCGCCGCGCTCGCGCAGCGCCGCCGGCAGCACATCGCGCGCCTGCGCGGCGCGGGCGATCAGCGCCCTGCGCACCGGCGTGCCCTCGAGCGCCTCCAGAAGCCCCTCGGCGATGAACCGCTCGGGCACGACGTCGGCCACCAGGCCGTGCTCGCGCAGCGCCCGGGCGGTCCCCGGGCCGATCGCGGCGATCCGCGCGCCGGCGAACGCGCGGGCGTCCAGGCCGTCGCGGTGAAGGCGCTCGAACAGGCACCGCACCCCGTTGGGGCTGGTCAGGCAGACCAGGTCGTAGCCGCTTGGATCCGGCGCCGGCCCGTCAAGCGCCGAGATCCGGATGCTCGGGGTCTCGATCACCTCGGCGCCGAGCTCGCGCAGCGCGGCCGCCAGGCCGCTGGCCTGCGCCCGGGCCCTGGTGACGGCCACCGTCAGGCCCCACAGCGGGCGTCTGTCAAACCAGCGCAGGCGCTCGCTGAGCTCGGCCACGCGGCCGACCAGCGTGATCGCCGGCGCGCGGATGGCCGCCTTTCGCGCAAGCTCGGCGATCGTGGCAAGCGTCCCGGTGACCGTGCGCTGCTGGGGCAGCGTGCCGCTCTGCACCACCGCCGCGGGCTCGGCGGGGTCGCGGCCCGCCGCAATCAGCGCCTGGGCGATCGCCGGCAGGCGCGCGACGCCCATGTAGAGCACGAGCGTGCCCGGGAAGCTGGCGAGCGCCGGCCAGTCAAGCGCCGACTCGCCCTTGGCCGGATCCTCGTGCCCGGTGACCAGCGCGACGGCGCTCGCGAGATCCCGGTGGGTGACCGGGATCCCCGCGTAGGCGGGCGCCGCCACCCCCGCCGTGACGCCCGGGACGATCTCAAACGAGACGCCCGCCTCGTGCAGCGCCTCGGCCTCCTCCCCACCGCGCCCGAACACGAACGGGTCGCCGCCCTTGAGGCGAACGACCTCGGCGCCCGCCCGTCCGCGCTCCACCAGCAGCCTGGTGATCTCCTCCTGTGAGGCCGACTCGCCGCCGCCCTGCTTGCCGACGTAGATCAGCTGTGCGTCGGGCCGCGCCCCGTCAAGCGCGCCCGGCGGGATCAGGCGGTCGTAGACGATCACGTCGGCTCTGGAGATCAGCTCAAGCGCCCGCGCGGTCAGCAGCCCGGGGTCTCCGGGACCGGCCCCGACCAGGTGCACGGTCATGCCAGGCCCCCCGCGTGCGCGGTCAAGCCAGACCCCCCAGGTGCGCGGCCAAGCCAGACCCCAGGTGCACGGTCATGCAAGGCCCCCAGGTGCGCGGTCATGCAAGGCCCCCGGCGAGCTCAGTCGCCTGCGCCAGGAGCTCGGCCGCGCCGGCGGCGATCATCCGCTGAGCGCACTGCGCGGCTACCTCGCCCGCGCCCCCGGTGACCTCGTCGCGCACCCACGCCGAGCCGTCTGGCAGCCCGACCCACGCCGTCAGCATCAGGTGCTCGCTCCCGCCGTCGAGCGCGCGCGCGTGGGCGCCCACCGGCGTGTCGCACGACGCGCCCAGCGCCGCCACCAGCTCGCGCTCGGCGAGCACGCACGCCTGCGCCGCCGGGTCGCGGACCGCGTCAAGCGAGCGCGCCGCCCGCCCGGCGGCCTCGCCGGCGCGCGCCTCCAGGGCGAGCGCCCCCTGCCCGGCCGCGGGGACCAGCTCGTCGAGCGCCGTCCCGGCCTCAGCGGCGCGGCCCAGGCGCTGAAGGCCGGCCAGGGCGAGCACGAGCGCGTCGGCCTCGCCGGCGGCCAAGCGGCGAAGGCGAGTGTCGACGTTGCCGCGGATCGCCACCACCTGCAGATCCTCGCGCAGCGCCCGCAGCTGCGCCGCGCGCCTGAGGCTGCTGGTGCCCACACGGGCGCCGGGGCGAAGCCTTGAGATCGCCGCGGCGCCGCACAGCGCGTCCCGGGCATCGGCGCGCTGGGGCACGGCGGCGAGCTCAAGGCCCGCCGGCAGCGACGTCGGCAGGTCCTTGGCCGAGTGCACCGCCAGGTCGATGCTGCCCTCAAGCAGCGCCCGCTCAAGCTCCGATACCCAGCGGGCCTTGTCACGCGCGCCCGCGCCCCGGTCGCCGGCGGTGCGGACCTCTACGATCTCCACCCGCTCGCCGGCGGCCACCAGGCGCTGCGCGACCCAACGCGCCTGCGCGAGCGCCAGCGCGCTGGCGCGCGTGCCAAGCCGCATCAGCTGCGCCGGGCGCCCGCCCGCGCGGGCGTGTCCGGCACGACGCGCAGGCCCCTGGGACCCACTGCCGGGCCCACGCGCTCGCGGGCGGCGTCCACACGCTCAACGGGACCTCCCGCGCGCTCGCGGGCAGCGTCCACGCGCTCAACGGGACCTCCCGCGCGCTCGCGGGCAGCGTCCACGCGCTCGCCCGCCCCATCCACGCGCTCGCCGGCCGCCCGCGCGCCTTCCGTGCCGTCCGGGAGCGCGAACAGCTCGCGGATCAGGGCCATCCGCGCGTGCATCCGGTCGTCGCGCAGCTGCTTGATGCGGGCGGTCGGCTCGTGCAGCAGCCGGTTGACGACCGCGTGGGCGAGCGCGTGCACCCGCTCCAGGTCGCGCTCTGACGCCGACTCCCAGCGGCCGCGGTTCTCCTCCACGACCGCGTCGGCGATCGCGCTCGCGTGCGCGCGCAGCGCGGCGAGCGTCGGCAGCGCCTCAAGCGCCCCCAGCCAGCCGGCGAACCGCTGGATCTCCTCCTCCACGATCCCCTCCGCGCGCCGGGCCTGCGCCTGGCGCACCCGCCTGGCTCGCGCCGCGACGGCCTGCAGGTCGTCGATGTCGTAGAGGGTGACGCCGTCGATCGCCGCGCAAGAGGCGTCGATGTCGCGCGGCACCGCGAGGTCCAGCAGCAGCAACGGCCGGCCGGGGCGCTCTCGCATCACCTCGCCCAGCTCGCGCTCCTCCAGCAGCAGGTGCGGCGAGGAGGTCGCCGCGACCACGATGTCCGCCGCCACGAGCGCCGCCGGAAGCTCGTCCAGCGGCACGCTCTCGCCACCGAACCGCTGCGCCAGGCCGATCGCCCGGTCGCGCCGGCGGTTTGCGACGAACACCGGCACCGCGCCGCCGTCGGCCAGCGCGCGCGCGGCCAGCTCGCTGGTCTCGCCGGTGCCGATCATCACCGTCCGGCGGCCGACGAGCGAGCCCAACCGCTCGCGCGCCAGCGCGACCGCGGCCGCCGGCAGGCTCAGCTGACCGGCCCCGATCGACGTGTCGGTCCGAACGCGCTTGCCGGTCGCGAGCGCCGCCTGGAACAGGCGGCTGGTGAACGGGCCGGCCGTCCCCTGCTCCAGCGCCGCCTCGTATGCGCGCCTGACCTGGCCCTGGATCTCGGACTCCCCGATCAGCATCGAGTCAAGCCCGGAGACGACGCGGTACAGATGCCTGGCCGCCTCGCAGTTGCGGTGCGAGTAGATCCTGCCCGCAAGCTCGGTGGGCCTGATCGCGGCCTGCGCGGCGAGCATCCCAAGCGCCGCGGACTCGGCCTCGACGGGGTCGCCGACCACCAGGTAAAGCTCGGTGCGGTTGCAGGTCGAGACCGCCACCGCCTCGTGGACCTCCGGCACGCCGCACAGGTCGCGGACGAACTGCGCGGCGCGGGCCTGGGGCAGCGCCAGGCGCTCGCGGATCTCCACCGGCGCGGTGCGGTGCGAGATGCCGATCGCCAGAAGCTCGCTCATGCCACCCGCTCCGTGCGATCCGCCTCCGCGGCCCGGGCGGCCTCGACGTCCCGTCGCAGCTGGGAGAGCTCGCGCTCCAGCCGCTGGGCTCTGACGGCCATGATCGCCACGTAGACGAGGATCAGCGCCACGACCACGATGTAGGCGGCGGCGACGAACTTCCCCGCCTTGCCGAGCGGCAGCTCCGGGGCCACGGCCAGAAGCGCCGTCACCGGATCACCGCGGCGCGGCGCTCCGGCCGCCGGCGCCGGCGAGCTCGTCGCCGAGCAGCGTCCGCCGCAGCCTGCGAACCTGCGAGCGGGCGTTCTTGGCCGCCATCTCGTACTTCCACAGCGTCACGTACAGCAGCACGAACGCCAGCAGCGAGACCACGAACACCAGCCCCATCGACGGGGGCAGGTGCGCGCTGCCCAGCGTCAGCACGCGCGGGTGCACGTACGCGGTGGCCATCTGCACCGCGACGTAGTTGAGCGGCACGAACGCGCCCGCGACGATCGCGAACACGCTCGCGTAGCGCGCCTGGCGCTCGGGGTCCTCGATCGAGAAGCGCATCGGCTGGTAGGTGCAGAACAGCAGCAGCACGATCAAAAACGACACCAGCGTCGGCTCGTTCCACACCCACCAGTGGCCCCAGGAGGCCTTCGCCCAGATCGACCCGGTGATCAGCCCGCCGATCCCGAAGATCAGCGCCAGGTGGATCGCCACGTAGGAGCGCATGTCCCAGCGGCGGTCGCCGGTGCGCAGGTATCCGATCGCCAGCGCGCCGCCGAACATGAAGCCGCCGAGCGACACGACCGCCAGCGGGACGTGCACGTAGAAGATCTTCTGCACGAAGCCCTGGGTCACGTCCAGCGGCGCGTAGAAGAACACGAGCGCCATCGCGGCGACGAACGCGATCAGCGTGGTCACCGAGAGGGCCCTCAGGCCCCGGCCATAGGTTGCTTCGGACGGAACGGCTAGTCCTCCAGGAGGAAGTCGAACACCGCGTATGCGAGCAGTGCGAATACAAGATCATAAAGCGCCAGGATCAGCAGCCAGCGCCCAGCGGGCGCGCTCGGGCCGTGGGCGGCCAGCAGCGGCCCGGCGGCCCGCGCGGTCGCGATCAGCGCCGGCAGCAGCAGCGGCAGGCCGACGATCGGACCGATCAGGTCCCGGGCGCGGGTGTGCACCGCGATCGCCGACACCAGCGTGCCGATCACAGCCAGCCCCACATCGGCGAGCGCCAGGACGGCGGCCAGCCCCGGCAGCGCCCGGCCCAGGGAGGGTCCCAGCAGCAGCAGCTGGAAGGCGGGGAGCGCCACGACCTCCAGGACCGCCAAGAAGACGAACAGCGCCGCGGCCTTGGCCAGCAGCATCGCCGAGCGGTCCACGGGCGCCAGCAGGAAGGCGTCGAAGCCGCCCTGGTCGCGCTCGGCCACGAACAGGCGGTTGATCCCGAGCATCGCCGAGAACAACAGCGAGACCGTGAGCACGCCCGCGGCCAGCTGGCCGTCAAGCTGGTCGCGGTCAAGGCCGAAGTGGAACACGACGAAGGTCACGAGCGCCAGCAGCACCATCGCCGGGACCGTCTCCAGCGTGCGCAGCTCAAGCCGCAGGTCCTTGCCCAGCAGGGCGAGCGCGGTCCGCATCAGGCGTACAGCTCCCGCAGCGCCGTGCCGTCAAGCCCGGCGGCCTCGCCGCAGTACGCCGGGCACCCGTCGCGCAGCGCCAGCACCAGGTCGGCCTCCTCGAGCGCCGAGCTCGGATCGTGGCTGGTGAGCACCCGCGTGGTCTGGCTGGAGCGGCCGATCAGCGGCTCCACCAGCTCGCCGGCGGCCGGATCGAGGTTGGCGAGCGGCTCGTCGAGCAGCAGCACGCTCGGGCGGTGCAGGACCGCCCTGCAGATCGCCAGCCGCTGCACCATCCCGCGGGACAGCAGGCGCACCGGCTCATCGGCCCGGCGCTCCATTCGCACCGCGGCCAGCAGATCGCGCACCCGGCCGGGATCGACCCGGTGAAGCCTGGCGTGGTAGAGCAGGTTCTCCCGGCCGGTCAACTCGCGGTAGAGCAGCGGCTCGTGGCCGAGCAGGCCGACGCGCCCGCGCACCGCGAACGCGCGGCGCGGCAGCGGCTCGCCCAGCACCGACACCTCGCCCGCGTGCGGGCGAAGCAGCGACGCCAGGATCCGCAGCAGCGTCGACTTGCCGGCACCGTTTGCGCCCAGCACCGCCAGCGTGGCCCCGGCGGGGACCGACACGCTCACGTCGCGCAGCGCCGTGCGCTCGCCGAACAGGCGCGCCACGCCCCGCAGCTCAATGGCCGGGGGTTCTGGCGCCGCGCTCACGCTGGAGGGTCTCGACGACGTGGCGAAGGGTCGGCTCGATCACGCCGAACAGCTCGCCGATCGCCCTCGGGTTGCCCGGGAAGTTGACGATCAGAGAGCGGCGGGCGATCCCGGAGACGCCCCGCGTGAGGATCCCCATCGGCGTGTGCCTGGCCGCTTCGGCGCGCATCGCCTCGGCGATCCCGGGCGCGTTGCGCTCGATCACCGAGAGCGTCGCCTCGGGCGTGACGTCGTCGTCGGTGAACCCGGTCCCGCCGGTGGTGAAGATCAGGGGCACGCCGGCCCCGGCCTGCGCTCTCAGCCAGCGCTCGATCGCCCCCCGGTCATCGGCGACCACGTCGCGCGCCACCACCTCGGCGCCGGCGGCGGCGCAGCGGTCGGCGAGCGCCGCTCCGGAGCGGTCCTCGGTCTCGCCGGCGGCCACCGACGTGGAGACGGTGAGAATCGCAGCGCGCATGGCGCGATGCAGGATATGGCGCAGGGGGGGATCCACGGCACCGAGACCGTCACCGTGCACGGCGCGAGCGTCAAGCCGCGGCCGTTGCCAGCGCCGGCCGAGGAGAGCACGCCGCGGTTGCCGACCGCCCACGGGGTTCGCAGCGAGCGTTCCGGCCGGCGCCGGCGATCCGACGCTGATGCGAGCGGGCGAAATGATCTTCTCTGGATCGTGCGCCATGGACCGCGCGCAAGATCTGGCCACCGGGCCGGTTCTGTGACATGATCGGCTCAGGCGGTCGTGATGGGCGTGCGCGTCGCTTCTGCGGACGGCTCGTCGGTGATCGGTGGCACCGACCGGGCGTCCGCACCCCGCGGTGGGCGAAACCGTGTACTTGGTTGTCGATCGATCGCCTGGCTGGCCGGCGCGGGCCTCATCGTGGCCGTCGCGGTGTGGCCTGCGCGCGCGCTCGCGAACGCTCCGCGCCAGCGCGCGTGCGAACACGGTTCGCTGCTTTATCTGACGGTCGTCGCGCTCCCCCGCGGCAGCAGAGCGCGGGTTGTGCTGCGCGGACCGCACCACCTGCGAGTGTCGCTGCGCCAGACGACCCGTAGGTGCCTGCGCCCGGGCCGCTACACGATGATCGCCGGCCCGGTCTCAGCCGGAGCCGGCCAGGTCGCCTACCCGAGCACCGCCACGGGCGCTGTCGCCTCTCTGCGAGAGCGCTTCAGCGCGATCGCCGGCCACCGGGTGGACCTGACGGTCAGCTACTACGACGTGGCGGCCGCCGGGACGGTCGTGCTGCCGGCCGGCAGCGCCCGGCCCCGGGCCCACGGCCGCGCCCTGGCCCGCGACTTCGGCGCCTTCGCCGCCCACCGCTCGCCGCTGACCCGAGCGCTCAAGCCGGGCGAGATCGTCGTCGAGCCGGTCAGCCCCGGCGACCCCGCCGGGCTGCTCGGGCGCGTCACCCGCGTCACGCGCTCGGGCGCCACCGTGACGCTGGCCACCAGCCAGGTCGATCCGTTCCAGGCGTTCACCCGAGCCTCGCTGAGCCTCGCTCCGCGCGGTCCGACGACCACCGTGCCGGTGTCGTTCACCGGCTCAGGCGCCCAGCGACGCCTGGTCGCCCATCAGTCGCCGGTGGGGTTCGGCTGCGAGTCCCAGACTCTGAGCGCAAGCGGCTCGGTGACCTTCAACCCGAGCGCGACGCTGTCGCTGTCGTGGTCTGACCCCTACCTGTTTGACCCGCAGATCACGGGCAGCTATTCGCTGACCCCGGGCGCGTCGGCGTCGTTGACGCTCGCCGCGACGGCCGGGGTCAGCTGCCAGGTGTCGGTGAACCTGACCAACCCGCCGATCGAGCTGGCGGTGATCGACACCGAGTTCGGCAGCTTCACCTTCAACCTGGTCGCGGAGGCGTCTCTGTCCGGGTCTGTCGGGGAGCGCTTCTCCCAGACGGTCGCCGATGGCACGACCGGCAGCGTGGGCGCCAGCTTCGGCTTTGGGGTGCAGGGCGACTACCTGCACCCCAACTATTCGCTGAGCCTCTGTGCGAGCAGCGCCTGCGGGCTGTCGGTCTCCCAATCGGCCGGTTGGGAGGGGTCGCTGAGCGCCGGGATCGGCCCCGCGCTGCAGGTGCTGTGGGGTGCCGCGGGGATCGCCGGGCTCGGCCCCCAGGTCGGGCTCGAGGACCAGCTGACGCTCGGTGGCAGCGCTTCTGGCTGGAGCCTTTCGGGAGGGGTGACGGGCACCGTCGGCTTCGTGCTCGACGCGCTGGGCTACTCGTTCTCGCAGCAGATCGCCGACATTCCGATCTTCAGCCAGTCGATCACGCAGGGTTCCTGGCAGCCAGCGCCCTCACCGGTCATGGGGCTGACGGTGAGCGAAGCGAGCTACGACAGCCTGACAGCCACTTGGCAGGCGCCGTTTTGGCCGGGGCTCGGCGGTCTGACCGGCTATGCGGTGACGGCGACGCCGCAAGGTGGCGGTCAGGCCATCTCGGCGTCCTGCTCGCCGGCCTGCCAGGGGACATCTGCGCTGATCTACGGCCTGCAGGCCAACACGTCCTACACCGTCTCGGTGACGCCGAGCTCCGCCTCGGGTGGGGCCGGACCGGCGAGCACCGCCACGGGCACCACGACCGCGCCGTCGCCGCCGGCGCCACCGTCGATCACGTCCCTGAGCGCGGGGGAGGCGAGCGACGGGACGCCGCTGGCCGTGCTGGGGCTGAGCCCCACGTGCGATCCCGGGTCAAGCGGATACGGCTGCAACGACGGCGGCACGCCGATCAGCTGCTACGTGGTCAGATGGAGCGGCCCGACAGGCTCGGGCAGCTACGGGATCCCGGCGACCGCCGGCGCCGGCTGCCCAAGCGGCGTGACGGTGCTTTCCGGCCAGACCGCCGGAAGTCAGGCCAACTCCACCAACTCGCTGCCGTTGCCCGCCTACGCCGCCGACCCTCCCGGCTACACGTTCACCGCCGCGGCGGTCACCTCCGCAGGCAGCAGCTACCCCTCCAGGCCCCACACGATCGGGATCGTCGGTCCGGCGACCGCGCCGACGGACATGACGCTGAGCGCCGGGCCGTTCACGATCAACAATGCCGTGACGCTCGGCGCCGAGGTCGGCTGGTCGCCGCCGGCGACCGACGGCGGCCAGCCGATCACCGGCTATCAGGTCGGCTACTTCTGCTTCCCCGGCACCCCCAGCCAGTCGGCGAGCGTGCTGAGCTCGCTGCCCGCGTCGGCCCGCAGCGCGGTGGTCGCCCTGCCGGCCGGCGCGACCGGTGGCTGCGCCGGCTACGTTCCCACCTACGGCCAGCCGGTCACGCTGTGGGTCGCGGCGGTCAACGCGAGCGGCGCCGGGCATCCGGTGTCGCTGACCACGGTGCCGATCGAGCCGCCGGGCCGCCCCGGCCACGTCTCCGCCGCCCAACAGTTCAACGTGCCCCACTGCGCGCGCCCGCCACACTGCCCGATCGGCCTGCCGATCCCGCTGCCGTCGGCGACCGTCACCTGGTCGCCACCCTCCTACGACGGCGGAGCGCAGATCACGGGCTATGAGGTCGGCTGGTCTGACGGCAGCGGCGGCGCGTTTGTCAGCGTGCCCGCCTCGACGACCAAGACGACGCTGTCGCTGGGTGCGGGCAGCTATCACGTCTACGTGCTGGCGCTCAACTCGGCCGGACAGGGTCAGCCTGCCGGAACCACCCTGGAGATGTTCTCGAGCAAGGGCTTCAAGCGCAGCCCGGGAGGGGTCCATCACGCGCCCGATGACCCCCGCAGCGGTCCACCGCGCGCGGCGCGCGCTTCGCTGATCGCGGCGCGCGAGCGCAGTGGGATCCTGGGCTGAGGGCGTCTGCCGCCGGCCGTTCGCAGCCGGGTCCCTAACAACAGCAACGGAAGCTGGCGCGCGCTGCGGCGCGGCAGCTGCCGTCACTGATGTGAGGGCGCCACCGCGGTGCCGTGTTGTCTGCAACCGGGCTCACAGCCCCGGGGCGAACCAGAGCTGGATCGCCAGCGCGACGCCCAGAGCCTCGATCGCCAGGCGCAGCGGTCGCGCCGGGAGCCGACGCGCGACGCGCGGTCCGAGGCTTGAGCCGACCGCCAGGCCCGCCGCCAGCGGCAGCGCCGCCGCCCAGTCGACCCGGCCTGAGGCGACGATCGTCGCCGCCGCCGCCGTCGCGCCGGCGCCCACCAGCACGTTCTTGAGCGCGTTGGCCCGCTGCAGGTGCGGCTCGACAACGGCGGTCAGCAGGGCCAGGAACATGATCCCCGAGCCGGCGCCGAAGTAGCCGTTGTACACGGCCACGGGCACCATCCCGGCGGGCAGCGTCAGGTCCCCTAGCGCGCCCGACGGCCGGGCGGCGAGCGCCCGGGCACGACGCGCCGCCAGGCGCGGGCCGACCGCGAGCGCCACCACGCCACAGATCACGAGCGCCGGCACCACCCTGCGGAACACGCCGGGCGGCGTGCTCAGCAAAAGCAGCGCGCCGGCCCCGCTGCCGACGGCGGCCAGCGCCGTCCAGGGCACGAGCCAGCGGGCGCGACCGCGCAGCTCGGGCCTGGAGGCCAGGGCCGAGGCCGGCCAGCAGGTGACGAACGCGACGTTGTTGACCAGGCCGGCCGCAAGCGGGTGAACGCCCACCGCCAGCAGCGCCGGGTAGCACACAAGCGACGCGATGCCGCCGGCGGTGCCCACCAGGCCGCCGAGGGCACCGGCCAGCAGCAGCGCGACGGTCACGCGGTCCGGTCGGCGGCCACCCAGGTCCCCGAGCGCCCGCCGGACTTCTCAAGCAGCCGCACTGAGGCGATCTGAGCGCCCCGCTCGATCCCCTTGATCATGTCGTAGACCGTCAGCGCCGCCACCGACGCGGCGGTGAGCGCCTCCATCTCCACGCCGGTCGGTCCCGTGGTGCTCGCCTCCGCGCGCAGTCGGACCTCCCCCGCCTGCACGTCGACCTCCGCCTGCACGCCGACATGGGAGAGCGCCAGCTGGTGGCAGAGCGGGATCAGCTCGGCGGTGCGCTTGGCAGCCTGGATTCCCGCGATCCGAGCCGTGGAGATCACATCCCCCTTGGGCGCATCGCCCGCGGCGATCCGCGCGGCCGTCTGCGGCGCGACGCGGACCACGGCCTCGGCGACCGCTCGGCGTGCCGTGGCGGGCTTGGCGGCGACGTCGACCATCGTGGCCGAGCCGGCCGCGTCCAGGTGCGTGAGCCCGCCCGGTCCGGCCACCGCGCTCAGGCCGCGGCGCGCTCCGCCGCCCGCTGCGCGGAGGCGATCAGCCGCCGGACCGAATCGGCGTCGCCGGCGCGCAGGAGCGCCACCGGGTCCGGCTGGCCGTTGACGATCGCCTCAAAGAACGCCTTGCGGTCCTGGTAGGTGGGCAGCGTCGACTTGGCCCAGCCGCGGATGTCGTTGAGCATCACGGCCAGCTGCGCGTAGGGCTCGCCGAACAGCTCGCCGATCTCACGCTTCATGCGCTTGGCGAGCGCCGGCGAGGCGCCCGCGGTGGAGATCGCCACCGCCAGCGGCCCGCTTCGAACGATCGCCGGCAGGATGAAGTTGCAAAGCGGCGGCACGTCGACCACGTTGACGAGCATCGCGCGCGCCTCCGCGTCGGCGGACACGGCGATGTTGACCTCCGTGTCGTCGGTGGCCGCGATCGCCACCAGGCAGCCGTCCAGATCGCCGGCGCGGTACTCCCGCTGCTCCCAGTGGATCGACCCCTCCCGCGCCAGCTCGGCGAGCTCCTCGTGCGCGTGCGGCGCGACGACGGTCACATCGGCGCCGCAGGCCAGCAGCCCCTCGACCTTCTCAAGCGCCACCTCACCGCCACCGACCACCAGCGCGCGCCGCCCGGCAAGGCGCAGGCAGGCGATGTAGAACGGCGTGTCCAGCATCCCCTGCACGCACGACTGGTCGCAGATCCCCCTGCGCAGCTGGCAGACGCACTCCTTGCCGGCATATGCCTGGGCGGGCATGGGCTAAGCGTAGCCGCCGGCGGGCCCCTGCGCGGCACCCGCCCCCGGGCGCCCCGGCTCGGTGCGGCACCCGCCCCCGGCACCCCGGCTCGGTGCGGCACCCGCCCGCGGGCGCCCCGGCTCGGCGCGGCACCCGCTCCACCCGGGCAGCCCGGCTCAGCGAGGCGCCTCAGCCGGGGCGTGCGGCGGGCCCTGCGAGGAGGAGGGTCGCGCTTGGGCTGAGCGCTCCTCCCTGTCTCGGCGGATCGCCAGCAGGCGCTCGCGCAGCGCCGCCTCGGCGTCGTCGGGCTCGTAGAAGCGGGCGTCGACGCCCTCGGGAGCCAGGCGTTGCGGGCTGAGGTGGTTGGGGTGGCGGTGGGGGTTGTCGTAGCCGCCGTCGGAGCGCGTCGAGGACCGAAGATACGCGGGCGGCAGCCGCGCCCCGTGCTCGCGCACGTGCTCGCGCGCGGCCGCGATCGCGTGCTTGGCGGCGTCTGACTTGGGCGCCAGGGACAGATAGATGGCGGCCTGCGCGAGCGCGTACTGGCACTCCGGCAGGCCGACATGCTCGACGGCGTCGGCCGCCGCGGTGGCGATCGTCAGCGCGCGCGGATCCGCGTTGCCGACGTCCTCGGAGGCGAGCACCACCATCCTGCGGGCGATGAACCGCGGATCCTCGCCGGCCTCCAGCATCACCGCCAGGTAGTAGAGCGAGGCGTCCGGGTCCGAGCCACGCGTCGCCTTGATCCAGGCGGAGATCGTGTCGTAGTGGTGGTCGCCGGCCCGGTCGTAGGCGACCGCGCGTCGCCCGAGCGCGTCCTGGGCGTGCGCGAGCGTGACGCGCCCGTGCGCGCCGGCGGTCTCGCACGCGAGCTGCAGCGCGTTGAGCGCATTGCGAGCGTCGCCGTCGGCGCGCCGCGCGATCATCTCGAGCGCCGCGGCGTCGACCCGCCCGGGCGCCCCGCAGTGCCCACCGTCCACGGCGCGGCGCAGCAGCTCCAGGATTTCGCCCTCGGACAGCGGCTCGAGCTCGTAGACCCTCACGCGGCTGAGCAGCGCGGAGTTGACCTCAAAGCTCGGGTTCTCGGTCGTGGCCCCGATCAGCGTCACGAGCCCCTCCTCGACGGCGGGCAGCAGCGCGTCCTGCTGCGAGCGGTTGAAGCGGTGGATCTCGTCGAGGAAGAACACCGTGCGACGGCCGGCGCGCAAGCGCTGGCGCGCGCGCTCGATCACCGCGCGCACCTCGGCCCGGCCAGCCGAAACGGCGCTCTCCTGCTCCAGCGCCGCGCCGGAGGCGGCGGCGATCAGCCGCGCGAGCGTGGTCTTGCCGCTTCCCGGCGGGCCGTGCAGGATCATCGAATGCGGCGATCCGCGTTCGATCGCCGCCCGAAGCGCCGAGCCGGGCGCCAGCAGCCGCCGCTGTCCGACGACCTCGTCCAGCGTGCCGGGTCGCATCCGCGTCGCCAGCGGCACGCCCGGCGGCGCCGATGCGGACGGCCGAGCCGGCGCAGGCGCGGCCTCGCCGGCCGATGCAACCTGGTCGGCATCGTCGAACAGCCGCTCCATCGCGCCCCTCAGCCGCCGAGCGCGCTGAGCGCAGCCTCGTGCAGCCGGCCGTTGCTCGCCAGCGCCGAGCCGCCCGCAGCCGTCTCCGCGCCGGACAGGTCGGTCAGCCGGCCCCCGGCCTCGGTGACGATCAGCATCGGCGCGGCCAGGTCCCACAGCGACACCTGCGGATCGCAGCCGATCTCCGCCGCGCCCTCGGCGACCAGCATGTAGTTCCAGAAGTCCCCGTAGCCGCGGGTGCGCCAGCAGCGCGCGGCCAGGTCGATCAGCGCCTGCAGCCGGCCGGCCTGGCGCCACTCCTCAAGTCCGCCGAAGCACAGCTGGGCATCGGCGAGCTCGCGCACCGCCGAGACTCGCAGGCGCCGCGGCTCGCCGCCGGGCCGATCGACAGTGAACGCGCCGGCTTCACGGGTCGCCCACCACCGCCGGCCGAGAGCGGGCGCGGAGACCACGGCCGCGCGCAGGTCGCCGTCCTGCTGCAGCGCGATCAGCGTCGCCCAGTGGGGGACGCCGCGCACGTAGCTCTTGGTGCCGTCGATCGGGTCCAGGATCCAGCGGCGGGCCGGCGCGCCGCCCGCGTCCCCCGAGCCGCCCGCGTCCCCAGAGCCGCCCGCGGCGCCGCGCTCCCGACAGCCGCCGTCCCCGTCGCCGTACTCCTCGCCCAGCACGCGGTCGCCGGGCCGGCGATCGCGGATGCGCTCGCGCAGCGCGCGCTCCACCGCGCGGTCGGCCTCGCTGACCGGCGTGAGGTCCGGCTTGGTCTCCACGACCAGATCGCTTGCGCGAAAGCGCGCGAGCGTGAGCTCGTCGGCGACGTCGGCCAGCTCCAGCGCCAGCTGCAGGTCGCTGTCCAGGGGCGGCATCAAGGCCATGCTACGTCGCGCTCCACGGCTAGGCTCCGCGAAGCATGACCGACCTCCAGTCAGAGACGGTGGCGCTCCTGCGGGAGCTGATCCGCATGAACACCGTCAATCCGCCAGGGGCCGAGCGCGCGGCGATCGAGCACCTGGAGCGCCACCTCGCAGCGGCCGGCCTTGCGACGGAGATCCTGGCGGCCGAGCCGGAGCGGCCCAACCTCGTGGCGACCCTGCGCGCGGGCGACGGCGCTCCGCAGCGCCCGGTGATGGTGCTGCTGGGCCACGTGGACACCGTGCTCGCCGATCCGTCGGAATGGCGGCACGACCCGTGGTCGGGCGATGTGGCCGACGGCTTCGTCTGGGGCCGAGGCGCCCTTGACATGAAGAGCCAGGTCGCGGCCGAGGCGGTGGCGGCGGCGTCGCTTGCGCGCGAGGGCTGGCGTCCGGCGCGCGGCGCGCTGAAGCTCGTGTTCGTCTCAGACGAGGAGACCGGCGGGGACGTGGGCGCCCGGTGGCTGACCGCCAATCACCCTGACTCGGTTCGCTGCGACATGCTCCTCAACGAGGGAGCAGGCGAGGTGTTCGAGCTTGGCGGGCGCCGGCGCTACGGCGTCTGCTGCGCCGAGAAGGGGATCTTCCGCTTCAACATCACGGCCCGCGGCGTGGCGGGCCATGCGTCGCTGCCGCGCGCCGGCGACAACGCGCTGCTCAAGCTCGCGCCGGTCCTCTCCGCGCTCGCCCAGCAGCCCGAGTCGTTTGAGCTGACCGAGGCGTCGGCGGCGCTGCTGCGCGCGCTCGACGAGGACCCCGGCGATCCGGCGGCGGCGATGGCCCGCCTTGAGGCGGCCGACCCCAGGCTGCGCGCGCTGATCGAGCCGATGTTCGGCGTGACGCTCACGCCGACGATGGCCAGCGCATCGGCGAAGATCAACGTGATCCCCTCCCGCGCGCAGGTGCGGGTCGACTGCCGGGTTCCGCCCGGCCTGGGCCGCGAGGCGGTCGATCGCCGGATCTCGCTTGTGCTCGGCGACCTTTTGGAGCGCCTGGAGATCGAGTTCACCGAGCAGACGGTCGGCAACTCGTCGCCCGTGCGCTCCGAGCTGATGAGGGCGATCGAGCGCTGGGTGAAGGCCAACGACCCGGAGGCCGACGCCGTGCCGGTGATCCTGCCCGGGTTCTCCGATTCACGCTGGTTTCGCGACGCGTTCCCCGAATGCATCGCCTACGGCTTCTTCCCACAGCGCCACCAGACGATGCTCGAGGCCACGCCGCTCGTGCACAGCGCCAACGAGCGCATCGACGTGCGCGACCTGGGGCTTGCGGCGCGCTGCTACCGGGACCTCGTCGTTGAGCTGCTGGGCTGAGCGGCGCACACGGCTGGGCGCCGGTGGGCACGGCGGCAGCGGTCAGGCGCCGGCGGGCGCGGCGGCAGACGGCAGCCCACACGCGCGGCGACAGCGGCCGGACGCCGGCGGGCGCGACGCCAGACGGCAGCCGCGGGCGTAGCGCCACCGGGCGGGCGCCGGCTGGACCATATCCTGTTGCGATCGCCACGACTGAGGTAGCAAACCGCCTGGACCCAACCGTCTTTCGCCTTCCGGTCGACCGGATCCGGCAGGGCTACTACTCGGACGCCTACTTCGTGTTCACCAAGGGCCTGCTTGAGGCCGAGGGCGAGCACCCGCACGTCACGATGCAGGTCTTCCAGAAGCACCACTCGATCCTGGGGGGCATCGATGAGGCGATCGCCGTGCTCAAGACCTGCGCGGGGCATTACGACGCCGGCGAGTGGGTGCCCGGCTGGGACCGGCTGACGGTGCATGCGCTGCACGAGGGCGACCGGATCTCGCCATACGAGACGGTCATGACGATCGAGGGCGACTACAGCCTGTTCGTGCATCTGGAGACCGTCTACCTCGGATCGCTGGCTCGCCGCTCGCTGATCATGCGAAACGTCGCGGAGGTGGTCGCCGCGGCTCGCGGCAAGCAGATCTTCTACTTCCCGGCCCGCCACGATCACTGGCTCGTGCAGACGGGCGACGGCTGGGCCGCCCATGTCGCGGGCGCGATCGGCGTCTCGACCGATGCGCAGGCCTCCTGGTGGGGCGGGCGGGGCATCGGCACCGTCCCCCACGGCCTGATAGCCGCCTATGGCGGCGACACGGTCAAGGCCGCCGTCAAGTTCGCCAACCGCTACCACGGGCAGATGAACATCACCGTTCTGGTGGACTTCCACAACGACTCCGTCACGACCGCGCTTCAGGTCGCCGAGGCGCTGGGCGATCGGCTGTGGGGCGTGCGGCTTGACACCTCAGAGCACCTGGTCGACCGCTCCCTGCTTGACGAGATGGGGGGATTTAAGCCCACCGGGGTCAATCCGCGGCTGGTCGAGAAGGTGCGCGCCGCGCTTGACCGAGCCGGCTTTCGCTCGGTGAAGATCGTCGTCAGCGGCGGCTTCACCGCCCAGCGGATCGCCGAGTTCGAGGCGCTGGGGGTTCCCGTGGACGCCTACGGGGTCGGGTCGTCGCTGATCCGCGGCGAGAACGACTTCACCGCGGACGTGGTGCTGCTCGAGGGACGTCCGTGCGCCAAGGTGGGGCGCCGCTGGTCGCCCAACCCGCGCCTTGAGCTGGTGCGCTGAGGAGGCGCCGGTCGCTCGCGGACGAGCGCCGGCCCGTCGCGGCTGGTTTTCGGCAGCAGCCGGCCGGCCACGGCTGGTTTGAGGAGGGCACGTCCGCTGGTTTGGGGAGCGCACGCCCAGCCGCGGCTGGTTTCAGGAGCGGACGCCCAGCCGCGGCTGGTTTCAGGAGCGGACGCCCGACGCCGATAAGAGGCGTGCCGACCATGATCCCGCCCGCCTTCATGGGAGATCCGACGCTGATCGCGTGGGTCCACGACTGGCTGCCCGTGATCCTGATGGCGGCGCTGCTGGCGATCCTTTGGGGAATGGTGCGCGCGATGCCGCGCACGCGCCCGTCGGAGATCAGGCCGCAGGAGACGCCGCCGATTGCCTGGGAGGACATCGCGGGCGTCGACGAGGCCAAGGAGGAGCTGCGCGAGATCGTCGAGTACCTGAAGAACCCCAGGCGCTTCGCGCGGCTCGGCGCGCGGCTGCCGACCGGGATCCTGCTGCATGGACCGCCGGGGACCGGCAAGACGCTGCTCGCCAAGGCGGTCGCGCACGAGTCGGGCGCGAGCTTCTTCTCGCAGTCGGCGTCCTCGTTTGTGGAGATGTTCGCCGGGCTCGGCTCGGCGAGGATCCGGCGTCTGTTCCGCACCGCGCGCCGGCATGCGCCGGCGATCGTGTTCATCGACGAGCTTGATGCGGTCGGCACCACGCGCACGGGCGGCGGCGGCGGAGACCGGGAGCACGATCAGACGCTCAACCAGCTGCTGGTGGAGATGGACGGGTTCAACGCGCGCGGCGCGGTGGTCGTGATCGCCGCGTCCAACCTGCTGGAGAAGCTTGACCCGGCACTGTTGCGCCCCGGTCGCTTCGACCGTCAGATCTTCGTCTCCCCGCCCGATGTGGCCGGCCGCGAGCGGATCCTGCGCGTGCACACGCGTCGCAAGCCGGTGCACGGGAGCGTCGACTTCGGGCTGCTCGCGCGCCAGACGGCGGGCCTGACGGGCGCGGACCTGGCCAACATCTGCAACGAGGCGGCGATCGGCGCCGTGCGCCGCGGCGCCCCGATGATCGAGTCGGCCGACTTCGACGCCGCGCTCGAACGGGTCATGGCCGGCATGCAGTCCAGGCGCCGGATGACCGAGCGCGAGCGGCGCGTCGTCGCCTACCACGAGGCCGGCCACGCGCTGTGCGCCCGGCTGCTGCCCTCCCTCGATCCGGTGCACCGGATCTCGATCGTGCCCCGCGGCCGCTCCCTGGGCTACACGCTCAACCTGCCGGCCGAGGACCGCTACCTGCGAAGCCGCGAGGAGCTGATCGACATGATGACGATGCTGCTGGCCGGGCGAGCGGCCGAGCAGCTGGTGTTCGGCTCGGTGACCAACGGGGCGGCCGATGACCTGATGCGCGTGGCCGACATCGCTCACTCGATGATCCACGAGTACGCGATGGGCACCGAGGTCACGTCGCTGCGGCTCGCCGGCCATCCTCGGTCAGAAGCCTCGCAGCGGCTGTACGACGCCGAGGTTCGAGAGCTCTCAGACGAGGCGTTCAGGGCGGCGCTTGAGATGCTGCGCCGCCACCGGGTGGCGCTGGACAGGCTGGCCACGGCGCTGCTTGCCAAGGAGACGCTCGAGCGGGGCGAGATCGAGGCCGTGATGGCCGGCCTGCCGCACGCGCGTCCGGACCGACGGCCCGGCACCCACCTGGGGCTGGCGGCGGCCACCGAGGCGACCGCGCAGACGGCGGCGCCCACCGTCTCAGACCGGGACCGCGGGGGGCTTGCCAGCAGCGACGGCCCGCCCCAGGCGAAGGCCTGAGAGCCTCGCCGGCGGCGGCCGGCGGCTATCCTGCCGGCTCGCATGCTGTCCGCCATCGACCACGTCGGCGTCGCGGTGCCGAGCATCGACGACGCGCTGGTCGTCTACCGCGACGTGCTCGGGATGGAGCTGGTCCACCGTGAGACGGTCGCCGAGCAGGGTGTCAACGCCGCGCTGCTTGACGTCGGAGACGGCCACATCGAGCTGTTGGAGGCGCTCGGCCCCGACACCGCGGTCGGCCGGTTTTTGGCCAAGCGGGGCGCGGGGCTGCACCACGTCGCCTACCGTGTGCGCTCGATCGACCGCGCGCTCGCGCAGCTGTCGGCGGCCGGGGTGCGCCTGATCGACGAGCGGCCGCGGGCCGGGATCCGCGGCTCGCGCGTGGCGTTCATCCACCCGGCGGCGGCGGGCGGCGTGCTGACCGAGATCGTCGAACCCGCGCCCGGCGGCAGCTTGACCTGATCGGCGACCGAGCGCAAGGCCACCGAGGACCAAGCGAGCGACCGACGGCGAGCTCACCGAGGACCAAACGAGCGACCGAGCGCGAGCCCACCGAGGACCAAACGAGCGACCCGAGCGCGAGGCCACAAGGAGCGCGATAGCAGATGAGCGAGGACAGGCCCCAGAAGGTGACGATCGGCTTCTCCGGCGGACCGGTGCTGTCGGCGCGCGTGGCTCCGGCGGCGCTGCGCGAGCTGCGCGGGGCGCTCGGCGGCGGCGGCTGGTATGACCTGGAGGCGGAGGACTCCACGATCGCGCTGGATCTCGGCAAGGTCGTCTACGTGCTGGTCGACACCGAGTCACACCGGGTCGGCTTCGGCGGCTGAGCCGCCCAAGCCGCTTGGCCTCAGCGCCCCCTGCAGCCGGCCCAGCGGCCACCCCAGCGCGGGCTGACCGTGGCGGGGTCGCGGCCCGGCGCTCAGCCCTCGGACGAGCGGGAGGCCGCCTTGGCCGCCTCGCTTGCCGGGGTGCGAAAGGCGACGTTGAGGCGGTTCCAGCCGTTGATCGCCACGACCGCCAGCGTCAGCGCGACGATCTGCTCGTCGCTGAAGTGGCGTTGCAGCTGCTCGAAGTGCTCCTCCGGCGCGCCGCGCTCCGGCAGCGCCGTCAGCGCCTCACACCACGCCAGCGCGGCGCGCTCCGCGGGGCCAAAGCAGTCCGCCTCCCGCCAGACCGCCACCATGTCCAGGCGCTCGTCGGTCTCGCCGCGCTCCCGCGCCTCGATGCAGTGCAGCCGCACGCAGTATGCGCAGCCGTTGATCTGCGACGCGCGGACCTTGATGAGGTCCAGCAGACGCTGATCGCCCACGCCGCGGTTGGCAACCCGCTCGAGGCCGAGCATCGCCGAGAGGGCCTCTGGGAGGACCGCTCGCCACCTCAGTCGCACCTGTGCATGGGTGTGCATCGGCGCCGCTGGGCTAGCGGGTGAACAGCGTCGAGAGCACCACCTCGGTGACGGTGCGGATCACGCCGGGCGTCGCGCGGATGCGCTCGAGCGCCAGCTCCAGCGCCTTGGTGTCCGGGGCCATCACGTGCAGCAGCGCGCTCGCCTCGCCGGCGACCGTGTGGGCCGAGATCACGCCGGGCTCGCGCTCCACGGCCGCCTTGATCTCAGCGCCCGACATGCCGCCATCGCAGATGAGGTCGACGAACGCCTCGGCGTTCCATCCGAACGCCCGGGGGTCGACCACCGCGGTGTAGCCGAGCACCACGCCGTCGCGCTCCAGGCGGTCGAGACGGCGCTTGACCGCCGGCGCCGACAGGTGGACATGGCGGCCGATGTCCTGGTAGGAGCGACGCGCGTTCTCGCGCAGCAGGGCGATGATCTGCTCATCGACCTCGTCGATCATGGGCCTGGGCACGGCTGCGCGACAAGGTACCGGACGCCATCGCCGCAGGCGCCTGGCGGCCACAGGCGCGCCCGCCCGCTGGCCGCATGGGCCGCGGCCGGAGCGCCGCGAGCACCTCCTACAGTCTCGGCCGATGCGATCGCTGAGGCGTCTTGACCTTAGGCTGCTGGTGGTGGCCCGCACCCGCCTTCACGGGCCCGGTCGCGAGCGGGCGATCCGCGCCGGCTCGCGGCTGGGGGAGCATGCCGCCTGCTGGCTTGCGCTGGGCGCGCTGGGCGCCGCTTGCGACCGCGAGCGACGGGGCCAGTGGCTGCGCGGCGCGGGCACCGTCGCGGGCTCCTACGCCGTCAACTACGCCGTCAAGCTGGCGGTTCGCCGCCCGCGGCCGCAGCTGGAGGGGCTGCCGCCGCTCTCAGGGGTGGTCTCCGCGCTGTCCTTCCCAAGCGCGCACGCGACCACCTCGTTCGCCGCCGCGCGCGCCTACCGGGACCTGGCCCCGGCCGCCGGGCTGTACGTTGCGGCCACGGCGCTGGCGGCCAGCCGGCCCTACCTCGGCGTCCACTACCCCAGCGACGTGCTCGCCGGCGCGCTGCTGGGGACGGCCGTGGCGGCGGCAGCGCAGCGGGCGCTCGAGGGCCGCCGATGAAGATCGGGATCGTGGGGCTGCCCAACGCGGGCAAGTCATCGCTGTTCTCGGCGCTCACCGGCGTGGCCGCGGAGGCGGCCAACTACCCGTTCACCACCGTGGAGCCCAACGTCGCGATCGTGGGCGTGCCGGACGCGCGGCTGGATGCGGTGGCGAGAACCGTCGGCGCGTCCAAGGTCGTCCCGGACACGATCGCCTTCCACGACATCGCGGGCCTGGTGGAGGGCGCGCATCGCGGCGAGGGCCTGGGCAACCGTTTCTTGGCCAACATCCGTGAGACCGATGCGATCCTGCATGTGGTGCGCGCGCACACCGACGAGCGCGTCGTGCACCCCGACGGGCGGGTCGACCCGCTGGCCGACATCGAGACGATCGAGACCGAGCTGGTGTACGCGGACCTGGAGCAGGCCGAGCGCCGGCGCGAGCGCGTCGTGCGCGCGGCGCGCTCGGGGGAACGTCGCGCGGTCGCCGAGCTCGACTGGCTCGAGCGCCTGATCGAGGCGCTGCGGGCCGGCCGGCCGGCGCGCACGGTGCCCGCCCCGCCCGAGGCGCCCGACGCGATGGCGCTGCTGTCGCCGCTGACCGCCAAGCCGGTCCTGTTTGTGGCAAACGTCGACGAGGGCCGCGCGGAGGTGCCCGACGCGGTGGCCCGCCACGCCGAGGCGGTGGGAGCGCGCGCCGTCGCTGTGTCGGCCCGCCTGGAGGCCGAGCTGGCGGAACTGGACGCCGAGGAGGCGGCCGCGATGCGCGCCGAGCTGGGACTGGACGAGTCCGGGCTGACGGCGGTAGTGCACGCGGCCTTCTCGCTGCTTGACCTGGTCGCGTTCTTCACCGCCGGCGAGGCCAAGCCCGCGCAGTCCTGGCACCTGCGACGAGGGCTGACGGCCTGGCACGCGGCCGGGCTGATCCACTCCGACATCCAGCGCGGCTTCGTGCGCGCGGAGGTCGTCAGCTGGGACGCGCTCGTCCAGGCGGGAGGCTGGGCGGGCGCGCGCGAGCGCGCCGCGCTGCGCCTGGAGGGGCGCGATTACGTGGTCGCAGACGGCGACGTGATCACGGTCCGCTTCACGCCCTGACCCGCTTCACGCCCGGCCTCGGCCAGCGCCCTGGTCCGTCGCACCGCCCGACCTCGGTCAGCCCCCTGATCCGCCGCACCGCCCGGCCTCGGTCAGCGCCCTGGTCTGCCTCATGGCTCGACCTCGGTCCGCGCCCTGGTCTGCCTCGCGGGATCGACCTGCTTGACGGCCGGATCTCGATCACAGGCCGTCCAGCGTGACCGCCGACCGAAGCCGCTGGGCGAGCCGGCGCATCCCGAGCCGCTCCGCCGCCCGCGCGCCGCCATCAAGGTCGGTCTGGCGATCGCCGGGCGGCGTCAGGTGCGCGGGCTGCAGGGTCGCGATCCGCTTGAACGCCAGCAGCTGCTCGGCGTGGCCGCGCAGCGCAGCCGCCACCCTGGGACGCTCGCCGTCTGCCGCCGCGATGGCCGCCTCGAGCGTCTCGTGGCGCGCCAGCAGCGCGGCGGCCGTCCTGGGACCGATCCCCGGGGCCCCGGGGATCCCGTCGGATGGGTCGCCGCGCAGCGCGATGAAGTCTGGCACCTGCCGGGGCTCCACGCCGTAGCGGTCGCGCACCTCCGCGGGCCCCACCTCCTCAAAGCCCGCGGCCCCCTGGCGCAGGTAGAGAACCGACACCTGCTCTGACGCGCACTGGTACATGTCGCGATCGCCGGTCATCACGAGCGCCCTGCCCCCGGCGCTCGCCTCCCCGAGCGCCAGGCAGCCGAGCAGATCGTCGGCCTCAAGCTGCGAGGAGCCGGCGACCGACCAGCCGAGCGCCTCAAGCAGCTGCGGCGCGCGCTCGAACTGCCACGCCAGCGCGTCGGGCACGGGCGGGCGGTCGGCGTGGTAGCCCGGGTACAGCGCCACCCGGTAGGCGGCGGCCTCGGCGCCGAAGCAGACCGCGACCGCACGCGGCCTGCGATCCGCGACCGCGCGCAGGATCAGGTTGACGGCGCCAAGCAGCGCGTTCACCGGGTGGCCCGCGTCGTCGGCGATCGAGTCCGGCAGCGCAAAGAACGATCGGTACAGCACGAACGGGCCATCGACGGCGAGCAGCGGGCCGGGCATGGCGCCGGACTGTAGACGCCGCGGGCCGAGCCGAAGACGCCAAGGGCCTGCCCCAGCCGCCGCACGCCTGGCCCACAGCGGCCACCGGCCGGATCCTGGACGGAGCCGCCACCGGCCGGGTCCTGGACGGCCGCCGAGCGGGCGAACGCCACGGCCGACCGGGCGGCTGGCCTGATCAGCGCACCGTCACGGCGGGGCCGCTCAGCGGCCCGTAGGCGACCCGGTAGCGCCCCGCGCCCACGGCGACCCGCAGCCCGCCGGCCGCCGACAGCCGGATCCGCGCCACGGTGCGCCAGCCGCGCTCAAGCCGCTGAACCTCGACTACCGTCCCCGCGCGCGGCGCGGGGAAGATCGAGCCGGTGAGCGACCCGCCTGCGGGGTCCGCGGTCGCGATCGTGGTGAACGACGCGTTGGTGGAGCGCAGGGCGAGCATGCTCTGAAGCTGTGCGCCCGACACCTTCGTGGCGCCGGCGCTGCCGACGATCGTCGCGCTGACGACGTATGGGGAGCGGCCGTCGTGCGCCGCGAGGATGCCGACCAGCCGCCCGTCCAGCACGCCGGCCAGCAGCGCGTCCGCGCGCGCCTGGGTCAGCCGGACGGTCCACCGGTGGTAGGGGTTGGCGCCCGCCGCGTCGTACGGGTCGGGCACGGCCACAAGCCACGGCTCGGGCGCTGCGCCCGGCCAGGCGTCCTGGACGCTCTGGGTGTAGCCGCCGGAGCTTGCGAAGAAGTAGGTGACCGCTGGACGTCCGTTGTAGGTGACAACCTGGCCGGCGGTGGCCGCGACGGCCGCGTCGGTGGCGGGGGTCTGCGCGCCAACGCCGCCGTACACCTGCGAGCGCGTGTCGGAGTAGAGGTCCCAGTAGCCGGCGCCGACGCTGGTGGTGATCGCGTAGGTGCGCGCCGCGACCGCCTGCGCCTCGAGCGCGGCGGCCGGCCAGCTGGAGGGCATCTCGGCCGCGACGACTCCGCGCACGTAGTCGTCCAGCCCGACCACGTTCACGGTCGCCACGCCGGCGCCGTCGGGGGTGAGCTGAAGCGATCCCAGGTAGGAGCCGAGCCCCGGCACGGTCAGCGGCCCGGGACCGGAGACGACCAGCGGAGCCTTGAGGTTGGCGACCGGACGGCCGGCGGAGGTGCTGAGCGCCAGCGTCGAGCCTGAGGACCTGGTCACGTCATAGGTCACCGAGGGCTCAAGGTGCACGCCGGGCGCGCCGGCGACCGTGTCGGCGCCGGTGAACGACGCCGGACCGGTGGCCAGCAGCACGCGCACGGCCTGGCGGGGATCGACCGTGCCCAGGGAGGTCCCCTGGTAGTAGTGCGCGAGGATCTGCTCGTAGTCGAATCCGTGCAGCGCGAACCCCAGCGCGCCGTACTGGCTCATTCCCACACCGTGGCCAAAGCCGCCGCCGCGGATGTAGAGGATCGCGTCGGCACGTGCCGTGCCGGCTGCGATCGCGGCGCCTCCCGGCAGCGCGGCGCATCCCAGAAGCGCGCCGACCAGCAGGGCCCTGGCTCTCGCCCGCGTGCTGCCGGCACGCCGGCGCGCGGCGCCAAGGAGGTCTGGCTGTGACAGCGAGCGCAAGGTCCGGGCTGGGATCGGTCTGGCGGGGCTCGGCGCCGGCGTCGATCCCCCAACCGCTTTCTCGGCAGGCCCGCCGGGGTGTTTAGCGTCGCCGCCAGGGCCGGGCGAGCGAGGCGGCGCGAACCCGGTCGCACACCTCGCCCAGACGGCGATCCGCCCGGCCCCCAGAGGCCGGGCGGATCCCATCGGAGCGTTGGACGTACCTCGGTAGCCGAAGCCGTGGCCGACGGTGGCGCCCGCACCGCGGTGCCCCACCCGCGGAGCACCGGCCTCTCGGCGCGGGGCCACCGTCAGAGCGGCCGCATTCAATCACCACCGGCTGCCGCCGGGGCAGAACTTGCAACGATCAGCCGCCGCCGGCAGCGGCATGAGCCATTCGTTCAGCGGGCTGTTGAGGAGTCTTGCGCCCTCGCGATCGAGACGATGGCCGGACGCACCAAGAGCAATCGCTCAGCGCTCGTCGGGGAGAGCTTGCGCCCCGGGCCGGCGGTCCCAGCCGCCCGCGGCGGTCCCAGCCGCCCGCGGCGGTCCCAGCGGCCCGCGGCGATCCCAGCCGCCCGCAGGGGTCCCAGCGGCCCGCCAGCGGTGCCGGCGGCCCGCGCCGGCGCTCGGCCTCAGGTGTTGCCGCGTGCCATCGCGCGCAGGTCCATCGCGCGGTTGTAGGTCTCCTCGTCGACGCCCATCTCGTAGGCGACCTCGCGCAGCATCCGCCCGCTGGCCGCCGCCTCCTTGACGATCTCGGTGGCTCGGTCGTAACCGATGTAGGGGTTGAGCGCGGTCGCCGCGGCAAGCGTCGATTCCGCAGACCGGTGGCAACCCTCCTCGTTGGCGCGGATCCCCTCGATGCACTTGCGAGCGAAGATCCGCGCGCTGGCCGCCAGCAGATTGATCGACTGCAGCAGGTTGCGCGCGATCAGCGGGACCCTCACGTTGAGCTCGAAGTTGCCCTGCATCCCGCCGATCGTGATCGCGGCGTCGTTGCCGATCACCTGGGCCGCGACCTGAAGCACCACCTCCGGGATCACCGGGTTGACCTTGCCGGGCATGATCGACGAGCCCTTCTGCAGCTCGGGCAGGAAGATCTCCCCGATCCCGGCCCGCGGACCCGAACCCATCAGCGCGAGGTCGTTGCCGATCTTGGTCAGCGATACGGCGAGCACCTTCAGGGCACCGGAGAGCTCCACGAGCGCATCGCGGTTTCCCTGGGCCTCAAACGGGTCCTCGGGCCCGCTGATCTCAAGGCCCGTGGCCTCGGTGAGCCGCGCGCGCACGCGCGCGGCGAACTCCCTGTGCGTGTTCAGGCCGGTCCCGGTGGCGGTGCCGCCGAGCGGGATCTGAGCGACCTGTGGAAGGGCGTTTCGGATCCGCCGCACGCCGAGGCGCACCTGCGCCGCGTACCCGGAGAACTCCTGGCCGAGGGTGACAGGGACGGCGTCCATCAGGTGGGTGCGCCCGGATTTGACGATGTCGGCGAACTCGACGGCCTTGGCTCCCAGCGCGGCCTCGAGCTCCTCCAGGGCGGGCAGGAGCTGGCGCGTGGCGCGATCCAGGGCCGCCAGGTGCACGGCCGAGGGGAAGACGTCATTGGACGACTGCCCCATGTTGACGTGGTCGTTGGGGTGGGCCGGACGGGCCGGCGCACCCTCGTTGGCCAGTGTCGCGATCACCTCGTTGGCGTTCATGTTGGTCGAGGTGCCCGAGCCGGTCTGGAACACGTCCACCGGGAACTGCGCGTCGAACTCGCCGGCCGCAACCCGGTCGGCCGCGGTCGCGATCCGCTCGGCAAGCTCGGGCTCAAGCAGCCCGAGGTCGCAGTTGACGCGAGCCGCGGCGGCCTTGATCCGCCCCAGCCAGTGGATCACCGCGACGGGAACCGTCTCCCCGGAGACAGGGAAGTTCTCCACCGCCTTGCTGGTCTCTGCCCCCCACAGCTGATCTGTCTGCTGAAGGCTCATGCTGGATCACCCTTTCATGCGCTGTGCGGCTGGCCCGCCGGGCCGCGATCGGCGCCCAGGCCGATGGCGCGAGCCGGCGCGACGTGAGTTGCCGCGTCCTTGGACGGGCGGAGCGTCGCCGCCCCGGATAAACGCTAGCGCCCGGGCGCGCGGCTCAGGTCCCCGGGAGCGCGGGGCACCGCCGTGATCCACAGCCGCAGGGTCAAGAGGTCGCTCTGCGAGTAGGCGCGGAAGCGGGGCGCGGGCGTGATCCGCGCCAGCTCGCGCGCCTCGCCGCGCTGCTCCTCGGTTGCGACGACCTTGAAGCCGGCGTCCTCGACGATCCGCACGTAGTCGGACGCGCGCAGCCTGTTCTGGTGGTGCAGCGCGTTGTTGAACAGCCGCCAGGAGCGGTCTGAGAAGCGAAGGTAGTTGAACTCGCTGATGGAGCGGTCGAAGTGCGCGTAGTGGTCGGAGATGTCCACGAAGTGGCTCATCACCGCCTCCGGGGCGGCGACGCGGCGAAGCTCCCGAAGCACGGGCTCAAGCTGCGCCTCCGGTATGTGCTCGAGCGTGTTGTTTGACACCAGCAGCTGCAGCGAGCCCTCCGCAAGCCGGAGGTCCGCCAGCTCGCCCAACATGACGCTGACCCCCAGACGCCCCAGGCTGGCTTCGGGCCGCGCATCGCCCGCGGTCACCGAGCTCACCGTGGGCCGCGAGCGCGCGCCCGCCTCGGCGAGCAGGGCCCCGACGCGCCCTGGGTCAAGCGGCGCGATCGGGCAGTCCGGCCAGCCGGCCTGCAAATGCCGCGCGAACAGCTCCACGGTGCGCGCCGTCGCCGATGCGGCCAGCAGCGGGCGGATGTCGACGGTGAGCACCCGTTCGACGCCGGCGAGAGCCAGTGCGACCGGAACGATCGGCGCGTGGCCGGTCCCCAGCTCGATCGCCGATGCCGGCCGCGCGTCGGAGCCGCGCACCGAGGCGTAGGCCTCCAGGTGGCGTGCGCACTGCCCGAGCTTGCGCTCGAACATCGCCTCGCCGACCCCGCCACCGCCGAGCAGCCCGCGCAGCAGAGCGTTCAGGCGCGCGCCCGCCGGCAGGCGCGCAACGGCGCCCTGGACCAGCGCCTTGAGCACCCAGGGTCGAATCGGGCCGGTCGCAGACGAAGCCATTCTCGCTGCCCTTGGTTGCAGGATCGCACGCTCTCCGGCGCGGGCGTCCGGTAGCCTTGATCCGGATCTGGAGATAAGCCTGCAAATTGCGGGCCGAGTTGATCGCGCTTGAGGCGACGAATTTGTGCAGTTATTGTGCACGCAGATCACAGACCGTTAGAGATCGCTGAAATGCCATCCATGAGGCAGAGCCAAGGAAGCCCGCTGGGCCTCACAACCTCACAGGCAGCGCGCGCGCTGGGCGTGTCGCTGGGCACCATCCGGCGCTGGTCGGACATGGGTTATCTCCAGTCCTACCGCACGCCGGGCGGCCAGCGCCGGTTCAGCCAGGAGCAGATCGACCGGTTCTTGGGCTCGCTGGAGCAGCGAGGCGCGGCCGTCGAGCTGCGGCGCCAGGCCAGCTGAGGATCTCCAGCGCAACCCGCGCCCGCGCCGACAGAGGCGGCGCCATCACGCGCTGCCCGACGCCGTGTGCGCCCAGCTCCGTCCGCCTTCGGTCAGCGACCGCCCGCGGAACCAGCCCACCGCCCGTGGAGCCAGCCGCCCGCGGACCCAGCCGTCCGCGGACCCAGCCCACCGCCGGCTGAGCCACCACGCGGTGGCTCAGCCACCGCTCTCCGCATGGCTGATTCGGCGCTCCATGTCCAGCTCGTGGTCGAAGTCCGCGGAGTCCGCGTGCCGGTATTCGACCCCCTCGCCGCTGAGCAGCCCCGCCAGCGCCTCTACGTAGCGATCCTCCACCTGCGTCCCCGCCACGCGGCGAAGCTCGTTGAGCGCCTCGAACGAGCTCATCGGCGTCCGGTAGGTGTCCGAGGCCGTCAGCGTGTCGTAGACCTCCGCAACCGCGATGATCTTTGCGATCTCGGGGATCTCATCGCCGGTCAGGCCGTTCGGATACCCGCGTCCGTCGATCCGCTCGTGGTGCGCGAGCACGATCTCCGCCACCGGCCCGTACATGCCCAGGTCGCGGAGCATGTCCGCGCCCAGCTCGGGGTGGCGCTGAATCGCGATCCAGTCCTCGTCGGTGAGAGTCCGCCCGCGCTCGGCCACCCGATCGGAGAGCGCAAAGCGGCCGATGTCGTGAAGCAGCCCGGCGGTGTGCGCCAGCTCGCAGTCGGACTCGCTCATCCCCACCGCCTTGGCGATGTCGCGGGCAAAGCGGGCGACCGCCGCCGCGTGCCGAGCGGCCCGCTCGTCCCGGATGTCCAGGGCGCGCATCAGCCCCGCCAGAACCCCCCAGGACAGCGACGCGTACTGCCGCGCCCGAGCGCGCGACTGCTCGAGCAGGTGAGACATGTAGGAGAAGGCGAACACGCCCGCGAGCGCGAACGCGATCCCCGCGTTGCCCACCTTCAGCTTCACCGCCACGCCCGCAACCGCCACCGCGACGCTGAGCGCCCCGCTGGGCAGGAAGGCCACCAGCGTGTCTATCCCGAACTGCTGCCTCGCCGGGAACGCCGCACGGCGCAGGACCGTGAACAGCACGAAGCTGGCCAGCAGCGAGGCGACACCTCCCAGGGCGACCGCCAGATAGAACGCCGCGTCATCCGCCGGGCCTTTGGTGAGCGCCTGAATGATCAGCGCCGGGATGACGGCGGAGACGATGGCCGGGGGCAGGTTGTTGAGGAGCACCGCCCGCCGAGTCGTTCTCATCACGACCGTTGCCGTCAGCTCCGTGATCACCGCCGCGAGCACGGCAGATGCGGCCCCGAGGAACGCAGCCGCTAAAACCGCAACGATGAAGCCCGCCGACACCCCGAGTCCGCCGCCGCGCTCGCCGGCCACGAGCAGACCAGCGACCACTGCTGCCAGACCGAGGATCGGGCTGAGCGCATCAACCCGATCCGGCCGGCTCAGCACGATCCCAGCGCAGCATGCAACTACGCTGGTAGCCGACAACATCACAGCGACCGCAGTCTTGCTGCGAAGATGATTAGGCCACAGCGAGCCCAGACGGATCATCCTTGCTGCACGGTACCGTCAAATCGAGGGTTTTAGTAGCGAGCAAAGCTCCGGGATCAGTTGGTACGGAAGCCCATCATCCCTCCTCTCCAGCTCGCGGGAACGGCAAGCGTGCATGAGCCGATCGGTCGCATGAGCGGCTCATGTAAGCTGGGGCGTCGTGGGCGGCCAAAAGTACGCCCTCCGAGCACGGGAAGCTGCCCGAGAGGCGCGTCGATCCTGCGTCGACCCGTGCAAGGTACGTCGACGACCCCTTTCGGTCGATCGCCGCGCGCAGCGCCGGTCCCGGCCCGCGATGATCGCAGCACGCCCGAGCGCGGACGCAGCTTTGACTTGATTATTGGCTGCAATTTTAATCGCAGGGCGGACATTACGCAACGCGCCGCACATGGTGTTGCACGCCTGGGGGTGACGCTTCGCATTCTGCGCAAAATGAGAGCCGGCCCCGACCGCATATGCGACACCTGAAGACCAGCGAGGCGGCGGCGATGCTCGGGGTCAGCCCCGACACGCTCCGATCATGGGAGCGGCGCTTTGGCTATCCACGGCCCCGGCGGTCAGCCGGGCGCCACCGCCGTTTCGTGCACGCCGAGATCGCCGCCCTGCGCGACGCCCTGCACGAGGGCCTGTCGATCTCCTCGGCCATCTCCCGCGTGCGCGAGGGCATCCCAGCCGATCCGGATTCGCTCATGGCGGCCCTGACCGCATTCGACCCCGCGCGAGCGGACGCCGCGCTCGAGGCGGCTCTGGCGCTTCGCTCAGTTGAGCGCGCGGTCCAGGAGGTCATGCTCCCCGCGCTGGTGCAGCTGGGCACCCGCGCGGGCCGCGGCTCCGCTGCGGCGGCGCTCGCCGCGCGCTGGGCCGACGACTGGCTTCGGCGCATGCGACGCCTCGCCTCGCCCCCGCGCACCGCCGGCACCGTGCTGGTCGCCGACGCGTCTGGCGACGAGCTTGAGGCGATCCATGTGCGCGTGCTCGAGCTGTTCGTCGCGCGAGCGGGGCTGGAGGTGATCGGCCTGCCCGCGCGGGCCACCTCAGGCCTGGTGGAGCTGATCTCCGCACGCGCCCCCGATGTGGCGGTGCTCGCCGGCGACCGTCTCGATGACGAGGTCCTGGCGCGCTGGGCCTACGCGGCGCGGACCGCCGGTCCTGTCCGGCTTGCCGCATACCGCAGTCCGCGGGCCCGAAGCGCGCGCCCGCACGAGCTCCCGAGCGAGCCGCTTGCCGCGGCCGAGCGCCTGGAGCTGCTTGCCGCCGACAGCGCGGAACGCGCGCACACTCAGCGGCGGGCGACGCGCGGCTAGCCCCGGCGCACAGCCGGCCGCGCCCCGACGCGGCCGGCCGAATCCCTTCAGGTGCAATGCGCCAGCCGCGGTGCACGGCCGCTTGCGGCGGTTGCGATGATGATCGCCAGGCTGGATAAATCCCCGGGCGATGAGGGGAATCCGCACCAACGCCGCGGCCGCGATGCTCGGGGTGAGCCCGAACACCCTGCGCAGCTGGGAGCGGCGACACGGCTTCCCGCGGCCGCAGCGGTCGGCAGGCGGCCACCGGCAGTACTCCCTGAGCGAGATCGAGGCGCTGCGCAGCGCGCTGGCGGAGACGCGCAACGTGTCGTCGGCGATCTCCCTGGCCCGCGACCGTGGGCAGGGCCCCTCGACGCCATCGCGGCTGGCCGCCGCGTTCGTGGCCTTTGACGAGGAGGCCGCCAACCGGCTGCTTGAGGAGAGCCTGGGACTGCGATCTGTGGAGCGCACGATCGAGGAGGTGCTGCTTGACGCTGTCGCCTCGCTCGAGCGGCCGGACGCGCGCCTGGCCGAGTACGAGTTCGCCTGGCGCCACGCGACCGGCTGGCTTGCGGCTCAGCGGCGGATGGCGCCCCCCGCGAGCCGCCATCAGGGCGTGCTGGTCTTCGACGCGTCCGCGCCGTGCGAGCTGGACGCGCTTCACGCGCAGGCGCTCGAGGTGATGCTGCGGCGCAGCGGCCTTCGGACGCTGACGCTCACCCCCTCGATCGACGTGCCGCGCCTCGGCCGCGCGCTGCGGGCGCTGCGACCCTCCGCCGTGGTGCTCACCGGCCGGCGCGTGACGCTGGACTCGATCGGGCGGCTGGTCTACGCGGTGCGCAGCGTGGTGGAGGGGGTCGCCGTGTTCGACTTCCGGGGGGCGGTGCCGGACACCGGCGCGAGCACCGTCGCTCGCCTCGGCGAGCAGCCCATCGCGGCACGCGACGCGCTTCTGCGGTGGCTTGACCCGGCGCCCGACGTCACGGCGGACTCGCCCAGCCAGACCGGTGGCCAGGACGCTCCCCGCGGCGGGGCGACCGCCGGCCGGCGAGGTCCACCGGCCGTCCCGGGCGCCTGAGTCGGCGCGACGGCCGCCCGCACGGCGCCGGCGCCAACGGCGGGGACGCCCGGGGCGTTCGCGCGGCGGCTCTTAGAATCCGGCGCCCATGACAGCGCCACACCGCCCGGTCGACCCGCACGTCTCGTTTCCGGAGATGGAGGAGCGGGTGCTCGGGCGCTGGCGAGCGCGCGACGTGTTCCGCAAGTCGATCGAGCGCCGCGCCGGCGCGCCCCGCTGGGGCTTCTACGAGGGCCCGCCGACGGCCAATGGCCCGCCCGGGACCCACCACGTCCTCAGCCGGGTGTTCAAGGACATCTTTCCGCGCTACCGCACGATGACCGGCTACCAGGTGCCCCGTCGTGGCGGCTGGGACTGCCACGGACTGCCCGTCGAGCTCGCGCTCGAGGCCGAGCTCGGCTTCGAGTCAAAGGACGACATCGAGCGCTACGGGATAGCCGAGTTCAACGCGCGCTGCCGCGAGAAGGTGCTCAGCCACGTCGAGGAGTGGAACCGGCTGACCGAGCGGATCGGCTTCTGGATCGACCTCGACGACGCCTACCGGACGCTGGACCCCTCCTACGTGGAGTCCGTGTGGTGGGCGCTGAAGACGATCAACGAGCACGGCCTGCTGTACGAGAAGCTGAAGGTCGTCCCCTACTGCCCGCGCGACCAGGTGACGCTCTCAAGCCACGAGCTCGGGCAGCCGGGCGCCTATCGGGACGTGGTCGACCCGTCGGTGTACGTCCGCCTGCCCGTGGTGGAGGGACACGGGCCAGCCCGCGCCGGCGATGAGCTGCTGGTGTGGACCACAACCCCTTGGACGCTGGTCTCAAACGCGGCGGTCGCGGTGCACCCGCAGCTGACCTACGTGCGCGCGCGAGCGTTCGAGGGCCGGGTCTCGATCGTGGCCGAGAGCCTCGCCGAGCGCGTCCTCGGGGCGGCCGCGGAGGTGATCGAGCGCTTCCCGGGCGCGGAGCTGGTCGGCACTCGCTACGAGCCTCCGTTCCCCTACATCCCGGCCGGCGAGTACGGCCCCAAGGGCCACACGGTGCTGGCGGCCGAGTTCGTGACCGCCCAGGAGGGCACCGGCCTCGTGCACACGGCGATCGCCTTCGGCGAGGACGACTTCAGGCTGGGAGAGGACGAGGGGCTCAACGTGGTCAACCCGGTCAAGCTCGACGGGACCTACGACGAGCGGATCGGACCCTACGCCGGGCGCTGGGTCAAGGACGCAGACCAGGACCTGATCGAGGACCTGCGCGCCCGCGGCAGGCTGCTGCGCGCCGAGCGCCACACCCACTCCTACCCGCACTGCTGGCGCTGCGGCACGCCGCTGCTGTACTACGCCAAGCCGTCCTGGTACATCGCCACAAGCCAGATCCGGGACCGGCTGCTGGCGGCCAACGAGACCGTCACCTGGTATCCGGAGCACGTCAAGCACGGGCGGTTCGGGAACTGGCTGGCCGGCAACGTCGACTGGGCGCTGTCGCGCGAGCGCTACTGGGGCACGCCGCTGCCGGTGTGGCGCTGCGCGTGCGGCCGGATCGAGGTGATCGGCTCGCTGCGCGAGCTTGCCGAGCGCTCGGGGGTCACGCTCACCGACCCGCACCGCCCGTTCGTGGACGAGGTCAGCTTCCCCTGCCAGGCGTGCGGCGAGCCGATGCGGCGCGTGCCGGAGGTGATCGACGTGTGGTTTGACTCCGGCTCGATGCCGTTCGCCGAGTGGGGAGCGCCGCACGTCAACCGCGAACGCTTTGAGGAGCGCTTCCCCGCGGACTTCATCTGCGAGGCGCTGGACCAGACGCGCGGCTGGTTTTACTCGATGCTCGCGGTCTCGACGCTGCTGTTCGACCGCCCTTCGTTTCGCAACGTCGTCTGCCTGGGGCTGATCCTGGACGAGCAGGGGCGCAAGATGTCCAAGTCGCTGGGCAACACGATCGAGCCGTGGGACGTCCTGGACCGCTACGGGGCGGACGCGCTGCGCTGGTACTTCTTCTGCTCAAAGCAGCCGTGGGACGGCTACCGGTTCTCGCTTGAGGCCGTCGGGGAGTCGCTGCGCCAGTTCCTTCTGCAGCTCTGGAACACCTACGGCTTCTACGTGCTGTACGCCAACGCCAACGGGGTCGCGCCCACCGACGGGACAGACGACGGCCGGGCCCAGACCGAGGGCGGCGAGGGCGTCGGCGCGGATCTCGACCGCTGGATCCTCTCCCGCCTGCAGGCGACGGTCGCCACCGTGCGCGAGCGGCTGGACGACTTCGACGTCACCACCTCGGGCCGCGCCATCCAGGCGTTCGTCGACGATCTGTCCAACTGGTACGTGCGCCGCTCCCGCCGGCGGTTCTGGGACGGCGAGCCGGGCGCGTTCGGCACCCTGCGCCACTGCCTGCTCACGGTGGCCCGGCTGCTGGCGCCATTCTGCCCGTTCGTCTCAGACGAGATCTACGACAACCTGGACGGATCGCAGGAGAGCGTGCACCTGTGCGACTTCCCGACCGCCGGGGAGCGGGACCTCGAGCTCGAGCAGGCGATGGACGTGGCACGTGACACGGTGCGGCTGGGCCTCGCGGCCCGGGCGCAGGCGAAGATCCGGATCCGCCAGCCGCTGCGCGCGGCGGTGATCGTCGCCACGGGCCGTGAGCGAGCCGCGATCCGCCGCCTGTCGGAGCTGGTGCGCGACGAGCTCAACGTGCACGAGCTCCGATACGTCTCGGCGGCCGATGAGCTGGGCGAGATCGAGGTCAAGCCGAACTACCGCACGCTCGGGCCGCGGTTCGGGGCGCAGATGCCGCTTGTGGCCGCCGCGATCGCGGGCCTCGAGCCCCGCCACGCCGCTCAGGCCCTGCGTGACGGCGGTGCGCTGTCGGTGTCGGTGGCAGGCACCGAGCACCGCCTCGGGCCCGATGACCTGCTGGTCGGGCTGCGGCCGCTTGCCGGATATCAGGTCGAGCGCGAGGGCTCGCACGCGGTCGCGCTGGAGCTGGAGATCGACCCGGAGCTGCGAGCTGAGGGCTGGGCGCGGGAGGTCGTGCGCGCGGTCCAGGGGGCGCGCCAGGCGGCGGGGCTCGAGGTCTCAGACCGGATCGCGCTCTCGCTTGGCGGCGACGCCGAGCTTTTGGCAGCCGCACGCTCGCACGAGGGCTACATCGCCCGGGAGACGCTCGCGCTGGAGGTGCGCTACGGAGCCGACGGCGGCGCCGGCGACCCGGTCGCGATCGACGGGCGCCCGCTTACGGTCGGCGTCCAGCGCGTGACCGGCCGCTGATCCCGCGCATCCCGGCCTCAGCCGGGCCCGCTGGCCGCCTGATCCACAAGGCCCGAGCCGAGCGCTCAGTTGGCATGTACCGCTTCGCGGGTGCTCCGCGCTCGGTGCGCGCGCCAGGCGCGCGGGCGGGCGCCAGGCGCTCAGCCGAGCGCCGGCCGCTCAGGCGAGCGCCGGCTCCAGCTCCTGCTCGATCCGGTGCTTGGGGTGTGCGCCGATCACCGTCTTTGCCACCTCGCCGTGGCGGAAGAGCATCAGCGTCGGGATCGACATCACGTTGAAGCGCATCGCGGTGTCGCGGTTCTCGTCGATGTTGAGCTTGACCACCTTCAGCGATCCGCTGCGCTCGGACGCGATCTCCTCCACCACCGGCGACACCCGCCGGCAGGGACCGCACCACGGCGCCCAGAAGTCGACGAGCACCGGCAGCTCCGACTCCACCACCTCGGCCTGGAAGTTGTCATCGGTCACGTCTGTAACTGAGCCTGCCATCGGATCTCCTGTGGTCGGTTGCTTCAAAAAGTATAGCTTGGGCGCCGGGGACCCGGTCCAGCGCAACTGGTTCGCGGCCCGGACGCGTGGTGGCGCGCGGCCCAACGTCGACCCCGCGTCGGACGACGGCACCCGGAGCGGATGGCGACGCCCAGACCGGATGGCGACGCCCGGACCGAATGGCGACCCGCAACTACGCTTGGCGCCGTGGCAGACCCCACCAACGCGCAGATCGCCGACGCGCTCGACGAGCTCGGCGACCTCTACGAACTGGACGGCGCGATCGTGCACCGGGTGGTCGCCTACCGCAACGCCGCGCGCGCGGTGCGCGAGGCCACCGTGTCGGTCGCGGCGCTCGCACGGGAGGGCAAGGCCACGCAGCTGCCCGGAATCGGTCGCACGATCCAGGACAAGGTGCTGGCGCTCGCGCAGGAGGGCGCCATCCCGGCTGCGGTCAGGCTGCGCGCGCGCTTCCCGCCGGGCCTGCTCGAGGTCATGCGCCTCCCCGGCCTGGGACCGAGGCGCGCGCGGCGGCTGTTCGAGGAGCTGTCGATCGACTCGCTGCAGTCGCTGGAGGCCGCGGCGCGCGAGCACCGCATCCGGGCGCTGAGAGGGTTCGGTCCAAAGGCCGAGCAGCGGATTCTCGAGGCGGTCGCGGCGGCCCGCGCAGGCGCGGCAGGGGGCGGGGATGGCAGCCGGCGCGTGCCGCTTCACCGCGCGCTGGCGGTGGCCGAGCCGCTGCTTGAGGCGCTGCGCGCCCACCCGGCCGCCGTGCGGGTGGCGCTGGCGGGCTCGGCGCGCAGGATGGCTGACACCGTCAAGGACCTGGACATCGTGGCAAGCTCCGCCGATCCAATGCGGCTGGCGACCGCGGCCGCCGGGCTTGAGCTGGTCGAGTCGGCCCAGAGCCCGAGCGAGTCCGGTGTGCGCCTGCGCGCCCACGCCGGGCTGTCGGTGGATCTGCGGATCGTCTCAGACGAGCAGTTCGGGAACCTGCTGCAGCACCTGACGGGCTCCAAGGAGCACAACGTGGCGCTGCGCGACGCGGCGGTGCGCCGGGGGCTGCACATCTCCGAGTACGGCGTGCTCGATGACTCCACGGGCACGACCCGCCGCTGCTCCACCGAGCAGGAGCTCTACGCTCTGCTGGGGCTTGACTACATCGAGCCAGAGCTGCGGGAGGGACGCGGAGAGCTTGAAGCCGCCGCCCACGGGCGCCTGCCACGGCTGATCCAGGAGGCCGACCTGCGCGGCGACCTCCACTGCCACACCACGACCTCCGACGGCACCGCGTCGATCGAGGAGATGGCGCTCGCCGCTTGCGAGTGCGGGTACGAGTACCTGGCGATCACCGACCACTCGGCGTCCTTCGGCTTCGGCGACGAGGTGTCCGCCGAGCGGCTGGCCGAGCATGCGGCGCGGGTTCGCGAGCTGTCAGGGACGCCGGCGGTCGGGGGGATCACCCTGCTGGCCGGGACCGAGGTCAACATCCTGCCCGATGGCTCGCTGGACTACGACGACGACACGCTGGCGATGCTCGACTGGGTGGTCGCCTCGGTGCACACCTCGATGCGGATGGAGGCCGCGGCGATGACCAGGCGGATCGTGCGCGCTATCTCAAACCCGCTGGTGGACTGCCTGGGCCACCCCTTCGGCCGGCGGATCGGACGGCGCGCGCCCTACGAGCTTGACTTCCAGGCCGTGCTCGACGCGGCGGCGGCGACCGGCACGATGCTCGAGATCAACTCAAGCCCCGAGCGTCGCGACCTTGACGACCCCCACGCGCGCGCGGCCGCGGCGGCCGGCGTGCCGCTCGTGATCGACTCCGATGCGCACCGGACCGAGGGGTTCCGGGCGCGGCGCTTCGGCGTTGCGACCGCGCGTCGAGCGTGGCTGGAGGCCGGGGCGGTCGCCAACACCCGCCCGTGGGAGCAGGTGGCGGCGATGCGCCCGCGCGCGCGCCGCTGAACGGACGCGCCCGCTCACCGGCGCCGCGGGCCGGGCGACCACCGCGGCCCGCGTCCGGCGAGCGCCGGCGCCTCGCCAACGCGACCACCGGCACCCTGGGCGGGCGGCTACCGGCGCCGCTGGCGGCGCCCCGGCGCCGCTGGCCGCGCGGCGCCGGATCCGCCGGCGCGGGGCCCCGACCCGGGCGCGCCGCCGGCGGTGGTGGCGGCGGCGGCGCGCGGCAGCCCGACTCCGCGCGTCGGCCCTGCGGCCCTGACGCTGTCGGGCACCGGCTCGGCCGGCTCGGTGCCCCAGCCGTGCCAGCCACGCTGGATGGCCACAAACCACGCGAGCGCCAGCAGGCACAGGATCGAGGCGATGAAGAAGTTCAGCCGCATCCCGAGGATGTAAACCGAGTAGTCGATCCGCTGGGTCTCCTCGAAGATCCGAAAGCCCGAGTAGCCGGCCACGTAGAGGGCGAACAGCCCCGGCGCGCGCACCCGCACCCGGCGACGGTTGCCCAGCCAGACCAGGAACGCCGCCAGGCACAGGTTCCAGATCAGCTCATAGAGGAAGGTGGGCTCAAACGTGCTGTAGCGCCAGTATTTGGGCGCCAGCTCGGCCACGCGGTGCGCACGGGATATCTGAAGCGCCCACGGCAGCGAGGAGGGCGCGCCGAACAGCTCCTGGTTGAAGTAGTTGCCGATCCGCCCGATCGCCTGAGCGACCAGCAGGCCGGGCGCGACCGCCTCCATCAGCCGCAGCCGGTCATCGCGGCCGAGATGCTTTGCCGCGCGCCACCACCCGACCCCGGCGCCCGCGGCCACGCCGCCCCAGATCCCAAGCCCGCCGGTCCAGATCGCAAACGGCCCCCACCAGTGCGGCGGCACCTGGCTGGGGGTCGTGATCAGGAAGTAGATCCGGCCCCCGACCAGCCCGGCCGGGAACGCCCACATCGCGATCTCGTAGATCAGCTCCGGGTCCCCGCCCACGCGCGCCCACCGTCGGCGCGAGATGGCGATCGCCGCGATCACCGCGAACACGTAGCAGATCCCATACGCGTGGAAGAACAGCGGGCCGATGTGGAACCCGTTGGTCGGGGGGCTCGGGATCGAGGCGAACGCGCTCACCTGCGTAAATCCTGCCAGCTTGCCAGCCCGCTCACGCGCGCGGGCGCGCCCGGCGCCGCCCAGCGCCGTCGAGATCGCGCAGCTCGGCGCGAAAGCCCGGGGTGCGCAACAGCTCGATCGGCCGCACCGGCGAGGTGTCGGCCACGTAGAAGCGCGCCCCGTCGCGGCGCTCGATCGCGCTCACCGCGGCCGCCTGGCGGCGCCAGGCAAGCGCCCAGATGATCGCAAACCCGGCCGCCACCCCCGGCACCTGGGGCAGCGCGGCGCCGAGCGCGCCCGCGCCGACGGTGCAGAGCAACAGCGGCCACAGGCGGTTGAGCAGGGTGCGCGCCGGGTTGACGGCCGGCAGCGTCGTCTGCGACCGGGCTCTGGCCAGAAGCGACGCGATCTGCGCCGACGCCTGCCCACGCCGGCCGATCCACAGGCCCGCCAGCGCGGCGAGCACCCACCACGCTCCTGACACCTCAAGCACCGCGATGCTCGCGCCCGCGGCGGTCGACGCCAGCGTCACGGCGGCCAGAGCGCTGGCGGCAGCCGCGCACAGCAGCACCGTCGCGCGCAGGAACTCGGCGAAGCGCACGCTACTCGTCGGCCGAGCCGTCGGCCAGCCGCGCCAGCAGCGCGCGCACCCCGTCGGGCCCGTCGACGACGAGGTCCGCGCGCGCGGCCAGCTCGGAGGGGCTCTCGTCCGAGCGCACGCCGACGCGCAGGGCCTCGGCCAGCCGCCCGTCGGCCACCAGCCGGTCCAGTGCCGCGAACGCGTCCAGGTCGGTCGTGTCGTCACCGATGTACATCGCCGCGCGGATCTCGGCGCCGCACTCGTCAAGCAGCCGCGCCACGCCCTCCCCCTTGTCGATGCGCACCGGTGGACGAACCTCCAGCACCTTGCGACCCCAGTAGGTGGCGAGCCCCGCCTCCTGGGCGCTGCGCGCGATCTCCCGCGCATGCGAGAGCGCCGCCGCCTCATCGGGCGCTCCGCGCCAGTGAAAGGCCACGATCGCTCCCTTGTCCTCCATGCGCAGCCGCGCTCTGCGGGCCTGCGCCGTGTCGGCCTGGCGGCCGAACGCGCGGATCGTGTCCATCCAGGCGGCCACGGCGGGATCCAGGACCGCCTGCGTCCGGCCGGCGCGCAGCAGCTCGGCACCGTGAGAGCCGACGTAGTTGATCGACCCGATCGACACCATGGCGCGCGCCTCCGACGCGCGGCGACCGGAGATGCAGCCCACCAGCCCGAAGCGGCGCGCGGCCGCGATCAGCAGCCGCCGGGTCGGCTCTGGCACGTGCGCATCGGCGGCGTGGTCGGCGATCGGCGCCAGCGTGCCATCTATGTCCAGCAGCAGCGCCGCGTGCGCCGGGTCACGGCGCAGTGGCGCGAGCAGCTCCTCTGAAAGCGCAAGCGTCACGCCCTGAGTATGTCGCGCCGGTTACCATCCGGCGATGAGCGAGGTACGAAAGGGTCAGGGCTATGCCGTCTCAAGCCTTGACGAGCTCGGCGAGGGGCCCGGGTTGCGCAAGATCCGCCAGCAGCTCGGGGTGACCGCGTTCGGGATCAACGCGATCGTGCTGCCGTCCGGCTACAGCACCGGGCTCCACTTTCACGACCGCCAGGAGGAGACCTACTTCGTGCACCGGGGCCGGGTGGAGATGCGCTTCGGCGACGGCTCCGCGCACGTTCTGGGCCCGGGCGGCGTGGCGCGCGTCGATGCCTCCACCCACCGCGGGATGCGCAACGTCGGCGACGGCGAGGCGGTCGTGCTGGTCGCCGGCGGCAAGGACGGCTACGTGGGACGCGACGGCCGCGCGGTGGGGGACAACCCGCGGGGCACCCCACCGGGCGCCGCGCCCTGAGCGACGCGGTCCTCCTGCTGCACGGCCAGCCGGGCGGGGCGTTCGACTGGCGGGCGGTGTGCGAGCGGCTGGATGGCTCGCTTGCCGCGATCGTGGCGGACCGTCCGGGCTGGGGCGACCGGCGCACAGACCGCCTCGGCTGGGACGACCGCCGCACAGACCGCCTCGGCTGGGACGACCGCCGCGCGGATCGGCCCGGCTCAGGGCACCGCGAGGCGCCCACCGGGCTTGACGGCAACGCGCGGGCCGCGCTGCGCACGCTTGATGCGCGTGGCGTCGGGCGCGCGGTCCTGGTTGGGCACAGCTTCGGCGGCGCGGTGGCGGCCTGGCTTGCCGCCACCCACCCGCAGCGCGTGAGCGCGCTCGTGCTCCTGGCTCCGGCCGCCAACCTGCAGTCGCTGTCGGCGGCCGACCGGCTGCTTGCGCTGCCGCTGGTCGGCGAGTGCCTAAGCGCCCTGGTGCTCGGCGGGGTGGGCCTTGGCCTTGCAAGCGGCGGCGTGCGCCGGCGTCTGGCAAGCGCGCGAGGCGTCGACAGCGCCTACCTGGCCGCCGCCGGGCGCGCGGTGCGACGGCCGTCCGCGTGGCTGGCAAACGCTTGCGAGCAGCGCGCGTTGGTCGCCGAGCTGCCGGCGCTCGAGCGGATGCTCCCCTCGATCCGCGCACCCACCACGATCCTCGCCGGCGCGCGCGACAGGATCGTGCCCCCGGCCGCCGTGCGCTCGCTCGCGGCCGTGATCCCCGGCGCGCGGCTTGAGATCCTCCCCCGCGCCGGCCATCTGCTTCCCCAGCGCGAGCCCGCGATCGTGGCCGCGGCGATCGCCGACGCAGCGGGCGCGCGGCGGCCCGAGGCCCCGCCGAGCGGCGGATAGCATCCGCCGAGCGCCCAGCAGGCACCGGGCGCGGCAGGGAAGCGCCGCTTCGGCCGCATACACCGTCCTTACCCCACCCCTCCTACACTCGCGCGCCGTGGAGACAGCACCGGAGCAACTGGAACCGTTTGAGGACTTCAGCGGCTCCGGGGAGGCGGAGCCGGTCGCGGTCGCCGCGACGCCCGCGGGGCTCGACGGCGCATCCGAGGAGCCGATCGCCGAGCCGCCGGTCGCCGGGTCCGGGGCCGTGGCGCTGACGGCGGCCGGCGCCGGGACGCTGCCCGCGGCTGGCACGGGGACGCTGCCCGCGCCCGGCGCCGTGGCCCTGCCCGGCGCCGTGCGCGCGCGCAGGCGGCCTGCGGCGCGCGTGCGGCCGAGGTTGTCGGTTGAGGGGCGGCGCGAGCTTCTGTGGATCTGCGTGATCTACGTGGCCGCGCACGTGGCGCTGCTGACGGCCGCCTTCATCCAGAGCCGCTTCGGCAACGCGCCCTTCCAGAACGAGCTCGCCAACTGGGACGGCATGTGGTACCGGGAGCTCGCGAACAAGGGCTATCCGGCGTATGTCTCATACGGGCAGACGACGCTGGGCTTCTTCCCCCTGTTCCCGCTGACGATCTGGCCGCTGGAGCACGTCTTCCTGCTGATCTTCCCGACCCAGCCACAGCTGTCGGCAACGCTCGCTGGGGCGCTGATCTCAAGCATCGGCGGGCTGATCGCCACGGTGCTGGTGCACCGGCTGGCCGAGGGCTGGTGGGACCGGGAGACGGCGCGCCGCGCGACGGTGCTGTTCGTGCTGTTCCCGGGCTCGGTCGTGTTCACGATGGTCTACTCGGAGGGCGTGATGCTGCCGCTGGTGGCCGGCTGCCTGTACGCGCTCGAGCGCCGGCGGTGGCTGCTTGCGGGCGTGCTCGCCGGCTTTGCCACTGCGGTGCAGCCCGTGGCGCTGGCGATCGGGCCCGTCTGCCTGGTGGCCGCGCTGCTTGAGATCAGACGCCTGGGGCCGCGGCGCGAGGCGCTCAGAAGCCTCGTCGCGCCGGCGCTGTCGGTGAGCGGCGCGGCGGCGTTCATGGGCTACCTGTGGGCGCACACCGGCTCGCCGTTTGCCAACTACCTGGCCCAGCACCACGGCTGGAGCGAGAGCACGTCCGTGTTCGCGCTCTGGCACGACGCCACCAAGCTGGCGCGCGAGATCTCCTTCTCGCACTTCGACACCCCCACGATCGACCTCAACCTGCCCGTCGGGCTGATCGGCGCGGTGATCCTGACGGTGCTGCTCGTGCTCGTCTGGCGTGCCCGGCGCGAGCTGTCGGCGCCGGCGATCGCCTGGTCGGCGGCGGTCGCGTTCTTCGCCTACACCTCCTCGATGGTGCCACCCAACCCGCGCATGCTGCTGACCGCCTTCCCGGCGCTGGTGTGCGCGGCGCGCTACGTGCGAGGCGGCTGGTTTGAGGCGCTGGCCTGGATCAACGGGGTGCTGCTCGTGGGCCTCAGCCTGCTCACCTTCTTCGGGCTGACCCTGCGCCCCTGAGCGCCGTCGCCGGGCGCGCCGCTCGCCGGCCCGCCCCAAGCTCGCGCGCCGTGACCGGGCACGCCGCTCGGCGGCCCGCCCCAGGCTCGCGCGCCGTGACCGGGCGCGCCGCTCGCCGGCCCGCCGCAAGCTCGTGGGCGGTCTGCGCGAGGAGCGCGAGCGAGCGCCACGGCCCCAATCCCCGGTGCACGCGGGTCCGACGCACGCCGGGGCCGTCCCTGCGACGAGGCGGCCGAACCCGCGCCGGCCGATCCCTGCGTGGCCAACCTGGCTCGGGGCCGATCATGCCGCGCCGCCCATGAGCTGGACGTGAATCCTGCTCGCGTAGCCGAACACGCGCACCGGCGCGTATCCGAACCGCCGCTCTAGCTCCGCGCGCAGCGCGTACCAGCGGGCCCGGTGGGCGCGTGAAGCCGGCGGCCCGTTGGCCTGGCCCTCGTGGCTTGTGACAAACCACATCCTGCGGCAGCCCGCCGCCGCGCGCGCCAGCGCCGCCGCCGACAGCGTCTCATAGGACTCCACGTAGGGCCGGACCACCCCCCACCGGACGGGCGGGAGGATCGAGCGCGGAGCGCGGGGATCGCTGCCAGCGTAGTAGGCGAATGCCATGCGAGCGTCCTGCGGGTAGAAGGCGATGCAGTCCCCGGGCCGCGCGGCGGCGAGGACGCTCCGGGTCACGGCGTTCCACGGCTCGGGCGAGACGCCGTAGGAGGCCGCCAGCGGCAGCGAGCGCGCGGCGATCAGGATCGCCACGAGCGCCGGCCCGGCGATCGCCACCGCTCGGCGGGCGGTCGCCGAGGAGCGCCACCGGCCACGTCCGGCGGCGCTCCTCGCGGCCTCGCCGATGCCCATCAGCGGCGGCGCCAGCACGAGCGCCAGCGCCGGGGTGCACGCCAGCAGGTTGCGCGGCACGAAGATCGGCTGGCCGACGAACGACCAGCCGAACGTCAGCGCGGGCGGGACGACCGCCCAGGCGAGCGCCAGGCCAGCGCCCCAGCTGCCGTGGCCCCGGCGCGCGCGCGCCAGCTCATGCACCGCGGCGGCTGCGACCGCCGCCACCGTGGCCCACATGAGCACGTAGGTCCCGGGGTGATGGTGGAAGACCGGCGACAGGCCGGCCGAGGTCAGCGACTGGAGCACCTGCGTCTCCACCTCGCTGTCGGGCCTTGGAACCCAGAACAGCTGGCCCGAGCCGCGGTGGACAGCGAGCACCGCGAGCGGCGCGCACAGAACCGCCGTGACCACCAGCGCCCAGGCCACCCGCCGCCGGGCGTCCCGGCGGCGCGCGAGCGCCGGCAGCTGCGCGGCGAGCACCAGGACGGCCACGAAGCTGCAGTACATGGCCGCCGTGAGCGCCGCCACGTACGCCAGCCAGCTGCCGCGGCCCGGGCGCTCGCCCGCGCGCGGGTCCACCATGCGCACGAACGCGAGCATCGCGGCGCAGGAGAAGGCGACCATGCCGGCGTAGCCCCGGGCGGTCTGCGCCCAGTAAACGAGCGGGAGGCTGACGGCCGCCAGCAGCCCGGCGCCGACCGCCGCGCGGCGGCCGAACAGCCGGTCGGCGATCGCGCCGATCAGAGCCACCGCCGCGACCGCGGCGATCGCCGAGGGCAGCCTCAGCACCGCCAGCCCGTCGCCGAAGGCGCCGGTGAGGACGTGCAGCAGCAGATACCAGCCGGACATGTTGCCGCCGTCGTGGGCGATCGCATCAAGCAGCGCGCGGCCGTGCTGGGAGACGATCGCCACGGTCGCCCCCTCGTCGAAGGAGAGGCTGCGCGCGGTGATCTCATACAGCGACAGCGCCGCGGCGAGCGCCGGGGCCAGCGCGAGCACGGCCCAGCCGGGGAGGGCTCGCCCGCTGGGCCGCGGCGGCCGGCCGCGCGGCCGGGACCGCGGCCGGATATCGACGGCGGTCATGCCAGGCCCCCCGCGTGCGCGTTGAGCGCGTCCTGGCCGGCGGTGGGCGCCGAGCGCGGGACGCCCGCGCGCCGCGTGGCCGCCCTGGCCACCAGGGCCGCGGCGACCAGGTAGACGGCCAGCACGGCGGGGGCGAAGCCGAGCGGCAGCGCGAGGATCCCGTCGGGCTTGACCAGCAGCGAGGCGGCGGCGAGCGCGCAGGGGAGCGCCCATCCGCGCTGCCCCGGTCTGGTCGCCGCCAGCGCCACGAGCCCCCAGATCAGATACCAGGGCCAGGCCGCCGGTCCGCACACGGCGGCGAGCATCAGGAATATCGCCAGCGACCGCGCGACGGTCACCGGACGCACCCGCCACAGCAGCGCGGCGCCGGCCGCGGCGGCGGCGGCGGCCGCCACCACGGCGAGCACCCCCTCAAGCGCCCGTCCGTTGACGGCGACACCCAGGCCGCGCAGCAGCCAGGCGGCCGTGTATCCGACGGCGGTGGCCGGCGTGATCGCCAGTCGCACCCGCGCCGGGGTGGAGAACAGCGACGACGACACCCACGCGCTGCCCACCCCGGTCGCGAGCGTGACGGTGCCCAGGACGCCCGCGACCAGCCCAAGCGAGCCCAGCGCCAGGCCCACTCGCGCCCCGCGCCCGCGCTCGGCGCGCAACCATGCCACCGCGATGAACGCCGCGCCCGCGAGCGCCGGCAGCTTGACCGTGGCCGCCAGCGCACAGAGCGCGACGCCCAGCAGCGGCAGCCCGGCCAGCGCGCACGCAAGCCCGACCGCCTCAAGGCCCGCCATCAGCAGGTCGTTGTGGGCGGGGGCGACCAGCGCAAGCAACGTCAGCGGTCCCAGCAGCACAAGCCACAGCGCCCGCGCGCCGTCGGACCCCATCGCGCGGGCGAGCGCCGGAAGCGCCAGCGCAAGCAGCGCCAGGCCCAGCAGCTCGAGCGCGCGGACCAGCAGCACCCCGGCGACCAGGTGCGAGCCAGTCCAGCCGGCGATCAGCGAGATGACGCCCAGAAACAGCGGGCCGTAGGGGGCGGTCGTCGAACGCCAGAACGGCGACACGGCGGCGAGCACGCGCGGGCGCCCCAGCGCCGCCAGCGCGGCCGGCGCCGTGTGGTAGGGGTTGTGGCCCAGATGCAGGATCGTGCCCTGCGCCAGGTAGCTGTAGACGTCGCGGCTGAACAGCGGCGGCGCCACGGCCAGCGGCGCGGTCCACAGCACGGCGATCGCCACCAGAGCCCGGGCGCACGGCAGCGAGCGGCCGAGCCCCAACCAGGCCGCGCACATGATCGCCATGCCGGCGTAGACGATCCACACCGCGGCGTCGCGCCCGACGCCCAGCCCCGGCGAGTACCACCACCGCACGACCGGGTCAGACAGCGCCCGCGGCGCGGCCAGCGCCACAAGCGCAGACCCGGCGAGCCCGAGCGCGGCGAACGTCGACTGCTGGGGCCTCATCGCGTACCGAGCGTAGTCGCACGGCGCCGTCCGGTGCGGGCGTCGCCCGCGGCCGTCGCCGGGCGGCGGCGATCGCTCGGATGAGCCGCGGCCCACGCCGCCTCGCCCGCGGGGATCGCTGGTAGCTTGAAGGCTCGATGAGGAGGCTCCGATTCGCGGGCGCCGCACTTGCGCTCGCCGTCGCGGCGCTGGCCGCAGCGGCCGGGCTGCTGGCCTCGGCCGCGTCGCATTCGACGCCGCGCGCGGCGACCGCGCGCCCGGTCGCCGGGCCCGTCGGGCCTCCCCCGGGCCCCGCCCCAGACTTCACCCTCACCGACCAGTTCGGCCAGCGCGTGTCGCTGAGCTCGTTCCGCGGCCGCGCGGTGGTGCTCGCGTTCGTGGACTCGCGCTGCACGACGATCTGCCCGCTGACCACGGCCGCGATGATCGACGCCAAGCAGCTGCTCGGGGCGGCCGGCTCCCGGGTCCAGCTGATCGGAGTCGACGCCAACCCGGCGGCGACCACGATCGGCGATGTTCGCGCCTACTCGATCGCCCACGGGATGCTGCATCAGTGGCGGTTCCTCACCGGCCCGCTGCCCGAGCTTGAGCGGGTCTGGCGCGCATACCGGATCGAGGCGCAGATCGTCGCGGGGCAGGTGGACCACACGCCGGCGCTCTACGTGATCGACCCGCGCGGGATGCTGAGGATCGGCTACATGACGGCGATGGCCTTCGCGGCGATCGACGAGCAGGCTCACGTGCTCGCGCAGGAGCTCTCCCGACTGCTGCCCGGCCACCCGCGCGTGGGCACGAGCCCCGCCGCTTCGCTGCTTACGCCGAGCGATCCCGTCACCCTGCCGCGCGCGGGCGGGGGAACCGTTCACCTGGGGCTCGGCCGGTCGCCCCGCCTTTTGCTGTTCTTCGCCACCTGGACCGCCGGGACGTCCCGGCTCGCCTACGGCCTGCGGCTGCTCGACCGCTACCAGTCCCTGGCTATTGCCCGGCATCTGCCCACGGTGACAGCGGTCGACGAGGGCACCGTCGAACCGTCGCCGGAGGCGCTCGGCCACTTCCTGCACCGCCTGCGATACCGCCTCTCCTATCCGGTGGCGATCGATCAGAGCGGACGCGTCGCCGACGGCTACCAGGTTCAGGACGAGCCGTGGCTGGTCCTGGTCTCAGGCAGCGGCCGCTTCCTGTACTACCTTGATCCCAACGCCGCCGGCTGGCCGGCGCCCGGCAGGCTGGCGGGCATCGTGCGCAGGGCGATCGCGCTGGGCGGGCGCCGCTGAGCGCCCGCGGCTCAGAGCGCTACGAGCCGCCGCACTCCAGGAGCCGCTCGATCAGCTCGAGCGTCTGCTGTGCGGATGGAAGCCGGTCGCCAGCGTCCCGCCGGGCCGGCGGGGTGAGCATCAGCCGGCGGCTGGCGCGGCCGAAGGCGGCGTCGATCAGGATCAGCGCGACCGCGTCGGCGTCGACGGCGGGGTTCGCCCGGCCGGCCTGCTGCTCGGCCCGAATGTAGGCGCCGAGCGCCGCGACGCCCTTGTGCGGGCCCAGATCGTGCTCGGCGACGTACTCGGCCAGTGCGGCGCCCAGCCTGACGTCGGCCTGCGCCGCGTGCAGCACCGGCAGCACGTCCTCAAAGAAGCGCTCCAGCGACGCGAACGCCCTCGCCAGCACCTCGCGGCGGCCCATCCCGGGGCCCGGCTGGCCGACGAACTGCAGCGGCTTCATCCCGTGTGCGAAGGCGGCCGTCAGCAGCCCCTCGCGATCGCCGAAGTGGTAGTAGACGCTGGCGTCGGAGACCCCGGCGCGCGCGGCGACCTCGCGGCTGGTGAGCTTGGCAACGCCCTCCTCCCGCAGCAGGGCGAGCGTCGCGTCGAGGATCGCCTCGCGGCCGCCCGACGGCGGGCGGCCCCGGCGCCTCGGCTGGTCGGTGGCGGTCATCGCGCGGGTAAGCGTAGAGATCCGCACCGCGCCGGACATAAATATTTGAGCCTGAACTCAGTAATCGTGATAGCCTGAGCGCCTGCTCAGGAACTCGACCGACACCGGAGGCGGCGATGGATCGTAAGTGGTGGACGCTAATCGCGGTCTGCACCGGCGTGCTGATGCTCCTGCTGGACATCACCGTCGTCAACGTCGCGCTGCCCCAGATCGAGCGCTCGTTCAGGGCGAGCCTGTCGGACCTGCAGTGGGTGATCGACGCCTACGCGCTGACTTTGGCGGCGCTGCTCTTGACCGCGGGCTCGATCGCCGACCTCGCCGGCCGCCGGCGGGTGTTCGCGACGGGAATCGTGATCTTCACGCTCGGATCGGCGCTTTGCGGCGTGGCCCAGAGCGCGACGATGCTCACCCTGTCACGCGGCTTTCAGGGGATCGGCGGGGCGATCATGTTCGCGACCGCGCTCGCGCTCTTGGCGCAGGCGTTCCCCCCCAAGGAGCGGGGGGTCGCCTTCGCGGTGTTCGGCGCAACCACCGGGGTGGGCGTCGCCGTCGGACCGGTGCTGGGTGGCGCGCTCACCAGCGGCCTCTCATGGCGCTGGATCTTCTTCGTCAACCTGCCGGTCGGCGCGCTGGCGCTCGCGGTGACGCTGCTGCGGGTGCAGGAGTCCAGGCTCCCGCACGCGCCGCGGCCCGACTGGCCCGGCTTTGCCACCTTCAGCCTGTCGCTGGCCGGACTGGTCTACGGGCTGATCCGCAGCCAGCCCGATGGCTGGGGCTCGGTCAACGTGGTCGCATCGCTGGCCGCGTCCGCGGCGCTGATGGCGATGTTCGTGGCGATCGAGCGCCGCCGGGCCGAGCCGATGCTCGACCTGCGGCTGCTGCGCGTCCCGACGTTCAACGGGGGCCTCGTGGCCGCCTGGGCGGTGTCGGCGTCGGTCTTCAGCCTGCTGACCTACCTGGCGCTGTTCATCCAGAACATCCTCGGCTACTCGGCCGTGCAGGCCGGCATCCGCTTCCTTCCGTTCACCGGGGTCATCTTCTTCGCCTCCGCCGCCGCCGGGCGCCTTACCCAGAAGGTGCCGGCGCGCGTGCTGATCGCATCCGGATTCGCGCTGGCGACGGTTGGGCTCTTGCTGATGCGGGGACTGACGCCGACCGACGGCTGGACGCACTTCCTGCCCGGCTTTCTGGTGTCCGGCCTGGGCGTGGGGCTGATCAACGTGCCGCTGGCCTCGACCGCCGTCGGCGTGGTCTCCCAGGAGCGCGCCGGGATGGCGTCGGGGATCAACTCCACCTTCCGTCAGATCGGGATCGCCACCGGGGTGGCCGCGCTGGGCTCGATCCTCGCCTCCCTGCTGCGCAGCCGTGTCACGTCCGGCCTGGCCGGCACCCCGCTCGCCGCCCACAGCCACCGACTGGCGGTGGCGATCAGCTCAGGAGAGCTCGGGAGCGCCGCGCACCACCTCCCGCCGCGGCTTCAGGGGCTGCTGTACGAAGCCGCCAGGGCCGGATATGTGCACGCGCTGAACTCTGTGCTGCTGATCGGGGCGATCGTCGCGGGGCTCGCGACGATCGTGACGTTCGCTACGATCCGCCAGCGTGACTTTCACCACATGCAGGCGCAGTCAGGCGAGCCAGCCGGGGCCCAGGGGGCCGCGGCCGAGATGCTCACGGCCTGACCGAACCCCCCGCTGCCTCACGGCCTGACCGAACTCCCGCTGCAGCTCAGTCACCGGCGGGGCGCAGGCCCACGAGCCAGCTTCCGGTGTCCGGAGAGGCATCTTCTGCGCCGGCCGCGGACGGCGGCTCCGCAGCTGCGGCCGACGACGCGGCAGCGGGCGCCTGGTCTGCGGGGGCGGCCGACGACGCGGGGTGGCCGGCCGCCTGGTCCGCAGCAGCGGACGACGATCGCAGCTCGGACGGTGAGCCCGCCGACGCCACGGAGCGGGCCGCCTGATCGGCGGCGCCTGACGCCATCACAGCCCCCGGATCCCCGGCGCCGGACGCGATCACAGCCCCAGGATCCCCGGCGCCGGACGCCACCCCAGCCCCTGGATCCTCGGCCGGCTCTGGCGCGCAGGCGGGCCCGTCCTCACCGGCTGGCAGCTCGAACGCGGCCGTCGGCTGTGGCGGGGCGGCTGGGAAGCGCTCCGCGGCCTCGTCGGCCAGCCGCGAGAGCGCCGCGGATACGGTGCGCAGATCCTCCAGCAGCCGCTGTCGCTCACGCCAGACCGCGTCGGTGTCCTCGTCGAGCTCCCGCAGACGAGCGCTGGCGCGCGCGGTGATTGCGGCCGCCTCCCGGCCGGCGTCGGCGACCAGGCGCTCGGCCTGCTCACGCGCCAACCGGGCCGTCTCCTTGGCCTGGTCGTGCGCCACCACCAGGATCGACGCGGTCTGCTCGCCCAGGCGCTCAAGCTCCTCGGCCACCGACAGCTGCGGCTGCGCGCTTGAGCGCAGCCGCTCGATCTCGCCCTCGAGCGCGGCGATGCGCTCGTCGACTGCCGCGCGATCGTAGCCCAGCCCGACCACGGCGAAACGAGCGCCATCCTGCGCGGGCTGCGCGTCCTGCGCCGGCTGCGCGTCCTGCGCCGTCCGCGCGGGCGCCGCCCCGCGGAGGGACCCCTCCGGGCGCACGGGCGCCGCCGGCAGGCCAGCGCCCGGCCGCAGCGCCTGGGCCGCGTGGGAACCGCGCAGCTCGCGCTCCGGGCGGCGCTCCGCGGCGGCCGGCCTCAGATCCTCATGCTCGCGCTCGGCCAGCCAGCGCGGCGGCTCACCGGCGCCGAGTCGGTGGCCGAACCGGTCCCGGTCGCGCACCCGGGCGCGGTCGCGCACACGGCCGCCGCGCGCCCGGTCGCGCTCGCGGTCGCGCTCGCGAAGCCATCGGCCCACACGCGATTCGCGCTCCCGGCGCGCGGCGGGGAGCTCCTCCGGCTCGTCGTACTCGTCGTCCTCGTACTCGTCGTACCCGTCGTCGTCGAGGTCATCCTCGTCGTATTCGTCGTCGGGAATCCGCTCGGCCCCCGTCAGCCAGGCGGCGAAGCGGCTCGCGACGCCGGCGAACGGGGAGCGGTCCGGCTCCTCCTGCAGCTGCTCGGCGCCGGACCGTCTGGACGAACGTCGGTCTTCTGGGGTCATCTCGGGACTCCTTCGGTGGCGATCCTCCACGCTGTTCGCCGCCGCCGGCCGGATCCCTGCCGCCATCGCCGGCTTCAACCGCTCCTTTGGCGCTGCGCGTGCGCGGAAGCTGAGGGACCTGCGCCCGCAGCGGTGCGCGCGCCTCACCGCCGCCCCGTCGTGCGCCGGCGCTGGTGTGGGTGCCCGCGGCCGCGCCGCCGGTCACCGGCGCCCGCCGCGCGTGCGCCGGCGCTGGTGTGGGTGCCCGCGGCGGCGCCGGTCACCGGCGCCCGCCGCGCCTGCGGGGACGCTGCCAAGATCGTGCCGTGGCCGCCACCAGCCCCGCAACCCGCGACCGCGATGCAGACGGCCGCATCGTGATCGTGGGAGCGGGCTTCGGCGGGCTGGCGGCTGCAATCGAGCTGCGCCGCGCGGGCTTTGACGAGATCTCGGTGCTGGAGGCGGGCGAGGACCTGGGCGGAACGTGGCTGTACAACGACTACCCGGGCGCTGCGTGCGACGTGCCCGGCCACGCCTACTCGTTCTCCTTCGCCCAGCGGCGCGACTGGTCGCGCCGCTGCTCCTTGCGCGATGAGATCCTCGACTACATGCGCCGCGTGGCGGCTCGTCACCGGGTGTCGGAGCTGATCGAGTGCTCTCAGACCGTCACCCGCTGCGAGCTCGATCGCGATCGTGGCCGCTGGCTGGTGGCCACCGCCGACGGCGGGGTGCGTGAGGCGCACGCGCTGGTGCTCGCCGTCGGGCAGCTGAACCGGCCGCGCATCCCGCGACTTGCGGGACTGGACTCGTTCGCCGGCCACAGCTTCCACTCGGCCCGCTGGGACCACGCGTACGACCTGCGCGGACGAAGGGTGGCGGTCGTTGGAACGGGCGCGAGCGCGGTGCAGTTCATCCCGGAGATAGCGCCGGTGGTGGCCAGGCTCGATGTGTTCCAGCGCAGCGCCAGCTGGCTGCTGCCGCGGCGAAACCGCGTCTACCCACCCCACCTGAGACGGCTGCTGGCGCTCGCGCCAGGGCTGCAGCGGCTGCGCCGCGCCGGCATGTTCGCCGCCCTCGAGCTGCTCACCGCTTCGATCCGCAACCCGCGAACGCTGGGCAGGCTGCTGGCGGCGCGATCGGCGATGTTCATGCGCTCGCAGCTGAGCGACCCCGAGCTGAGACGGCGCGCATGGCCCGACTACACGTTCGGCTGCAAGCGCGTTCTGTTCAGCTCACGCTATCTGCCGGCGCTGTCGCGGCCCAACGTGCGGCTGATCTGCGAGCCGATCCGGGAGCTGACCCCCGCGGGCCCTCGAACCGCCGACGGGGTGGTGCACGAGGTCGACTGCATCATCTGGGCCACCGGCTTTCAAACGCAGGCGCCGCTTGAGGGGATCGAGATAAGCGGCGCGGACGGCCGCCGTCTGGCGGACGCGTGGGCGCACGGGCCCTACGCTCACCTGGGGATCACCGTGCCCGGCTTTCCGTCGATGTTCCTCATGTACGGGCCGAACACCAACACCTCGGGCGGCTCGATCATCTTCTTCTTGGAGGCGCAGGCCCGGTACATCCGGCAGGCGCTCGTTCACTCCCGCAGCCTCGGCTGGCGACTGCTGGACGTGCGCCCAGAGGTCGCGGCCGCGTTCGACGCCGAGACCCAGGCGCGCTTCGCCGGCACAGCCTGGCTTGACTGCGCCTCCTGGTACCGGAACGAGCGCGGACGGATCGTCGCCAACTGGCCCGGCTACATGCGCGAGTACCGCCGGGCAACGGCCAGCTTCCGGCCCTCGGACTACGTGCTGTTCGGCCCCGCGGTCGCGCCCACGCCACCGGACGCGGGCGCGGCTCGCAGCGCGCCGGCGGCCTCCTGAGCCGGGCGCAGCGCGTCGAGCCGGTCCATGCGCGCCAGCGACGGGAACAGCCTGCCCCAGCCGAGCGCGAGCGCGATCGTGACCGCCCCACCGCCGACGACCGCCGGCACGGTCCCCACCAACGACGCGGCCAACCCTGACTCGAACGCGCCGAGCTCGTTGGATGCGCTGATGAACACCATCTCGATCGCGTTGACCCTGCCGCGCAGGCGGTCGGGGGACACGAGCGCGACCGTGGTCGAGCGGATGTTGACGCTGTAGAGGTCCACGAACCCGCTGACGGCGAGCGCCCCCAGGGACAGCTCAAACGAGCGGGAGAGCCCGAACACGATGATGCTCACGCCGTAGAGCCCCACCACCGTCAAAAGCAGCCGCCCGGCACGCCCGCCGATCGGACGGCGGGTCAGCGCCGCCGCGGCCAGCAGGGCGCCGACCGCGGGGGCGGCTCGCAGGATCCCCAGCCCGGAGGCGCCCACGCGCAGGATCGAGCGGGCGTAGATCGGAAGCAGCGCCACGGCGCCGCCGAACAGCACGGCCATCAGGTCCAGCAGGATCGCGCCCAGGAGCATCGGCGTGCGCCTGACGAACCGCAGGCCGTCGAGCACGCCCTCCACGTCCGGCGGCCCCATGTCCGCCTCAGGCGACCTCGCTCCACCTGCCGCCAGGGACCCCGGCGGCCCCAGCTCTGCGCCGCTCGCCGCGGCCCAACACCGCCCGGGCGCTTCGCCGCTCGTCGGCGCCCAACCGGGCCCGGGCGCTGCGCTGGGCATTGCGCCCGGTGCCGGCGGCGCATCCGGCGCCCGGCGCGAGATCGACAGCGCGCAGGCCATGGCGGCCAGGCAGAAGCCGGCGGACAGAAGGTAGACGAGCTCAGCGGAAACGCCGTAGAGGAGCCCACCGAGCGCGGGGCCCAAAACCTGCGAGCCCTGGCCGGCGACCGAGCGCAGGGTCATCGCGCCCTGCACCATGGACGTCGGCACGAGCGTCGGCGGCATGGCGCGCGCCGCGGGGGTCGCAAGCGCCGTCGCCACGCCCGCGGCGACGGCCAGCGCCAGGTAGGGCAGCACCGAGCGTACGCCCGCGCCGGTGATCAGGGCCAGGCCCACCCCCACGCCCGCCGCGACCGCGAGCGCGGCGCCGAAGACCAGCCGGCGGGATATGCGGTCGGCCAGATGGCCGGCTGGGAGCGCCAGCGCCAGCATCGGCACGAACTCGGCCAGGCCGATCCATCCGAGATCCAGCGCCGAGCGGTGCTGCGCGTACACCTCCCAGCCGATCGCCACCTCCACCATGTTGAGCCCGATCCCCATCCCCAGCCACGCAAGCCACCACAGCCGGAAGTCCCGGATCGCCAGCGCTGGGCCGATGCGTCGCATTCGCCTGCGAGCCTAGGACGCGCCTCGCCGCCGCGCGCGCCACAAGGGGCTTCACCCCTCGCCGGCGCGCGCCAGCACGGCTTCACGCCTCGCCGCCGCGCGGCGCCACCGACGGCCTCGCGCCTCGCCGCCTCGAGCGCCGCCTACGATCGACGACAATGGCGGCTGCTTCCACGCTTGTCACCGACCGGCTGCGCCTGCGCCCATGGGCGCAGGGCGACCTGGCGCTGCTTCAGCGCCTCGCCTGCACGCCGGCGGTCGTGCGCCACGTCGGCGACGGCTCGGCCTGGAGCGCCGCGCGCATCGCCCAGGTGGCTCAAGCCAACACCGAGCACTGGCGCGCGCACTCCTTCGGCTGGCGCGTCGCCCTTCCGATCGGCGGCGGGCAGCCGGTGGGACTGTTTGCGCTGTCGTTCGCCGGCGCGGGCGCGGGCGTGGACGCCGGCGAGCACGAGCTCGGCTGGTGGCTTGCTCCGGAGGCCTGGGGCCGCGGGCTGGCTCGCGAGGGGGCCGCCGCCATGCGCGACGAGGCGTTCGAACGCGTGGGAGCGCCCAGCGTGGTCGCGCGGATCGCGCCCGCCAACGTCCGCTCGCTGGCGGTCGCGGCCGCGATCGGCCTGCGCCACGAGCGCGACGGCGTCGGACGCCACGGGGAGCCGATCAGGATCCTGCGCCTGCGACGGGCGAGCTGGCAGCCGCCGGCCGCGCGCCCGCGCCCCGGCTCGCGGCCAAGAGCTCCCCGAGGGTGACGAGCTTGACCCGCGGGCGACCGGCGGGCTCGCCGAGCGCGCACTCGTGGGCGTCGATCGCCTCCCACCCCTCCCAAGTCACAAGCCCCGGCACCCGCTCAATGAGCCAGGCCTCGATCGCCTCCGGCGCCGAGAGCCCGGGATCCGGGGTGCCGAGCGCGCCCTGCTCGGCGTCCTGGAGGATCCGCGCGACGGTGTCGGCCGCATCGCGCTTGTTGGTCCCGATCACGCCTGACGGACCGCGCTTGATCCAGCCGACGACGTACTCCCCACGGCAAGGGCTCCCGTCATCGCCGATCACGCGCCCGTCGCGGTTGCGGATCAGGCCGCGGCGCTCGTCGAACGGGATCCCGGCAACCGGCACCCCGCGGTATCCGATCGAGCGCAGAACCAGGCCGCACTCGATCACCTCCTCCTCCCCGGTCGGCTCGGCTCGCACGGCGCCGTCGGTCGCGGCGACGAGCCGGTTGACCGCGAGCCTGACGCCGGTCACGCGGCCGCTCTCGCCCTCGCCGAGGATCTCCACCGGCGAGCGCAGAAAGCGGAACACGAGCCGGTGCGAGCGCCCGGCTGGGGCGGTGCTGGCGAACTCGCGCAGGATCTCGACGTTGCGCCGCCGGATCGCGTCCGCCGGCTCGCCCACGTCCTGAAGCTGCGCCGGATCGACGATCACGTCGGCGCGTGCGAGGTCGCGCAGCTCCAGCAGCTCGGGGTTTGTGAAGGCGGCCTGGGCCGGGCCGCGCCGGCCGAGCAGCACGACCTCCCGCACCGCCGAGCGCGCCAGTGCGGCGAGCGCGTGATCGGCCGTGTCGGTGCCCCGGAGCTCTGCCGGATCGAGCACGAGCATCCTGGCCACGTCGAGCGCCACGTTGCCATTGCCAACCACGACCGCGCGCTCGCACGAGAGGTCGAAGCGACAGTGTGCAAAGTGCGGGTGCCCGTTGTACCAGGCGACGAACTCGGTCGCCGCGTGCGAGCCGGGCCGGTCCTCGCCGGGGATGCCGAGGCGGTTGTCGGTCGCGGTCCCCAGCGCGTAGACGACGGCGTGGTAGCGCGCCAGCAGCTCCTCCCGGGACACGTCGCTGCCGAGCGTCACCCCGCCGAAGAAGCGAAACGACTCGTGCGCGGCGGTGCGCGCGTAGACGCGGATGACGGACTTGATCTTCGGGTGGTCCGGCGCCACCCCGGCCCGCACGAGGCCGTAGGGGGTCGGCAGGGCGTCGTAGAGGTCGACCTCGAAGCCGGCCTTGAGCAGCTGGTCGGTGGCGTAGAACCCGGACGGGCCGGCGCCGACGACCGCAATCCGGCTCAAGCCGGCCTCCTATCCGCTCGTTGAAGCTCCGCGCGTCGCATGCTGTGCCCGCGAGCCTAGCGGCACCGCCCCGCCGGCCCCGCGCGCGCGCCGTGCGTGCATACTGTCGCGGTGCCCGAGCAGCCCGCAGCGGCCGATCCGACGCCGTCCGGCGCCCCGGCATCCGGCGCCCCAGCGTCCGGCGCCCCGGCGTCCGGCGCCCCGGCATCCGGCGCCCCGGCGTCCGGGGTCACGGCGTCCGGCGTGACCGTCCCCCAGGCGACGGCGCTGCGCCCCGAGTCCGGCTTCGACGGCCTCTACGGGGTGGAGATCCTCGAGATCGCCCCCGACGGGAGCCGGGCGCGCGGGCGGGTGCGAATCCGCGACGAGCTCCGCCAGCCGACCGGCCTGCTGCACGGCGGCGTTCTGTCGGCGCTCGCAGAGACGCTCGCCTCGTGGGGCACGTGGGCAGGCGCCGGCGGCGCGCACGGAAGGGCGGTGATGGGGATGTCCAACGACACGAGCTTCCTGCGCCCGCTGGCGGACGGATGGGCCAACGCGGTCGCCAGGCCAAGGCACCGCGGGCGCACGCGCTGGCTCTGGGATGTGGAGGTGCGCGACGACGATGATCGGCTGTGCGCCGTGAGCGTGGTCAACATCGCGGTCCGGGAGCCGGGTCCACCGTCGTCGGCGCCGGAATCCGGGTAGGCGGCGGACTCGGGGTCGGCGGCAGCGTCGGGGTCGGCGGCTGACACGAGGTCGGCGGCGGCGTCGGGGTCGGCGGCTGACTCGAGGTCGGCGGCGGAATCGGGGTAGGCGGTGAGCTCCTCGTCGCCGCCGGGCCCCCGCTGACCGCGGGCGGTCGCGAGCCCGCCGGGCGCCAGCGTGCAAGCGCGACGCCCGCGAGGCAGAGCGCCCCGCCGGGCAGTGCCAGCAGGGGCGGAGTCTCCCCGAGCGCGATCCAGGCGATCAGCACCGCCACGGGCGGCACCAGGTAGGTCGAGGCGCCGAGCCGCCCGGCATCCGTGCGCTTGAGCGCATAGGCCCAGGTGGAGAAGCCGGTGGCGGTGGGGACGAGCCCCAGGTAGACGGCCCACAGCAGCGTCGCCGGCCTCGCCCGCGCCACTTCGGACACGAGCGAGGGGCCGAACGGCAGGCAGCAGACGGCGCCCACCATGCAGGCCATCCAGGTGACCGCCAGCGGCGAGCCGTGCGACAGCGCCGGCTTCTGCGAGACCACGCCGATCGCATACGCGGCCGCCGCCAGCACGCACAGCGCAGCACCCCAGCCGACGCTCACGCCATGGCGCTCGGAACCCAGGGCGATCAGCGCCACGCCGGCGAACGAGACCGCGCACCCGGCCAGCAGCAGCCGCCCGACCCCCTCTCGGAGCACCACGCCCGCCAGCAGCGCGATGAACACCGGACCGACGTTGACCAAGAGCGAGGCGGTGCCCGCGTCCACCGTGCGCTCGGCCGCGTTGAGCAACACGTTGTAGGCGCCGAACCACATCACACCGCAGACAGCGAGGCCCAGCCAGCCGGGCCGGTCGACCAGGCGCTCGCGGCGCGCTGCCATCAGCGCCCCGAGGGCGAGGCTGGCGACCACCAGGCGCACGAGAGCCAGCGGCCCCGGCGCCAGCTGGCGGCCGGCGTAGCGGATGCCCGCGAAGGCGGACGCCCATAGGCAGACGGTCAAAAGCACGGCGCCCAGCGCCAGCCTGCGCTCCCGGACGCGCCCGCACGCCGCTGCGGTGGTGGCCACGGTCATCCTGACCATTGAACGCGATCGCCCTAAAAGATGTGAGATCCGGACCACGGGCAGATGAGATCCGCCGCACGGGACGACTTGACACGTGAACGTGCGCGCGTCCACCGTGCCGGCCGCGGGCGATGAGACCCCGGCCGCACGGGACGATGAGACCCCGGCCGCTCCCGCGGGTGAGATCCGCCTCCGCAGGGTCCATAATCGGCGGTCAGCCACAGCCAAACCGCGCGCGCCTGGCTTCAAGCGCGCCATCAGACCGGGGGACGCGATGAACGCCAGCACTCCGACAGTCGACACAGCCGGCACGCGGCCCACTCCGGCCGGCAGGCGAGCTCGCCGCACCGCCGCGCGCCTGGCAGCGGCGACGGCCGCGCTGGGGCTGTGCGCCGCGAGCGCGCTTCCGGCCGGATCGCTTGCGGCTGCGCGCGGCCGCTCGGCGCTCGTGCCAGCCTGCTCGTCGGCAGGCCTGGTCACCTGGCTTGACACGCAGGGCAACGGGGCCGCCGGCACGATCTACTACACGCTGAACTTCACCAACCTGTCGGGCGCGCGGTGCACGCTGCGCGGCTATCCCGGGGTCTCGGCGGTCGACCTGCGCGGCCGCCAGCTGGGCAACGCCGCCAGCCGCAATCGGATCGGGCGGGTGCGGACCGTGATGCTCGGGCCCGGTGGCACGGCGCACGCGGTGCTCGGGATCGTCGAGGCGGGCAACTACTCAAACTGCCACTTCGCCGCGGCCGCCGGGCTGCGGGTGTTCGCACCCAACCAGACGCGATCCCAGCACGTCCCGTTTCCGTTCCAGGCCTGCTCTAATCGCGGCCCGCAGATCCTGAGGATCGGACCGGTGTCCTAGCGATGCCCCGCCCGGCCGGCGGATGCAGCGACGTGGCGCGGGCGGCCGCACCGTCGCCCACCGCGCGCGTCGCCGCACAGTCGCCCGCCGCGCGCGTCGCCGCACCGTGGCGCGCGGCGCGTACGGCGACCTGGCCGCGTGCGCTGCGCGTGGCGGCGATCGCCATCGCGGCGGCGGCGCTTGCGCCTGGCGCCGCGGCCGCCCTCCCTGCCACCGGGCCCGCCGCGGGCGCCGCGCTCCCCGTCCGCGCGGTCGCCGCACTCGCCGCCCCGACGCTGGGCCTGCCGTCGGTGGCTGCGAACGGCGCGGGGTTCGGGCGCGTGCGCCCGCGAGAGATCAGCTACGGCGGCGATCCCACCAGCCTGGTCACCGGCGTGCGCTGGTCAAGCTGGGGCGGTGCGCGCGCGGTCGGCCACGGCGTGGCCGACTGGGTCTGGCCGGGGTGGTGCGTGGCCTGCGGCGGAGTGCGGCTGCACGCGACCGTGGTCGCCTTCGGCCTCACGACATGCGACGGGCACAGCGCCTACGCCTACGTCGAGTGGTACTTCCCCAGCCGCGGCATGAGCTTCGACCGCCGCCTCGCGGGCGTGAACCTCTGCACCGGCGCGGCGTCGTCGCCCGGCACGCCGGCTCATCAGGGCCGCTGCGGGCGCGTGGCTCTTCGCTCCGGCGGCCGGGTTGTCGCACGCGCCCGCGGGATCCAGACGTTCGGCGCGCCGATCGCCTGCGCCACGGTCCGCCGGTTCGTCGCCTCCTCCGGAGCCGCGCGCCACCTGGGGGCCAACGCGCGGTTCACCGTGCGCGGCTGGTGGTGCGGCTCTGAGCTGTCGATGGACCTCGGCGGCCCGCAGACCTTCAGCTGCGTGCGCGGCGACTTCGACAACATCAGCTTCCAGCTGCTGGCGGCGCGCTGAGCCGGGGCGGGCAAGCGCGCCGGCCGCCGGCGCCAGGCAGCGCAACGACCGCCCTGCCGGAGCCTTGCTCTCCGCCGGCGAGCGAGCGTCTCAGTCGCCGGCGCCCAGGCCGTGCTCGAGCGCGCCCTTGACCCCCGCATCCAGCGCGTTGAGCCGGTGCAGCGCGAGCGCCTCCACCGACTGGAATCGGCCCCCCGGCAGCGAGCCGGGCCCGTGGTGTGCGAGCACGCAGTGCATGAGCGCCAGCCGCCGCCCGTCGTCCAGCGATCGGGCTTTGGATGTGATGATCCGCTGTCCGATGGCCAGGTGGCCGAGCAGCCGCCCCTCGTCGGTGAGCCCGAACTCCGCTCCGTAGGTGAACTCGCCGGTACGGCCCAGGTCGTGGCAGATCGCCGCGGTCAGCAGCAGGTCGGCGTTGATGCCGGGGTGAAGCTGGCAGGCCTCCTGGGCCAGGGTCGCGACCGCGACCGTGTGCTCGAGCAGGCCGCCGATGTAGCAGTGGTGCCCCGAGCGGGTGCACGGCGCACGGCGCCACGCGCCGCGCAGCTCCCGGTCCTCCAGCAGCGCGCTCAGCAGCGACCGGTAGCCGCGGTCGTAGACCTCGGCGCAGAGGTGCTCCAGGAAGCCCTCGAGCTCGTCCAGGTCCCGGTAGGCGACGGGCAGGAAGCGGGCGGGGTCGACCGGCTCTGAGCCATCAAGCCGCCGGATGTCGGCGACCTCCAGCACGAGCTGGTCGCGGAAGCGCTCGAGGCGTCCCCTCACGCGCACCAGCTCGCCGCGCTCGAAGCGGCCGGCGAGCGCATCGGCGCCCCTGAACGCCCGCGCCGTGAGCGCCCCGGTGCGGTCGCGCAGCTCAAGCGCCAGATAGGGCGAGCCGGTGCGGGTCAGCAGCCGGTCCTTGCGCGTGCACGCAAGCACGGTGTCGACCTCGTCGCCCGCTCGCAGCGCCGCTATCCCGTCCTGATCCCTGCCGCCTGCGTCGGTGCGCATCCGGCCATGATGTACGGTGAGTCGGATGCAGCCGCTACGGTGGGACCGTCGCCCGGACGGGCTTCGCGCGCCCGCGCTGGTGTGCGCGTTCAAGGGGTGGAACGACGCGGGCGACGCCGCCTCAAGCGCGATCCAGTTCGTCGCCAAGGGCCTGGGCGCGCGCCGCTTTGCGACGATCGACCCCGAGGAGTTCTACGACTTCCAGGCCACGCGCCCGCGGGTGAGGCTCGTCGAAGGCCACGCGCGGGAGATCGTCTGGCCCGCGGTCGAGCTGCTTGAGGCGCGCGTCCCCCGCGCGCCCAGGGACCTGATCCTGCTGATGGGCTCTGAGCCGTCGTTTCGCTGGCGCACGTTCTGCGCGGTGATCGTCGAGCTGGCCGAGGCGCTCGGGGTCCAGCTCGTCGTCTCGCTGGGCGCGCTGCTCGCCGACGTGCCCCACACGCGGCCGGTTTCGGTCAGCGGCCTGAGCTCCGACGAGGGGCTGATCGCGCGGCTGGGGCTGCAGCCGTCCTCCTACGAGGGCCCGACGGGGATCGTGGGCGTGCTGCACGCCGCCTGCCAGGAGGCCGGCGTCCCCTCGGCGAGCCTGTGGGCGGCGGTCCCGCACTACATCGCGGCGACCCCCAACCCCAAGGCCGCGCTCGCGCTGGTGCGCAAGCTCGAGGGCCTGGTCGGCGTGGCCGTCGACGGCTCGCGCCTTGAGGAGGCGACGGCCGACTACGAGCGCCAGGTCAACCTGGCGGTGGCCTCAGACCCGGACGTGCAGGCGTTCGTCGAGCGCCTGGAGGCGGCCTCCGAGGACGACGCGGTCTCGCCTGACACACTTCCCTCGGGCGATACGATCGCGCGCGACCTGCAGCGGTTCCTGCGCCAGCGCGGCGGCGACGGCCCCACGGGCGCCTAGCGGAACGCCGGAGAGTCCCGCCAGTCCGGGCGGATCCGCTCAGCGCTCGGCGGCGGGGCAGGCGAGCCGATAGTCGCACGCCGAGCAGGCCGCGAAGGAGGGCGTGGGCTCAAAGCCCTGCGAGACGATCCCCTCGGCCACCTCCATCGCCAGCTCGCGCACCCACTCCGAGCGCCGGGCCTCGTCGCCCGGCACGCGCACCTTGACGTCGTCCAGGAGGTAGTAGTAAGCCTGCTGAGAGGTGTCCAGGCGCCACGCCTCGCGCGCCCCCACCGCATACAGCGACAGCTGCACGTCGTCGGCCAGCTGCGCCGCGGTCTTGGGGCGACCGGTCTTGTAGTCGATCAGCTCGTACTCGCCGCCGGGCAGCTGATCGACCCGGTCGACCCGTCCGCGCAAGAGGTGGGGGCCGAGCCGGAAGGCGAACTGGCGCTCAAACCAAACCGGACGCGCGGGCTCGGCGCTCAGGCGCTCGTGGTAGCGCGTCAGCGCGGCGGCGGCCTTGCCGCGCAGCTGTCGCTCCTCGTCTGAGTCTCCGAAGCCGCCGCGCCGCCATCCGTCCTGCAGCAGCCCCAGAAGCTCGGGCAGCGTGGAGGCGTCGCTGGCGTGGAAGCGCTCCATCACCTGGTGGACCAGGATGCCGAAGCGCTGGTGCAGGGTCGGCTCCTGCGGGATGCGGAACACGCGCGCGAACTTGTACTTGAGCGGGCAGGTGCGATAGGTGTCGATGTCGGTCGCCGACAGCACCACGCCCTCGCCGCGGCGCGGCAGGAACGGCTCGAGCGACGGCTCGTCGCGCGCCGCGATCGCCTGCGCCCTGCGCCGCGCGTCGCGCTCGGCGTCAAGCAGGTAGTCGTCGAGCGCGGAGGACTCGAAGATCTCCCGCTGCTCGGCGGTAACCGCCTGCAGGATGCGCGAGTTGACGTCCCGCAGCGCCTCCGCGGCGCTCTGGCCCTCCGGGCGCGCGAGCAGCGCGGCGACCTTCAGCAGCTCCAGGTAGCGCACCACCGCGTGCGAGACGTCAAGGTCTGTGTCGAGGCGCAGCTCCCCAAGCCGGCCGCCCGCGCGAAGCGTCTGGTCAAGCAGCTCGTCGCGCAGCGCCACGAAGGTCGACTGAAGCGCCTCGGCGGGGCCAAACAGCTCCTCTGGACGCTCCTGCCAGCCGCAGCCCAGCGCCGCTCGCACCGCCTCGAGCGCCCTCAGCGGCCGCAGGGGCCGCCCCCGATCGTCCGCGGCCGGATAGGAGAGCACGAGCCGCTCGCGGGCGCGGGTGGCTGCCACGTACAGCACCTGGGCGAGCGCGCGGCGGCGTTGGTGCTCGGGTTCCGCGGCGGCAAGCGCATCGGCCAGCAGCTCGTCCGGGATCGCCTCGGGCGGCGGGGCGGCCAGCTCGGCGTGCAGGCCGACGACATGGGCCTGATCGACCTCCAGGCCGCCCGCGGCCCACAGCGAGACGACCTGCACCGCGGCGGCGTCCCCCAGGTCCGGCTCCTCGGCGTCCGGCAGCCCAAGCTCGGCCATCGCGCCAACCGAATGGGCGAACTGGCGCGCCGTGGCCTGTGGTGCCCGCGCCACGTACGCGGCGGCGAGCTCGCCGAAGCTCGCCAGGGCGCGCAGGCGCTCGACCACGTCCGCATGGGCTGAGAACAGCTGCTGACGGCGCAGGCCGAGCCGCTCGATCAGCCGGTGGACGTAGACGTCCGGACGGCTCGTGTCCAGCCCGGCGGCGCAGGCGCGGTGGAGCTTGAGGAACGCGCGGATCCGCTCGCGCGCCTCCGGCGGCACCTGCGGAGCCTCGAGCGCCGCCGCCAGCGCCGAGACCATGTCCAGCCTGCGCCGGCGCGCGATCTGCGTGCAGCGGGCGATGTCCACCGACCGCAGCTCAATCGGAGGCCGCGCGAGGGCGCGCACCACCGCGCCGGCGTCGGCCGGGTCCACCAGCAGCCTGAGCCAGGCGAGCAGGTCCCGAATCACCGCGCGCTGAAACAGCGCCGCCCGGCCGATCAGGCGGTGCGGCACACCGCGCTGCGAAAGCGCGGCTGCGACCGCCTGCCCCTCGCGTTCGACGCTTGGGACCAGGACCGCGATGCGCCCGGGCGCCAGCCCCTCGCGCGCGACCAGCCGCTCCACGTCGGCGGCCACGGCCTGGGCCTGGGACCGTTCGTTGGCGCAGCGCCAGAGCACGACCTCACCGCCCGGATCGGCCGCCGCACCGCCCGGGTCTGAAGTCATGCGGCCCGGACCGGCGGTGATGCCGCCGGCGCTCAGCAGCGCGCCTGCCGCGCGCCACACCGCATCGCGGCAGCGGCGGGAGCGACGCAGCACCAGCACCCGCGCATCGGCGTCCATCAGCGAGCGCAGCCGCTCCTCCCCGGCGCCGCGGAACCGGTTGACCGCGGCGAGCGGGTCGCCGGCGATGGTCACCGTCGCGCGCGCTCCCACCGCCAGCACGAGCCGAAGCGGAGCGAGATCGAGCTCCTGCGCGTCGTCGATCAGCAGGTGCTCGAAGGCCGCGCCGCAACGCTGGGCGAACGCGAGCGCGTCGCGGATCAGGTCCCCCGCGTCGCGCACGCCCGCCTCGCGCAGCAGGCGCTCGTGCGCGCTGTAGACCTCCGCGAACTCCCGCTCGAGCTCCGCGTCCGGGCCGGTTCGATCCCCGGCCCATGCGGCGAACTGACCGGCGTCCACGCACTCTGCCTTGAGGCGGTCGATGCGCCTGAGAAAGGAGACCAGCAGGGCGCCGGGGGCGCCCGCGAAGTCGTGGCTTGCCAGCGGCAGCTCGTCGATGCGCTCGAGCATCAGCGCAAGCCGGTCGGCGACCCCCAGCACCGAGTGCGCCGGGTCGATGTCACCCGAGCGCGAGCCGCGCAGCACGAGCGCCGCCAGCCCCGAGGGATCCAGCACGTGCAGCTGCTCGTAGCCATCCTCAAGCGTCTGCTCGATCGCTGCGCGCAGGGCGCTGGCGCGCGATGCGCTCGGCACCACGAGCGCGATGCGCTCGGTCGCGCAGCCCCGCGCCACCAGCCACCGGAAGCGCGCAAGGATCGTGCGCGTCTTGCCGGCACCGGCGCAGCCGAGCAGCACAAGCCGCCGGTCGGCGTGCGTGGCGGCGTCGCGCTGGGCCTCGTCGAGCCCGTCGAGCGCCCGCTCGGCGGGCGCGTCGTCGGTCAGGAGCCGCAGCTCCGCGCCGGCGCCCGCGCCTGCCGTCCCGTAGATCACCGTCTGACAGCATAGGTCCGGATGTCGGCCACCGACACAGCTCAGAGCGCCGCCTGGCTGCGCGCCTGCCGGCGAGCGGTCGACTCGGTCCGGGCGCTGCTGGCCGCCTCCCCGCTGACCGAGCAGCGCGCCGCCTACACGGGGCTGCGGGGCGAGGGCGGCGACCGCACCCTGCAGCTTGACTTCGACGCCGAGGCGGCGATCCTGGAGCAGCTGGCGGAGCTTCACCGGCGAGGGCTGCGCTTTCAGGCGCTGTCGGAGGAGCGGGGGCTGATCGACTTCGGCGGGGATGACCTGCGCGTGATCGTCGACCCGATCGACGGCTCGCTCAACGCAAAGCGCGACGCGTGCCACTACGCGCTGTCGCTGGCGGTCGCCGACGGGGAGACGATGGCCGACGTGACGTTCGGGTTCGTTCACGACTTCGGCTCGGGCGAGCAGTGGTGGGCGGCGCGCGGCGAGGGAGCCAGGCGCGACGGCGGCATGCTGGATCCTGCCGCGGGCGAGCGGCGCACCCGCGCGGGGCTGCTCGAGCTGGTCGGGGTCGAGGCGGCCGACCCGCGTTGGCTGGCGGGCTCGGCGGCGCGGCTTGCGCAGTGCGCGCACCGGGTGCGGGCGCTGGGCACGATCGCGGCGACGCTGTGCCAGGTGGCGGCCGCTCGCTACGACGGGATGGTCACGCTGCGGCCGTGCCGCGGCGTGGACGCGGCGGCGGGCCAGCTGATCGTGCGCGAGGCGGGCGGACTGGTCGCCTTCTGCGAGTGCGATCTGCCGCTCGGGGCGCCGCTGGACGCCGCCCAGGGGTCGCACCTGGTCGCCGCTCGCACGCCGCGAGCGCTCGAGCAGCTGCGCGCGGTGGTGCTCGGATGACGGGCGGAGCGAGCCCGACGTGATCGACTGGTTCCTGGCCGAGCGGCTGGCCGCGCTGGTCGCCGGCTCCAGCGACGCGCCGGCGCCGCGGCTGGACCTCGCAGAGCTGGCGCGTGAGTCCGAGCTGCGCGTCACCGAATACACCCGCATGACGCCCACGGTGGCGCTCCCCAAGCCCGAGGGGGTCGACCGGCGGGAGTGGGTGCACGCGAACGCCGGCTCGCTGCGCTCGCTGCTTGACCCGGTGCTGAGCAGGGCCGACAGCGCGCGCGGGCTGCGAGGGGGGGCGCGGCTTGCGGCCGCCGCGATGGTCACCGCCGAGGTGGGGGTGGTGCTCGGCTATCTGGCGCAGCGGGTGATGGGCCAGTACGAGCTCGTGCTGCTCGACGAGGCCGACCCGAGCCCTCCCCGGCTGCTGTTCGTGCTTGAGAACCTCGGCCAGGCCGTGCGGTCGTTCGGCGCCCGCGAGGAGGAGTTCGTCACCTGGGTGGCGCTGCACGAGGTCACCCACGCGGTCCAGTTCGCGGCGGTCGGCTGGCTGCGAGGACACCTCGCCGGGCTCGTGTCGCAACTGCTTCAGTCAGCCCAGCTGCGCATCGAGCGCCGGCGCTCGATGCGCCTGCCGACCGCCGCCGAGCTCAGGCGAGCCGGGCGCGCCGCGCTGCACGGCGACCTGATCTCGATCGTGGCGACCGCCGGCGAGCGGGAGACGATCGACCGGGTGCAGGCGACGATGGCGGTGATCGAGGGGCATGCCGAGCACGTCATGGACGCGGTCGCTCCGGACCTGATCCCGTCGCTGCCCCAGCTGCGCGCGGCGCTTGACCGCCGCCGCCGCTCGCAGTCGGCGGCGGCTCGGCTGCTCGGCCGGCTGCTCGGGCTGGAGCTCAAGATGCGCCAGTACCGCCAGGGCAAGGCGTTCTTCGACGCGATCGTGGCCGCCGGCGGCGGTGAGGCGATGGCGCACGTGTTCTCCTCGCCCGAGGCGCTCCCGACGCTGGCCGAGCTGACCGACCCGCCCGCCTGGCTGGTACGGGTGGGGCTTGACGGCCGGGACGCGGGCGAGCGCTGAGCGCCGCAGGCGCCATCAGGCGAACATGTGTTCCCCATCGGTCGGCTCTACGCTAAGATCCTGTTAGCGAAGCAAGCGAGAGAGGTGAATCACATGGCGAGCATCGAGTACGGAGCGGGCGTCGCCCGCCGGGGTGGCGCCAGGCGATCCTCAAACCGGCGGCGCGAGCTGGAGCGTCGGGTCCGAGCGGTAAGGCGCGACCTCGAGCGTGAAGCCGGCTCGGTCCGGCGCGACCTCGAGCACGAGGTGCGCGCGGTCGCACGGGATCTGAAGCTCAGGACGGCGGGCGCACGCCAGGCGGCGCGCGCGGGACGGTCGCGGATCACGGCCATCACCTGACAAGCACTTACCCCGGGGCGCACGGGAGGGCGCCCGCGGGACGGGTTCGCCGGCCAACCCCCTCTCCGGCCGGCGGATGCAGCACCTCTCCTCCCCTCAACGGCCGGGGCGCCGCACGCGCGGCGCCCCGGCGCGCAACCAGCTCATACGCACAAGCGCGGGGACGGCCGCGCGGGCCGACGTGGCCCAGGGCGCGGCCGGGGGGCGCGGACCGACGCCCGCGTTTAATTGCCTCGTCCAACACCCGGCGAGCTGGAGGCGCGATGGAGCTCTGTCTGATGATCGAGGGCCAGGAGGGCGTGACCTGGCCACAGTGGCTGGCGCTCGCCCGCGCCTGCGAGGCGCACGGCGTGGGCGCGCTGTTTCGCTCCGACCACTACGCAAACCTCGACGGACTGCACCCCGAGCGCGGAGCCCTTGACGCGTGGGCGACGCTGGCGGCGCTCGCCGCCTCGACGACCACGCTGCGACTGGGCACGATGGTGTCGCCGGTCACCTTTCGCCACCCCTCGCAGCTCGCCAGGGTCGTGGTGACCGTCGACCACGTCTCGGGCGGACGCGTCGAGCTCGGGCTGGGCGCGGGCTGGCACGAGGCCGAGCACCGCGCCCACGGCTTCCCGTTCCCCGAGCCCTCGGTCCGGATGGACATGCTCAAGGAGCAGCTTCAGGTGATCGTCGGCAGCTGGACGCAGGCGCCGTTCTCGTTCGTGGGCGACCACTACACGCTCCGGGACCTCGACGCGCAACCCAGGCCGGTGCAGCGCCCGCACCCGCCGCTGATCGTCGGGGGCGAGGGCGGCCCGCGCAGCCTGGCGCTGGCGGCGGCGTACGCCGATGAGTACAACACCGCGTTTGCGACCCCCGAGCGGGCGCGCAGCCTGAAAGCCGCCCTGGCGGCGGCCTGCGAGCGCGTGGGGCGAGAGCAGCTGCCGCTGTCGGTGATGACGGGCATGCTCGTCGGCGAGGATGAGGCCGAGCTTCGCAGGCGCGCGGTGGCGCTGGAGCGCCTCGCAGGGATCCCCGATCCGGTGCGCAACCCACCGAGCGGGTGGATCGTGGGCACGTCCGAGCGCGCTTGCGAGCAGCTGGCGGCGCTGCGCGACGCGGGCGTGGCCCGCGTCATGTGCCAGCACCTGCTGCACGAGGACCTGGACGCCGTGGCGCTGATCGGCGAGCGACTGGCGCCCGCCGTCAGCTGACCGCCGCCCACGCGCGGATGCCGTCAGGCTCCGGGGCGCAACGCGCCCGCGGTTTGAGCCCTCGTCAGCCGAACGCCGCCCACGCGCGGATGCCGTCCGCGGATGCCGTCTTGGCAGAGGCGCGGATGCCGTCTGCTTGAATGGGTTCCATGCCCACCACAGACGACGTCCGGCAGGCCCTTCGCTCCGTGATCGACCCCGAGCTGCGCCGGGACATCGTGGAGCTTGAGATGGTGCGCTCCATCGACGTGCACCCCAACGGCGTCGTCGACGTGATGGTGTCGCTGACGACCCCCGGATGCCCGATCCGCGGCCACTTCCAGACGGCGGTCACCCAGGCGGTGGCCAAGCTCGACGGGGTCTCCCACGTCAATGTCTCCTTCGATGTGCTCTCTGGCGACGAGCGCGCGGCGCTTGGGCGCAGGCTCGGGCGCAGCGGGCTGCCGGAGGGGGCGCTCGCCCAGGTTCGCAACGTGATCTGCGTGGGCTCTGGCAAGGGCGGCGTGGGCAAGTCCAGCGTCACCGCCAACCTGGCCGCCGCGCTTGCGCTCGACGCCCGCCGGGTCGGCGTGCTGGACGCCGATGTCTGGGGCTACTCGCAGCCGCGGATGCTCGGCGTCGGCGGCCAGCGCCCGCGCGTTGACGAGCAGCGCAGGCTGATCCCGATCGAGGCCCACGAGGGCATCGCCGTGATGTCGATCGGTTTCTTCGTCGAGCAGGACGCCGCGGTCGTGTGGCGCGGCCCGATGCTGCACAAGGCGCTGCAGCAGTTCCTGGAGGACGTGGACTGGGGCGAGCTTGACTACCTGCTGATCGACCTGCCGCCCGGCACCGGTGACGTGTCGATGACGCTCGCCCAGCTGCTTCCGCAGGCGAAGTTCCTGATCGTGACCACCCCGCAGCCGGTGGCGCAGAAGGTCGCCGCGCGCTCGGCCGAGATGGCCTCAAAGCTCAAGCTCGAGATCTGCGGCGTGATCGAGAACATGTCCGGGTTCGTGACCCCGTCAGGCGAGCGCTTCCAGATCTTCGGCGAGGGCGGCGGCCAGCTGCTCGCACAGGAGCTCGACGTGCCGCTGCTGGCCAAGGTGCCGCTCACGATGGCGCTCCGCCAGCAGTCCGATTCGGGCGTGCCGCTCGTGCTCTCAGATCCGGAGGACCCGGCGGCTCAGGCGCTTCGCCATGGGGCGCGTGGGCTGATCGCGCTCTCGCCGATCGAGCTGCCGGTCATGCAGCAGCCCGCCCCCGCGGCCGCGCCCAAGCCGGTCGGGATGTCGTTGCCGATGGCCTAGCCGATGTTCCGGTCGGCGCATGCGCCGACCGGCCGGTGGCCGCATGCGGCCACCGGGGCGGGCGTGCATGCACGCCCGCCGTCCCAGATCTACTTCTTGTAGTAGTCGGCGTTGATCTGGATGTACTTGTGCCACTCCTCCGGGAGCTGGTCCTCGGCAAAGCACGCGTCGACCGGGCATGCCTCGACGCACGCGTCGCAGTCGATGCACTCCTCCGGGTCGATGTACAGCTGCGGCACGCTGTCGTAGTCCGGCTCGTCGGGGGTGGGATGGATGCAGTCGACCGGGCAGACCTCCACACACGAGTTGTCCTTGGTGTCGATGCACGGCTCGGCGATGACGTAGGTCATTAAGAGTCGGACTCCCCTGGTTCGGATCGGCGGCGTTCTCTGCGCCGGCGGGCGGTGGCCGGCCGGGGCGCCCATTGTAGTTGCGCCTCAGCCGGCGCCGCGGTCCCGGCACCCCCTCAAGCCAGGGCCGCGGGCGTCCGCGACGCCCACGGCAGCGCCCGCTCCAGCTGTGCGCAGAGCGCGAGCAGCTCCGCCTCCCCGGCCGGCCTGCCGATCAGCTGGATCGCGAGCGGCAGGCCGTCGTCGCCGTGGTAGAGGGGAAGCGAGACCGCCGGCAGGCCGGTCACGTTGACCACGGCCGTGTAGGGGGTGAACATCGCCGATCGCCGGTAGCAGCCCCAGGGGTCCGGGCCGTTGCCGTGGATCTCCCCCACGGGAACGGGGCGCTGCGCCAGCGCCGGCGTCAGCACGGCGTCGTAGGGCGAGAGCGCGCGGACGATCTCACGCGCTGTGCGCTCCAGGGTCACCTGCGCACAGGCCATCTCGAGCGCATCCTGGGATCGAGCCCGCTCGAACATCTCGTAGGTCAGCGGCTCAACGTCGGCGGGCTCGAGGTCTCGCCCGCGCAGGCGCTGGCCCTGGAGCGTCGCAAGCGAGACCAGCGGCCCGAAGGCGCGCGTGAAATCTGCCAGCAGCCCCGGCCTGACCCACGGCGCCCTCAGCGGCGCCACCCGGTGGCCGAGGCGCTCGAGCAGGCCGGCGGCATCCAGCGCGGCGCGCTCGCACATCCCATCCAGCACCGCGTCCTCGAACGCGCCCTCCAGCACCAGTGCGATCCGCAGCGAGCCCGCCGGGCTCTGGGCGAGCTCGCGGAACGGCGCCGCCGGCGGCGGCGCCCACGACGCGTCGCCCGGCTCATAGCCGGCCAGCACGTCCAGCGCCGCAGCGCAGTCGCCGACGGTGCGCGCCAGCACCCCGTCGACCGCCAGGAAGCTGTGACCGGCATCCGGGCCGGCCGAGACCCGGCCCCGGGCCGGCTTGAGGCCGACCAGGCCGCAGCAGGCCGCCGGGATGCGGATGGAGCCGCCGCCGTCGTTGCCGTGCGCGATCGGCACCATTCCGGCCGCGACCGCGACGGCCGAGCCCCCGCTGGAGCCGCCCGGCGTGCGGTCCGCGGCCCACGGGTTGCGTGCGGGGCCGAAGCGGCGCGGCTCGGTGGTGGGGAGGATCCCCATCTCAGGCAGGGAGGTCTTGCCGACGATCACGAAGCCCGCGTCGCGCAGGCGGCGTACGCAGTTGGCGTCGTAGTCGGGCACGTAGTCGGCGAACAGGTCGCTGCAGTTGGTGAGCGGCATGCCGGCGACCGCGCGGTTGTCCTTGATCGCGATCGGCACGCCGGCGAACGGGCGCCCGTCGCCGCGGGCGATCGCGCGCGCAGCCCGCAGCGCGCCCTCGTGCTCCACGTGGGTGAAGGCGTTCAGGCTGGGCTGCAGCGCATCGATCCGCCGCAGCGAGTGCTCAACCAGCTCCACGGCACTGAGCTCGCCGCGCCGGACAAGGCCGGCCAGCTCCACGGCGGGCCGAAGCAGCAGGTCGCCAGGGAGGGTCACGCGGCTCGCCGGCAGGTCAGCATCACGGCACTCCGGTCAGGCGGCTCGCCGGTCGGCGCGCCGGCGACATCCGGCCGCGGAAACGCGGCCTCTCGGCGGCGCAGCACCGGGGCCAGGCGGCTGGCGGCCGGGCGCATCAGCTGCCCGCGCCCCCGCTCCACGGGCCCCGCAGGTACTCGTGCACCATCCTGGTGGCGCAGAAGCGCGGGCCCAGCGTGCGCAGCGAGGCGCGGATCATCTCAAGCCAGCGTTGCGGCAGCCCCGCCTCGTCGCGCTCGTAGAAGGCCGGGAGCACGTCCTCGGCCATCAGCCGGTGAAACAAGGCCGCGTCGCGCTCGTCCTGCGCCTCGTGGTCGACGTCGACGTCGCCGGGGATCGCCCAGCCGTTTGAGCCGTCGTAGCCCTCCGCCCACCAGCCGTCGAGCACGCTGAGCTGAAGGCCGCCGTTGAACACGGACTTCATGCCGCTGGTGCCGCTTGCCTCAAGCGGTGGCCGCGGCAGGTTCAGCCAGAGATCGCAGCCCCGCACGAGCGCCGCCCCCGTCGCCAGGTCGTAGTCGTCGAGGAACACGACCCGCTCGGCCACGGCTCGCGCGCCCTTGAGCCCGAAGATCGCCTGCAGCGAGCGCTTGGCCTCCTCGTCACGGGGGTGAGCCTTCCCGGCGAGCACCACCTGGACGGGGCGCTCCCCGTCGAGCAGCGAGAGCGTTCGCTCTGGGTCCCGCGCCAGCAGCTCAAGCCGCTTGTAGGTGGCCACCCTGCGCGCGAACCCGATCGTCATCACGTCGGGATCGAAGGCGCGCGCGGCGGCGTCCACGTAGCCGGGCAGGTCGCCGCGCATCAGCCGGTCGCACACGCTGCGCCGGCGCACAAGCTCCACCAGCGCGCGCCGCTGCGCGCAGCGCGCGCCCCACAGCTGCGCCGCGGGGATCGCGTCCACCGCCTCCCAGACGGTCGGCTCGTCCGCGCGCGCGAGCCAGTCGGCCGGGAGATGCGCGTCCAGCAGCGCCCGCATCTGGGGTCCGATCCACGTCGGCACGTGCACGCCGTTGGTCACGTGTCCGATCGGCACATCCCCGGGCTGGCGGCCCGGCCACAGGGATGCCCACATCTCCCGCGCGACCTCGCCGTGGCGGCGGCTCACGCCGTTGGACGCGCGGCTCATCCGCAGCGCCGCCTGGGTGACGCCGAACGGGGCGGTCCCGTCCGCACCCTCGTCGTGGCCCAGCTCGATCAGCTCCTGCACGGTGCCCCCCAGCTGCGCCGCCAGACCGCCGAGCGCGCGCTGGACGTCGTCGGCGGGGTAGACGTCGTTGCCGGCCGGCACCGGCGTGTGCGTGGTGAACACCGTGCGCTGCCGGGCTCGGTCAAGCGCCATGCGCAGCGATCTTCGCTCCGGGGCAGCGGGGGAGTCGGCGGCGTGCTGCAGCGCCGCAACCAGCGAGCGCCGCTCGGCACGGCCGCGCCCGTCACGCGCCAGCTCCAGGGGGGCCAGCGCCGCATGACCCTCGTTGAGATGCACGACGGCGGGCTCGTAGCCCATCGCGCGCAGCGCGCGGACCCCACCGACGCCCAGCAGCGCGTACTGCGCCAGGCGAACCTGCGGGTCTGCGTCGTACAGACGCGCCGTGATCCACGACTCCAGCGGGCCGTTCTGGGGACAGCGCGTGTCCAGCAGGAACAGCGGCACCCTGCCGACCTGGACACGCCATACGCGCGCGGCCACCTCGCGCTCGCCGATCGGCACCGAGATCGTCAGCGGCGAGCCACCTTCGCCTGTGACGAGCGCCGCCGGCAGAAGCTCAGGGTCGGTATCGAGCCAGTACTCGTGCTGCCAGCCGGACGCGTCGACACGCTGGCGGAAGTACCCCTTGTTGTACATCAGCCCCGCCGCCACGAGCGGGAGCGCCAGATCGGACGCCTCCTTGAGGATGTCGCCTGCCAGCGCGCCCAGACCGCCCGAGTAGATCGGCAGCGACACGTGCACCCCGTACTCGGCGCACAGGAACGCGACCGGCGAGGCCGGCTCGGCGATCGGCGTCTCGGCCACCGGACGCGCCAGCTCGTCGGCGATCGTCCGCTCGAGCTGTGCGGCGCGCCGGCAGAGGTCCGGATCGCCCGCCGCCCGGCGAAGCGCGCCGGCGCGGGCCTCCAAGAGCAGGCGCACCGGGTTGTGCGCGCAGCGCTCGAAGCGCTCCGGATCGATCGAGGAGAACAGCTCGTGCCCTCCCGGCGTCCAGGTCCAGCGGTAGTTGTAGGCGACGCGGGCGAGCGGCGCGAGCGCGGCCGGAACCCGCTCGGCCAGCTCCCCCGCCGCACGCTCCAGGTCCCCCAGTCCGTCGTGCAGTTCGATGCTGTTCTCCAAGGCTGGATCCGATTATGTAGATAGCTGACGTCGCGTGCGCGCTGCGCCGCACGCTCACTCCGATCAGAGGCGACGGGCTCAGGGCGTCGACTCCGAACAGAGGCCAGGGCTCAGAGCGTCGACTCCGAGCAGAGGCGACGGGCTCAGGGCGTGGACGATCGAAGACGACCGGCCTCGGACGTGGCCTCGCAAAGCCGCCGGGCCAGTGCGGGCGTGAGCGCGCCGTCCGGCAGGCGCCACCGCCACGCGCCGCCCGCGCGGCCGGGCACGTTCATCCGCGCCTCGCCTCCCAGCCCGAGCAGGTCCTGCGCCTGGACGATCGCGATCCGCGCCGGCGACGCGAGCGCGAGGCGGATCACGGCCCACCACGGGCGCCTGCGGTCGGTCAGCCCGCGGGAGCGAAGCTCGGCCTCAAGCAGGGCCCTCTCGGCCGGTCCGAGCGTCTCAAGCCAGCCCCTGACGGTGTCCTGATCGTGGGTGCCGGTGTACACCAGGCGGTTTGGAAGGTGGTTGGCGGGGCGGTGCGGACTGGCCGCAGCGCCCGGGTCAAAGCCGAACTGGAGCACGAGCATCCCCGGCAGCCCGAGCGCGTCGCGAAGGCGCGCGACCGCCGGGGTGATCACGCCGAGATCCTCGGCGACCAGCGGCAGACGCGGCCCGGCCATCGGGACGCTCGGCTCATCGCGGGTCGCAGCGAGCGACTCCACGGTCGTCGGGGCGCCGCACGCCCGCGTCGCGGCCGCCCGGCCCGCCGCGGCGCCGCGCACCCCGGCCCGGTCGACCGGCGCCGGGGCCAGCTCGCGCTCCAGGGCGTGGAACAGGGCGATCCCGGGTCCGCGACGCCACCGCCCGGCGGCCGCCGTGCGGGCGCGCTCGGGCACCTCCCAGTAGGCCACGAAGCCACGGAAGTGGTCGAGCCGCGCAAGGTCGTACAGCTCGATCGCCCGCCGCACGCGCTCGACCCACCAGCGAAAGCCGTCGCGGCGCATCGCCGACCAGTCGTAGAGCGGGTTGCCCCAGCGCTGGCCCGTGCGCGAGTAGGCGTCCGGGGGAGCGCCCGCGACCGCGCCGGGCGCAAACAGCTCCGGGCGCGACACGTGGTCGCAGCTGCCGCGGCCGACGTAGATGGGCACGTCGCCGATGATCCGCACCCCGCAGGCGGCGGCGTGCGCGCGCAGGGCGCTCCACTCACGCTCAAAGCGGACCTGGTCGGCGACCGCGCCGCGGCCGGCGAAGCGCTCCCAGTCGCCGATCCAGAATCGGTGCCGATCGCGGAAGGATGCGATCTCGGCTGCGCTGACCGGCGCGCGCGGGCGACCAAGCAGCCCACGCCAGGCGGCGAAGGCCGAGGCCGGACGGTAGGGCGATCGGTGGCGGTCGGGCGGGTGCAGCGGCAGCACCTGCCACCAGGACTGACCGGCCGCAGCCAGCCACTCGACGAACCGGTGCGCGCCGGCGCCGAGCGCTCCATCGGGCAGCGAGGTGATGTGCAGCTGCACCCCTGCGGAGCGCTCCAGACCCACCCCAGCCGGGCGCCGCGCCGCAGGCACCGCGGAGGGCTGTCCCTGCGCCCCTGCGCAGCGGTGCGGCAGAGCGCCCACCGAGCGCTCGCGCAGGGACCCCGCGGGTGGCGCCGTGGCGGACACGCTGCGGTGTTTACCCGATGGACACGCTGCGGTGCTCACCCGATCCCGGCGGGCTGGATACCTTGAAGATGTGAGCGTGACAGGGGAGACACCGGGCACCGGCGAGCCCGGCTCGACCGCCGGACCCAGCGAAGACGCCGCGCCGGCCCCCGGCCCGGCCGCCCGACCCAGCGAAGACGCCGCGCCGGTCCCCGGCGCGACGACCCTCACCACCGCCGCGCCCGTCACCACCGCCGCGCCCGTCCCCGGCGCCGCGCCCGTCACCGAAGCCGGGCTAGGCCGACCGACCGAGCCGCCGCCCCGGCGGATCGTGATCGTCCACCCCGAGCCGGCGGTCGACGGCGGGCGCTACCCCGCCAAGCGCTGCGTGGGAGACCGGGTCCGCGTGTCCGCGGAGGTGTTTCGCGATGGCCACGACCTGGTGCGGGCCTGCGTGCTCTGGCGCGGGCCGGGAGAGCGCGGCTGGCGCGAGACACCCATGGAATGGGTCGACGAGCCGCTGGGCGGCGTGCGCCGGGCAGCCGAGATCCTCGTCGACCGGCCCGGACGCTGGCTGTACACGGTCAAGGCCTGGACCGATGTCTTCGGCACCTGGCGCGACGAGCTTGCGCGCAAGCTCCGGGCCGATCAGACCGACCTCGCCGGCGAGCTGGCCGAGGGGCTCGCGCTGCTGCGCGCCGCCGCCCGGCGCCCTGGCACCGACGATGGCGCCGGCGGCCCAGCGGGCGCCGCGCTTGAGGCGATCGAGCGCGCGTGCGAAGTGCTCGCCGATCCCGGCGTGCCCGAGCCGGTGCGCATCGAGACCGCGCTGGCCGGCGAGCTTGAGCGGGCGATGCAGCGGCTTGATCGCCGCGCTGACTGCGTCGTGCTCGAGCGGCCGATGGCGATCGAGGTCGACCGTGTGCGAGCCAGGTTCGGAGCCTGGTATGAGCTGTTCCCGCGGTCCTGGGGCGGCCTTCCCGGCGTCTGCTCACAGCTGCCGCGCCTTGCGGAGCTCGGCTTCGACGTCGTGTACCTGACCCCCATCCACCCGATCGGCCACACGAACCGCAAGGGCCGCGAAGGCGCGCTCGTCGCGGCGCCCGGGGACCCGGGCTCGCCGTGGGCGATCGGGGATGAGAGCGGCGGCCACGACGCCGTGCACCCGGCGCTGGGGACGCTTGAGGACCTCAGGACGCTGACCCGCCGCGCCGCGCAGCTCGGCATCGAGATAGCGCTTGATCTCGCGATCCAGTGCTCGGCCGACCATCCGTGGCTGACCGAGCACCCCGAGTGGTTTCACCGCCGTCCCGACGGGACGCTCAAGTACGCGGAGAACCCGCCCAAGCGCTACCAGGACATCTACAACGTCAACTGGGATACGCCGGCGTGGCGAGAGCTGTGGCAGGCGCTTTTGGACGTGGTGCTGCACTGGGTCGACTGCGGGGTCCGGATCTTCCGCGTCGACAACCCGCACACCAAGCCGTTCGCGTTCTGGAGCTGGCTGATCGACGAGGTCCACAGCCGCGACCGGGACGTGATCTTCCTCGCCGAGGCATTCACCCGCCGGCCGGTGATGCAGCATCTGGCCAAGCTGGGCTTCAGCCAGTCCTACACGTACTTCACCTGGAAGAACACGCGCGCCGAGCTGACCGAGTACCTCACCGAGCTCGCCCACGGACCCGAGCGCGAGTACCTGCGCCCCAACCTGTTCGCCAACACGCCGGACATCCTGCACGAGTACCTGCAGCTCGGCGGCCCGCCGGCGTTCGAGGCGCGGCTCGTGCTCGCCGCAACGCTGGGCCCCAGCTACGGGATCTACTCGGGCTTCGAGCACTTCGAGAACCAGCCGGCGGCGCCGGGCTCCGAGGAGTACCTGCACTCCGAGAAGTACGAGCTTCGCAGAAGGGCCCTGGACGGCCCGCTGCTGGAGCTCGCCGGGCGCCTCAACGCGGCTCGCCGGCGCCATCCCGCGCTCCAGCGCCTCGACACGCTGCGCTTTCTGGAGACCGCCAACGAGCAGCTGAGCGCCTACCTCAAGCGGGACGGTGGCGATCTGGTGATCTGCGTGGTCAACCTCGACCCCCGCTCGCGCCAGGAGGGGCTGGTCTCGATCGGTCCCGAGCCCGGCCTGGGCGAGCGCTTCACGGTCGCCGACCTGCTCACCGGCGAGCGGTGGGAGTGGCACGCCGGCGGCAACTACGTGGCGCTTGAGCCCGGCGTTCGCCAAGCGCACGTGCTCGCCGTCGAGCTGGACGCGGGCGGCGCCACCGCCGGCGGCGACCCGGCGGGCGGCGCGGTGCCCGGCGGCGACCGGGCGGGCGGCGCGGTGCCCCGCGGCGATCGGGCGGGCGGCGCGGTGCCCGGCGGCGATGCCGCGGCGAGCTTCACCCCCAGCGGCGACGCCGCGCCGGACGGCCCATGAGCAGCGGCCCTCCGACGCTCACGCACCTGCTGGCCCGGGAGACCGCCGGCGCGGGACGCGGCGGGCACGCGGTGCCGGCCGGCTCGCAGGCTCCCCGGTGGTTTGAGGCCGAGCCCCTGTGGTTCAAGCGGGCGGTCTTCTATGAGATCCACATCCGGGGCTTCTTCGACGCCAACGGCGACGGCTCCGGCGACTTCCGCGGGCTGATCGAGAAGCTCGACTACCTGCAGTGGCTGGGGATCGACTGCATCTGGCTGCTTCCGTTCTACCAGTCGCCGCTGCGCGACGGCGGCTACGACATCTCCGACTTCACCAGGGTGCACCCGGACTACGGCACCGTCGAGGACGTGCAGGAGCTGATCGACGCGGCTCACGCGCGCCGGATCCGGGTAATAGCGGACCTGGTGATGAACCACACCTCGATCGACCACCCCTGGTTTCAGGAGAGCCGCTCAAGCCCCGACAGCCCCAAGCGCGACTGGTATGTCTGGTCGGACACCGACCAGCGCTACCGCGACGCGCGGATCATCTTCACCGACACCGAGACCTCCAACTGGACCTATGACCCGGTGGCCGGCGCCTACTACTGGCACCGGTTCTTCTCGCATCAGCCGGACCTCAACTACGACAACCCCGAGGTGGGCGACGCGATGATCGAGGTGCTGCGCTTCTGGCTGGACATGGGCCTGGACGGCTTCCGCCTGGACGCGGTCCCGTACCTGTTCGAGCGCGAGGGGACCTCGTGCGAGAACCTGCCCGAGACGCACGCCTACCTCAAGCGCGTGCGGCGCGAGGTCGACGCCAACTACCCTGACCGGGTGCTGCTGGCCGAGGCCAACCAGTGGCCCGAGGACGTCGTCCAGTACTTCGGCGACGGCGACGAGTGCCACATGTGCTTCCACTTCCCCGTGATGCCGCGCATGTTCATGGCCGTCCGCCGCGAGGAGGCGACGCCGATCTACGAGATCCTGGAGCGCACGCCGCAGATCCCCGACAGCTGCCAGTGGGGCCTGTTTTTGCGAAACCACGACGAGCTGACGCTGGAGATGGTCACCGACGAGGAGCGGGACTACATGTACGCCGAGTACGCCAGGGACCCGCGGATGAAGCTCAACCTCGGGATCCGTCGGCGGCTGGCGCCGCTGCTGGATAACGGGCGCGACGAGATCCAGCTGATGGTCGCGATCCTGTTCTCGCTGCCGGGCTCGCCGATCATCTACTACGGCGACGAGATCGCGATGGGCGACAACATCTTCCTCGGCGACCGCGACGGGGTGCGCACGCCGATGCAGTGGACCGGCGATCGCAACGGCGGCTTCTCGCGCGCGGACTTCGCGCAGCTGTACGCGCCGCCGCTGATGGACCCGGTGTTCGGCTTTCAGGCGGTCAACGTGGAGGCTCAGCTGCGCACGCCCACCTCGCTGCTGCGCTGGATGCACCGGTTCATCGCGCTGCGCAAGGAGCACCCGGTCTTCGGCCTGGGCTCCTATGAGCCGATCCAGACCACCAACCACCGGATCTTCGCGGTTCTGCGACGGTTCCAGGACGACCTGGTGCTGTGCGTGCACAACCTCGCGCGCTCCGCGCAGGCGGTCGAGCTGGACCTCTCCGCGCACGCGGGTCGCCATCCCGTGGAGCTGTTCGGCGCCAGCCGCTTTCCGCGGATCGGGGAGCTCAGCTACCTGCTGACGCTCGCTCCTCGCGGCTTCTTCTGGTTCTCCTTACAGAGCGGCGATGACGAGGACGGCGGATGAGCACCGGGGCCGTTTCCGCACGCGCGTGGGCGCAGCGCATCGATCTGGCCCAGCTGGCGCAGTGGCTGTCGCAGCGGCGCTGGTATGCGTCCAAGTCCCACCACCTGCACGAGCTTGAGATCGAGGAGTGCGCGCTGCTGCGCGACTCGCCCCCCGAGCTGCTGACGATCGCCCAGGCGCAGCTCTCCTCCGGCGAGCACGACCTCTACCAGCTGCCGCTGTCGCTCATCGACGAGGGCGGCGGGGACGCGGACCGCGCCGTCGCCTCCGCGGGCGGCCTGCATGCCGTCGACGGGCTCGCGCAGGGCCGCTGCGGCACGCTGCTGGCCGAGGCGATCGCCGCCGAGCGCACGCTGCCGGGCGAGGAGGGGACGTTCAACTTCAGGCGAGCGGACGCCGGCGGGCACCCCGCAGCCGGACCGGCGCGTCCGGTCGGCGCCGAGCAGTCGCACAGCTCGCTCGTGCTCGGCGATCGCACCGTGCTCAAGGTCCTGCGAAGGCTCGAGCCGGGCGTCAGCCCCGAGCTTGAGCTGCTGCGCTTCCTGAGCGAGCGCTCCTTCCCCAACGTGCCGCCGCTGCAGGGCTTCTACGAGTACGAGGGTCGCGCGTTCACCTGCACCCTCGGGATCGCGCAGCGGTTCGTCGGCGGCGCGGTCGGCGGCTTTGAGCTCGCGTGCAGCTGGGCGCAGTCGCGCCCCGAGGCGCTGGTCACCGCGCTCGCGGATCTGGGGGCGGTGACCGCACGGCTGCACAACTGCCTGGCGTCGGACGCCTCGGACCCGGCGTTCACGCCGGAGGAGCCCAGCGCCGAGTCGCTGTCGCTGCTGACGGCGACGATCGACGAGGACATCGAGCGCGTGTTCGCCCACCTGCCCCCCGACGACGAGCGCCTGGCGCCGATAGCCGGACGCGGACAGGACGTTCGCGAGCGCATCAACGCCCGCGGCCACGCCGTCCCGGCCGGACGCTCGATCCGGACCCACGGCGACTACCACCTGGGCCAGACCCTGCGAGCCGACGGCGAGTGGCAGATCATCGACTTCGAGGGCGAGCCCTCACGCCCGCTCCACGAGCGCCGGCGCAAGCGCTCGCCGCTTCGCGACGTCGCGTCGATGCTGCGCTCGTTCGCATACGTGGACGCGACGGCGCGCGCGCAGGGCGGCGCCGTCGCCGACGACTGGGAGCAGCGCGCGCGGGCGAGCTTCATGGAGTCCTACCTGGCGAGCATCGACCGCACGCTGCTTCCCGGCGGCGAGGCGCAGATCCTCAACCTGCTGGCGATCTTCGAGCTTGAGAAGGCGGTGTACGAGCTGCGCTACGAGCTCGACCACCGCCCGGAGTGGCTGCCGATCCCGGTGGCCGGAATCGTGCGGCTGCTGGAGGCCGATTGAGCGGGCGGCGGCGACCGGAGCGCCGGGGTCGATGCGGGCTGCGACCGAGCGGGCCGGGGCGGCGGGGTCGATGCGGGCTGTGACCAAGCGAGCCGGGGCGGCGGGGTGACGGCGGTCGCCCCCCGCGAGCTGGAGGCGCTGGCGCGGCGCGAGCACTCTGACCCGCACGCTGTACTGGGCGCGCATCCAGCGCGTCATGGCGTGGTGGTCAGGGCGCTGCGGCCCGCGGCGGAGGCGGTGACCCTGCGAGCCGACGGCTCCCCGCCCATCGAGATGCGGCGGATCCACGCCGAGGGGATCTTCGAAGCCGAGCTTGAGGGCGCCGCGCTCCCGCTGGCATACACGCTCGAGGTCCGGTACCCGGACGGCACCCGGATCGAGCTTCGCGACCCCTATTCGCTTGAGCCCACGCTCGGCGAGCTTGACCTCCACCTGATCGGCGAGGGCCGCCACGAGCGCCTGTACGAGCGCCTCGGCGCGCACGTGCGCGAGCACGGAGACCCGCCCGTGGCGGGCACCGCGTTCGCGGTCTGGGCGCCGGCGGCGCGCTCGGTGAGCGTCGTGGGCGACTTCAACCTGTGGGACGGGCGGGTGCACCCGATGCGCTCGCTGGGCTCGAGCGGCATCTGGGAGCTGTTCGTGCCAGGGGTCGCGGAGGGCCAGCGCTACAAGTACGAGATCCTCACCGCCACCGGGGAGCTGCTGCTCAAGGCCGACCCCTACGCGCAGGAGGCCGAGCCGCCGCCGGCGACCGCTTCGGTGACCCACCGGCCTCGGCATGCGTGGAGCGACGCCGACGCCGCGTTCATCGCCGCCCGACGCGCGGCGCAGCCGTTCGATCGTCCGGTCTCCATCTACGAGGTTCACCTGGGCTCATGGAGGCGGAACCCGCTGGAGGGCAACCGGCCGCTCAGCTACCGGGAGCTGGGCGAGGAGCTGGGGTCATACGCGTCGGACATGGGCTTCACGCACGTGGAGCTCATGCCGGTCATGGCCCACCCGTTCGCCGGCTCATGGGGCTACCAGGTGACCGGCTACTACGCCCCCAACCCCATCCACGGCTCGCCGGACGACCTGCGCGCGATGATCGACGCGCTGCACGCACGCGGGGTCGGCGTGATCCTCGACTGGGTCCCGGCGCACTTTCCCCGCGACGACTTCGCCCTTCGCCGCTTCGACGGCACCGCGCTCTACGAGCACGAGGACCCGCGGCGGGGCGAGCACCCGGACTGGGGGACGCTCGAGTTCAACTTCGGGCGCTGGGAGGTCCGCAACTTCCTGATCGCCAACGCCCTGTTCTGGCTGCGCGAGTACCACGCCGACGGCATCCGCGTCGACGCGGTCGCCTCGATGCTGTACCTGGACTACTCACGCGGCGAGGGCGAGTGGGTGCCCAACCGGTTCGGCGGGCGAGAGGACCTGGAGGCGGTCGCGTTTCTGCGGGAGCTCAACGAGGTCATCCACGGGCGCGAGCCGGGGATCATCTCCGCCGCCGAGGAGTCGACCGCGTGGCCCGGGGTCTCCCGGCCCACCTACCTCGGGGGCCTGGGGTTCGGCTTCAAGTGGAACATGGGCTGGATGCACGACACGCTCGGCTACTTCGCGCACGATCCGGTCCACCGCCGCCACCACCATCACGAGCTGACCTTCAGCATGATCTACGCCTACACGGAGAACTTCGTGCTGCCGCTCTCCCACGACGAGGTGGTCCACGGCAAGGGGTCGCTGTATCAGAAGATGGCCGGGGCGGACGCCTGGCAGAAGCTCGCCAACCTGCGGGCGCTGTATGCGTACATGTGGGCGCATCCGGGCAAGAAGCTCCTGTTCATGGGCTCAGAGCTCGCGCAGCGACGCGAGTGGAGCCACGAGCGCTCCCTGGACTGGCACCTGCTGCAGGAGCCGGCGCACGCGGGCGTCCAGCGGCTCGTGCGCGACCTGAATCGCATCCATCGCACGCACGGCGCGCTGCACGAGCTGGACTTCGACCCGTCGGGATTCTGGTGGCTTGAGCCCAACGACGCCGACCACAACGTCCTCGCGTTCGTTCGCGCCGGCCGGCCGCGCGGCGGCCCCGCAGCTCAGGGCACCACGGGTGAGCGCCCCGCGGCTCAGGGCACCGCGGGAGGGCGCCCGGCGGCTCAGAGCCTCGCGGCTCAGAGCGACCCGGCGCACGGCCCCGCGGCGCAGGGGCACGGGTCCGGCGCGGGCGGCGCGGACGACCGGCCGCTGCTGGTCGCCGCAGCCAACCTCTCGCCCGTCCCGCGCCACGGCTACCGGCTCGGCCTGCCACGCCCCGGCCGCTGGCGCGAGGTGCTCAACACCGACTCCGAGCACTACGGCGGCAGCGGGGTGGGCAACCTGGGCGGCGTCCTGGCCGAGCCCGTCCCCTGGCATGGGCAGCCGTTCTCGGCCGCGGTCACGCTTCCGCCGCTGGCGGTCGTCTGGCTGGTCGAGGATGGCTGAGCGGCCGGCCGGCCCCGCGTCCCGGCCGGATGCCCATCCCTGGGAGCGCCCGCTTGGAGCCCGGCCGCTCAGGGACGGGCTCACCGAGTTCCGGGTCTGGGCGCCCAGCGCAGGCGACCTGCAGCTGGTGGTGGGCGGCCGCGAGATTCCGCTTAAAGACGCCGGGTTCGGCGTGCGCGAGGCGCTGACCAGCGCCTCGCCCGGGGACGACTACCTCTACGTGGTCGACGGCCATCCACACCCCGACCCCTGCTCGCGCTGGCAGCCGGAGGGCCTGCGAGGCCCGTCGCGGATCGTCTCGCCCGCCCCGCCGCAGGACGGGTTTACGCCGCCCGCGCTGTCGGCGCTTGTGATCTACGAGCTGCACGTGGGGACCTTCAGCGAGCGCGGCACCTTCGACGGCGTGATCGAGCACCTGGAGGAGCTGGCCGCGCTCGGGGTCAGCGCGATCGAGCTGATGCCGGTGGCCGAGTTCCCAGGCGAGCGGGGCTGGGGCTACGACGGCGTCTACGCGTTCGCTGCGCAATCCTCCTATGGAGGGCCCGAGGGCCTTCGCCGCCTGGTCGCCGCCGCGCACGCGGCCGGCCTGGCGGTGATCCTCGACGTGGTGCACAACCACGTCGGCGCCTCCGGGGTGGCGGCGATGGAGGCGTTCGGCCCCTACTTCGCCGCCGAGCACGCAACCCCCTGGGGCAGGGCGATGAACTTCGACGGGCCCGACTGCGACCCGGTGCGCGAGTGGGCCTGCCAGAGCGCGGAGATGTGGGTGCGCGAGTACGGCATCGACGGCCTGCGACTGGACGCCGTGCACGCGATCGTGGACTCAAGCCCGGAGCACATCGTCGCCGCCATCGCGCGCCGCGTGCACGAGGCCCGGCCCGGTGCGCTGGTGATCGCCGAGTCCGCGCGCAACGATCCGATCGTCGCGCGCCCCGTGAGCGTGGGCGGGTGGGGCTGCGACGCCGTTTGGGCCGACGACTTCCACCACGCGCTGCGCGCCGTGCTCACCGAGGATCGCGACGGCCCGCTGTGCGACTTCGGACGCATCGGCCAGCTCGCCAAGGCGTTCCACAGCCCGCACGTCCTCGACGGCGGCTACAGCGCCTACCGCCGACGCCGGTTCGGCGCGCGCGCGACAGACCTTGGCCCGGAGCGGTTCGTCGTCTACTCGCAGAACCATGACCAGGTCGGAAACCGCGCCCGTGGCGAGCGGATCCCGGCGGCGGCCCGCCCGCTGGCCGCGCTGTGCACGCTGCTGTCGCCCTACGTGCCGCTGCTGTTCATGGGCGAGGAGTACGGCGAGCTGGCGCCGTTTCAGTTCTTCTTCGACCACATCGACCCCGATGTGGCCCACGCCGCGCGGGAGGGCCGCCGGCGGGAGCTTGAGGCGCGGGCGCGCGCCGCAAGCGAGGCCCGCCGCGCCTCGCGAGCGGCCTCCGGCGGGGGCGTCCCTGAAGCGCCCGCGGGCGTCGCACTGCCTGGCGCCGGCCTCCCCAAGGCGCCCGCGGACGTCGCCATGGCGCTTTTGGACCTGCACGGCGAGCCCCCTGATCCCGGCGACCCGGCCACGTTTGCGCGCTCCCGGCTCACCCGGCGGCGCGACGCGGGGCTCGAGCGCCTGTACCGCGAGCTTCTGGCGATCCGACGGCGCCTGCCGCCCGGCGAGCCCCGGCGGATCGAGCACAACGAACGCGCCCGCTGGCTTGTGGTTGCGCGCGGCGAGTTCGAGCTGGCGTGCAACTTCGGCACGGGGCCCGTGGTGGTGCCCTGCAAGGGCTCTCGGATCGAGATCCAGGCGGGGGGCGCAGCGCAGCTTCGGCGCGGATCGCTCACACTGGAGGCGATGGCGGGAGCGCTGACCTGTTGAGGGCGAGCACGCGCCGGGGCGCGCGGGGATGACCGAGGTCTGGCCCGGGCGGCCGTTCCCGCTGGGCTCAAGCTGGGACGGCGAGGGCACGAACTTCTCGCTGTTCTCGCAGAACGCCGAGGCGGTGGAGCTGTGCCTGTTCGACGACGAGGGCGCCGAGACGCGGATCCAGATGCCGTCCCGGCGCGCCTACAACTGGCACTGCTACCTGCCGGGCGTCTCGCCGCGACAGCGCTACGGCTACCGCGTGCACGGCCCCTACGACCCCGGCCGGGGGCTGCGCTTCAACCCGTCCAAGCTGCTGATCGATCCGTACGCCAAGGCGATCGAGGGGACCGTCGACTGGTCGCGCGCGTCCGCGGCCTTCCCCTACGCGCGCCCGGACGAGGGGCCGCTGCCCCAGGACGCAGACCTGCACCCCGATGGCGCCGACGACGCCGCCGCGGTGCCCAAGTCGGTGGTGATCGACGAGTCCTTTGACTGGGAGGGCGACACGCCGCCGCGCACCCCGTTCGCGGACACGGTGATCTACGAGACCCACGTGCGCGGCTTCACACGCACGCACCCGGAGATCGAGCCGGCGCTGCGCGGCACCTACGCGGGGCTGGCCTCCGAGCCCGCGATCGCGCACCTGCGAAAGCTGGGCGTCACCGCGGTCGAGCTGCTGCCGGTCCACCACATCTGCGACGAGCCGTTCCTGCACGACCGCGGCCTGACCAACTACTGGGGCTACAGCACGATCGGCTACTTCGCGCCGCACTCCGGCTACGCGGCTACCGGCACGCGGGGCGAGCAGGTCCGCGAGTTCAAGGGGATGGTCAAGGCGCTGCACGCCGCCGGGATCGAGGTGATCCTCGACGTGGTCTACAACCACACGGCCGAGGGCGACCACCTGGGTCCGATGCTGTGCTTTCGCGGCGTCGACAACAGCTCCTACTACCGGCTGGTGCCCGACGACCCGCGGCTGTACATGGACTTCACCGGAACCGGCAACTCCCTGAACCCCGTGCACCCCAGCGTGCTGCGGCTGATCATGGACTCGCTGCGCTACTGGGTGGTGCAGTGCCACGTGGACGGCTTTCGCTTTGACCTGGCGGCGGCGCTCGCGCGCGAGCTCTACGACGTCGACCGCCTGTCGGCCTTCTTCGACACGATCCACCAGGACCCGGTCCTCTCGCAGGTGAAGCTGATCGCGGAGCCTTGGGATGTCGGCCCCGGCGGCTACCAGGTCGGCAACTTCCCGATCCTGTGGTCTGAGTGGAACGGCGTCTACCGGGACACGATGCGCGACTTCTGGCGCGGAGCGTCGAGCACCGGCCAGTTCGCGCAACGGCTCTCGGGCTCGGCGGACCTGTACGAGTCAGATGGGCGCGACCCGTTCGCCTCGATCAACTTCATCACCGCGCACGATGGGTTCACACTGCGAGACCTCGTCTCCTACGACGCCAAGCACAACGAGGCCAACGGCGAGGGCAACCGCGACGGGACCGACGACAACCGCTCCTGGAACAGCGGCGTGGAGGGCGAGACCGCCGACCCGGCGATCCGCGAGCTGCGGCTGCGCCGCCAGCGCAGCTTCCTGGCCACGCTGCTGATCTCGCAGGGCACGCCGATGCTGCTGGGCGGCGACGAGCTCAACCGCAGCCAGCAGGGCAACAACAACTGCTGGTGCCACGACTCGCCGCTGAGCTGGTACGACTGGGAGCTGGACGACGACGCGCGCGGCATGCTCGACTTCACCCGCCGGCTGATCGCGCTGCGCCGGCGCCATCCCAACTTCCGCCGCGAGACCTTCCTGCGCGGACAGCCCGTCGACGGCTCGGCGCTGCCCGACGTATGGTGGTTCTCGCCCTCCGGCGAGGAGATGACCGAGGAGGGCTGGGACCACGGGGAGCCGGTGCTGGGGATGTTCCTCAACGGCGATGCGATCCCGACCAGGGGGCCCCGCGGGGAGCGCGTGTCAGACGACTCCTTCATCGTGCTGGTCTGCGCGCACGAGGAGGATCGGCGCTTCACGCTGCCGGCGATGCCGACCGACGGACGCTGGGAGCTTGAGCTGTCCACCGCGCACCCCGACCTTGCGCCCGGCAGCTCGGTGCACGAGGCGCACTCGCAAATCGACGTGCCCGCGCGCTCGATCGTGATCCTGCGCCGCGTGCGGTGAGCCGGGCGGCCGCTCCGGCGCGGCGCCGCATCAGCACCTCGGCCGAGCTGGCGCTCGCCGGCGGCGCGGGGTCAAGCCGGCTCTGGCTGCAGGACCGTGCCCGAGGGCACCGCCAGGCTGATCTCGCCCGAGATCTGCTCCAGGCTGCGCTGCGAGGTCTCGGGGATCGCGAGCGTCAGCACGGTGCCGATCAGCGCCATCCCGGCCGAGAACTCGAGCGCGCCGCTGACCCCGAAGGCCTTGGTGAGATGCGGGAACAGGTACACGCCGATGAACGCGCCGAGCTTTGCCACCCCAGCCGAGATGCCATGGCCGGTGGTGCGCACCGACGTCGGGAAGCACTCCGCCGCGAGCACGAACGTGGTCGTGTTTGGCCCGAACTCCGCGAAGAAGTAGCTTGCGCCGAACAGCAGCAGAAACGGCGCCACCACGCCGGTCACGCCCGGGATCACGCCGATCAGCAGGAACATCACGCCCATCATCGGAAAGCCGATCAGCTGCAGCCGGCGGTGGCCGATCCGGTCCATGAACGCGCACGCCAGGTAGTAGCCGGGCACCGCGGCGACCGAGAAGACGATCAGGTTCAGCGCCAGCGACTGCTCGACGGTCGCGCCCTTGCCGAGCACGGTCTTGACGATCAGGGGCGCCGACACGGAGTTGCCGTAGTAGGCGTAGTCGAACACAAACCAGGTTCCGGCGGTGCCCAGCAGCGTCAGCATCATGCGGCGGTCCGTCAGGAAGCGCCCGAGCGTCATCCGCGGAGCCGTCAGGGCGCGCCCGTTGGTGGCCGCGCGAACGGCGCCCTCCGAGTAGGCGGCGAGGCTCTCGACGGCCTCGCGCTCGCGGCCGAGCACCCAGGCCTGGAAGCGCGGGGACTCCGGCATGCGCCGGCGCGAGTACAGCACGGCGGCCGACGGCAGGGCACCAAGCCCCAGAAGCACGCGCCAGACCACCTCGTGGTCGACGCCGGCCGCCAGCAGCGCCAGGCCGGCGACGTAGCCCGAAACGGTCCCGAGCGCCTGCATCGCGAACACCAGCCCGACCAGACGGCCCCGGTCGGCCCGGTTTGAGTACTCGCTCATGAGCACCGCCGAGACCGGGTAGTCGCCCCCGACTCCGAGCCCGAGCACGAAGCGGAACGCGACCAGCGCCGCGAAGCTCGGCGCCGCCGCCGACGCGAGCGCGAAGACGAGCATGATCAGCGCCTCCAGCCCGTAGATGCGCTTGCGTCCCACCACGTCGGCCAGCCGCCCCCAGGCGATCGCGCCAAAGAACGCCCCGAGCAGCGTCATCGAGTTGATCAGCGCCGTCTGGCTGGTACCCAGATGCCACTGCTTGCTGATCAGCGTCGACGCGGTCCCGATGATGAACAGGTCGTAGGCATCGGTGAAGAAGCCCATTCCGGAGACGAAGATCGCCTTGGAGTGAAACCTCGAGACCGGGGCCTCGTCCATCGCTTGGATCAGGTTCGGACCGGTTGCCACGTGGCGTGCTCCTTTGCCGCGGCGGGCGCATGCATGCCGATCGCTCGCGCACGCCGCTCGTCCGTTGGGTTGCGTGCTCGGCCAACGTAGCCTCGGCCCGGACCGGAGTTGTGTCGAAGTTGTAAACGCCGTGTTCACGCGCCGGCGTTCGAGAGGATGAGCCCGGGGATCTCAGCGGGGCGCCGCACGGCGGCAGGCCAGGCTGTCGCACGGAGGGACGGGCCAGGGCAGGCTGTCGCACGGCGGGACGGGCCAGGGCAGGCTGCCACAGGGCGGGGCGGGCCAGGACGGGGCGCCGCGCGCGAGGCCAGGGCGCCCCACCGCCCGGGCGCGCCCGCAGAGATTTTGGCATGCCATAATCCTCTTCTAGGCGATGTTGGACTCGTTTTCAAGCAGCGTGCAGGACTACGCCAAGGCGCTTTACGCGCTTGAGGGGCGCGAGGGGGAGGCGGTGTCGACCAACGAGCTCGCCGAGCGGCTCGGGGTCACGGCCGGCTCGGTGTCGGCGATGGTCCGCCGCCTCGCCGAGCTGGGGCTGGCCGACCACTCCCCCTACCGCGGCGTGCGCCTCACCGAGCGCGGGCGGATGATCGCGCTCGAGGTGCTGCGCCACCACCGGCTGATCGAGCTGTTCCTGGCCGAGGAGCTGGGCATGCCGTGGGATCGCGTGCACGACGAGGCCGAGGTGCTCGAGCACGTGCTCTCCGAGGACCTGGAGCAGCTGATCTCCGAGCGCCTGGGGCACCCGGCCCTTGACCCGCACGGGGACCCGATCCCCAGCGCGGAGCTCGAGGTGTCAGAGCCCGCCACGCGCGGCCTCGATGCGCTTGAGGTCGGCGCCTCGGGCCGCTTTGTGCGGATCTCGGACTCAGACCCGGAGATGCTGCGCTACCTGAGCGGGCTTGGGATCGCGCTCGGGGACCGCCTTGAGGTCAGCGAGCGACAACCGTTCGGCGGGCCCGTGGTGGTGCGCGTGTGCGGGCGTGAGGTGCCGCTCGGCGGGCAGCTTGCGGCGGCGATGCGGATCGAGCCAGACGCACCGCGGCGACCCGGGGCGACGCCGGCGCCGCCGCCCGAGCCGGAATCGGCGGCGACGTCCGAGCCGGAGGTGACCCGTTGAACGAGCCGCTCGAGCCGCAGGTCACGCCGGGCGGAGCCGCCGCGCTTCCGGCTCCACGCCTGACGCCCGAGGACGCTGCGCGCTCGCGTGACCGCTCAAGGGTTCATCGGGCGCGCCGCGGTGGGCGCCGCTGGTACCTGCTTTGGCTCCTGATCGGTCCCGGGATCCTGTCGATGCTCGGCGAGAACGACGGGCCGAGCATGATCTCCTACGCGACCACGGGCGCGACCTACGGGCTTGGCTTCTTCCTGCCGTTCATCGTGCTGACGTTCGCGATGGCGATCGTCTGCCAGGAGATGTGCATGCGCATCGGAGCCGTCACCCACCGCGGCTACGGCCAGCTCGTGCTGCAGCGCTTCGGACCGCTGTGGGGCTGGTTTGCGGCGGGCGACCTCCTGTTCACCAACCTGGTCACGCTGATCGCGGAGTTCGTCTCGATCAGGGTCGGGTTGGCCTACTTCCACCTCGGGCCGGGGGTGGCCGCCGTGCTCGGGGTCGTGCTCGTGCTGTTCACGCTCAGCGGCGGGCGCTACTGGCGCTGGGAGCGGATCGCGCTGGGGCTGGCGATCTTCAACGGCCTGTTCCTGGTTGCGGCGGTGCTGGCGGGACCCGACTGGGGCGCGGTCGGCCATGCGATGGTCACGTTCTCGCCGCTGCCGCACGGAAGCCTGAACACCCTGCTGCTTCTGCTCGCCTCCACGATCGGCGCGACCGTCACGCCATGGATGGTGTTCTTCCAGCAGAGCGCGTCGGTCGACAAGGGGCTGACGCCCGCCGACGTGCGCCATGGGAGGATCGACACGGTCGCCGGCGGCGCGCTGGCCGCGATGTTCGGTTGCGGCGCGCTGATCGCCGGCGCAGTGCTCGCCAGGCACGGCGGGGCCAGCGTCAACGGGCTGGGCGGCGCCGGCTTCCCCGCCGCGCTCAGGTCGGCCGCGGGCGGGACGGTCGGGACCCTGTTCGCGCTTGGCCTGATCGAGGCGGGGGCGGTCGCGGTGCTGACGATCTCCGCGAGTACGGGCTATGCCGCCAGCGAGTGCGTGGGGCGCGCGGCGAGCTTCAACAACTCGCCGCGCAACGCGATGCTCTTCTACGGGGCCACGATCGCGGTGGCGCTGACCGCCGGGGCGATCATCCTGATCCCGGGCGCGCCGCTGTTGTCGATCGCGCTCAACGCGAACGTGCTCGCAACCGTGCTGCTGCCGGTCACGCTCGTGTTCGTGATCATGCTGGCCAACGACCGCGCGCTGATGGGCAGCAGGGTCAACGGGCGCGCGGCCAACGTCGCCGCCGTCGCGATCGTGGCGTTCGTGTCGCTGTGCGGAAGCGCGTACGGGATCGAGTCGTTCCTGCAGACCGTCCATCTGATCGGATGATCCAGCCAGACCCGGAGGCCGCTCGCGAGCACGACGAGGAGCTGATCGAGTTCCTGGAGCGCGACCAGCTGGTCTCAGACCGCTCGCGCCCCGTCAAGCGCGCGGACCTGGGACCGCGGACGCGCGCGGCGCTCTGGGGCCTGCGGGTGTTCGTGCTCGTTGTCGGGGCGATGGTGATCTACACGTTCGTCGCCCAGCTGCACGGCTGAGCCTGTGACAGATCCCGGGGCGGTGCCACCGAGAGCACCGCCAAGCGCCCCGCCGCAGGCGCCGGTCGGCGCCGGGCCCCCAGCGCCGAGGCTGGTCGGCGCTCTGAGCCCTCGGCGCAGCGGTCGGGCCCGGCGGATGCCGGGTCCGAAAAAAAGGGGCCCGGCTTGAAGCCGGGCCCCAACCAGAGAAATCGGATGTCCGAAAGCAGGCGCCCGAAGGCCTACATCATCCCCGACATGTCAGGCATGTTGCCGCCGCCGCTGGTCTCCTTCTCCGGGACCTCGGCGACGATCGCCTCGGTGGTGAGGATGTTCTTGGCGATCGAGGCCGCGTTCTGCAGCGCCGAGCGCGTCACCATCGCCGGGTCGATGATCCCCTCGGCGATCAGGTCGACGATCTCGCCGTTGGCCGCGTTGAGACCGTGGCCCTTCTTGGCGCGGCGGACGTCGTTGACGACGACCGAGCCCTCCAGGCCCGCGTTCTCGGCGATCTGGCGCAGCGGCTCCTCGAGCGCCCGCAGCACGATGCTCGCGCCGGTGCGCTCGTCCGGATCGGTGAACGAGTCCAGGTCGATCGCCTTCTGGGCCGACAGCAGCGCCACGCCGCCGCCCGGCACGATGCCCTCCTCAAGCGCCGCACGGGTGGCCTGGAGCGCGTCCTCGACGCGGTGCTTCTTCTCCTTCATCTCCGTCTCGGTCGCGGCGCCGACCTTGACGACCGCCACGCCGCCCGACAGCTTGGCCAGGCGCTCCTGGAGCTTCTCACGGTCGAAGTCGGAGTCGGTGGTCTCGATCTCGGCCTTGATCTGGTTGATGCGGCCCTTGATCGCATCCTGGTCGCCGGCGCCGTCGACGATCGTGGTCGTGTCCTTGGCGACCACCACCCGGCGGGCTCGGCCGAGCTGCGACAGCTGGGTGTTCTCCAGCTTGAGGCCCATCTCCTCGGTGATGACCTCGCCGCCGGTCAGGATGGCGATGTCCTCCAGCATCCGCTTGCGGCGGTCGCCGAAGCCCGGCGCCTTGACGGCGACGCCGGTGAACGTGCCGCGCAGCTTGTTGACCACCAGCGTGGCCAGCGACTCGCCCTCCACGTCCTCGGCGATCACCAGCAGCGGCTTGCCGGACTGGATCACCTGCTCGAGCACCGGCAAGAGCTCGCGCACCGAGCCGATCTTCTGGTTGGCGATCAGGATGTAGGGATCCTCGAGGACCGCCTCCATCCGCTCCTGGTCGGTGACCATGTAGGGCGAGATGTAGCCCTTGTCGAACTGCATGCCCTCGGTGAACTCGAGGTCCATGCCGAAGGTCTGGCCCTCCTCGACGTTGACCACGCCGTCCTTTCCGACCTTCTCGATCGCGTCGGCGATCACGTCGCCGATCTCCTCATCGCCGGCGGAGATCGTCGCCACACGCGCGATCTGGTCCTTGCCGGAGATCTCCTTGGCCTGCGACTCGATGTGCTTGACGACCTGGTCGACGGCCTTCTCGATGCCGCGCTTGAGCGCCAGCGGGTTGGCGCCAGCGGCCACGTTCTTCAGGCCCTGGCGGACGATCGCCTGCGCCAGCACGGTCGCGGTGGTCGTGCCGTCGCCGGCGACGTCGTTGGTCGCCGTCGCCACCTCGCGCACGAGCTGCGCGCCCTGGTTCTGGAAGACGTCCTCGACCTCGATCTCACGCGCGATCGTGACGCCGTCGTTTGTGATCGTGGGGGCGCCGAACTTCTTGTCGAGGACCACGTAGCGGCCCTTGGGGCCGAGCGTGACCTTGACTGCGTTGGCTACCGCGTCGACGCCCAGCTCCAGCGCCTTGCGGGCGTCCGCATCGTACTTGAGTTCCTTGTGTGCCATGTTCTCTCTGGGTCTCGGTTGTTACTGGACCTTCGCCGTCACTGGACCTTCGCCAGCACGTCGGACTCGCGGAGGACGAGCAGCTCCTCGCCGTCCACCTTGATCTCGGTGCCGCCGTACTTGCTGTAGAGGACCTCGTCGCCCTCCGCCACGTCGAGCGGGGTGCGCTTGCCGGTCTCCTCGTTGAGCCTGCCGTCGCCGACGGCCAGGACCTTCCCCTTCTGCGGCTTCTCCTTGGCGGTGTCCGGAAGGACGATGCCGCTGGCGGTGGTCTCCTCCTCCTCGATGGCCCGTACGATCAGCCGATCGCCGAGGGGCTTGAGCTTCATCTGATCCGACCTCCGGTTGAAGTTGCAGCACTTCGCTGGCACTCGCGTCCCGAGAGTGCCAACACAGCGCGCACTATAGCTCGCCCGCTGACGGTTTCAAGGTTTTTTTGGCACTCGGCCAGCCAGAGTGCCAACCCTCGGCGGCCGCCCACCGGTCCCCGGAGCCATCCGATCCTCAGTGCGTGGGCCGGCCGCCGGTCCGGCGGCCGGTGGCGGCGGCAGACGGCATCCGACCCTCGGCGCGTGGGCCGGCCGTGGCATCCCAGACCGCCCGTCGCCGCCCCTGCAGCCGCCTGCCCCGCGCCCAGGGACCGGCGGCCGACCTTGAGCGGGCGCTCAGCCCGCGCCGACCAGGTGCGCGTAGGCGTGGATGAGCTGCGGTCCCGCCAGCGCCGCGAGCAGCCCTCCCGCGGCCAGATAGGGGCCGAACGGAAGCCCCGTGCCGCGGACGGCGCTCAGGCCGCCTCGCGCTGCGAGCACCGCGCCCGTGGCGATCGTGCACATCAGCGCGGCGAGCAGGGCCACCGCCACCGGCGCGCCGAGGAAGAGCCCCATCATGGCCACGAGCTTCACATCGCCCATCCCCATGCCGGCCGGATTGACCATCGCCGCCACCAGCAGAAAGCCGCCGGCCCCGATCGCCCACAGCAGCCGGCCGGGCTCCGAGCCGGGCGCGAGCGCCAGCCCGAGCGCGATCGCGACCGCGGCTCCGGGGCCCGTGATCCGGTTCGGGATCACGCGTCTGCGCAGGTCGATCGCCGCGCACGGAACGAGCAGCGCCACCAGCACGCCGCGCAGGATCGCGTCCGGCGCAGAGCTCTGCGCCAGCGCCACCGCCGTCGCCAGGGCGATCGTCCCGGCGGCCACCGCAAGCGCCGCCGGCCTGACCGCCAGGGGGCGCGGACCGCCGGCGGGGCCCGGCTTGGGCTCAAGCTCGGCTTCGATCATCGTCTCGACGATCATCGGCCGGCGGCCGTCCACGCTGAAGGCCGGACGAGGGATGCCGAGCGGGCCCGCTCACGACGACGCCAAGCGGACCCGCTCACGACGATGCCGAGCGGGCCCTCGTCACGGGATGTCGAGCGGACCCGCTCACGACTTCACGCGCGCGGCCGATATCACCACGCAGATGGGTTGTCAGCGATGGCACCTGCCGATCTGATCGCGCCCGCACCCGCAGGGGGTGGCCTCGCCTGCCGCGCGCGAGCCCTACTCCCGCGCGGCCGGACGCTGCCTGAGGCGGAGTGGGACTCCCGCCACCGGGTGATGCTCTGGCTGCTTTGGCTGCACGTCGTCGGCCTGCCGGTGTTCCTGCTCTGCCAGGGATTCGGTGTGTGGGGCTCGATCTCGCCGGTGCTGCCGATCGCGCTCGCCGGACTGGTCGCGCGCCGGGCGGACATCGGCCGCAGGGCACGGTCGGTGGCGGTGGTGTTCGGGCTGCTGACGGCCTCCGCGGTGCTCGTCTACGGCTGGCACGGTCAGATCGAGGCGCATTTCCACTACTTCGTCGTGATCGCGGTGCTCGCGCTCTACGAGGACTGGCTGCCGTTTGGGCTCGCCTTCCTGTACGTGGGGCTCGAGCATGGCGTCCTGGGCGCCCTGGCCCCCCACGACGTCTACAGCCACGGTGGCAACCCCTGGGGCTGGGCCGCCGTGCACGCGAGCTTCGTGCTCGCCGCCGGGGCAGCCGCGGTGGCCACCTGGCGGCTGAACGAGAACACGCGCGAGCGCGCCGTCGCGGCCATGCGCGCGGCCGACCGCCTGGCCGAGCAGTTCAAGGCCGCGTTTGAGAGCGGCATCTCCGGCATGTGCATGGTCGAGCCCGGCGGCCGCTACCTGCGCGTCAACACGGCGCTGTGCCAGATGCTCGGATACTCGGAGGCGGAGCTGCTGGCGCGCAGCTTTGCGGAGCTGATCGAACCGGACGAGCTGCCAGCCAGCCGGCGGACGCTGGAGCGGCTGGTCGCCGGAGAGCTGGACGTCTATGAGGGCGAGCGGCGCTATCGCCACCGAGATGGCCACACCGTATGGGTCCAGCACGGCGTCCGCGCGATCCGCGACGCCTCGGGCCGGCTCGACTACCTGCTGGTGCAGGCGAACGACATCACCGGCCGCAAGCTCGCCGAGCAGGAGCTCAAGCACACGGCGCTGCACGACCCGCTCACGGGCATCGCCAACCGGCGCCTGCTGCTCGATCGGACCGCCCAGGCGCTGCGCCGCCTCACGCGCGACCCCACGCCGCTGGCGATCCTGTTCGTCGACCTTGACCGCTTCAAGCTCGTAAACGACGAGCTCGGCCACGCCGCCGGCGACGCGGTCCTGTGCGAGACCGCGACACGGCTCGGCCGCGTGGTGCGCTCACAGGACACGGTCGCGCGCATGGGCGGCGACGAGTTCACGGTGCTGTGCGAGCGGACCGACGAGGCCTCCGCGCGGCTGCTCGCCGACCGCATCCTGCGCGTCCTGTCGACGCCGTTCGAGCACCAGGGTCGGCTGTTTCGACTGGGGGCCAGCGTCGGCGTGCGCATCGAGGACTCGCCGCACGTGCCCCCGGCGACGCTGCTTCACGACGCCGACGTCGCGATGTACGCGGCCAAGGAGGCCGGACGAGGCCGAGTCTGGGTGTTCGACTCCGCGCTTGAGCGTTCGGCGGTGGCCGCGCTGGCCACCGAGCACGAGCTGCGCACCGCGATCGCCGACGGCCAGCTGCGGCTGCACTATCAGCCTGAGGTCTCACTCGTGAGCGGGGCGGTGGCGGCCGTCGAGGCGCTCGTTCGCTGGGAGCATCCCGTCCGGGGGCTGGTGGCACCCGGGCAGTTCATCGGGGTGGCCGAGCAGAGCGACCTGATCGTGGAGCTCGGCGCATGGGTGCTGCGGGAGGCGTGCGGGCAGCTCGTGCGCTGGCGCCGCGAGGGAGCCTGCCCGGCCGATCTGCGCGTGGCCGTCAACGTGTCGCCTCGCCAGCTGGCGGACCCGCGGTTCCCCATGACGGTCGCGGAGACGCTGCGCGAGACTGGGCTTGACCCACGCGCTCTGTGCCTTGAGATCACCGAGCGCAGCCTCGTCCGCGACGTGGCGGTGGGCCTGGCGAACCTGCGCGCGCTCGGCGAACTGGCGGTCACGATCGCGATCGACGACTTCGGGGTGGGCTTCTCCTCCCTGGACCGCCTGCGCGAGCTGCCGGCGCTGGACGTGATCAAGATCGATCGCTCGTTCGTGTCCGGGATGCAAGCCAACACCGCCGACGCCGCGGTCGTCGGGGCGGTGCTCAGCCTCGGAGCCCACCTGGGGGTCACCGTCGTGGCCGAGGGAGTCGAGGACCCCAGGCAGGCCGACGCCCTGCGCGCGCTCGGCTGCGACCTGGCACAGGGCTACCTGCTCGCGCGCCCCGCCGCGCCCGAGCAGCTGCTGGCGACGCTCGGACGGGACTGGTCGGTTCCGGCGGCGGGCGCGGCGAAGACGAGCGCGCAGGAGGCCATCAGGCTGTGAGCCGGACGGTCACCGGCACGGCCGGCGCCAAGCGGTCGGCAGGCACCGTGGCGGCGAGCGGGAGCACCGACCTGGCGCTCGCCTGCGGGCTGGCACTCGCGACCGCCCTCATCCACGTGCAGGCCGCAGCCGACCACCTCGGCGAGTCGCCTCTGTACGCGGTGCTGTTCGTCGCTGTCGCGGCGGCCCAGATCGGCTGGGCGGTCGCCGCGCATCGCCGGCCAAGCCAGGCAGTGCTCGTGGCGGGCGCCGCGATGAGCATGGCGGTCGTCTGCGTGTGGGCGCTGTCGCGCACCGTTGGGCTCCCGGTCGGCCCGGACAGGAGCGCACCCGAGCAGCCCGGCGCACTGGACGTGATCGCAACCATCAACGAGGTCGCGCTCGCGCTGCTGGTGGCCGTCTGCTGGGCGCGTGGCCGGCGCGGCATGGGCGCGCGCCCATGGGAGCGCCCGCGCGGGCCGGCTCGGTCGGGCCGGGAGCGCCCGTGCGGGCCGGCTCGGTGGGGCCGGGAGCGCCTCGGCCTGCCGGCTGGGCGCTGCTCGGGGCACCCGGCCCAGCCAGCCCAGGCCTCCCGGGCGCGGGCGGCCCGGCCGGCGCCGAGCTGCCGCGGGGACGCCGGGCGCCGGCTGACCGCTGTGCTGCGCGCCGGCTCTCTGTCGCTCATCCTCCTCAGCTCGATGGTCCTGGGTGGAGGATTTCATGCCCACTGATCGCTTCGACGGCCTGCCGCGGCGCAGCCTCCCAGGCGGGATCGTGCTGATCGAGGCCCGCACGCACCGCTCCCGGCGGCGCGGCCTCGCGCGCCTTGACGCGCTAGAGCCCGGGCACGCGCTGCACATCCCGCAGACCCCCTCGGTGCACACCTTCGGGATGCGGTTCGCGCTGGACCTCATCTGGCTGGACGGGCGCGGGGGGATCGTACGAGTCGATCACGGTGTGGGGCCGCGCAGGATCAGGCTGTGCCTGCGTGCTCGATCCGTGGTCGAGACGGCCGCCGGCGAGGGCGGCGCCGTCGCGCAGGCGCTCGGCGGGGCGAGCCCAGAGGGCGGCCGTTAGCCCGGTCCCGGCGACCGAGGTCGGGGCCCGTGTACGAGGTTCCGGCGCACCGCCACCTGTCACCGCCGCCACGAGCGGGTCCGCGCCCCGTGTAGGGTCGCCGGCGTGGACAGGGTGTACGGCAAGCACTCGGTTCGAGCCCTGCTGCTCGCTCGGCCGCAGTCCGTGCGCAGGCTGCTGCTCGCCGGTCGTGAGGCCTACCACCGGGAGACGATCGAGCTGGCCCGTGCGGCCGGGGTCGAGCCCGAGCTGGTGTCCTGGCCGGAGCTGCGGCGGCTTGGCGGCGTCACCGACGAGGACAAGCACCAGGGGGTTGTGGCGCTCACCGTGCCGCGTCCGCTTCGCACGGAGGGTGAGCTGGACGAGCTGGCGAAGGCTTCCGTCGTGCTCGCCCTCGACCAGATCTCCGACCCGCAGAACCTCGGCACGATCCTGCGCAGCGCAGCGTTCTTCGGGGCCGACGGGGTGCTTGTGCTGAAGAACCGCGCCGCCGAGGTCACACCACTCGTGGCGCGAATCGCCGTCGGCGGCGCCGAGCTGGTGGCGACGTACACCGTGACGAACCTCGCGCGCAGCCTGCAGAAGCTCAAGGGGCTCGGCTTCTGGATCTACGGACTCGACGAGCGCGGCGAGCGAACCCTGGCTCAGACCGCGTTCGACGAGCGCTCGGTGATCGTGGTTGGGGCCGAGGGTGAGGGGTTGCGGCGCCGCACCCGGCAGGAGTGCGACGCTCTGGTTCGCATACCGGGCGGGCGTCCCGGAGTGGAGAGCCTCAACGCCGGCGTGGCCGTGGCGGTGGCGCTGGCCGAGATCTTCCGTGAGCGGGGTGCGACCGACGCAGGCGGGCAGCGGTGAGCCGGCGCGGCGCTGAGGCCGCCACGCGCGGCACGCCCGCCTGGGCCGCCACGCGCGGCACGCCCGCCCAGGCCGCCATGCGCGGCAGGCACCGACGGCACCGGCGAGGCTTACATCCGCGACGACCGCTAAGCCCGCGACACGTACTTGCCGGTCCGCGTGTCGACCCGGATGCGATCGCCGATCGAGATGAACAGGGGCACCTGCACGGTCGCGCCGGTCTCCAGCGTGGCCGGCTTTGAGCCGCCGCCCGAGGCGGTGTCCCCCCGCAGCCCCGGCTCGGTCTCGGTCACCTCCAGGTCGACCGCGCTCGGCAGCTGAAGGCCACCTGGCCGGTCGTCGATCATGAGCAGCTCGACCTCGTCGTTGGGCTTGGTGAAGCGCAGCTCGTCCTCGATCGACGCCTGGGGCATGGTCATCTGCTCGTAGGTGTCGGAGTCCATGAAGTGCGCGTCCTGGCCGTCGGCGTAGAGGAACTGCATCCGGCGCACCTCGGTGTGGACCGGGCGGAGCTTCTCCCCCGCGCGGAAGGTCCGGTCGATGACGGCTCCGTCGCTCGCGCGGCGCAGCTTTGTGCGGACGAACGCAGCCCCCTTTCCGGGGTTGACGTGCTGGAACTCCAGCACCTTGTAGACGGTCCCCTCGACCTCGATGTGGTTGCCGTTCTTGAGCTGGTTGGTTGAGATCATCGGCCGCCGATGCTAGCCGCAGCCTCAGGCTGCGACCACGGCCCGCGGGAGGCTGAAGCCGGCGGTCAGTTGCGAGCCCCGCCGAGACCGTGGATGCGGTCGCGCATCAGGTCCGGGGGCTGCTCGATGATCTGCGAGAAGCGCACGACGGTCACGGTGTCGTCCATCGTCACGCGGCGGCCGTAGATCTGCTCCAGGAAGTGGACCATCTCGTCGACGCGGCGAAACTCGGGGTTGTCATGCTCGATGTCCCGCGGCGACAGGTCGCGCACCCGCTTGACCTCGACCTGATCGATCACCGCCAGGAAGATCTTCTCCCTGGGCGAGTGCTGGTAGCCGATCGTGACCATCACGCACTCGTTCTTTCGGTACTTGTGCGACTTGTCGCCCAGCCTGATCGTGGCCGTCTTGCGGCCGCGGCGAAGCTGGTCGGCGAACACCGACGAGTAGAAGTTGAGCACCCGCACGGCTGCGGAGCCTATCGGGCGCGCCCGACGCGCAGCAAGGCGCGGCGCGCCATCTCGCGCTCGCCCTCGTAGGTGAGCTCCCGGGCGGCCCTGACCAGCGGCAGCCAGCGAGCCTCCTCGATCTCGTGATCGTGGTCGCCCGGATCGCCAGACAGGTACTCGAGCAGGAAGAAGCGCACCTGCTTGGGAACCCGACGGCCGGCGCGGACCACCTCGTAGCGCACCTCCCCCAGCTCCTCGAGCAGCCGGCCCTGCACGCCGCCCTCCTCGGCCACCTCGCGGCAGGCGGCCTGCTCCGCGGTCTCCCCCGGCTCGATATGCCCCTTGGGGAGCCCCAGGACCCGCGTACCATCCTGCGCGCGCTTGCGGGGAACGATCACCACGGTCTGATCGCCGCGCACGACGACCCCACCGGCCGAGCGCTCCTCCGACTCGGCCTCTGAGCCGCGAGCGGCTGCAGCGGCGGTGGACCCTGCGCGTTCGGCGGGCACCGCTTCGTACGCGGTTTTGGCCACCGCTCCCTGCGCGCTGTCGGGCACAGCTCCCTGCGCGCTGTCGGGCGCCGCTCCCTGCGCGCTGTCGGGCGGCCCGCGCCGAACTCGACCGGCCGCCTCGGGCTCGCAACCGGGCGCCCCAGGCTCGCAACCGGGCGCCTCAGGCTCGCAACCGGGCGCCCCAGGCTCAGAAGACATAGCGCTCAAGCCGCTCTGGATCGAGCACCGTGAGCCTCCCTCGGCCCTGCTCGATCACCCCGTCGCGCACAAGCTGCGCAAGGAAGCGACTGGCCGTCTCACGTGCGCATCCGGCCAGCTGCGCTATCTGCGCCTGCGTCACGGCAAGACGGACCGGCTCCTGCTCACAGGAGCCCCCGCAGGCGGCGGCGGGCACCGGGGCACCGGATCCGGCCGCCTGCGCGATCAACTGGCGCAGCGCCGAGGCCACCCGGCTGGGCACGGTTTGAAACGACTGCCGCGCCAGGCGCTCGTTGGTGGCGCGCAGGCGCCGGCCGAGCGAGGCCAGCATGCCCAGCGCGATGTCAGGCTCGGCACGCAGCAGACGGCGCATATCGCGGCCCATGATCGCGACCGCCTCGGCGTCCTCGACCGCCTCGACCGTAGCCGAACGACGCCCGCGGTCCAGCAGCGAAAGCTCGCCGAACAGCTCACCGGGCCCGAACGTCGCCAGGGTGATCGAGCGGCCATCGGGGTGCTCGCGAAGCGCGCGCACGCGGCCCAGACGCAGCACATAGCACGTGTCGCCCTCGTCGCCCTCGCGGAAGACCGTCTCCTCGGCGGCGAAGGCGCGCGGCACCGAGGCCTCGGCGATCTGAGCCAGCTCGCCGTCGCCCAGCTCGCCGAAGATCGGGACGGCGCGCAGCAGCGCCATCCGCTCGTCGCTGGTCCACGCCATCAGCCGACCGCGGCTAGAGCCGCTCGGTCTCCTCGCCGCGCCCAGACGCCCCGCGCCCAGGCGGCGCCACCGCCCCGATGGCCACCGCCACCCGGCGCGAGTCGTTGCGATAGGAATGCTGCGCGCGGGGCGGCACGACGATCGTGTCGCCCGGGGACAGCTTCCAGTCGCGACCATTGATCGTCATCGTGATGGTTCCGCCCTCGATGCAGTGGATGAACTCCTCGCCGGCGTGCGACAGGCCCTCCAGACGGCTTCCGGGCGCGATCTCGATCCTGAAGGGCTGAAGCTTCCAGGACGGGCTGGTGAGGTAGGTGACCGTCGGGTCCCCGTCGATCCTCGGGGCGGTGAGAGCATTGGCGGCCGGCACGAACTCCACGTCTCGCCCGTTGATCTCCGCCAGCAGGTCGGCGATGTTCGCGTCGTAGGCGTCGGCGAGCCGTATCAGACGCGAGAGCCCGATCTCCGTCTGCCCACGCTCGACCATCGAGATGAACTGGGGCGAGAGCCCCGCGAGCGCGCCGGCCTCCCGAAGGCTTCTGCCCTGGCGCCGGCGAAGGGCCAGCAGGTGCGCCCCGAGCGCCTGGCGCAGCGGATTGGCCTCCGCTTCAGACCAACGGTCGGGCGCCTCTGCGGGCGGTGGCTGCAGCGGCGCGGCGGTCGCCTCTGCGGGCGGTGGTGGCAGCGGCGCGGGCAGCGGCGCGGCGGGCGCCTCACGCGGCGAGGCAGGCGCCCGCGCCGTCCGAGGATGCGGCCCGTGGGCGAACATCGATTGGCCATGGGGCCGTGGCGCGGGCGCCGCGGCCCCTGGATCGTCCTCGCTTCTGTCGCCGGCTGGCGAAGCCATGGCCGCCGATTGTATTGGCGTCTCATGAATCGATACGAGCGTCCAAAATATTGGTTGACCTTCGGTGGCTTCGGTGTTACGGTCCGCGGCCAATTCAGCCCCCGACGGACAGGAGCAAGCGGTCATGCTGGAAGAGGTTGCGCAGAGACAGCGCGCGTTGCAGGCGCGCGAGCCGGACGGCGGGACGGCCGCGCTGGACCGGTGGGGGATCGACTCAGAGTACGGCGTGCTGCGCGACGTGCTGCTGGGCTCGCCGGAGGCGTTTCGGTGGCTGGGCGAGGAGAACGCTCAGTACAGCGCGCTCGTCCGCGAGACCCTGCGACGGGGCCATCGTTTCGACCGCGGCCTGGCGCTGCGCCAGCACGCCGAGATGGTCGACGCATACCGTCAGGCCGGCGTCAACGTGCACCTGCTGCCGGCGCGCGAGGAGCTGCCCTACGGGGTCTACGCGCGCGACTCGAGCTTCATGACGCCCTTCGGCGCTGTGGTCACCCAGCTCGCGAACCCGCGCCGACGCGGCGAGTACGCCAACGTCCTCCGCTTCTACCTGGAGCACGAGATCCCCGTCTACGACCTGGTGAGCGCCGGGAACTTCGAGGGCGGCGACTTCAACATGATCGAGCCCGGGTGCGTGCTGATCGGCTACACGGGCCTGCGGGGCGAGGAGGTCGCGGCGCGCCAGGTCGGCGGCTGGATGCAGCGTGAGGGGCTGGAGGTCCGCTACGCGCCGATCGACGAGTTCTACGTGCACATCGACCTGATGGTCTGCATGCTGGCGGAGAAGCTGTGCGCCGTGTGCGTTGAGACGACGGACCCGGAGATCGTCGACTGGCTGCGCTCTAGGCGCATCGAGATCGTCGAGGTCTCGTTCCGCGAGACGATGGCGCTCGGCTGCAACGTCGTCGCCCTCGGCGGGGATCGCGTGCTGTCCACGACGGCCGCGCCGAAGCTCAACGAGCGGCTGCGAGCGCTCGGCTTCACCGTCTATGACCCGGACATGAGCCAGTTTCAGCTGGCGGGCGGCGGCGTGCACTGCATGTGCCAGCCGCTCCGCCGGGACCCGGCCTGATCGCCCCGTACGAACCTCAGGGCAAGACCGCGCAGGCGCCGATGACCACGCGACCGCCGAGCGCCGCCCCGGGCGCAGCCTCGGTCGGCATCGACCGATCGATGCAACCCAGCGCGCCGCTGCCGCCGATCGATGCCGACCGTCTGTGGGCGAGCCTCCGAGCGGCGGCAAGGATCGGCTCCTGGCGCAGTCCAGGGGTACAGCGCCTGGCGCTCACCGACGCCGACCGCGAGATGCGGGACACGTTCTGCGCATGGTGCCGGGAGAGCGGCCTTGAGGTGCGCGTCGACCGGGTCGGCAACATCTTCGCGCGCCGCGCCGGGGCCGAGCCGCTTGAACCCGTGGTGATCGGCAGTCACCTGGACACGCAGGTTGCGGGCGGTCGCTACGACGGCGCGCTGGGCGTGCTCGCCGGACTGGAGATCCTGCGCTGGCTGCAGGACAACCGGATAACCACGCGCCGGCCGGTGGAAGTCGCGTCGTTCACCAACGAGGAGGGAGCGCGGTTTGGACCGGCGATGCTCGGCTCAGGGGTCTTCGCGGGCGCTGTTGACCTGGAGCGAGCGCTCGACCAGCGCGACGAGGCGGGGGTGCGCTTCGGCGATGAGCTGCGGCGGATCGGCTACGACGGCGCGGAGGCCGTGCCCGGTCGGCCACCCCGCGCCTACCTGGAGCTGCACATCGAGCAGGACGACGTGCTCGACCGGGCCGGGGTCGACCTCGGGATCGTGACCGGCGCCTATCCTGCGCGGGCCGTCGAGATCCGCCTGCGCGGCGAGACCGGTCACGCCGGGGCCACACCGATGCGCCGCCGGCGCGATGCGCTGGCGGGCGCCGCCGAGGTGATCGCGGTCGTCGAGGCGCTCGGGACGGGGACGCTCGGCGGAGGGGCAGCCGCGGCGGGGACGCTCAGGATCGGGGCGCCAGAAGCGGGGACGCTCGGCGGAGGGGCAGCCGAGGCGGGGACCCTCGGGGCGAGAGCGGCGCGGGCGGGAGCGCTCTCCGCGCCCCGGGCCACGCCGCGTGGCGCGGCCGCAGGTCGGTGCATCGACGAGCCGCGAGCGACCGTCACCCGCCTGGAGGTGTGGCCCAACCGTCCGGGGATCATCCCCGGCGAGGCGGTGCTCACGGTCGACTACCGGCACGCCGGCGAGCGCGAGCTTGAGCGCATGGGCGCCGAGCTGACCGAGGCCGCCGAGCGGGTCGCGGCGAGGAGGGGGCTTCAGATCGCCACCAGGACGCTGTGGGAGTTCGGCGCCGGCATCCGCTTCGATTCGCAGCTGGCCCGGATCGCCTCCGAGTGGGCTGCGCGACTTGCCGTCGAGACGCTGCGGATGCGCAGCACCGCCGGACACGACGCGTACTGGATGGCCACGATCGCCCCCGCGCTGATCCTGTTCGTCCCGTGCGTCGACGGCGTCACCCACAACGAGCACGAGGAGATCGAGCTTCACCGTGTGCTGCGCGGAGTCAACGTGCTCGCCGCGACGGCGCTTGAGGTTGCCAACGAGCCACCCGGCCGGACGACGGCCGCAGAGGAGGAGAACAAATGAGCCAGTCACCATCAACTTGTGCGCTGGATCGCCAGGTCTCGCGGCGCGAGGTTTTGCGCGCCGCCGGCGCCGCGCTCGCCGGCGCCGGCGCGCTCGGGCTCGCCGGCTGCGGCTCGGGCGGCACCACCGGTTCGGCCAGCTCCGCGTCCAGCGGCTCCGCGTCGGCGTCGAGCTCAAGCGCGTCCGGGCAGCCCAAGCGCGGCGGCTCGATCCAGGTCGCGGTCGGAGACGCCTCCGTGAGCGAGAACCTCGACCCCCAGCGCCCATGGAACCAGAACAATGCGATCTACGTCCCGCTGGCCTGGGAGACGCTGATCCTGATGGACGCCGCATATGGGCTTCATCCGGCGCTCGCGACATCCTGGAGCTCCGATCCCAGCCTTCGGCGCTGGACATTCAAGCTCCGTCCGGGGGTCACGTTCCACGACGGGAGCCCGTTGACGGCCGAGGACGTCGTCTGGAGCATCCGCCGGCTGTTCGAGCCCTCGCTCGCCTCCCCCATGTACGGGCCGATAGCGGCCGTTCTCGAACCCAAGCATGTCAAGGCGGTCGACGACCACACGGTCGTGGCCACTCTGACGAACCCGGACGCGTTCTTCCCACTCATGTTCGCCACCACCGGGACCGAGATCGTCAAGGCCGGCCAGAACTCGTTTCCGCTGTCCAAGGCCTACGGCACCGGCCCGTTCAGGTTCGAGTCCTTCCAGGCAGGCCAGGGTTGGAGCGTCGTCCGAAACGACAACTACTGGCAGCCGGGACTGCCCTATCTCGACGAGATCCGCGGGGTCTCGATCCCGGATCCGACGGGCCTCGTCGAGGCCGTCACCTCGGGGCAGTCGAACCTCTCAACGTCGATCTCGTTCTCGCAGGTCCCGATCGTCAGGGCGAGCGGCAACGCGAAGGTGCTCGACGTTCCGGCCTACTTCGATTCCTACATCGTCATGAACGCACGCCACAAGCCGTTTGACGACGTCCGCGTGCGCCAGGCGGTGAAGCTCGCCGACAATCGCCGACTGGTCCTGCAGAGCGCATATCAGAACCAGGGCGTGCTCACCAGTGACACGCCGGCGCCGGAGACGGACCCCTTCTACCCGCCCTCGCTCGGCGTCCGGCCGCAGGAGATCACGACCGCCCGAGAGCTCCTGCGCCAGGCCGGCTACCCGAACGGCCTGGAGCTCACGCTCTACACATCGGACCTGCTGGGAGGAATGGTCGACATGGCTGTCGCCTTTGCGCAGAGCGTGGCGGCCGCCGGGATTCATGTCAACGTCAAGCAGCATCCGGCGGCCACCTACTTCGAGCAGATCTGGCTCGTCGAGGCCTTCTACACCTCCTGGGTGTACCGCCGCCACCCGGCGATCCGCGTACCGACGACGTTGGCGAGCTATTCGGCGTGGCATGAGACGCAGATCCCGCACACTCGCGTGGACGCCCTGCTGGCCGCGGCCCAGGCGACGCCGGATCCGGCGCTGCAGAAGACCAGGCTGCAGAACCTGCTGCTGTGGATCGCCAACAACGACGGCTACGCGAGCGCTGCGTTTGAGAACATGGTGCTGGCGGCGAGCCGCAACCTCGAAGGCGTCACGTTCCCGCAGGCCAAGGGCCCATCGCTGGTCGGAGCATGGCTGGCCTGAGCGCCGAGCGGCGGTGGCGGCCCGCGGCGGGCGCGCCCGGGAGACGAGGGGTGCCGGTGCTGCACAACGCCCGTGCTCGCGCTCTGGTCGGCCAGCTCGCGTTCGCGGTCGTGACGATCGTGTTCATCTCGCTGGTGATCTTCCTGGCGGTGAACCTCGACCAGTCCCCGACCGACGTCGCGCTTCAGGCGATCGGCCGAGGGGCGTCGCGGAGCGCGCTGTCCGCGTACGTGGCCAGCCACCACCTCGCCGACCCGGTGCTGGCGCGATACGTGCGATGGCTGCGCGACTTCGTCTCCGGAAACTGGGGCGTGTCGGCCGTCACCCGCGCGGCGGTGCGCCCGGCGGTCGCGCCGCGGCTCCTGCGGACGTTCCTGCTGGCGGCGGTGTCGATGGCGATCGCGCTCCCGATCTCGCTGGCGCTGGGCGTGGCGCTGGCGCGCCGCTACGGGGGCCGCACCGACACGGCGGTGAACCTGCTTTTGGTCGTCGTCTCGGCGATGCCGGAGTTCGTCGTCGGCATCGTCGTGCTGCTGGTGCTGTCGGTGTGGCTGGGCGTGCTGCCGCCCAACAGCACCGCACTGACGTTCGGCGGACTGGGGGCCAAGGTGCAGGCTTTCGTGATGCCGACGCTCACGCTGGTGCTCGTCTCCATCCCGTACATGACACGAGTGACACGCGTGGCCGCCCGCGAGGCTCTGCTCTCCGGCTATGCGCGCGCCGCAACGCTGCGGGGCGTCTCACGCCGCGCGGTCACATGGCGCCACGCGATGCGAAACGCCGCCGTCCCGATCGCCAACGCGGTGGCGCTCAACTTCATCTACCTCCTGGGCGGCGTGATCGTGGTGGAGAACCTGTTCGGGTTCCCAGGAGCGGGCGAGGCGCTTGTGCAGGCGATCGGCAACGGCGATGTGATCACCGTGGAGGCGATCGGACTGGTGATGGCGGTGGCGTTCGTTGGCGTGTCGGTGATCACCGACCTGCTGGTCACCTACTTCAACCCCAAGCTGGAGCGGCGCTCTTGACGAGTCGACGGTGCAGGGTGCCACGAGCTGGCGCAGCGGACGTCGCGTGGCCGACGGGACGCGCAGACACAAGCGCGGGCGGACACGGCCGCAGGCGAGGCGACCGATGGCCACGCTGACCGTCGAACCGGTCGACGCAGGGCGTGCGCCACGCCCCAGGTCCCTCTGGCGCGGGCTGCTGGCCAGCGCCGAGGGACGCGCGGGCGTTGCGCTCGCGGCGCTGATCCTCGCGGTGGTGATCCTGGGACCGGCGCTCGCGCCGCACAACCCCGACCAGATCGGCGGGCTCGCGCTGCAGGGCCCGTCGGCAGCTCACCCGCTGGGCACCGACGAGCTCGGGCGCGACGTGCTCAGCCGCTTTCTGGCCGGCGGGCGGACCGTGCTGCTCGGGCCGCTGGCCGCGACGACGCTCGCGTTTTTGATCGGCGGCACGATCGGGATGCTCGGGGCGTTCAGGGGCGGGCTGCTGGACATCGGCGCGTCGCGCCTCTTCGACCTGTTCATCGCGCTGCCGGGACTGCTGATCGTGCTGGTCGTGATCACGCGCGTGGGCACGTCGTTTGCGGCGATCGTGATCGTCGTGGCCCTGAACTTCGCGCCCCGCGCCGGACGGATCGTTCGCGGAGCCACCCAGGCGGTCGTGGGCAACGACTACGTCGCGGCGGCACGCCTGCGCGGCGAGCGCGTCTGGTGGATCCTCGCCCGGGAGCTGCTCCCAAACGCGGCCCCAGTGATCATCGCCAACTACTGCCTTTACCTGACCTACGCGGTGATCTTCGTCTCCACCCTCAGCTTCCTGGGGCTCGGGGCGCAGCCCCCATCCTCCGACTGGGGGCTGATGGTCTCCGAGTCGCGCGAGTTCATCCAGGTCAACCCGTGGGCGACCGTCGCGCCCGCGCTCGGGATCGCCTCGATGGCGGTCGCGTTCACGCTGCTGGGCGACGCGCTGACGCGGCAGGTGTCTCGCAGCATCGGACGCGGCGGGAGCGACCTTTGAACCGGGACCGGGGACCGCGATCCGCAGACCAGGGCGGGCAGCCGCGGGACCTCGCGCTGCCCGCACCGCGCTCGGCCGACCGGGACGAGCAGGCGACGGACCGGGACGAGCAGGCGACGGACCGGGCGCTGCGCGTGAGCGAGCTGACCGTCGCCTACGGCTCTGGCTCTGACGAGAACGTGGTCGTTCGCGACGTTGACCTCGTGATCGAGCCCGGGCGGATAACGGCGCTCGCCGGCGAGTCCGGCTGTGGCAAGTCGACGCTCGCGCTCGCCGCGATCGGGTACTCGGCTCCCGGCGCCCGTGTGCTGGCGGGACGGGCCACCCTTGGCGGACGCGACCTCAGCGCCATGGCGCCGCGGGAGCGGCGGCGCCTGTGGGGATCCGAGATCGCGTTCGTGGCCCAGAGCGCCGGCGACGCGATGAATCCCGCGATCCGGGTGGGGTCTCAGCTGGCCGAGGTGATCCGCATCCACGAGCGCCCGACGGCCGCGCAGATCGCGCAGCGACAGCTTGAGCTGCTGGAGCGAGTCGGGATCCCCGACCCGAGGGCCGCCCTGCGACGCTACCCGCACGAGTTCTCCGGCGGCCAGCTGCAGCGGATCGCGATCGCGATCGCGATCGCGTGCCGACCGCGCATCCTGATCCTCGACGAGCCCACCACCGGCCTGGACGTCAGGACCCAGCGCCAGATCTCGGCGCTGATCTCCGAGCTGGTCGGCGAGCAGGGCATCGGCGCTCTGTACGTGTCGCACGATCTCGCGCTGCTGTCCGAGGTCTCCACAGAGCTGTACGTCATGTATGCGGGGCGGATCGTGGAGTCGGGCGCCACACGCGAGGTGCTCCAGCGCCCCATGCACCCCTACACGCGCGCTCTGCTGGATGCCGCGCCGTCGGCGAGCACGCCCCGGATGCTGATCGGAATCCCGGGGCGTCCACCCGCGAGCGCCGTGCAGACCGGCTGCGCGTTCGCGCCCCGCTGCCGCTTCGCGCAGGACGCCTGCCGCACGTCGGCGATCCCGCTCGATCACCCGCAGCCGGGCCGCGCGACCCGCTGCCGGCGACACCGGGAGCTGACGCTGGCACCGACGGTCGCCCCGCTGCCCGCGCCGCGCCCGGGCGACGGTGCACAACCGGTGCTGTCGATCCGCTCACTGACCTGCCGCTACCAGCGGCGCGGACCGGACGTCGTGCACGATCTCTCGCTGGCCGTTCACCGCGGTGAGGCGGTCGGCATCGTCGGCGAGTCCGGGAGCGGCAAGTCGACCCTGCTGCGGGCGATAGCCGGGCTGATCTCGCCCCGGGCCGGAGAGGTGCTGCTGAACGGCGCGAGGCTCGCACCGCGGATAGAGAGCCGCGCGCGGTCGGAGAAGCGCGCACTCCAGCTGATCTTCCAGAACCCCGACAGCTCCCTGAATCCAGCGCACACCGCCGCCGAGATCCTCAGCCGTCCACTGCAGCTGTTCGGCGACCGGCGCTCCCAGCGGGAGCGTAATGCGCGGATCGCGGAGCTGCTGGAGCTCGTCCAACTGGGGAGCGAGCTCGCGCACCGCCATCCCGATGAGCTTTCGGGCGGTCAAAAGCAGCGCCTGGCGATCGCCCGGGCGTTCGCCGCCGAGCCTGAGGTGCTGCTGTGCGACGAGGTCACCTCGGCGCTCGACGTCTCCGTCCAGGCGACGATCGTCACGCTGTTGACGCAGCTTGCGCAGGCTCAGGGGGTGGCGACGATCTTCGTGACCCACGACCTGGCGGTCGTCCGCGCCGTCGCGGCGCGGCTGGTGGTGATGAAGGATGGCGAGGCGGTCGAGGAGGGCTCGGCGGATGCGATCTTCCAGCGGCCGCAGGCCGCCTACACGCGTGAGCTGCTTGCGTCGATCCCGGCGATGCCAGCCGAAGCGGACATGGACGCGGCCGCCCCCGCACGACCCCTACCGCAGGAGGAGCTCAGCACATGGTCCTGACAGGAGCCGCCACAGCCCCCGCCGAGCGCAGCGCTGAGCGCCGCTACGGCAGCCAGTCGATGATCGCGCCGCTGCGCCACGTGCTCGTCCACCCGCCCGGCGACGAGTACAACGCCCGGCTGTGGCGGGCCTACGGGCTGCCGGGGGAGCCGGACGTGGAGCGAGCCCGCGCCCAGCATGCGGAGTTCGTGCGCATCCTCGAGCTCCACGGCGTGCGCGTCGACTACCTTGACGAGGGGACGTCCGTGCAGAGCGCGGCGGTCTATGACCCGGCTCTGATCACCGACGAGGGCGCGGTGATCCTCCGCAGCGGCCGCCCGGAGCGCCGCGCTGAGGCGATGCCGATGGCCAGAAAGCTGCTTGAGCTCGAGATCCCGATCATCGGCTGGCTCCGGGGCGAGGCCGAGCTGGACGGCGGCGACACGCTGTGGCTGGACGAGCGGACGCTCCTGGTGGCCTGCGGCTATCGCTCCAACGAGGCCGGCTTGCGCCAGCTGCGCGCGGCGCTCGACGGACTCGTGGATGAGTGGCATCGCTTCGAGCTGCCGCACTGGGAGGGCCCGGGCAAGGTGCTCCATCTCATGTCGGTGGTCAACCTCGTCTCCGAGCGGGTCGCGCTGGTCTACCCACGAGCGATGCCGCACTCGCTGCACAGGCTGCTGCTCGAGCGCGGGTACACGCTCATCCAGTGCCCGGAGGAGGAGTTCGACACCCAGGGCTGCAACGTCCTGACGCTGGCTCCCGGTCAGGTGGTGATCTGCGCCGGCAACCCGGTCACGAGCGCGCGGCTGCGCGACGCCGGCGTCGAGGTGATCGAGTACGAGGGCGACGAGATCTCGATCGCGCGGATCAGCGGCCCGACCTGCAACACGCGCCCACTTCTGCGAGGCTGAGCCCCAGCCATGAAGCCGCGACGCCGAGCCACCTCCATGAAGACCGCGGCGCCGAGCCACGCCCAATGAAGCCCGCGGCGCCGAGCCATGCCAATGAAGCCCACCGCGCCGAGCCACCCCCAATGAAGCGCACACCCCAACCGCACAGATGACCCAATCCTCCGACTCCGTGAACCCGACCGGCGACGAGCTCGCCGCGCACCCGGCGCTGGGCGAGCGGGCGCTGGCCGACGCGCTCAGCCGGCTTGTGGCCACCCCCAGCGCAAACCCGGGCGCGCAGGAAGCCGGGATGCTTCAGGCCGTCCGGCGCGAGCTCGCCGACCTGGAGCTCGAGACCGAGGTCGTCGAGTTCGCACCCGGCCGGCCGTCGCTTGGCGCGGTGCTGGCCGGCTCCACAGACGGGCCCGGCCTTGTGCTCAACGGTCACATGGACACCGTCCCGGTGGGCGATCGCGCGCTGTGGAGCGTGGACCCGTTCGGCGGCGAGCAGCGTGAGGGAGCCGTCTGGGGCCGCGGCGCGCTTGACATGAAGGGCGGGCTTGTGGCGCAGATCGCATGCGCGCGGGTCCTCGCCACCCGGCGAGACCTGCTGCGCGGCCGGCTGGTGCTGCATTTCGCCGCCGGAGAGGAGTGCGGCGAGCCCGGCACGCTGTCGCTGCTGCGGCGCGGCTTCACGGGCGACGTGGGGATCGTGACCGAACCGACCGACCTGGCCGTCGCGACCGCGATGCGCGGCGTGGCGTGGAACAGGATCCGGATCGTCGGCCGCGCCACGCACGCCGGGACGGCCGACAGCGGAAGAAACCCGGTCGACGCGCTGCCCGTGCTCCTTGAGGCGCTTGGACGCCATGACAAGCTGCTGCGCGCCCGGACGCATCCGCTGGTCGGATCGGCCGCCGCGACCGTGACCGGTGTCAGCTGTGGGGTGGAGCACAACGCCGTCCCCGACGTGTGCGAGGTGGTCGTCGACCGGCGGATGATCCCCGGTGAGACGCCCGAGGGAGCCGGCGAGGAGCTGGCCGCCGTCGTCGGCGAGGCGATGGCGCACCACGATGGCCTCGAGTGGTCGCTCGCGCCGCTGCACAACCCGTTCAAGCCGGTGGAGATCCCCGCCGACTCGCCGTTCGCGGCCCGCGTGGCGCGGATCGCCTCAGAGGAGGCCGGACGCCCGGTCCCGATCGTCGGCACCCCCTACGGAAGCGATGTGCGCAACCTGATCGACGATGCGGGGATCGAGGCGGTCACCTTCGGCGCGGGAGACGTGCGCGGGTGCCACTGCCCCGACGAGCACCTGCCAATCTCCCAGCTGCGCATCGCAGCGGCGGTGCTGACCCGAGTCGCCGCTGAGGTCCTGCTCGATCGATGACCCCCGCAGACGCCGTTTCACCTCACCGATGACCGAAGACGCAGCGCCACTGGCCCTCTACACCGATCCTGAGGGCGCCGACGTGAGCCCCGCGGCGGAGCTTCTGCGACGCCACGGGTTCGAGGTGCGCGTCGAGCACGCGCATTCGCCCGACGAGCTGGTGGAGCTGGCGCGCAGGCTGGCTCCGGCAGCGCTGCTCGTCACCTACGCGCGCGTGGGCGAGGCGGTCCTGGCGGCGGCGCCGTCGGTGAGGATCGTCGCCTGCTGCTCGGTCGGCTTTGACCACGTTGACCTTGAGGCGGCGCGCCGCCACGGGGTGTGGGTGACCAACGTGCCCGACGCCGCGACCGAGGAGGTGGCGGTCACCGCCTTTGCGATGGCGCTCTCGCTTGTGCGCCACCTTCCGTTTCTGGATCGCCATGTGCGCAAGGGCGGCTGGGACTACCAGGCGACCGGCTGGCCCCTGCGACCGTCGGACGCGACCCTGGGGATCGTGGGCATGGGCCGCATCGGCCGCCGGCTGGCTACCATCGCGGGCTCCGTGTTCGGAGAGGTGATCGGCTGCGACCCGCTTGTGGGCTCCGACGCCTGGCCCGCTGGTGTCAGGCGCGTGGCTCTGGGCGAGTGCCTGCGCTCAAGCCGGGTTCTGTCGCTGCACGCTCCGCTGAGCGCCGAGACCGCGCGCCTGATCGACGCCGACGCGATCGAGCTGATGCCCCACGGCGCCTACCTGGTCAACGTCAGCCGTGGCGGGCTGGTCGATGAGCGGGCGCTGATCGACGCGCTTGACCGCGGACGCCTGGCGGGCGCAGCGCTCGACGTCACCGACCCCGAGCCGCCGGCCTCGGACAGCCCGCTGCGCTCCCACCCGCGCGTGCTGCTGACGCCGCACACGGCGTGGATCTCCAGACGCGCCGACGAGGCTTATCTGATGCGCCAGGCCGAGAACGTTGTCGCCCTGTGGCGCGAGCGGCGCCCGCTCACGCCGGTCGCCGAGCCGCAGGGAGGCGCGAGGTGACCTGCGGCGAGGCGCTGATCACGCTGCTCGAGCGCCGCGGCGTGGAGCTCGTGTTCGGGATACCGGGCGTCCACACGCTGGAGCTGTACCGGGGCCTCGCGCGCTCCGGCATCCGCCACGTGACCCCTCGCCACGAGCAGGGCGCCGCGTTCGCCGCCGACGGCTATGCGCGCGTGAGCGGGCGCCCCGGGGTCTGCATCCTGATCACCGGACCGGGCGTGACCAACGCGGCGACCGCGGTCGCCAGCGCCTACCACGACTCCCAGCCGCTGATGGTCATCTCAAGCGCAACCGCGACCCCGGACTCCGGCCGTGGCCGCGGCGCGCTGCACGACCTGCCGGATCAGCGCGCGTTCATGAGCACCATCACCGCGTTCAGCGAGACCGTGGAGTCGCCCGAGCAGCTGCCCGGCGCTCTGGAGCGCGCCTTCGCGGTGCTGGAGGGCCCGCGGCCGCGACCGGTGCACATCGGCATCCCGACCGACGTGCTCGCGATGGCGGCGGGGGAGGCCGCCGGCGACGCGGAGACGCAAACGGCCCCGGCGAACGGGCGCGGGCAGACGATGCCGGAGCCCGATGCGGCCGAGCTCGAGCGCGCCGTCCGGCTGCTCGCGGACGCGCGCGAGCCGGTGATCCTGCTCGGCGGCGGGGCGATCGACGCGGGTGCCCAGGCGCTTGCGCTGTCGGCCCTCTGCGGGGCGCCGATCGCGACCTCGGTCAACGGCAAGGGCGCGGTGCCCGAGACGCATCCGGCCGCGCTCGGGTCCGGCCTAACCCTCGAGCCGATCTTCGGCGAGCTCGAGCGGGCCGACGTGGTCGTGGCCGCCGGCACGGAGCTGTCGGAGGTCGACTACTACTACCAGGAGCGCCTGCCGCGGTTCTCCGGCGCGCTGATCCGGATCGACACCGACGCCGGCCAGCTGCACGCCGGCCGCGCGGCAACGGTGGCGCTGCACGGCGATGCGGCGCAGACCTTGGGACGGCTGGCCGAGCTGCTGCAGGGGGCGCGCGCCCGAGACGGCCGCAGCGACGCGGCCGGGGGCGACGGCGCCGAGCGGGCTGCGAGCGGCGGCTTTGACCGCGGCGACGTGGCGGCGCAGCGCGCCGAGCGCCTGCGCGCGGGGCTGCGGTGGTGGCCGGGAGCCGAGAGCCTGCTCGCGGTGCTGGACGCGCTGTCTGAGGCGCTCCCCTCGGACACGATCGTCGCCGCCGACTCAACCCAGCTCGCCTACGCCGCCAACATCCACCTCCCGGTTCAGATGCCCAGGTCCTACCTTGCGCCCGCCGGTTACGGCACGCTCGGTCCCGCGGTGCCGATGGCGATCGGCGCCAAGCTCGCCGCGCCGGATCGACCGGTCGCCTGCCTGGTCGGCGACGGGGGGCTTCTGTTCACGGTCGCCGAGCTGGCAACCGCGGCCCAGCTCGGGCTTGGGATCGCGGTGGTTGTGTGGAACAACCACGGATACGGGGAGATCCGGGACTCGATGGACCGGGCCGGGATACCCCACATCGGCACCAGCGCAAGCGCGCCGGACCTCGGCGCGCTCGCGCGCGGCCTCGGCTGCCACGCGGCACGCGTGGACGCGCTGGAGGGGATCGGCGGCGCGATCGCGAACGCGCTGGGCGCCGACCGTCCGACGCTGATCGAGCTGCCGGCGGAGCTGGCGGGTTGAGCGCCCGCGCAGGCGGCGAACCGGGCGCGCTGTGCGCGCCCGCCGGCCACGACACCCCGGTTGCCCAGAGCGCACGCAGCGCCGCGGCGGACGAGCCGCCGTACATGCAGGTCACCTGGACCGATCGCGAGACCGGCGCCCGGGGACACGTGGTGATCGACGTGCTGATCGGCGGGCTGGCCGCAGGGGGAATCCGGATGCGACCGGGCTGCAGCGTCCAGGAGGTGGCCGACCTGGCGCGGGCAATGACACGCAAGGACGCGATCGCTTACCGCCCCGGCTCACGGCACCTACCGGTGGGCGGGGGCAAGGGCGGGATCGACTTCGACCCTCTGGACGAGCGTGCGCCCGGCGTGCTGGAGCGCTTCATGGCGGCGATGCGGCCGCTGCTGACCTCCTGCTGGGCCGCCGGCGAGGACATGGGCGTCCGCCAGGACGACCTTGACCAGATCGCTGTGCGGCTTGGGATGCGCTCCACCGTCGACGCTGCGCTCGCCAGGCTGCCCGACGGCCCGGAGGCGGGCCTGGCACGGATCGCCGCGGGCTTCGCGCTGACGGACCGCGGGATCGCGCTCGCCGAGCTGATCGGCGGCTTCGGCGTCGCGCGCGCCGCGATCGCCGCCCTGCGGGAGATGGGGCGCGATCCGGAGGGCGCCACCGCGGTCGTCCAGGGCTTCGGCTCCATGGGAGGCGCGACCGCGCGCTACCTTGCCGACGCGGGGTTGCGGGTGATCGGGATCGCCGACGTCGACGGGCTGGTTCACAACGCGGGCGGGCTCGATGTGGAGCGGCTCCTGGCCCGTCGCGACCGGTTCGGCCGCCTGGACCGCACGGCGCTCGACGCCGGCGACGAGCTCCTGGACCGCGAGTCCTGGCGAACGCTGCACGCCGACGTCCTGGTGCCGGCGGCGGCCTCCTACGCGATCGACGAGCAAACCGCCCAGCGACTGGACGTGAGCGTGGTCGTGGAGGCGGCGAACGTCGCGACCGCGCCGGAGGCGGAGCAGCTGCTGGCGGCCCGCGGCACGCCGGTCGTGTGCGACTTCATCGCCAACCTCGCGACCAACGCGTGGTGGTGGTGGATCCTCGAGGGCGAGATACAGCTCACCTGTGAGGCGGCGTTCGAGCGCACCGACGAGCTGATGCGGGAGCTGGTGGGCGAGGCTTTTGAGCGCACCGAGCCGGGCCGCCCGCTTCGCGCGGCGGGGCACGCGATGGCCCGCGAGCGAATGTGCGCCGCGATCGCGTACGCGCCGGGCGAAGCGTCGCAGGCCTCCGGCGCCGCCGCAAGCTGAGCCCCACCGCAGCCCGAGCCCAGCCGCGGGCCGATCGCCGCAGCCCAAAGCCGAGCGCATCCGTCCACGGCGCTCAGGCAACGCGGCCCCCGGGCCGATCCACGATGCCATGACGGCCGGGCCGGCCCCACGAGCACTGATCCCGAGCTTCGCGACCTTCGCAACAATCGCGATCTGGGCCCTCCTCGCGCCCGGCGCGCTCGCCGCCCACGCTCGATCCGGCGCCTCGCGCCGAAATCGCTGCCGCACGGCGAGCGCGACCTTCCGCTTCACGGGACGCGAGCAGTGCTACACGGTCCCGGCGGGCGTCACGCTCGTGCGGATCGTCGCGGTGGGCGCGCCCGGGGCGGGGTCCCCCCAGGCGCCGGGGGGCTTTGGCGCGATCGTGAGCGCGCTGATGCCGGTCACGCCCGGCGAGCGGCTCTACGTGGAGGTCGGCGGCCCCGGCCGGGGGTCGGCCGGGGGCTTTAACGGAGGCGGCCCGGGCGCCGGGCACGGCGGCGGCGGCGGCGGAGCCTCGGACGTGCGGACGTGCCCCCGCACGGCATCCAGCTGTCCCGGCGGTGGCGGCTCGCTGCGCTCACGGTCGCTGGTCGCCGGTGGCGGGGGCGGAGCCGGGAGCCTCGGCTTCGGAGCAGGAGTTGGCGGGTTCGGAGGCCGCGGCGGCGCGGCCGCCCAAGGGGGAGCGCCGGGAGCGACGGCGGTCGCGGCGGGCGGCGGCGCGGGCGGGCGCCCCGCAGCAGCGTCATCGGGCGGCGCGGGAGGCTCGGCGCCCACCAACTACGGAGCCAACGGCCGGTCCGGCGGCCGCGGTCAGCCTGGCGCCGGCGGCCCCGGTGGAGCGCCGAACGGAGGCGGCGGAGGTGGCGGCCTCTACGGCGGCGGTGGAGGGGGCGGCGGAACCTACTGGTCGACGGGCTTTGTCACATACATCGGCGGAGGCGGGGGCGGAGGCGCCGGCTCGAGCTTCGTCGAGCCCGGCGCGCTGCGGGCATCCGTGCGCGCCGGCGAGACCGGCGATCCACACGTGTCGATCGCCCCGGCCGGACACGCGCCGTAGCAGAGCCTCGTCAGGCCGCGGGGATCCGCGGCCGCGGGCAATCGCACCCGGCATCGGCGGCCGCGGAGATCCACCCCGGAGTCGGCGCCCCTAGATCCGCAGCGGCGGTCATCAGCAGCCCGCGATGGCCCTGACAACAATTCGACAACCTGGCTTCTATCTTCAGGCAACAGAGTGCTAAAGAGAGGCCAGAGCGCGACGTGGTCGGCGGTCCTCCTGATCGCTGGACTGGTGGTGCCGGCGACCGCGCTGGCGCTCACGCTGCGCACGCGGCGCGCGGTTGCGCGCACGCGACACGCGACGGTGCCGAGCGCCACAAGCTCGAGGGGGACGCCCCAGATCGGCGCCCTCTACTCCAGCCCCAGCACGCCGATGCACACCTGCACCGCCAGCGTGGTGGCCAGCTCGCGCGGGAACCTGCTCATGACCGCGGCGCACTGCGTTTCCGGCAACGCCAGGGGCATGGTGTTCGTGCCCGGAGAGCGGGGCGGGCGGGCACCGTACGGCCGCTGGACGGTCACCGCGGCCTACCTGGCGCCGTCGTGGGTGACCCGCCAGGACCCGGACGCCGATGTCGCGTTCCTAACCGTGGCGCCACAGACGATCGGCGGCAAGCTCACAGAGATACAGCAGGTGACCGGCGCCTACGCGATCGGACGGGAGGCTCGTCGTGGCGAGCTGGTCACCGTCACCGGCTACCCAGCGGGCATCGACGACGACCCGATCAGCTGCACCGCCAGGATCTACATGACCGACGGATTTCCGACCTTCGAGTGCCACGGCTACGTCGACGGCACCAGCGGCTCGCCCTGGGTGCTCAAAACGGCGCACGGCCCCGTGGTGGTCGGCGTGATCGGGGGCCGTCACCAGGGCGGCTGCGTCGAGTACCGGTCCTACAGCCCGCCGCTGAACGCATCGTTTGAGGCCTACCACCGGGCCACCTCGGGGGCGACGGCCGACACCGCGCCCTCACCGGAGGGTGACGGCTGCTGAGCGGCGGCCGCGCGGCACTCGCCCGAGTCAGCTGATCGGCTCCCGTCGCGCGTCGGCCGCGCTCGCGGGCTCTCGCCGGGCGCTGGCGAAGCCCGATCTATGCCGCGTCCAGGGCCTGCTCGCGCCTGCGGCGACGGATCGCCGCACCGATCCAGATGCCCAGGGCAGCCACAAGCGCCACCGGAACCAGCGCCGCCAGGCAGATCAACCCGACGCCCGCCACGATCACAAGCACCCTGCCCGCGTCGTGCGCAGCCCGCCCGAGCGTGAAGCCGCCCCCGGCGCCCGCCGGCGGCGATGCCACGCCGACGCTCACGGCGATCGTGCTGTAGGCGACCTGGCGACGCAGCGAGTTGAGCGTCGCGAGATCCGATGCGATCGAAGCGTCCGCGTCGCGCAGCTGGATCTTCAGCGAGTCGACCTGCTCGGTGGTGGTGGCGGCCTCAAGCTGGCGAAGCAGCGAGCGGCGCAGCGCGCGCGCCTCCGCCAGGCGCATTCCGGCGCCGCCGATCTGGCCGGTGATGTCCTGTGTGGAGTCGGTGCGCGACAGGACGTTGGCATAGCGCAGCCGAGAGAGCTCGGTGAGCGCCTGCGAGAGGCTGGCGCTCGGAACGCTCAGCTGGAAGTAGGCGCCGCCGCCCGGCACCGGTGGCGCCACGATCGGGCCCGGCACGACCACCGCGCCGCTGCCGGAGGTCACGCTCGAGCTCTCCACCACGCCGTCGACCGCGGCCACCACGTCGAACACCTCCTGAGCGACGGCGTTCACGTGGGCGGCCGTGGTGGAGAGGTCAAGCTGGGCGGACTGGACGATCTTGCGGTTCGGGAGGGTGGCCGGGGAGGCCGCCGCCGACGGAGAGCCGCTCTGCTGTGCGGCCAGCGCACCGTTCGGCGTGCGCGCGGCCGCCGAGCCGGCCGGGTGCGAGGCGGCCGCGCTGGAGGCCGCCGATGGCAGGTCGGACGGCAGCGAGGGGGCGAGCGGGCGCGAGGCGGCGGTCGAGGCGGCCGCCGCGACCGAGTAGGTGCCCGCCGCTCTGCGGTTGCCGGCACCCGACCCGCCGATCGCAACGACGACGACCGCCGCGACCGCCCCCGCGGCCGCGAGTGCGCCGGCGCTCCAGGCGGCGCGTCCCAGCAGGCCACGGCGGGCCGAGCCAGCTCGCCGTGGCACCTCAAACCGAGCGGCGACCCGCTCATCCAGCGAGCGCGCAAACGCCGCGTCGGGCCTCGGGCGCTCGCTGCGCAGGATCAGCGCCAGCTCCACCAGCTCGGCGAACTCGGGGTCGGCCGGCTCGCCTTGCAGCGCGGCGTCGATCGCCACCAGCGCGCCCGTGACCTCCCCGTCTAGCGGCCGCTCGTCGCCGTCACGCCACCGCATCGCACGCCCTCCTCAGCTTCTGCATGGCCCGGTAGATCAGCGTGCCCGCGGCTGTCTCGGAGATCCCGAGCACCTGTGCGAGCTCGCCGTTGCGCAGCCCGGCGTGGAACTTGAGCGCGATCACCTCGCGGTCGCGCGCGGGCAGCGCCCGCAGCGCCTGACGCACCACAGTGCGCCGCAGCGCCACCTCGGCCCCGTCCTCGGCCGGCGCGGCATCTGGGTCAGGCGCCTCGCCGGTCAGGGCCGCCGTGCGCCGGCGCCGGCGCAACTCGTCAAGCGCAGCGTTGCGGGCGATCCCGAACAGCCACGCCCGCTCATCGCCGCGATGGCGGTCGAACGTCCGACGGCGGGAGTAGGCGCGCTCGAACGCGAGCGCGGTCACGTCCTCGGCGGCGGCGCGGTCGCCCAGCAGCGTGCTGACATATGCGAGCACGTCGTCTCGGCTGGAGCGGTACAGCAACTCGAGGCGCTCCCACGAGTTAGCTGTGGCAGACAATCCGTCATCGAAGGCATGCGCCCGGGTCTCGATCACCACCCTCACTACGCGCCGCGGAGGATTCTGTCACCGCTCGGCGGCACCATCCGGACGGGCGTGGCGACGGCGCTGGTGGCCGGCGCGGTCGCGGCGGGCATGCTCGGCGCCACGGCGGCCGGCCAGGCAACAGCGGCCGGGCGGCCGGCGAGCGCGACGCTGCGGCCGGCGACCGCCGTGGTGCAGGCGGCGAGCGCCGCGGTGCGGCCGGCGAATGCGATCGTGCAGCCGACCACCCAGTCCGCCCGGTTGGCGGCGGCCGGGCGGCGGGCGACCGCCGGGCCCACGAGGCGCGAGATCGCGCGCGCGGTGGCGGCCGCGAGGCGATCACGGGACCTGTGGGCGACGGTCAACATCTGCTCCGCCGGGCGCTTCGGCGTGCGCGGGCAGATGCCCACGCTCGGGTTCGCGGCCAGCCTTCAGATGCAGATCCAGGTCGATTACTGGTCCTCGACCGAGGACCGTTTCGTCCCAATCGCCTCGCCGCGCGCCGTCGCCGAACTGAGCCTGGGCGAGCACGCAACCGGCCTGCAGCAGGCAGGCGAGGTGTTCCCGTTCTCAACCGCGCGGCGAGCCCGGCTGGCGGCAACCGTCACCTTCAGCTGGTGGCGCGGCCGCCGGCTGCTCGGCGCCGCTGTGCGCCGGACCACGGGCGGCCACCCGACCGCGCAGTACGGCAGCCCGCCCGGCTACAGCGCGGCGCAGTGCCAGATCGGCTAGCGCGCCCACCCGCCCTCCACATGCGGGCACCGGACCCCAGAGGCCAGTGCGCCCATCCGCCGTCCACACGCGGGGCACCGGACCCCGGGGTCACCGTTCACGCCCCCAGGGTCAGCCGGCGCGGGCCCTCCTGAAAGCCGAGCCGCGCCAGCAGCGGCGCAAGCGAGCAGCCGATTGCCGGCGCCCCGTCGACTCGCTCGAGCGCCAGCCTCCGCGGTGAGATCGAGCAAACGTGCGCAACCAGCGCGGCCAGCGCCGGTTCAAGTCGCGGGTCGGCGGCCTGCACCAGCGTCAGCAGCCCCCGCCCGCCGCGCTCCAGATAGGCGATCGGCTCGCCGCCGCACAGCACGACGTAGGCGCCCGCGACCCGTGCCGGGCCGCGCGTGGCGCCGGTGCGGGCTCGCGCCGGCCATGCAAGCGCCGCGCCGTACGGTTGCGCCGGGTCAAGCGCGGCCAGCACCAGGGGCGCCTCGTCACGCTCGCCAGCGGCCGCGTCACGCAGCCGTTCCACCGCGCCCGCAAGCGCGAACTGGGCTCCCCCGAGCCCCTCGACAAAGTACCCGCGACGCGCCGCCCCGAGCGTCTCCAGACGAGACAGCTCCGGGTAGATGGCGGCGAAGCCGCCCGACAGGCCCTCGGCCAGAACCTGCTCGCGGGTGAGGACGCCGTAGCGCTCGAGCAGCAGCTCGGCCCGCGCCCGGCGCCGCTGCGCCGGGTCTGGCGAGCCGCTGAACAGCGGCGCGGTCAAAGACCAGCGGCCCTGCAGGTGCGCCATCGCGGCCGCGCGACGCCGGCCCGCGCCCAGCACGGGGCCCGTACCGGGCGGCGGGCGGCGACGGCCAAGCCGGCTTGCCTGCGCCCACCCCGCGCTGTCCGCCAAGCGCAGAGCCTGCGCGGGCCGGGCCCGCCCGGCGGCGCGCAGCGGGGCGAACGCGTCGTTGGTCGCCTCACCGGCCCAGACCAGGTCCCACAGGGCGTCCTGGAGCAGGCGCTGCTCGAGCGGCAGCTCGGCCGCGAGATCCGAGAAGAAGCAGGCGCCCGCCGCCAGGCGCTCACGCACGGCGCGGTGCGCGTCAGAATCCAGCGCGGCGGCCGCGCCCGTGCGCTCCGGAGGCCCCAGCAGCGCCGCGTCCTCCCGGAGGTAGAGCGCCACGCGGCCCAGCCCGTGCCCGAGAGCTCCCGCGCCCACCCACACCAGCTCGCCGGCCGCGCACAGCTGGTCCATCCAGGTGGGCGAGTAGGCGCCCAGGCGCCTGGGGAGCACGTCTCGCTCCCACACCTCCACGGGCAGCGCGAGCCCCTGGAGGGCGACCAGGGCCTCGCGCAGCCGGTCGACCCCGGCGCCCGCCGGGGCGTGGCGGTCGATCCCCTGCCAGGAGGGGTAGAAGCGCGCCAGGTCACGCGCGGCGACGGGCTCGATCTCGCGGCGCAGGGCCGCCAGCGACGCGCGTCGCAGGCGGCGCAGCACATCCGGGTCGCACCATTCGCGCTCGCTGCCGCCGGGGCGAAGCTCTCCGCGCACCAGCTCGCCTTCGCGCTCCAGCTCCCGCAGCGCGGCCGACGCGTCCACGCCGTAGCGCTCGCGCAGGCGATCGGTCGTGAACGGCCCGTGGGTCGCCGCGTAGCGGGCGACGAGCCGGACGAGCGCGTTTGAGACCGGCTCCAGGAACGCTGCCGGCAGGCCACCCGGCGGCGCGGCGCCGAGCGCGTCACGGTAAAGGCCGGCATCGGCAGCATCGATCCAGCGCTGCTCGCCGCCGATCCGCAGGCTAACGGCGCGCCGCTCGGCCGCCAGCTCGCGTGCCATCTCCTCCGCGTCCAGGCCCTCGGCCACGCGCTCGGACAGCTCGCGGGGGCTCAGGTCGCCCAGCCGGCGCAGCACGTCCAGCAGACCTTCGCGCGAGCTCGCGCGAGCCTGAGCCGACAGGCACTGCAGATCGGCCTCGACGCGCTCGAGCGCCTCCGGGTCGATCAGCTCGCGCAGCTCCTCCTGGCCCAGCAGCTCGCGCAGCAGCTCGCGGTCCAGCGACAGCGCGGCCGCGCGCCGCTCAGCGCTCGGCGCGTCGCCCTCGTACATGTAGGCGGCGATGTAGTCGAACAGCAGCGAGGCGGCGAACGGCGACGCCGTGGCGGTCTCCACCTCGACGAGCGCGATCTCCCGGCGCTGGATGCGCGACAGCACCTCCACCAGTCCCGGCACGTCCAGAACGTCGCGCAGGCATTCGCGGTAGGCCTCGAGCACGATCGGGAACTCCCCGTGGCGGCGCGCCACCTCAAGCAGCGCCTGCGAGCGCAGCCGCTGCTGCCAAAGCGGCGTTCGCCGCCCTGGCCGCGCCCGCGGCAGAAGCAGGGCGCGCGCGGCGGCCTCCCGAAAGCGCGCCCCGAACAGCGCCGAGGATCCCAGCTCCTCGACGATCTGGTCCTGGACCTCGTCGGGCTCCACCAGCACGAGCTCGGCGTCGGGCGGCTGGTCGGCATCGGGCAGGTGCAGCGCAATGCCGTCGTCGGACCAGATCGCGTCGCACTCCAGTCCCAGCCGATCCCTCACGCCCGCGCGGATCGCAAGCGACCAGGCGGCATGCACGCGGCCACCGAACGGGCTGAGCACGCACAGGCGCCAGTCGCCGATCTCGTCCCGGAAGCGCTCGACGACGATCGCTCGGTCGGAGGGCACCACGCGGGTCGCCCGCTGCTGCTCTGAGAGGTACTCGAGCAGGTTGCGCGCCGCGCGCTCGTCCAGGTCGTACTCGGCCGACAGCTCCTGGGCGCTCCGCTGCACCGCCCAGCGGGCGAACGCCCCGATCGCCTCGCCCAGCTCGCGCTCGCGCCCAAGCGTGTCCCCCTTCCAGAACGGGACCGCGCCCGGCAGGCCCGGAGCGGGAGTGACGATCACGCGGTCCCGGCCGATCTCCTCTATGCGCCACGTGCTCGCGCCCAGCAGGAACGTCTGGCCCGGACGCGCCTCGTAGACCATCTCCTCGTCCAGCTCGCCCACGCGCCGGCCGTCGGGGAGCGTGACCGAATACAGCCCCCGGTCGGGGATCGTGCCGGCATTGGTCAGCGCCAGCTGGCGGGCGCCGGGGCGGGCACGGATCGTGCCCGCCAAACGGTCCCACACGATCCGGGGGCGCAGCTGCGCGAACTCGCTGCTCGGGTAGCGCCCGTCGAGCATGTCCAGCACGTTCTCAAGCTGGGCGCGGCTGAGCTGCGCGTAGGTGTGGGTGCTCGTGACCAGCCGGTACAGCGCTTGGACCGATACGGTCCCGGATGGGGCGCCGGCCGCCGCCGGGTCGCCGCCGGCCGCCGGGTCGCCGCCGGCCGCCGGGTCGCCGCGAGCCGCCAGGTCGCCGTCAGCCGCGGGTGCGCCGCCGGGAAACCGCGCACCGCCAGCCGCGCGCGCAGCTGCGGCCGCCCGCGCAGCCGCGACCACCCGCGCACCGGCGGCCACCCGCGCGCCCGCGGCCACCTGCGCATCATCGGCGGCCGACGCTGCGATGGCGACTATCTGCTGGGCGAGGACGTCCAGCGGGTTTTGCGGCACCACCGTCTCCTCGATGCGGCCCTCGCGCATCCGGCGCGCCACCACCGCGCACTCCAGCAGGTCGGCCCTGAACTTGGGGAGGATCCTTCCCCTGCTCACGTCGCCGACCGAGTGCCCGGCCCGGCCGATCCGCTGAAGCCCCCGGGCCACGGACTTGGGCGATTCGATCTGGATCACGAGGTCGACGGCGCCCATGTCGATCCCCAGCTCGAGGCTCGAGGTTGCCACCAGGCACGGAAGCGTCCCCGCCTTGAGCTCCTCCTCGGCCAGCGAACGCTCCTCGTGCGCCAGCGAGCCGTGGTGTGAGCGCGCCAGCGGCTCCCCGGCGAGCTCGTTGAGGCGCAGCGCGATCCGCTCGGCCGCTCTGCGGTTGTTGACGAACACGATCGTCGAGCGGTGGGCGCGGATCAGCTCAAGCAGCCTCGGGTAGATCGCCGGCCAGATCGAGTTTCGAGTCGGCTCGGATCCGCCGGGCAGCGGCTCAAGCCGCGCAGCCGGGGGGTCGGGGGGCGCGACCATCGATTCGACCGGAACCTCGATTCGGAGATCCAGCGGCTTGGCGACGCCCGCGTCGACGATCCGGCAGGTGCGCCGTGGGCCGACCATGAAGCGCGCCACCTCCTCAAGTGGCCTCTGAGTCGCGGACAGCCCGATGCGCTGCGGGTCCGCGCCCGCCGCCTCCGAGAGGCGCTCCAGGGTCAGCGCCAGATGCGAGCCGCGCTTGGTGCAGGCGACGGCGTGGATCTCGTCGACGATCACCCACCTCACCTGCGCGAACAGGCGGCGTGCGGCGCCGGTCAGCATCAGGTACAGCGACTCGGGCGTGGTGATCAGGATGTCGGGCGGCTCGCGGAGCATCGCGCGACGCTGGGCCTGGGGGGTGTCCCCGGTGCGCACGGCGACCGTCAGGCTGACGCCGATGCCCCGCAGCGGCGTGCGGAGGTTGCGCTCGACGTCGTGGGAGAGCGCCTTCAGCGGGGAGACGTAGACCAGGCCGATCCCGGCCTCGCGACCGCGGGGCCCATCGTGAGCGAGGCGGTCGATCGCGTAGAGGAACGCCGCCAGCGTCTTGCCGGACCCGGTCGGCGCTGAGATCAGCGTGTGCTCGCCCGTCGCGATCGCCGGCCAGGCCAGCTCCTGGACACGCGTGGGGGCCGAGAACGCGCGCTCGAACCACTCCCGGGTGCGCTGCGAGAAGACGTCCGCAAGCACGCCCGCCGCTCAGCCGAGCGTGAGCACGATCTTGCCGCCCGGATGGCCGCTCTCCGAGAGCGCGTGCGCGTCGGCGATCCGCTCAAGCGGGAACGCGTGCGCGACCGGCAGCCGGAATCTCCCCTGGTCGATCATCGCCGCCACCTCGGCCAGCGCGTGCCAGGCGCGCGCCTCGCCGGAGCCGCCCGTGAAGCGCGCCCCCGTTCGCTGCGCACCCTCATAGTCGGCGATCGTCACTACCCGCTCGGGCCCTCCGGCGAGCGCGACCAGCTCCGGCAGCGCGCCGCCACCGGCGGCGTCCAGGCACGCGTCGACCGGGCCGCCGGCGAGCTTGCGCACCCGCTCGGCCAGCCCCTCCCCGTACGTGGTCGGCTCGGCCCCGAACGACCGCACGAGCTCCTGATTGGCCGGTCCGGCGGTGCCGATCACGCGCGCCCCCCGCGCCCGGGCGAGCTGGACGGTGGACAGACCCACCGCGCCCGAGGCGCCGTTTACGACCACCGTCTCGCCCTCGCGCACGGCGGCCAGCTCCAGCATCCGCGTCGCCGTCTCGACGGCCACCGGCAGCCCGGCCGCGCCGGCGAAGTCCAGCGAGGCGGGGATGAGAGCCCAGTGGGTCAGCAGCGCGCGCTCCGCCGCCGCTCCGCCAACCGTCGGGCCGAACACGCGGTCTCCGATCGACACCCCGCGCACCCCCTCGCCGAGCTCGTCGACCACGCCGGCTGCCTCGACGCCGGTGCGCCGCGGCAGATCCCCACCCATCAGCCCGCGGCGGATCTTTGAGTCGACCGGGTTGACGCCGGCCGCACGCACCGCGATCCGCAGCTGACCGGCCGACGGATGCGGCTCATCCACCTCGAAGATCCTCAGCACCTCCGGCCCGCCGAAGCGGTCAAAGCCGGCGGCTCTCACGGGTTGACCCGCCTGCGCGCTCGGTCCATGCCCTGCAGGCTATCGGCGTGCGCCCCCTGCACCGGCGCCCGGCCATCGGGCCCCGCCCCGCTTCTGTGGACCTCGCCCGTCGCGCGTGCGCGCGTGAGGCGCCCGTCAGTCGCACGCCTCTCCCTTGCGCGCCTGCGCATCGGACGCCGGCCAGCTGGACGCCGGCCTGCAGGACGCCGGTCTGTGACCCGCAAGCTCGCAGCCGGCAAGCTCGGCGCCGGCAAGCTCGTCGCCGGCAAGCTCGCCGCCGGCAAGCTCGCGGGCTCGGGCGAGCACCGCGTCGAGCATCGGCTCGGTCAGACGGCCCGTGAACGTGTTCTGCTGGCTTGGGTGAAAGCAGCCGAGCATGCGCACGGCGCCGACCGCCGCCTCGGCGCCGTGGCCGAACCGTGGCCGTGGGCGCGGCAGATCGGCGCCGCGCGCGGACAGCACGCGCAGCATCGCGTCCCAGGCGAACGCGCCCAGACACACCACCACGCGCACACCGCCCAGCAGCCCCAGCTCGCGCTCCGCGAACGGCAGGCAGCGGTCGCGCTCGGCGGGAGTCGGCCGGTTGGCGGGCGGCGCGCAGCGGACGGCGGCCGCCACCCAGCAGCCGCGCAGGCGCAGGCCGTCGTGGCGATCGCGGGAGGTCGGCTGGTTGGCAAAGCCGGCCCTGTGCAGCGCGGCGAACAGCCAGTCGCCTGAGCGGTCGCCGGTGAACACGCGGCCGGTGCGGTTTCCGCCATGAGCGGCGGGCGCCAGCCCCAGCACCAGCACCGCAGCCGCAGGATCGCCGAACCCGGGCACAGGCCGCCCCCAGTACTCCCAGTCGCTGAATGCGGCGCGCCTGACGTGCGCGACCTGCTCGCGCCAGGCGACCAGCCGCGGGCACCGGCGGCAGCGCACGATCTCCCGCTCCAGTGCGGCCAGTCCAGCCGACGCCTCAGGCGCTGTGCGATCACTGCGGCCCACAGAGCCGGGAGCACCCCGGCTGGCGCCGCGACCGCCCGCGCCTGCGGCCTCAGGAGCCGAGCCGTCGGCCGTACTGGCGCTCGTAGTACTCACGGTAGGCGCCCGAGCGGATCGGCTCCCACCACCAGCGGTTCTCCCGATACCAGCGCACCGTCCTCTCCAGTCCCTCGTCGAAGCGCACTTGGGCCCCCCAGCCGAGCGCGCGCAGCTTGTCCGAGGACAGCGAGTAGCGGCGGTCATGCCCTGGACGGTCGGGCACGTGCTCGATCAGCGACTCGTCCGCGCCCGTCAGCTCGATGATCCTCCGGACCACGTGCAGGTTCTCGCACTCGTCGGGCCCACCGCAGTTGTAGACCTCGCCGGGCAACCCATGCTCCAGCACGTGGCCGATGCCGCGCGCAAAGTCCTCCACGTACAGCCAGTTGCGCACGTTGCGCCCGTCGCCGTAGACCGGCAGCGGGTCGCCGGCCAGCGCGTTTAGGATCATCAGCGGAATCAGCTTCTCCGGGTGCTGGCGCGGCCCGTAGTTGTTGGAGCCACGGCAGACGGTCGCCTCCAGTCCGTAGGTGTGGAAGTAGCTGAGCACCAGCAGGTCGGCGCCGGTCTTGGTGGCGCTGTAGGGGCTTGAGGGCCGCAGCGGCGAGCTCTCCGTGAAAGAGCCGGACTCGATCGATCCGTAGACCTCGTCGGTGGAGACCTGCACGTAGCGCAGGCCGCGCTCGCGCGCCGCCTCCAGCAGCACGTGGGTGCCCTGCCCGTTGGTCACGCTGAACGCGAACGGGTCTGAGATCGAGCGGTCCACGTGGGTCTCGGCGGCGAAGTTGACAATCGCCTCCGCGTCGCCGACGGCGTCGGCGACCGCCTGAGGGTCCTGGATCGCCCCGTGCACGAAGCGGATCTCCGACTCGACCCCACGCAGGTTCTCCCGCCTGCCGGCGTAGGTGAGCGCGTCGAGAACGGTCACGCGGTCGCCGTGCTCGTGGACGCGCAGCTCGACGAACGTCGAGCCGATGAACCCCGCCGCCCCGCAGACCAGCAGCCTCACGGCAGCCTCATGCCGAAACCTCGCGGCTGAGCGCGGCCATGAACGCGCTCAGGCCCTCGCGCCAGTGCGCGAGCGCCGGTGCGCCCCGCTCACTTGCAAGCACGCTGTAGGCGGGGCGCTGGGCGGGGGTTGGATAGTCCGCGGTCCGGATCGGACGGACCTCGCAGTCGATTCCGGCCGCCTGGACAACCGCCACCGCAAGCTCATGCCAGGAACAGGATCCCGACCCGGTGACGTGCAGCACACCGGGCACTTCGGCTTGCGCGAGCGACACGAGCGCCGGCGCCAGGTGGCCGGTGTAGGTGGGGCAGCCGACCTGATCGCAGACGACGTCGAGGCGCTCGCGCTCGCCCGCCAGACGCATGATCGTCCGTGGAAAGCAGCGCCCGTGAGCCCCGAACAGCCATGAGCTGCGGACGATCGTCGCCCGCTCGCGGGCTGCCCGCCAGACCGCTCGCTCGCCCGCCAGCTTTGAGCGCCCGTAGGCGCCGAGCGGGCCCACGGGGTCTGACTCGACGTAGGGCCGCTCGGTGCGGCCATCGAACACGTAGTCGGTCGACACGTGCACCGTCCAGGCGCCGGCCGCCGCCGCGGCGGCGGCGACGTTGCCCGCCCCATCGGCGTTTACGGCCTGCGCTTCGGCCTCCCGGGCCTCGGCGCCATCGACGTCGGTGAACGCGGCGCAGTTGATCACCGCATCAGGCCGAGCGGCGCGTACCGCAGCGTCCACCGCGGCGGCGTCACGGATGTCGAGCTCCGCGCGCGTGAGCGCCACCGCCTCGCCGCCGGCGGCCTGCACCGCGGAGCGCACGTCGTGGCCGAGCATTCCGCCCGCCCCGGTGATCAGGATCCGCACGGTCGCAAGCGTAGCCCCACGGACGATCGGCCCAAAGACGAGAAGCGGTGCTCAGCGCGTCCTGCGGCCGCTCGGCACCGACCGCGGCGTAATGTTTCCGTAAGATGATCTCGCAGTTATGAGCCGGTTGTTTGGCGCCCGCGGGGGTTTTACGGGGCGGCGAGGAGGCTCAGAATGATCGCCGATGAGCCTCTGGGCACGCTTTCTGTCGGTTCGCCGCGCCGCCGCTCTGGCGGTGATGCTGCTGGCCGCGCAGGCGATCGTCGTCGGCCTGACAGTGGCTCATGGCCGCGCCGCCGCGACCGGCGTGGCCGAGGGCGAGCGGCCGCTGATGCTCGCGATCGGGGTCGCGCTGCTGACGCTGGCCCCACGGGTGTGGCGCGGCGCCCGCACGTCGACGGCGCTGGCGATCGGCGGCCTGATCGCGCTGGCTGGCCTTGAGGCGTTGGCGGCGCGGTGGGCGCCGGCGGCCGTGGAGGGCACGCTGGCAGGGGTGCTCGCAGCGTGGTCGGCGCTGCGTGAAGCGGTCGACACGGGCGGCCCGACCGAGGACGAGTGGCTCGCGGCCCGCGCGATCCTGGACGCCTACGGGACCGATTCGCTGTCGCCGTTCCTGCTGCGGCCCGACAAGCGGCTCGCGTTCGCCGCAGGCGGCGTGCTCGCCTACCGGGTGATTGGCTCGACCGCGATCGTGTCGGCAGACCCGGTGGGGCCCCCGGGGTCGGTGGAGGCGATCCTGAAGGCCTTCCGCGCACATGCGCGCAGGATGGGCTGGCGCGTGGTCATCTGGGGCGCGTCTGCCCGGCATCTGGACGTCTATCGCTCGCTGGGGATGTTCCCGGTGCGGGCCGGGGAGGAGGCCTTCGTTGACCCGCGCTCGTTCACGCTCGAGGGCCGCGCGGTGCGCAAGCTTCGCCAGTCGGTTCAGCGCGCCCGGCGGCGCGGCTGGAGCATCTACACCCGGCTTGGCCGGGAGGTCGATCCGGCGCTTGAGGCCGAGATCGACTCGGTCGCCGCGCGCTGGCGGCTCGAGCATCCGAAGATCCTAGGGTTCGCGATGTCGATGGGGCCGTTCGGAAGCGAGCTTCGTGCCGACGACCTGTTCGCGCTCGCGCGCTCCCCGGAGGGCGAGTTGCGCGCCGTGATGCGCTTCGCCCGCTGTGGCGACCTGCTGTCGCTTGACACGATGCAGCGCGTCGGGGAGACGCCCAACGGGCTCAACGAGGCGCTGGTGGCCGCCGCGATCACCGCGGCGCGCGAGCTTGGCGTCGCCGAGGTGAGCCTCAACTACGCCGGGCTCGCGCACCTGCTGCGTCGTGACCGCCCGCGCGGGCGGCTCGCGCGAGCCCTCTCCAGAGCCGCCCTGCTCCCGCTCCGCGGCCATTTCCAGATGGACCGGCTGGTCCGCTTCAACGACAAGTTCTCGCCCGATTGGCGGCCGCGCTACCTGGTCTGCGAGTCGCCCGCAGCGCTGCCCAGCGCGATCCTGCGCGTGCTGCAGGCCGAGGGCCATCTGCCGGCCCCCAGGGACCGCAGAGCGCAGCTGGCGGCAGACACGCGACCGCGCACGCGACCGATCGCCAGGCGGCCGGCGTCGCCCAGGGAGCCGGTCGGCAGCCCGCGGTGAGAGCCGCGCGCACGGCGGCGGTGTCGCTCACCGCACTGGCCTTGGCGGCGATCGGCCTGGTGGGTGCCTACCGCTATTGGGAGTCCTACTACGTGCACCGCGGGTTCGCGCCCGTCGCCTATGTTCGCAACGCGCGGCGCGGCACGCTGCTGACGGTCCACTTCTACTCCCAGGCGCTTCACCGCGAGGCCGACTACCTGATCGACCTGCCGCCCGGCTACAACCCGAACGGGCATCGGAGATACCCCGTCTACTACCTGCTGCACGGCAGCCCCGGACGACCCGCGGCGTTCCTCGTGATCGCGCACATGCCCACGCGGATGTCCAACCTGATCGCCGAGCACCGCATGCGCCCGATGATCCTCGTGCTGCCCGACGGCAGGATCGGCGGCAGCACCTTCTCGGACTCAGAGTGGGCCAACACCCCTGCGGGCGATTATCAGAGCTACGTCGTCGATGTGGTCCACGACGTGGACCGGCGGTTCTTGACGATCGCAAACCGCCAGGACCGCGTGCTGGCCGGGTTCTCGATGGGCGCCTACGGCGCGATCAACGTGGGCCTGCACAACCTGGAGCTGTTCGGAAACCTCCAGGCCTGGTCCGGCTACTACCTGCAGACTCGAACGGGCGTCTTCGCGCATGCAAGCCGCGCGATGCTGCGCGACAACAGCCCGCTGGATTACGTCTGGGGGCTGCGCTCGGAGATCGCTCGCTATCCCGTGCGGGTGTTCCTGTTCTGCGGACGCGACGACGAGGCGGCCGTCCAGGTCCGTCCCATGGCCGATGCCCTGGCCGCGGTCGGCGCCCAGGTCAGCTGGGCGCTCTATCCCGGCGGCCACGACTGGCAGCTGTGGAACGCGCATGTCGACCAGATGCTGGAGCTCGCCTCAAGAGACACGCTGCTGCCGCTGGGCCGCTCGTCCGGCGCCGCGCAGTCGCTGACGCCCGGGGTGAGGCCGGCAGCAAGGCGCCGCGCCGCCGCGCATGGCCGCGGCCCCGGACGGCGCGGCGCAGCACCCGGGCTCGGCGCCCGTCGTCGCACCTCCCCCGATCGTCGCGGCTTCGCAAGTGGCCTGAGCCCGCGACGCCGCCAGCGTCGCCGACATCGGCGAGCGTCCCGGCGATGATCGCCGGCCTGCTGCTGGCGCTGGTCTCGGCCGCGCTGATCAACATCGGCTTCCTGCTCCAGCATCGAGCGCTGCGGGACTTGCCGACTGCCGACGGGTCGCGTGCCCGTGGGTCGCCTGTCGGCGGGTCGCCTGTCGGCGGGCCGCCCACCGGAGCCGCGCGCCTGCGCCGAGCGTTGCGCAACCCCGTCTGGCTTGCCGGCCAGGGCCTCGGCTGGATCGGCTTTTGCGCCCAGATCGTGGCGGTCGCGCTGGCACCGCTGTCCCTGGTGCAGGCCTTCGCGGCAGGCGGGCTGGCGCTCTCGGTGCCGATCGCGGCCGGCATCTTTCACATCTCGATCGGCCGTGCGCAGACGGTGTGCGTGGCGGCGATCGCCGCCGGCCTGGCCGCGCTGCCGCTCGGGCTCGCGGGCTCGCACGAGCGGCTGTCGAGCGCGGCGCTGTGGTCGGCGGTCGCCGTGTGCTCCCTCGTCGGGCTGATGCTGGCCGCCCGCCGCAGGCCCTGGGCGCGCGCGGCGGCCGCAGGAGCCTTCTACGGCGTCGCCGACGCGGCGATCAAGGCTGTCTCTGTGCATCTCGCACACCACGGAGCCGCGGCGGCGCTCTCGCCGTGGACAGCGGTCGCCGCCGTGGGGACGTTCGCGGGCTTTGTCTGCTTCCAGTCGGCGCTCGCCGCCGATCCGCGGGCGGTGACTTCGATCTCGCTGATGAACGCGCTCGCGGCCGTGGTCGCGCTCGGCTGCGGGCTCGGCGCGTTCTCCGAGTCGCTTGGCGCGACCGAGGCGGTCAGGCTAGGCCATCTGGCGGCGATCTCGGTCGTGCTCGCCTGCGTCCCGGTGCTGGCCGGCGCCCAGGCGCAGCTGACCGAGCAGGGCGCCGGAGCGGACGTGGGATGGCCGGCCCAACCGGGGCACCAGCGTCGCGGAAAGGCAGAGGCAGACGGCCTCCACGGGCGCGCCGAGGCCGGGCGAGCGTGAGAAGAGAGTGGCCTGGAAGTTGACGTTGCGCGTCAGCGCGTAGGACGCCTGCGAGTCAAGCCACAGCAGCACGAGCGCCCCGAGCCCGACGATCAGCGCGCGCCGGCCACGCCGCACCCTGGCGAGCGCGAGCCCGACGAGCGACCCCGCCACAAGCCACGCGACCACCACCCGCTCAAGCGGCTGGCCGTCGAAGGAGGCCAGCTGCAAAAGCGGCAGCGAGTCCCGCATCGAGGGGCCGGCCCCAAACCAGCCAAGCCCGCGCAGGACGTAGACCCAGCCGAGGCCGATGAGCACCCCGGCGACCAGGATCACGAAGATGCCGGCGGAGATGGCGGCCAGGCGCGCAGCCCGCCGCAGCGCGCCCAGGGCCGAGCGGCGCCAGGTCCCGGGGGCCGGTGCACGGGGCCGGTCGGCGGTCACCCCACGAGCTTACGCCCCGCCCCCGAGGGGTGCGCATGTCGGCGCTGGATCTCCAGCACGCGCTCGAGGAAGCGGCTGATCACCGCGCGCTCATCATCTGAGAGCTCGTCGACGGCGCCACGCACCTCCTCCAGGAAGCCGCCGAGGATCTCGTGCGCCCGCCGGCGCGCATGCGGCGTTGGTTCAAGCACCACGCGCCGCCGATCGAGCTGCTCCCGGCGCCGCACGACATGGCCGGCGCGCTCGAGGCGGTCGGCCAGAGCCGTGGTGGCAGCCGGGCTGAGGCCCAGACGCGCACCGAGCTCGTGTGGGCCCATCGCCCCGCCGGCCATCAGAAGGTCCAACGCACGCAGGTCGCTGGGCGCCATCTCCGCGGCGCGCGCGAGCGTGACCGTCAGATCGTGGGCGGACGAGACGACCTCGCGCAGCAGGTGCCCGGGGTCGGCCGCACGCTCGCGGAGCCCGCCGGCGGCCGGTGCCGACGGTGGCGGATGGGAGCGACCGGCGCTTGACACCACCTTCAGATTAGACGATAGTATGTTTCGTTCATCGAAATGCTTGAGCGTGGAATCACAGCGATCGAGGCCTCGGGGCTGACCAAGCGCTATCGACCCGACCAGCCTCCGGCCGTCGACGGCCTGTCGTTCCGCGTCGAGGCCGGCGAGATCTACGGCCTGCTCGGCCCCAACGGCTCGGGCAAGTCGACCACCGTCTCGATCCTCGCCACGCTTGCCCGGCCCACGGCGGGCGAGGCCCGCATCCTCGGCCACGACGTCGTGCGCGAGCCGATGACGGTCCGGCGGCTGATCGGGGTGGCGCTTCAGGATGCGGGCCTGGACCGAGCCGCGACGGGACGAGAGATCCTCATCCTGCACGCGTGCCTGCTCGGGCTGCCCGCCGTACGGGCAGCCGAGCGCGCGGACCGCCTGCTCAAAGAGCTGGACCTCGCCGACGCCGCGCAGCGCAGGGTGGGGACCTACTCGGGCGGAATGCGCCGCCGCCTCGATCTCGCGGTGGCGATCGTGGGCGATCCGGCGGTGGTGATCCTGGACGAGCCGACGACCGGCCTTGACGTGGCGTCGCGTGAGGCGCTGTGGGCACGCGTGCTGGAGCTGCGCGACCGCGGCGCCGCGATCCTGCTGACGACCCAATACCTGGAGGAGGCCGACCGTCTTGCCGATCGCGTCGGGATCCTGGCGCGCGGCGCCCTGCGCGCGGAGGGCCCTCCGGGCGAGCTGAAGGAGCGCCACGGCGCAAGCAGCCTCGACGAGGTGTTCTTCGCGGTGACCGGCCTTCCGCGTCCCAGCCGCCGCGAGCTGACGGCGATCGAGCAATGACCTTGAAGGCGGCGGCCACGCAGACCCCCGCGGGCACGCTTCGCGCCACCGCGCTCCTTTACCGGCGCCTCGCTCGCCAGCAGCTGCGCTCGCCGCTCAGCGCCGTCAACCTGCTGATCGCGCTGTTCTTCCTGGCCGTCTACGACGGCGCCTTCGGCCACGCCGGCGCGATCAATGCGCTGGTGGGCGGAAGCTTTCTGCGCTTCATCCTGCCCGTCACGATCCTCAACGCGTCGATCTCCGGCACGAGCGCCGGCCAGCTGCTGGTGGCCGACCTCGAGGCCGGCTACCTGAGACGGCTGCTCACGATGCCGATCTCGCGCACCTCGCTCGTTCTGGCGCCGATGCTCGTCGGCGCCAGCTCGGTGATCGCCCAGGCGGCGGTGGTCGAGCTGCTCGGGATCGCGCTCGGCGCCGGCTCGGCCACGGGCGCGGCAGGCTGGCTTGTGGTGCTCGCGCTCGCCCTGCTGTGGGGGCTCGCCTTCGCCGGCTACTCGGTCGCGTCCGGGCTGCTGGCGGGAAACGCGGCTGCCGCCCAGACCGCCACGTTCATCTTCTTCCCGCTCACCTTCCTGGCGCCCACTTTCCTGCCGCTCAGCGACCTGGAGGGCTGGCTGCGTATCGCAAGCTATGCCAACCCCACCACATACGTGCTCGAGGGGATGCGCTCGGTGCTGATCCACGGCTGGCAGCCTGGGCGGCTGGCGATCGCCTTCGCGGTCGTGGCGGCGATGTGCGCGCTGACGCTCCTCTGGGCGGCGCGCACCGCTCTGCGCCAGACGTCCCGCCGCTGACGCGGTCGCCGAAGATCGCCATCTGGGGCCACGCCGCGCCGCCGGTCGTCGACGCCCGGCCGCGCGGGCCCTGGCCGAGGCGCCCTGACGCGTCGCGCCGCAGGCCTTCAGGGCCCCAAGGCTCGCAAGAGTCGCTGCAAACGGACCGTCCGTACGGCCAGATCACTTGAATTCGGCGCGATCGGGGCGAGAATGTCCCTCAGCAGGGCGGCGCCGGTTCGACATCGGACACAGAGAGCTACGGGTTGCGCGCGGGAAGAACGGTGAGAGCTGCTGATGCCCTCGGCTCCCGTGCAACCCGGGCGCGCGGCGCGCAGCAGCCCAGCGCACCCACGGCGGAGGCTGTGCTCGATCTCCTGCCGGACCCCGTGATCGCCTGCGACGCGTCCGGGCGCGTGGCCTTCTGGAGCAGCGCTGCGCACCGCGCATACGGGTTTGCGGCCGACGAGGCGATCGGCAGGACGGCGGCGGCGCTGCTTCGGACACGGTTCCCCGTGCCTCAGCTGGAGATCGCCGAGGCGCTCGCGGACGCCGGCCATTGGCGCGGGCGGCTGCACCACCGCAGGCGTGACGGTCAGGAGCTTGAGGTTGAATGCCGCTGGCTGGCGCGCCGGGACCCGTTCGGGCGCATGATCGGCGACCTGCGAATCGAGCGGCTCCTCGATCCATCGGCCGAAGGGCCGTCAGGCGCCTCGGCCGCGGGCGCCCGGGTCAACGAGCCGACTCGCAGCGCGACCGCGGGCACCGCGTTCAGCGAGCCGACGGGCACCGCGGCCAACGAGCCGGCTCGCAGCGCCGAGCCGACAGGCATTGCAGCCAGCAAACCAGGAGGCACCTGCACAACCGAGCCGGCGCGCACCTCGACGAACGGGCCGACTGGCACCACGGCGGGAGAGGCCGCCAGCGAGATCCGGCGGATCGCTCACGAGCTGAACAACGCCCTGGCGATCGTCGTCAACTACAGCGCCTTTGCGGCGGCGGATCTGCGCCGCCGATCCGGTGCGCGGATGCACCCGGAGAGAGGTTCACTGCTGTCCGATATCGAACAGGTGAGCGAATCGGCGGAGCGCGCCGTGCATCTGTCCGGCAGGCTGGCAGAGATGGCACGCGGCTTGGTGATCGCGGAGGCGGACGTCGCCCAGCGACCGGATGGCAATCCGGCCCCAGCCCAGCCCCGCAGCCAGGGCGATGAAGAGGCCGAGCCTGGCGACGTCGCGCACGACCGCGCCCGCCGGCACCGGCCGTCGACCGAGAGCGATGACCGCGCCACCCCCCAGGAGGGACTGGATCCGCTCGCGTACGCCCCCGCGACGATCCTCCTAGTGGAGGACGAGCGGCCCCTGCGTGAGCTGTGCCGCAGGATCCTCTCGCAGGCAGGCTACGAGGTGCTGGCGGCCGCCGATGGGCCCGAGGCGCTGCGGCTCGCAGAGTGCCATGACGGTCCGATCGACCTGCTGCTGACCGACGTGGTGATGCCCGAGATGCTGGGCCACCAGGTCGCCAGGCGGCTGCGAGAGCTTCGGCCGGCGACCGCGGTGGCCTACATGTCCGGCTTTCCCGATGTGGCGCCGGGCGTGGTCGAGCAGGTGCGCGGAGCGCTGATCGACAAGCCGTTCACCGCCCCGGCGCTGCTTGAGCACGTGCGGTTGGCGCTTGGCTCGTCGGGGGCACGGCGGCCGTGGGACGACCGGGACGGCGAGGGGTCGATCCACGAATGCCCGCGGCCGTGAGCGCGGGACGGCGAGAGGCCGATCCACGAATGCCCGCAACCGTGAGCGCGGGACGGCGAGAGGCCGATCCACGAATGCCCGCAACCGCGAGCGCGGGACGGCGAGAGGCCGATCCATGGATGCGATGGATTGCGATCGCGAGCGCCCGGCCATGAGCAGCCTCCTCCTCGTCGACGACGAGGACGCGCTGAGGCGCTGGGAGCGGCGTGTGCTGGAGGCGCAGCAGTACGCCTGCGTTGAGGCCGCGGACGTTCCGCAGGCACGCGCAGCGCTCGTGCAGCGGCGGTTCGACCTCGTGCTGCTTGACGTCAACCTGCCGGGCGAGTCGGGCATGCAGCTGCTGGTTGAGGTCCGCGCCGAGCATCCGGGCACCGCCGTGCTGATGGTCACGGGCGAGGACGACCTGGCGCTTGCGGCCCGCGCGATCGAGCTCGGCGCCTACGGTTACCTGGTCAAGCCGGTCCGAGCCGGCGAGCTTTTGATCAACGTCACCAACGCCCTGCACCGGCTGCGGCGGGAGACCGAGCTGCTGCGTCGTCTCGACGATCTGCAGTCCAGCCGCCAGCAGGCCGAGCAGGAGCTCCGGCGCGCGCTGGCACCCAACGGCCACGGAGCCGATCCGATCGCGCTGCTCGAGTCCGAGTCGGTGAACCGGCTCGTGCGGCTGGCCGAGTTTCGCGACTCGCAGACCGGCCAGCATCTGGTGCGGATGAGTCGATACTGCGAGCTGATCGGCCGCTCGCTGGGCCTCGACGACGACTACTGCCGGCAGCTTCGCCTCGCCAGCGAGCTGCACGACGTCGGCAAGGTGGCGATCCCCGATCGGATCCTGCTCAAACCCGGAACGCTGACGAGCGCCGAGCGGCGCGTCATGGAGACGCACACCGAGATCGGCCACAGCATCCTGTCTGACTCGGGCTCGGAGGTGATGCGGATGGCCGCCTCGATCGCGCTCACCCACCACGAGCGCTGGGATGGAGGCGGGTACCCGCGTGGTCTGGCTCGCGCCGAGATCCCGCAGGAGGGCCGGATCGCCGCGGTGGCCGACGTGTTCGACGCGCTCACCTCAGACCGGGTTTACCGGCCGGCGTTCCCGGTCGGGATGGCGATCGACATGATGGAGGCAGAGAGGGGGCGCCACTTCGAGGAGCGGGTCCTGCAGGCACTGCACGACGTCTTCGACGAGGTGGAGCGCGTGCGCATGCAGTTCGGCGACTGAGCCGGCGCAGCCCCTGGGCGGCGCCCGGCGCGCGGCGCGGGAGAACGAGGCTGTCCAGCCTAAAGCACGGTGGACGGCGGGCGCGTGGCGCCGGCGGTCGGGCCATCCAGTCTCGGGCCTGTCAGACGGCGAGTGGGTCAGCCGCCCACGCGGCCCCGGACCACCATCGCCACCGCCTGGACCCGGGTTCGCGCCCCCAGCTTGGCGGTCGCGTTGCGCACGTGGGTGCGCACCGTTTCCGGCGACAGGAACAGCCGCTGCGCGATCCGCTGGCCGTTGAGGCCCTCGGCGAGCAGCGTCAGAACCTCCAGCTCGCGCTCGCTGAGCGAAGCCAGGCGCCCAGGCTCGGCGCCCTCGGCCAGCACGCCCGCGAGCTGCGGATCGACGTACGTGCCGCCGGCAGCCACCGCCCGAAGCGCATCGATCAGCCGCGCGGGCGGTGAGGACTTGAGCACAAAGCCGCGGGCTCCGGCACGGACCGCCTCAAGGAGCCCCGAGTCCGGGTCCGTGTAGCCGGTGTAGAGCACCACCGGCGCGGCGGCATCCTCGCGCAGCAGGTCCTCCAGCAACCCCAGCGAGCTCTGCTCACCCAGCCTCACATCCAGCAGCGCCACATCGAACCTGCGCCGGCGCAGCAGCGAGGCGGCCTCGGGAGCAGAGCCGGCCACGCCCGCGATCCTGAACCCGGCCTCGCGCAGCACAAGCTCGATCCCGCGGCGCACGGCAAGGTGATCATCGACAACGATCACCTCCAGCTCCTCGCCTCGCATAAGGACTCCCGTTCCAGGGTCGATCCCGCGCGTCTGCCGCCCAGATCATCGCACCCCGCATCGGGCGCCGCACGCCCGCGCCCGGCCCCATCAAGCGCGGGCTTTACCTCATTTCGGTGATGAGGAATCGGCGCATGCGGCCGAAGCGGATCCTGCCGATCGACCGACTGGCCCGATGGACCGCATACGACATCCCGAGCTGGAGCTCGAGCGCCTCTGGCACCACCATCGCCAAAGCGGCGACCGCCGCGTGCGCGACCGTCTGGTCTGGCTCCTCACCCCGATCGTGAGGCGCGAGGTGTTCGCTCGCCTGGCCGAGATCCCGGGCCGCCGACGCGTCGAGGAGTTCCTCGTGTGCGGGTTGCGGGCGCTGATCGAGACCGTGGACGACATGGACGACGCGCTGCCGGCGCCGACGGGCGCCGAGATCGCGCAGCACGCGCGCGAGCGCGTGGCGCTGGCGATCTCAGACGAGCTGCGGACGGCAGCCCGCGCGAGCGATCAGCCCGACCCGGGCCTCGCACCGGCGCGGCGGCGCAGCGCGCGGTCGACGACCGCCAGAAGCTCGGCGGTCGCATAGGGCTTGGCGATGAACCCGTCGCCGGGCACTGCCGACCTCGCGAGGGCCGCGTCGGCGGCGTAGCCGGAGGTGTAGAGGACCCTGATTCCAGGCCGTCGCTCGAGCGCCGCTCGCGCCAGCTCGACCCCAGACGTGTCCGGGAGGAGCATGTCCGTCAGCAGCAGGTCGCACGGCGATGCGCCGTCATCGAGCAGCGCAAGCGCGCGAGCCCCGTCAGCGGCGCTCAGAACCGTGTGCCCGGCCGCCTCCAGGACGCGTCGCAGGAGCGCCAGCAGCTGCGGCTCGTCCTCGACCACCAGGATGCTCGCGCCCGCCGAGGGATGCGCGGCCCGGGCCGCCGCCTCGGCGCCGGCCGGCCGCCGGTCCACGGCACGCGGAAGCGAGATCCGAAAGGTCGTGCCCCGGCCCAGCTCCGAGTCCACCGTGATGCGCCCGCCCATCTGCTCCACCACGCCGAGCACCGTCGCCAGCCCCAGCCCACTTCCCTGCCCTAGCTCCTTGGTGGTGAAGAACGGCTCGAAGATGCGTTCCCGCACATCCTCGGCCATCCCCACCCCGCTGTCGCAGACCGAGATCTCCACCGCCCCGGGATCGCCCGCATGAGCTGGCTTGGCGACATCGATCGACACGCTCACCTCGCCGCCCAGCGGCATCGCGTCGCGAGCATTGGCCACCAGGTTGATGATCGCGGTCTCAAGCTGCGCGCGGTCGCCGATCACCACGGCTCCGTCGGAGCGGTCCTCCACACTCAGCCGCATGCCGGGGCCGAGCGTTCGCTGCAGCAGAGATCGAAGGTCGCCGATCACCTCCGCCGGCGCCAATGGCCGGCGTTCGAGCAGCTGACGGCGGCCGAACGCCAGCAGGTCCCGCGCCAGCGCCCGCGAATGCTCGGCGGCGCGCGCGATCTCGGCAAGGTCGCCCCGCAGCTCATGATCCTCTCCCAGTCGTGCCGCGATCAGCTCCGTGTATCCGAGGATCACCGCGAGCATGTTGTTGACGTCGTGCGCGACCCCGCCGGCCAGCCTCCCGATCGCATCGATCCGCTGCGCCCGCGACAGCTCCTCCTGCAGGCGCCGCTCCTCGGTTCGGTTCTCGAGCAGCGCCAGCTGGTAGAGGGGCTGCCCGGACTCGTCGCGGACGATCGAGATGGTCGAATGGATCGCGACGCTCTCCCCGCTCGCAAGCCGGTACACGCCGTCGAAGTGCGTCTCGGCGTCCGGCCCTGCGCTCCAGCGCTCGCGAAACCGGCGGATCGCGTCCTCGGCGTCGGCGGGCGCGAGGATCGCGCGCAGGTCGGTGCCGATCAGCTCGGCCGCGCTGGCAGCGCCGTAGATCCTCGCGTAGGCCTCGTTGCAGGTGATCAGGCGGCCCTCCGCGTCGCGCAGGGCGACGCCGGTGCGATCCGAGTCAAGCACGGCATGCCAGCGACGCTCGCTCTCTCGCAGCTGAGCGAGCAGGCGCTCGAGCTCGGTCACGTCCTGGACCGTGATCCCCACCCCATCAACACCGGCCCGCGCCTCGCTGACCGGGTGCCCGCGCACCTCCAGGTGCACTGGGCCCGACGGGCCCGCCACCTCAAAGCGCGCGGCTCGTTCACCGCCTGACTTGAGCACCGCGCGTGCCAGCGCGGCGATCCGCACGCCCGCCTTTCCCGCAAGCGCCTCCGACAGCGGCCGTCCCCACGGCCGTGGGGCGGCGAGACCCATCTCCGTCAGCCGACGGTTGGCGCCCACGATGCGCAGGCGCCGGTCGACGAGCATGACGCCGATCGGGACGGCCTCGATGCCCGCCTGCAGGCGGATGCGAGCATCCTGCGCCGCGCGGGCGCGCGCGCCGCGAACGGCGAGCGCGCCGATGGCCTGGGCAAGCACGGCGTCCTCGACGCCGGACGGCAGGCAGACGTCGGCGCCGGCGACGATCGCCCGCACCGCGGTGTCCGGAAGCGCGCCGGGGGGCTCGATCACCGCCAGCGGGGCTTCGCAGCCCGCTTCACGCAGCGCCGAGACGGCGCGCAGGTCGCCTTCGCCAGCCACCTGGAGCAGGACCAGGGCGGGCCGCAGCGATGGCATCAGCGACATCGCCTCCGCCTCGGTCTGGGCAATCCGAGCCTCAAGGCCCGAGCGCTCGAGCGCAGCCGCGAGCCGTGCTGGCGCGAACGGGCCCGCACGGGCTGCGTGGCGCGCGCCGACCAGCAGCACGACCGGAAGTCGCCCGGGCTCGTCGGCATCGGCGGATGGGCGCCCGGGCAGCGGCGGCTCGCTCCTGCGCCGATCCGGAGGCTGCGCCCTTGCACCCATCCCCGGCGGGACCCTATCGCCGTCCTCGGCGGCGCGCCACCGGCCGGCGATGCGGGGCACCGATTGACTTTGCCAGGGCGTGCCCCGCGTCAAGTCCGGGAGCCGCGCTGCGCGCCGTCCGGGACGCGTGCTGCGCGCCGTCCGGGACCCGCGCTGCGTGCCGTCCGCGGCGCGCGCTGCCTGCCGTCCGAAACGCGCTCGGCTCCGTCCGGGGCCGGGCATATCGTCAGCGTTGATGCCAGACCGCGATCACAGCAGCACCGGCGCACCCAGCCACTCACCGGCGCGCATGGAGGCCGACCTGCGCGAGCTGATCGCAACGATTCAGGATGCGGACCTTCGCCGCCTCCTTGGCGAGCTGCTCGGTGAGGGCTCGCGAACCTGGAGCGCGTTTCGCGACGCGCCCGCCGCAAAGCGCTACCACCAGGCCTACCGGCACGGGCTGCTTGAGCACTCTCTCTCGGTCGCCCAGGCCGTGAGCGCCATCTCCGCCACCTTCCCCGGGATCGACCGGGACGTCGCGGTGACGGGCGCCCTGCTTCACGACATCGGAAAGCTCGACGCGTACGAGTGGCGCGCCGGTGAGATAGAGATGACCGACGAGGGGCGTCTGCACGGGGAGATCCCTCTCGGCTATCACCGTGTCCGCACGACGATCGAGTCGCTGGAGGGCTTTCCCCCACAGACCGCGCAGGCGGTGCTGCACATAATCCTCAGCCACCACGGCGCGCTCGAGCACGGAAGCCCGGTGGTCCCCTGCACGCGCGAGGCGACGCTGGTCCACATGATCGACAACCTCGGCGGACGCCTCGGCAGCTTCGATCGGATCGAGCGCTCGCTGCCGGCCGGCGAGCGCTGGGCCGCGTATGACCGGGCGATCGGCGCGGGCGCGTACTTCGCGGCAGCGGCCGGCGGCGCCGACCGTCGCGCCGCGTAGCCGCAGCGCGCGCACAACGCCGAGCGCTCGGCGGCTCGCACGATCACACCCGCCGCCGCGCACCCGCGTCGGGCCATCCGTCCTCTCGATGGCCGACTCGCCTCCGTGATCCACCCGTCCTCAGCGGTTGCCCCAACCTCGCCGGCCCACCGTGTGCCGAAAGCGTTGCAAATTGCGCGCGGCCCGCGATGTGCGCGCAAGCGGCCGACCTGCCACGGCTAGAGTTGGACCGGGGATGGCGAAGGACACCGAGAAACTGATCCGTCAGCTCTCGTTGATCTCCTACCTGATGGCCGAGCGCCGGCCGGTGACCGCGGCGGAGATCAGGCGCGACGTCGAGGGCTACAGCGCGATGAACGAGGACGCGTTCGCGCGCCGCTTCTACGCCGACCGTTCCGAGCTTGAGTCGCTCGGCATCGCCCTGCGGGTCGACCGCCCGACCGACGGCCTGGCCGAGCAGGAGAACTACTCGCTGCCGCCGGAGAACTTCCATCTTCCCCCGATCGAGTTCACCGACCGCGAGCTGGCCGCCCTGCGCACGGCGCTTCACCTGCTCGACGGAGAGTTCGCCTATGCCGAGCCGCTGCGCCTCGCTCTGCAGCAGATCTGCTGGGGGCGCCCGAGCCCGCTGACCGCCCCCGAGCAGAGCACGGTGGCGCTCGGGCTCACCGGCTCGGCCGGCGGCCACGAGCTCTCGCAGCGGCTGGCCAAGATCGAGACCGCAATCTTCCGCCGCAAGACGATCGTGTTCGACTACCACTCGATGGAGCGCGACGAGCTGTCCAGTCGGCGAGTGGACCCCTACCAGCTGCTGTATCGCGGCGGGCAGTTCTACCTGGTCGGCAGATCCCACGAGCGACGAGCGATCCGCGTCTTCAGACTGTCGCGGATCCGCGGGAAGATCGGCTATGCGACCAAGGCCGAGCACGACTTCCAGCGGCCGGACGACTTCGACCCGCGCGCCTACGCCAACCGGATCGACTGGCAGTTCGGCGAGACCGTCGGCTTCGCCGAGGTGTGGATCTCAAGCCGGATCGCGTGGCAGATCCAGCGGAGCTTCGCCCGCTTTGGAGAGCTCGAGCCGGCCGGACCCGACGGCGACCTGGTGTTTCGCACCCCCTATGCCAACGCTCGCCAGCTGGTCGCCTGGGTCCTGGGCCTGCGTGACAACGCGCGCCTGCTCGGACCCGACGAGCTGGTGGACGAGCTGCGCGCTCGCCTGGCGCTGCTCGTCGATCGCCACACGGGCGAGCCTGCGCTTGCTCAGGCGATGCCGTCGGCCGAGATCGTGGACGCCGCAGCCTCGCACGGCGGGGCGCATGCGACCGACGCCACCCACGCGAGCGAAGCCGCCGACAGAGGGGAGCCGGACGCCACCGGCGGACGCGCCGAGGCCGCCATTCGACCCGAGCGGTTCGCTCGGCTGGTCACCCTGGCGAGCATCCTGATCGACGCCGGACGGGCACGCCGACCGCTCGATGCGGCCGAGCTGTGCCGGTCGCTGAACGTCTCCATCGCCGAGCTGCGCGAGGACATCTCCGTCCTGAACGTCGTGAACTTCGGTGCCGGCACCTACGTGCTCTACGCGGAGATCGACGAGGCCGGCCTGGTGCAGGTCGAGCCCGAGCCGTACGGCGACTCGTTCGCGCGGCCCGCGCGACTGCTGCCGGTCGAGGCCAAGGCGCTGATCGCGGCCATCGACCTGATCGGTGACCACATCCCCGAGGGATCGCTGGCCTCGGCGCGCCACAAGGTGGTCGAGGCGCTCGGCGAGGATCCGGCGCACGAGGGGCTTCACGTGGCACCAGCCGGCGGCGACGACGCTGAGATCGCGGCCGTGGTGTCGCGCGCGATCGCCGAGCGGCGGATGCTCTCGTTCGAGTACTACAAGGCCAACGAGGACGAATTCACCACGCGGCTGGTGGAGCCCTACGCGCTGATCAACGGCCGCGAGGGCTGGTACGTCGCCAGCTTCGATCCCGCCCGGGACAGCGTGCGCCACTTCCGGCTGGACCGGTTCAAGTCCGCGAGCGTGACAGACCGTCGGTTCGAGCCGCGGCCGCAGGTGGACCCGACCGCCGACGTGGAGGGTTGGCCGCGGACCGGCGAGGTGCCCGCCTCGCGCCGAGCGCGCGTCTGGGTCTCGCCAGAGCGCGCCCGCTGGGCGCGGGAGGAGCGGCAGGTGGTGGCTGAGCTGGTCGACGGCTCGGTGATCGTCGAGCTCAGCTTCGCCGGGATCGACTGGCTCGTGCGCGAGGCGCTCAAGGAGGCCGGCGACGCGGCGGTGCTCGATCCGCTCGAGGCTCGGGAGGCGGTGCGCGTCGCGGCCGAGTCGATCGGCGCCGGCGCACAGCTGCTCTCACGCTGACCCCGGCGCCCCGCCTCCCTCACGCGGAGGCCGGCCCCCCGCTCCCCTCACGCGGACCCCGGCGCCGGACCTCGCTCACGCTGACTCCGGCGCCCCGCTCCCCTCACGCGGAGGCCGGCCCCCCGCGCGCAGCTCGCCTCACGCCCATTCGGGCCCCCGAGCGACCCCAGGTCGAGGGGAGTTGGACGTCTTGTGCTGCCATGCAACCAAGAGCGTCCAACCATCCCTCGGGAAGCGCCCGGCCAGCTGGGCGAGAGCGAGAGCGGCGGGATAGTCGCTGTACAGTCCCGAGCCCAGATGGCTGCTCTCAAGGGGCTGATCCTGTCGGGGGGCAAGGGCACGCGGCTGCGCCCGATCACGCACACAAGCGCCAAGCAGCTCGTGCCGGTGGCCAATCGCCCCGTGCTGTTCTACGGAATCCAGGCGATGGCGGACGCCGGGATAGAGGAGGTGGGGATCGTCATCGCGCCGCAGACCGGCGACGAGATCCAGGCCGCTGCGGGGGACGGCCGGCGGTTCGGCGTGCGGATCACCTACATCCTGCAGGAGGAGCCGGCGGGCCTGGCGCACGCGGTGCTCACGGCGGAGCCGTTCCTGCGCGACTCGCCGTTCGTCATGTACCTGGGCGACAACCTGCTGCAGGGCGGGATCAGAGACCTGGTGCGCGCGTTCGACGAGCAGCGTCCGGATGCGCTCATCCTGCTGACGCCCGTACCCGACCCGCAGAACTACGGCGTTGCCGAGCTGCGCGACGGCTCGGTGGTGCGACTGGTCGAGAAGCCCGCGAAGCCGCGCACCGACCTGGCGCTGGTGGGCGTCTACATGTTCACCCCCGCGATCCATGAGGCCGCGCGCGCGATCCGGCCGTCGGCGCGCGGCGAGCTGGAGATCACAGACGCGATCCAGCACCTGGTGGACCAGGGACTGCGCGTGGACCCCCACATCGTGCGCGGCTGGTGGAAGGACACCGGACGGCTTGAGGACATGCTCGCAGCCAACCGCCTGGTGCTCGACACGATCGAGGCACGGCTGGAGGGCGAACTGGTCGAGTCCAGCGTTGACGGGCGGGTGATCGTGGAGGCCGGTGCGCGACTGGAGCGCAGCACCGTCAGGGGTCCGGCGATCATCGGCGCCGGAGCCCGGCTGACCGACGCCTACGTCGGACCGTACACCGCCGTCGGGGAGGACTGTGTGATCGTCAACGCGGAGGTCGAGCACTCGATCCTTTTGAGCGGCGCCGAGGTTCGAGACCTCGGCGATGGACGCATGGAGTCGTCGCTGCTGGGGCGCAACGTTCGCATCGGCCGCGACAGGCGCCAGCCGCGCGCCTACCGCTTCCTGGTGGGCGACAACTCCGAGATCGGCATCCTGTAGCCGACCCCGGCTCCCAGAGCCACTCTCGCCCGCCCCGGCTCACAGCGGCTTTCCCGCTCGGGCCCAAGCCCACAGCTCGCCCGCTCCCTTCAAAACGGCTTCCCGCCTGGACCCGGAGCACAGCTCGCCGGACCGGTTCAGAGCCGCTTCTCGCCCCAGAAGGTCGCGATCGGATTGCCGTTGAAGTCCGCCACCGGGCGATATCCGGCCGATTCGAACAGCGAGCGAGCGTGGCCCTGCCGCGGCCCGGTGTCCAGCCGCGCCACCGAGTACCCCAGTCCCCGCGCCACCGATTCAAGCTCCTCGAGCAGCGCGCGCGCAACGCCCCGTCCACGACAGCCCTCCGCCACGTAGATCCGCTTGAGCTCGCAGCTGTGGGCGTCAAGCCGCTTGATCCCGCCGCAACACACGGGTGTTTGCTGCATGTAGCCGACCACGAAGGCGCCCCGCGGCGGGGACAGCTCGGCCGGCCCCGCCCTCGGCATCGCCGGTGCGTCGAGGTCCAGGCCCTGATAGAGGCGCGCGATCTCTGCCCGCATCGCGCCCAGCAGCACCAGGCCGTCGCCTCGATCCGGCGGGGTGTGGCGGAAGCGAAGCGTCCGCTCCGGCTTCGCCGGACCCCATCCGCGGGCGGCCCTCAGCGCACCGCTCATGGCCGGGACGTTATCGCCGGGCGGGCGAGCCGGGGCGGCCACCGAAGCGCCGGGGACCACCGCGACACCCCCGGTAGCCTTAGGCGGGTGACGCCGAACCCCTCCCAGGAGGTCCGCGAGCGCCTGCTCACCGCGTGGCGCGGAGAGATCCTCGCGGGCGCGGTCTACGAGCTGATCGCGCGCCGCCTGGCCCCTCGCGAGGCCGAGGTCATGCGCCGGATGGCAGCGGCCGAGGGCAGCCATCGACAGCGGCTGGAGCAGCGCATGTCGCAGCTCGGCATCCCGATCCCGGACCCCGGCTCGGTGAGGGTTCCTCTCTGGCTGCGCCTGCAGGCACGCGTCGCACCGATCGACCGCCTGCTGGCCGCGCGCGAGGCAGCCGAAGACGACGAGGTCGACGACCTGTACAAGCGCTCCACGGGGGACCCTGAGACCGACCGGCTGCTCCATGAGATCCGCCGCGAGGAGCGGTCTCACTCGCTGGCCGTGGCCGAGATGCGCGCCGGCACGACAAAGGCGGCCTCGGGCTCGACGGCGCGCAGCGCGGATGGGGCGTCCGGGCGCGCTGGCGATGGCCTGGGCACGTCAGCGGCCACGGCTGGCGACCAGCCCGGCGCACGGACGGCCGCGGGCGCCGGCCAGCCGGCCCTGCAGACCGACCCCGAGTCGACCGCGCAGGCGGCCCCTGTCACGCCCGCGCAGGCGGCCCCTCACTCGGGAAACGGCGCAGGCGGCGACCACGCCGAGAAGGCCAAGGCGCGGCTTGATCGGATCCTGGGAAGGGAGCGCTGGCACCGGCGTGGCGGCGGCTGGATCTCCGGGGCGATCTACGGCGCCAACGACGGGCTCGCCGCCGTCTTCGGGATCGTCGCCGGCGTGTCGGGCGCGACCAACGGCTCGAGCGCCGTGCTCACGGCCGGCCTCGCGGGCGCGATCGCGTCGGCTCTGTCGATGGCGACGGGCGCGTTCCTTGCCGAGCGCTCGGAGGCCGAGGTCGCGGCCGCCAACCTGGACCGCGAGCGCCAGGAGATCGAGGAGCACCCCGAGGAGGAGAAGGAGGAGCTGTCGCTCTTCTACCAGCTCAAGGGAGTGGACCCTGAGACCGCCGACCAGCTCGCCGAGCAGCTGGCGCGAAACCCAGACGCGATGCTCAAGGCGCTGGCCGCGGAGGAGTTCGGGATCACCTCCTCGGACGGGGGCAACCCCGCACAGGCCGCGATCGCCGCCGGGATCTCGACGGGCATCGGCGCGATCGTGCCCGTGATCCCGTTCATGATCACCACCGGCACCGCGGCGATCGTGGCCGCGGCGTTCGTGTCGCTGGCCGCGCACTTCATGGTGGGTGCCGCCAAGTCGCTCGTCACGCTGCGATCGTGGTGGGCGGCGGGGCTTGAGATGACACTCGCGGGGGTCGTCGTCGGTGGCGCCCTGTACGCGGTCGGCTTGGCGCTCCCCTCCTGAGCGGCCGCCAAGACGAAGACCGACTCTCAGTCCAACAGGTCCGCAAGGCGCTCGCGCAGGGATGCGACGGTCGCCTTCAGGTCCTGCAAAGACGCAAGCTGCGCCTCCACCGCCGCGACCCGGCTTGCGAGCGCCTCGAGCCTGGCGATCGTGTCTGGCTGTGAAGAGGGGGCCGCCGCGTGGAGGCCGACGGGCGCGTCCGCCGCGTGGAGGCCGACGGGCGCTGGCGCCGCGTGCGCTGGGCCTCCCGCCGGCGCGCCACCTTCACCGGGCTGCGCGACCGCGACGCCGTCGGGCTGGTCTGAGCGGGCGACGTGCCCAGCGTGCGGGGGGGCGCCGTGCCCAGCGTCCGGGGCGGCGGCCGGCGGCGTCGGGTCCTGTATGGATGCCGGCGGCGCTCCGTCACGGGCGGCGGCCGGCAGCTCCCCGCTGTCGGCGCCTGCGAGCAGATGCCTGTATCGATCCTCCTTCTGGCCGGGACGGCGGGGCAGTCGCTCGCAGTAGCCACGGGCCTGGAGCTGGCCCAGAACACGCTCGACATCGTCGAGTGAGCTCAGGTGCGCCATGCGCCCGCTGCGGGCCTTCAGCTCCCCCGGCGTCTGGGGGCCGCGGAGCAGCAGGACGCACAGGATCGCGAGCTCCTCACGCCCCAGCTCCAGTGCCTCCTCGGCCAGGTGGCGGTACTTGACCGCCCGCGAGCCATGGCCGCTCGCAAGCCGCGCCAGCCCGTACCGGCACAGGCGATCGGCGGCGGCCCTGATCTCGGCCTCATTGTATGAGGTGACGGGGTCGCGGTTCGTCGCCTGGTTGGCGGCCAGCCGCAGCGCGTTCAGCGACAGGGGATACTGGTCGGGCGTCGTCCAGCGCTTCTCGATCAGGCATCCCAGCACGCGCTGCTCGGCCGGCGTCAGGTCCGCGCGATGCACAGCGGCAGGATAGAGCGCGCCCGCCGGTCGAACCTTCGTCCAGGCCGGTTGCTCCGCGCCGGCGCACCGGCCGTTACAGATGCCGTGAGCCGGCGCCGTGGATCGCTGTACCCGCTGCTGGCCGTCGCGGCATGCGCGGCGGTGGCCGGCTGCGGCTCGGCTGGTTCGCCGGGGGCCACCGCCGGTCGCGCGTCGATCACGGTGCTGGCTCCCACCAGCGGCGCGACGGTCGCGGTGCGCACGCTGACCGTGACCGGAACGGTCAGCCCCGCGGGAGCGCCCGTGCTTGTCGATGGCGGGCGCGCCACGGTGCGGGGCGCCACCTTCGAGCGGCGGGTCACCGTGGGGCCCGGCACCACGGAGATCCCCGTGTCGGTGGTCGGGGCCTCGGGACCGGGCGCCGCTGCGACGGTCGCCGTCCGCTTCAGCCCGGCGCTCGCCCGAGCCCTCCGGGCAGCCCGAGCGGCGGCGCTCGCGGTCGGTCATCCCTCCGCCGTCGCGCCCCCTGACAGCGCCGGCGCGCAGAGCCTCGGCCAATCCGCTCCCTCGCCGCCACAGACGGTGCCGACGATCGACATCTCAAGCCCCGCGCAGGCGGGTGCGATCGCCGGAGCCGCGAACGGGAATCCGGGCGCCGGGCTGGGCCGCTCCGCTCGCGCCGGGTCGGGCCCCTCCGCCGGCCTCAGGTCGAACCCGTCTGCCGGCGCCGGGTCAAACCAGCCCGCCGGCGCCGGGTCGCCGCCCTCAAACGGCGGCGGCTCGCAGCCGTCAAAAGGCGGCGGGTCGCCCGCCGCCGCGGCCTCGCCCCCCGCGTCGCACAGCGGCGGCTCCCTGGGCGTGGCCGGGGCGCGCGCGGCCTACGTCGCCGGATGCGTCCGCGCCACGGGCACCCATCGCGCCCGCGCCTTCTGCGCCTGCACGTACAGGCGAATCCAGCACGCGGGAGCGCTTCGGACCGGCCGCCACATCCGCGCGCTGATCGTCAGGATCGCCGGCTTTGCGCAGACCGGTAACGCGGACTCGCTGCCGACGTGGCTGCGCACCGCCATCGCGGTGTGCGCCGCACGGCTACAAGCGGCGCCTCCCGCGGTGCGCCCGATCGCCTCGCTTCACCACGCCTCCGCCGGTCCGTGAGCGACCGTTGGGGCGAGCTGCGCCCCAACGCGCTCGGCGGCGATGCGCCGCCATCCGGGGAGGCGAGCCGCGAGGTCGGGGTGCGCCGCCAGCTCCGGGTCAAGCTCGCTCGGCGGAACCGGCCCGGGCTCGATCGCCACCTCGGCCTCCTCCACCAGCACCTCCGCGAGGTGGACGGCCGCCGAAACGGAGCGCGGCCCACGCAAGGACGGCGGTTGGTGGTGCTCGGCCACCGCATCGCTCACCGCGGGCGGCAGGCCCCACAGCGCCAGCAGGTGGGCGCCGATCTGGGCGTGGGAGACGACGCCAAGGCCTCGCTCTACGAGCTGCAGGGGCCTGCGCTCGCGCGCGGCGCCGGCGAGGATCTCCGCCAGCGCGCCGGGCGCATCGGCGGCTAGCACCAGCAGGCCCACGTCGTGCAGGAGGCCGGCTGTGAACGCGTCCCCGTGCACGGTCGAGTCGGATGCCAGCTCGCGAGCCACGATCGCGACGTGCCAGCAGTGGCGCTGCAGGCGCACGAGATCGAAGCCCGGGATCGGGGGATCGACCGAGAACGCGCTGAAGGCGCCCGCCTGCAGTGCGAGCGCCTGAAGCGCCTCAAGCCCGATGTAGGCCACCGCCTGGGCGATGCTGCTCACCGGTCGACGGCGACCGAAGTAGGCGGAGTTGGCGAGCGCCAGCAGCTTGGCGGCCATCGCCATGTCCTGCTCGACGATCCCCGCCACCTCATGGACGCTGGCCTCGCCTGACGCCAACGCCTCGGTCAGCTGGCGATAGAGGCGCGGAACGGACGGGAGCACGGATGCTCCCGTGGACCACCGGTCGCCCTGCACGCCGGCGATGTCGCGCCTGATCGCGCACGCGCGCTCGATCACGTCGATCAGGCGATCGGTCTCGCAGGGCTTGGCGAGCAGCTGGTGGGCGGCGCCCGCGGCACGGGCCATCATGCGCAGCTCGGCGTGGCCGGAGAGGACGATGCGCACGATCGTGGGATCCAGCTCGCGGACGCGCTCCAGCAGCGCCGCGCCGTCCATCGACGGCATGCGCAGATCCGAGACGATCACGTCGCAGGGCTCGCGCGCGATCTCCTGAAGCGCCTGCTCCCCGCCCTCCACGAATCTCATCGTCCATCGGTCGCGGTGCGAGCGAAGCGCGTCCCGCAGGCCCTCGAGCACGTGCGGCTCATCGTCGACGAACAGGACCCGCCTGCGCTCGGCGATCGGCACCGGCCGCAGCGACTGGTGAGACGCCGGGGTCGGAGCATCGCCCGCCACATCGTGCAGGGCCCCGGCGCCGTCGGCCGAGCGGGCGTCCGTCACCGCCGCGCCTCCGCCCGGCCGCTCTCCGTCGAGCCGCCCTCGATCAGGCCATCCTCCAACGAGCCGCCCTCCAGCGAGCCGCCCTCCAGCGAGCCGGCGGCGGGGTCGAACACCGTGATCGGCTCGCGGACCGCGTCGGAGCCGAGGTTCACCAGGCGCTCGATCAGCTGGTCTGTGACGGGCTGGCCGCGTGCGACCAGCAGCGACCCGCCCCGGTTTCGGACATCGTCGGCCAGCACCATCCCGGAGACCAGGCGCCTGAGCGGTATCTCCCGGACCGTCAGCGACGCGCCGTTGACGCCGACCACCCCGGCGAACAGGCTCAGCAGCCGGCGGTCGTAGATTCCGCGCCCGCTCATCGTCGCAAGCGCCACCGCCTCGCTCACGCCGTGGGACTGCAGCTGGTCGAAATCGGTCGCGATGCGCAGCGCCAGAGCGCCGAGCGGGACGCGATCAAGCGCGGCCCAGTCCTGCGGGGCGCAGGTCACGCGAGCCCCATCGAGGATCGCGAGCACGCCCTCCAGGCGAGGTATCCGGGCAAGCAGCGCCCGCGTCAGATCGGGCACGCGGGCGACCATGCGCTGCTCTTCCTCGGAGAGCTCGTCGCCGGCGTACAGCCGTTCGACGGTCGCCTGGGGGAGCGTCACGGCGCCCAGCTGCGCCAGCATCGCCGCGACCTCAACCTCCCAGCGGTTGCGAAGCTCGGCCGCCTCGGCGAGGGCGCCCGCGAGCGCGCGGATTCGCGCCCCGCGACCGAATGCGGCGGGATTGGTGAGCGCCAGCACCTGCGTGAGCGCGTCGATGCTGCCGCGGAGCGTCTGCTCGAGCAGGACCCGCTCTGCGGTCATCAGGCGGTGCTGACCCAGGGCGGCGGCGCACGCCCGCATCAGCTCCTCACGCGAGCAGGGCTTGGTCAGGAAGCGAAACAGCTGTCCGTGGTTGACCGCCCGGATCGCAGCGTCGATGTCGGCGTGACCGGTCAGCACCATGCGCACCGTCATCGGCGCCACCGCGCGGGCGTCCAGCAGGAACGCGTCGCCGGACTTGCCCGGCATCCGCATGTCGCTGATCAGCACCGCGAAGGCCTCCGGCTGCGCCCTCAGCATCGCCAGAGCCGGTCCGGCACCGGTCGCCGTGCGTACGTCGAAGCTGCGATGCAGGGAGTCGCGCAGGCCCTCGAGCACGTGCGGCTCGTCGTCGACGCACAGCACGCGCGGCCTGTCGGCGTGCGCCGACATCGACGGAGCATCCTGCATGGTCGGGAAGTTCGGATGCGGCCTGGGGATCTTGAGCATTGGCCCCGCGAGTGGCACGAGGCCGGGCTCGTGCAGGCGGCGGGCCTTTCAGCTCACCGCCTGCCTGATGAGAGCCGCGATCTGCTGCTCGACATCGGCTGTCATCTGCGTCAGCGCGAAGTCCGTCGGCCACATGGCGCCGTTGTCGAGGTTCGCCTTGTCGCTGAAGCCGAACGTGGCGTAGCGGGTCTTGAACTTCTGCGCGTCGCGGAAGTAGCACAGGATCTTGTCGTCCTTGGCGTACGCGGGCATCCCGTACCAGGTCCGGGGGACCAGCTGCGGCGCGGTGGCCTTGACGATCGCGTGGATTCGCTCGGCGAGGACCCGGTCTGACTCGTGCATCGCGGCGATCTTCGCCAGCACTTCCGCCTCTCCGTCGGCGCGGTTCTTGGCCGCCTTGAGCTCACGGCTGCGCTCCCGCATCGCGGCCTTCTCCTCCGCGCTGAAGCCCTTGGACTGCTGGGTTGTGCGCTTGGTCGTCATTCGCGTCTCCTGTGGTCTTGCTGTGGAGTTGGCTTCAACTGGCAGCGGTCGTGCTGGGTGGCGGCAGGCGCACGCTCGGCGGGGCACGCCTGGCACATCATGCTCGCTGTCGAGGCGATCCGTCTCACGCGCGCGCTCGCGAAGCTGATGCCGGACGAGGCGGAGGTCCAGGCCCTGCTTGCGCTGATGCTGCTCAACGACTCCCGTCGGTCCGCGCGTGCGCAGCGGCGAGCTCGTGCCGCTCGCAGACCAGGACCGAGCCCTGTGGGACCACGAGCAGATCCAGTAGGGCCGTGTGCAGCTGGAGCGGGCGCTGGCCCTGCACGGCCACGGCCGCTACGTGATCCATGCCGACATCGCCTCGCTGCACCTCGAGCGACGACGGGACTGGCCGCAAATCGCCGCCCTCTACCAGCAGCTTGCCGCGATCGACCGCCCGCCAGTCGTGGCGCTCAACTGGGCGATCGCGATCGCCGAGGCGGACAGGCCGGCTGCCGGCCTGGAGCTTCTGGATACCCTCGAGCTGCGAGGCTATCGCTACGTGCACTCAGCCCGCAGTGAGATGCTCCACAGGCTCGGCCGCACAACCGAGGCGTTCGAGCAGTACCGGCTCGCAGCAGCCCTGACAACCGACAGCGCCGAGCGACGGCTGTTTCAGCGGGGGCTGGCGGAGATCTGACCGATACCCGGAGATCTGACCGATCCCGGATCCACCGAGCGGCTGTCGCCGGGACGCCAGGCCTGCTTCGCTGTCGGCGTAGGCATCTTGCTCCAGCCGGCGAGAAACCAGCGCCGCGCGGACTGCGGAAGCGCCGGGCGAGTATCGACGACGACCGTGCGCCTTACGCCGATGGTCGGGGGGGCACATCGGGTCGGTGGCGCCCAGCGGCTCCGGGAAGCGGGGAGGTCGTCGTCGGGCAGCAGCTCGAATGGCGACGCGTAGGCGACGAACTGGTGGGCCTGCAGCCGGATGCCCGGATCCTCGTCCAGGAATCCCAAGCGGCTCGCCACGAACGTCGGGCCATCGGGGCTGATCGTGTGGGTGTGGCTACCGCACGTCGCCCGAGTCCCAGACATGCTCGACGGATCTCAGTCGTGCGGGTGCGCGATCTGCTGTAGCGCCCAGCCGTTGCCGTCGGGATCGGCGAAGAACACGAACCTTCCCCACGGGAAGTCCTGGACATCACTCACCTCGACGCCGCGTTCGGCGAGCTCGGTGCGAGCGGTCTCCGCGTCGTCAACCACCATCTGGAGCCCCTGGATCGATCCTGGCTTCATTTGGTGGGCCCCGGTGGTGAGCGCGATCGAGCAGACGGATCCCGCAGGGGTCAGCTGCACGAAGCGGATCTGGTCACTGACCTGGTGGTCGTGGTCGGCGTTGAAGCCCACCTTCTCGACATAGAACGCCTTAGCTCGATCGATGTCTGAGACCGGGACCTGGATCAGCTCGAGGCGCATTTGCGGTTGCCATCTGGATCTCCTTACTGGCAGGGGACGCGCGTCAGCCGCGCGGTCCGGGGTTGTCAATTCGAACTGCACTCGCGCACGCATCGCAGAGGACCTGGGAGCGGTGGCCCAGGCTCGCCGGCGGCCATCAAACCGCCGCCTCGGAGGACGCCGTCGGCGGCTCGCTCAACCGCCCTTGTGCCTCCATCCACGACGCGGGAGGCTCTCGGTGGGGGGTGAGCACGCGCCGAAGATCGGTCAAGGTCCTCCGCCGGAAGATGCAAGGGATCGTTTCCTATCGTCCACGGTAACGTAGGGATCGTTCCCTATCATGTCAAGCGCTTGAATCCTTCCCCCGAGCCAATCCCACTGCCTGCGCGCGCCTGGCGAAGCTCAGCCGAGACGCGCGAGCATGTTCTCAACGTCGCCGAGAAGCTCTTCTACGTCGAAGGCATCCGTGCCACAGGCGTCGACAAGGTCGCCTCACGATCCGGCGTGGCTCCCACGACGCTGTATCGCCTGTTCGACTCTAAGGATGACTTGGTGGCGGCGTACGTCGAACGGTGCAGCGAGCGCTATAAAGCGGCGCTTTCGGCGGCGATGTCGGCCGCAGCCCCCTCGCCGCGCGAAAGGATCCTCGCGGTCATCGACGTGTTCGCGGAAGAGGTGGGATCTCCGACATGTCGGGGCTGTCCTTTTCTCATAGTGCTCGCCGAGTATCCGGACCCCTCAAGCCCTCCGCACGTGAAAGCCGTCGCGCACAAGACCTGGCTGCGCGATCTATTCCATAACCTGGTCGGCGAACTCGCGCTGACGACCAAGCTGCGCGACGCCGCGTCGCTTGCCGACGGGCTGACGCTGCTGGCCGATGGCATGTACGGCTCGGTGCAGGCGCTCGGCCCCTTCGGCCCGGCCGCGTACGGACGGGCCTGCGCTGAGGCACTTAGCGAGGCTGCTGGAGGCAACATGCGCAGCAGAACCCGTGCAGGAACCCCTCTGAGGTCCAAGCGGTCAAAGTGAAACGGCGTGCTCGCTTGGGCGCCGGCCGCACGCCTGTGCTCACCCGCCGTGCGCTCAACCGTGCCCTGTTGGCGCGGCAGATGCTGCTCGAGCGTGAAGCCTGCGGGGTCGCCGAGGCCATCGAGCGGCTCGTCGGGATGCAGGCGCAGGAGCCGCAGGCTCCGTACATCGGACTGTGGAGCCGGGTGGGCGCGTTTGATCCTCACGACCTGTCAAAACTCATCGCGCACCGCGGCGCGGTCCGGGGGACGCTCATGCGCGGCACCATCCACCTCGTCACCGCGCGTGACTGGGCCGCGCTGTGGCCGCTGACCGAACCGGTGCGCGGCCGCGCCTTCCGTGGCAGCCAGTTCGCCAAGCAGGTGGCGGGTCTCGACGCCGATGCGTTACGGGCGGCGGGGCGCGCTCTTGTCGCCGAGGAGCCCGTAGGCCGGGCGGAGCTAGCCGCGCAGCTCGCCAAGCGCTGGCCGGGAATCGACCCGCCATCGCTCGTCCAAGCGGCGCTGCGCCACCCCGTCGTGCAGGCGCCACCGCGTGGCCTGTGGCGCGAGAGCGGGCAGGCGCGTCTCATCGCGTCGGCGGCCTGGCTGGGAGCGCCGGTGGAGGCCAATCCCGACCTCGACGCGATCATCCGCCGTTACCTTGCCGCCTACGGACCGGCGACGGTGAACGATATTCAGGCGTGGAGCGGGCTGACCCGGCTGAAAGATCCCGTGGAGCGGATGCGGGGCGAGCTGCGAACCTTCGTCGACCAGGAGGGGCGCGAGCTGTTCGACGTGCCCGATGGCCTCCTGCCCCACCCCGACACCCCCGCTCCGCCGCGCTTCCTGGCGCCCTTCGACAACGTCCAGCTCGCTCACGCTGAACGGTCGCGGATCATCGATCGGGCTGACCGCGGTCGCGTCTACGAGGACCGGCTCATGCGGAGCTTCCTCATCGACGGCTTTGTCGCCGGCACATGGCAGGTCCGGGCCCGAGCCATCCAGGTCACGCCCCTTCGGCCGCTAACCCAGCGTGATCGCCGCGAGCTTGTGAGGGAGGGCGTGCGCCTTGCACACTTGCTCATACCAGAGGCGCCGGAGCCCGAGGTGCGGATCACCGCCGCGCGAGACCTAGGATCGCCGCGGACGGTGACGGACGTCCGCGGCGGCGGAGCCTCCCGACGACGCAACAGCGGACCTGGACTCGCGTCTGCGGTCATTTCACTGCAGCCGAGCCCTATTGACAGTCACTGACATCCGCCTCTCCTTGGTAGACGCCTTCGCGGACGCGCCACTCACCGGAAACCAGCTGGCCTGGTACGCGATGCGGACGCGCTCAGCGATGAACAGACGCGAGCGATCGCAGCCGAGTTCAACCTCTCGGAGACCACTTTCCTGCTGCGGCCGTCCGCGACTGACTCGACCTGGCAGCTGCGCTCACACACGCCGGGCGGGATAGAGGTGGGCGGCGCCGGACATAATGCGCTCGGAGCGTGGCTTTGACCAGCGGCAGCGGGACGGCTGCCACGCGACATCACGACGTTCACTCAGCAAATAGGCGGAGAGGTCCTTGAGGTCGCGGTCCGCCAACCAGCGGACCCATCGGACGATCCCGCCGCCAGGACCGTGGTTGGTATGCGGCAAAAGCCGTCGACCTTCGGGTTTCGCCTCAAGGAGCGTGACGCGCTCGCGGACGCGCTCGCCGTTCCGGCGGTCGACCTGCTGACGGAGCATCCTAGCCAAGCCGTATCCGCCGGCCCTGGTCATCGGAGTCACTTCTGCTCCGGGCTACCAGCACCAGCGGCGCCGTCCTCTGTGACTGATGATTCCTCCCGGTGATACGAAAGCGCGGAAGCGGACGAGGAATACCAGCATGTTGACAAAAGGTGGGCGCCAGCCGATCGACCGATCGACGGGGTGTGATCTCGTATTCGCCAAAACCGCCTGGCCCCACCGCTGCGCAGCGACGGCTGGAGTGAGGCTCTCAGGCGATTGGCGAGCGCTGCGAGCCGTGGTCGAGCGGGAGGCGGATCGTGAACGCCGCCCCGGCTCCTGGGGCGCTGCGGCACTCCAGCGTGCCGCCGTGTCGCTCGACGGTCGTCCGCGCGAGCGCGAGGCCCTGTCCGGTCCCCTTGCCGACCGGCTTGGTCGTGAAAAACGGCTCGTAGATTCGGTCCTGGATCTCAGGCGGGATGCCCGGCCCGTCGTCGGCGACGGTCACCACCACCACCGCGGACTCGCACCTGGTCCGGATGCGGATCGTGCCGCGACCGTCGCCCTCGCCGCGCCGCTGGCTCTCGATCGCCTGCGCGGCGTTGATGATCAGGTTGAGGAACACCTGATTGAGCTCGCCGATGTTGCAGGTCACCGGCGGCAGCGGCCTGGTGTCCAGCTCCACATCGGCGACGTACTTGTACTCGTTGCGGCACACCGCAAGCGTCGTCTGCAGCGCCTCGTTGAGGTCCGCCGGCGCGGCCTCCTCGCCGGCGGCGTGCGAGAAGCGCTTCATCGCCTGCACGATCGATCGCACCCGCTCGACGCCGTCCACGGTGCGCGCGAACGCCTGCGGGATCCGCTCGCACAGGTAGTCGACGTCGGCGTTCTCCTCGGCTCGCACCATGATCTCGCGGCGCTCGTCGACGCTGAGCGGCGTGTCGAGCCACAGCAGCTCGCGATAGCGCGCCGTGAGCCTCAGCAGCTCCTCCACAGCCTCGTTGAGGAACGTGACCGAGTCGCCGACGAACTGCAGCGGCGTGTTGATCTCATGCGCTATCCCCGCCGCGAGCTGTCCCACCGCCTCCAGGCGGTGTGAGACCCGGCGCTCCATCTCAAGGCGCTCGCGCTCGGCCTCCAGCAGCGCGCGGTCGGTCACATCCGAGGCCGCGACCAGCACCGCGCGCACGGCTGGGTCGTGACGCAGCGAGACCAGCCGCGCCTCCAGCGTGTGCCACGAGCCGTCCGCGTGGCGGATCCGCGCCGTGAGCGAAACCGACCGGTCGGCGGACACGGTGGCGATCGCGCTGAGCAGCGCCTCGCGGTCATCGGGATGGCACACGGCCGCCAGGGCTCGGCCGACGATGCCGTCCGGCGAATGGCCCAGCCAGCGCTGCACAGATGGCGTCGCATAGGAGATCACCCCGGCGTCGTCGACGAGGACCACGATCTCCTGCAGGTGGGCCAGAAGCGCGCGCCACCGCTCCTCGCTCTCGCTGAGCAGCGCCTCGGCGCGCTTTCGCTGCGTGATGTCCCGGGAGATCGCGAACATGCCGATCACGCGGCCGCGCTGGTCACGCAGCGGCAGCTTGGTGGTCGACAGCCAGATCGAATCGCCATCGCGACGCGTCTGGCCGCCGCGCGGGTCGGGCTGGCTCCGGGAATCCGTCACCTGCGCCGGCCGCCGCTCCTCGCGGTCGATGATCGGCTCGCCGGTGCGCGCGATCCTGCGGTCCTCCTCGTGGCCGGCGCCGGCGGCCTCGCCCGGACATGCCTCCGGCTCGGTCAGCCCGACCAGGCGCGCGGTGCAGTCGCAGCCGAGAGCCTCGGCGTGGCGCGCGGAGGCACGCAGGAAGCGCCCGTCGGGATCCTTGAAGTAGAGCCGCTCGGGGATGTTGTCAAGGAACGCGTCGAGCAGCTGCCGGTCGGTCGGGGGCAGGTCGCGATTCGGGCTCACATGCTCGACAATCGGCTGCAGGGCCCCCAAACCTGAGCGCTACCTCAAACGCGCGCTCGCCGCGGCCGAGAGCCGCGAACCCGAACGCCACCTCAGCCCCTGAAAGCCGCGCGCCGGGCGGAGGCGGCACAGCCCGTGAGCGCCTGTAGTCTGAGCGCCGTCGTGCGGCAGAGCACCCTCGCCCATCCCGCGGCAGGCGCGCACGCCGGGCACCACACGGGCCGGGCGTGGGACCGGCCGACCGGGGCGCAACGCGTGCAGATCAGGCCGGTGGGGGAGCTGTCGGCCATCTTTGGGACCCCGAGCGCGGTGAGAAAGGCGCAACGCGCGCAAAGATGAGCCCAGTGGGGGAGCGCCACCTGCCGGAGCCGGTGCCGGGCAAGCAGGCGGTGCTCAACCCCGCGCGGAGATGAGCCCAATGGGGGAGCGCCACCTGGGCCGGCTTGCGCTCAGCGCCTTCGAGCGCCAGGGGGACCGGCCGGCGCTCCTGTTTGAGGGCCGCTGGCACACCTCCGGGGAGCTGATCGAGCGCTCGCGCCGGCTGGCGGGTGGCCTGGCTTCGATCGGGGTGGGGCCCGGCGACCGGGTGGTGGTCACGATGGCCAACTGCCCGGAGGTCACGATCGCCTACCAGGCGGTGTGGATCGCGGGCGCCGTCGTCTGCCCCGCCGTGTTCCTGCTGCCCGCGGGCGACCTGCGCCACGTGGTCGGCGACGCCCAGGCGGCCGCGGTGATCACCACGCCCGAGCTTGCCGCAAGGGTGATCGAGGCGGTCGACGGCCTCGATCCCGCCCCCGCGCTGCTTTGCACCGAGCCGGTCGACCGACGCCTTCAGGCGCTATCGGAGCTCGAGCAGGAGGACCCCGCCCCGCTGGCACAGCGCGGCGACGACGACCTGGCTGCGCTGCTGTACACGGGAGGCACCACCGGACGCGCCAAGGGCGTGATGCTCTCGCACGCCAACCTGTGGTTCTCAGGCCAGGCCGCGCACGAGGTCGCCTACGTGCCCGGGGTGGTCCGCACGCTGACCGCGCTTCCCCTCTCACATGCCTACGGGATCCTCGTCACGCTCGCCGGTATGCACGTGCCCGAGCCGACCGTGAACGTCCTGATGCGCTGGTTTGAGCCCTCGCAGTGGCTTGCGCTGATCGAGGAGCACCGCCTGCAGCACACGGCCGTGGTGCCGACGATGCTCCAGGTGCTGCTCGCAGAGCCGCTGGAGGAACGCGACCTGTCATCGCTTTCGTGGATCAGCTGCGGCGGCGCGCCGCTGCCGCAGGAGGTTGAGCGTGCCTTCCGTGAGCGCCTGCCGCATGTCTCCGTCCGCCAGGGGTACGGGCTGACCGAGACCGCCGCGCTGCTGACCACCAACCCGACGGGCGCGGAGCGGCCGGGCTCGGTGGGCCTGCCGGTGCCCGGCGTGCAGCTTGAGATCCGCGACGACGCCGGACGGCCGGTACCGCGCGGCGAGATCGGCGAGGTGTGCGCGCGCTCCCCGGGGATCATGAGCGGCTACTGGCGCTCCCCGGAGGCGACGGCCGAGGCGCTGGACGGCGGCTGGCTGCGCACCGGCGACCTCGGTCGCCTGGACGAGGACGGCTACCTCTACATCGTGGACCGGCGCAAGGACCTGATCATCCGCGGTGGCTTCAACGTTTACCCCCGTGACGTCGAGGACGCGCTGGTGCGCCACCCGGACGTTCAGATGGCGGGGGTCGTGGGCCGGCCGAGCGAGCGCCACGGCGAGGAGGTGGTCGCGTTCGTCAGCGCCCGTCCCGGCCACCGCGTCGATCCGCCGTCGCTGATCGAATGGGCCCGCGAGCACATCGGCGGCTATCGCTACCCCAGAGAGGTGCACGTGCTGGAGTCGATTCCGCTCACGCCGGTGGGGAAGGTGGACCGCAAGGCGCTTCGCGCGCTGCTGGGCGGACCCGGCGGCGCGGGCTCAAAGCGCGCTGCGACGGCGGGATCGTAGGATCAGGGGGTGTCGAGCGCCGCCTCCGCCACCGCCGAACGCGAGCTTCGCGCGCTGCTGGGCGAGGAGGCCGTGCTCAGCGGCGCCACGCGCAGCTACCTGACCGATGCCAGCGAGAGCCACCGCCTGCGCGGGCGCGCGGACGCGATCGCGCTGCCCGCCGACGCCGACCAGGTGGCCGAGGTGGTTCGCTGGTGCTACGAGCACGACGTGCCGGTCGTCCCCCGGGGCGGCGGGACGGGCCTGGCCGGCGGCGCCGTCCCAATCGACGGGGGCGTGGTGCTGTGCCTCGAGCGCCTCGCGGCGGCGCCCGCGATCGAGCCGGCGCGGTGGCGCGCCCGCGTGCAGGCCGGCGTGAGGACCGCGACCCTTGCTCGGCGCGCGCGCGAGGAGGGCCTGCTGTTCGCACCGGACCCCGGCGCGGCTGAGCAGTCGCAGCTGGGCGGCAACATCGCCACCAACGCCGGCGGCCCGCATGCGTTCAAGTACGGGGTGACCGGCAACTGGGTGACGGGGCTGGAGGTAGTCCTGGCCCCCGGCGAGACGGTGTCGATCGGCGGGCCGGTGCGCAAGGACGTCGCCGGCTACGACCTGCGCTCGCTGCTGGTCGGATCGGAGGGCACGCTCGGGATCATCACCGGGGCGTGGCTGCGACTGGTGCCCGCGCCCGATCTGCAGCTGCCCGTGGTCGCGTTCTACCCGACGGCGCGCGCGGGCTGCCGGGCGCTTGAGGCCGTGTTGGGCGCCGGCCTTCAGGCCGCCGCGATCGAGTACGTCGATGAGGTGGCCGCCAGCGGGTCGATCGCCGCCTTCCCCGGCGCCGCGCCGCCACAGCCAGCGTTCATGCTGATCGCCGAGGCGGACGGGTCAGAGCCGGAGGCGCGGCGACTGCAGGCCGAGCTGCTGGAGGCGCTCTCGCCGGGCTCGCTGGCGGTCCACGCGCCGGTTGGCCTGGCCGAGGTTCGCGAGCTCTGGCGCTGGCGCGCCGGCGTGCCCCTCGCGGCGATCGCCGCGCGCGGCGGCAAGGTGTCCGAGGACATCGTGGTGCCGATCGAGCGCCTTGCCGACGCGATCGAGGGCACGCTGGAGGTCGGCGCGCGCCACGGCCTGCCGGCTTGCAGCTGGGGCCATGCCGGCGACGGCAATGTGCATGCGACGATGCTGGTCGACCTGGAGGCGGCCGATGAGCTCAGGCGGGCCGAGGAGGCGGGGCGCGATCTGTTCGAGCTGGCCGTATCGCTTGGAGGGTCGGTGTCCGGGGAGCACGGGCTGGGGGTGGCCAAGAGCGGTGCGCTGGCCCTGCAGTGGCCGGACCGCGCGCTGGAGCTGCACGAGCAGATCAAGCGCCTGCTCGACCCCAAGGGGCTGCTCAACCCGGGCAAGAAGGTCGCGCGCGCCTGAGGGCCCGGCGCGCGGCCGCGCAGCGGCGACGCGTCAGGGCAGCTGCACGAGCGGGCCGTAGGCGTCCGGGCGGCGGGTGGTCAAAAACGGGAACAGCTCAAGCCAGTCGCGCCGCTGGTCGAGGTCCAGGTCGGCGACCAGCACCGCGGGCCGGTCCCGCGGCGCCTGCACCAGCACGCGGCCGTAGGGGTCGGAGATGAAGCTTGACCCGTAGAAGGTCAGCGGCGGCTCCACGCCGGTCCGGTTGATCGCGACCATGAACGTGCCGTTGGCGACGCCGTTGGCGACGATCACGCGCTCCCACAGCGGCTCGGTGTCGAACTCCGGGTGATCGGGCTCGGAGCCGATCGCGGTCGGGTAGATCAGCACGTCCGCGCCGCGAAGCGAATAGGCGCGCGCCAGCTCAGGGAACCACTGGTCCCAGCATGTGGGACAGCCGAGCACCGCCTCGTGCCCGCCGCTCGCCAGGCGCACGAGCGGGAACGCGCCCTCGCCGGCGGGACCGGGGCGGAAGTAGCGGTCCTCGTGATATCCGGCGGTGACCGGGATGTGCATCTTGCGCGTGCGCGACAGCAGCCGCCCGTCGGGCGCGACCACCACGGCCGTGTTGTAGCCGAGCCCGTCGGGGCCGTCGGCCCGCTCGTACAGCGACGCGTGCACGTGGACGCCTGTCTCGGCGGCCATCCGCCTGGCGAAGCTGACCGTCGGCCCGTTCTCGAGATCCTCGGGCGCGGCGCCGGCCTCGCTCGGGCCCGCGGGACTGACCGCGAAGTAGCGAGACAGGGTCAGCTCCTGCAGGCAGACGATCCGCGCGCCCTCTCCGGCGGCGATCCTGATGCCTTCTGCGAGCGCCTCCTGGTGAGCCTCGGGATCCGGGTGCCAACGCTCCTGGACGAGCCCCAGCCGCAGCGGCGGCCGATCGGGCGGCCGGGTGCGCGCCGGCGACGGCGGGGGCGGGTAGGCGGTCAGAAGCTCGGTCATGGCAGCTCTCGATCTTCGATGTGGTGCATGGTGGCCGACGAGCCCGCGCGTGGCGAGCCTCCGGTGGGGCGCGTAGGCGACCCGCTGGCCGGCTCCGCCGAGCTTGCATGCTCCGCAGCGCCGGGTGGGCCGTCCGTCTCCCGGGCGACCGGCACCTGCTGGGTGATGCAGTGCGGGCCGCCGCCCCCGTATGCGAGCACCTCGCCGGGAACGGCGATCACCTCCCGGCCGGGGAACTCCGAGGCGATGATCTCAAGCGCCTGCGCCTCGCCGTCGGCGTCCTGGGGCGCCCCGGTGACCGGGACGATCACCGCGCCGTTGCAGATGTAGAGGTTCAGATGCGTCACGGCCACGCGCTGCCCCGCCACCTCCGCGTAGGGCAGCACGGGGACGTCGACCACCTCTATGCCGGCGCCGCGCAGACGCTCTCGGTTCTCCTGGCAGCGCTCGAAGTTGGGGTTGTCCTCGGGCACGGCCTGAAGCAGAGCCCGGCCGGGCGCGCTCAGCGAGCAGACCATGTCCACGTGGCCGTCGGTGTCACGGTCCTCCACCAGCCCGTGGGCCAGCCACACGATCCGCTCGACCCCCAGCCGCTCCCGCAGGACGGCCTCGATCTGGTCGCGATCCAGCGACGGGTTGCGGTTTGGGCACAGCAGGCACTGCTCGGTGGTCAGGAGCGTGCCCGCTCCATCGGAGAGGATCGAGCCGCCCTCGAGGACGATCCCGCCGTCGAGCACCGGGTCGCCGAGCCGCCGGGCGATCAGCGCGCCGACGGCGGCGTCCCGGTCCCAGGGCGGGAAGCGACCGCCCCAGGCGTTGAAGCGGAAGTGCACCGCGGTGCGGCGTCCAGCGTCGTCGCGGACGTAGATCGGGCCGCAGTCGCGCAGCCAGGAGTCGTCCAGCTCAAGCTCGACCACCTCGACCCCGGCCGTGCACGCCGCCCGCGCGTCGGCGGCGTCCCGACCGGGGTTGGCGATCATCGTGACGGGCTCAAACGCGGCGATCGCGTTCGCGACGCGCGCGTAGTCCGCGCGGGCCCGCCCGATCGTCTCACCCCACAGCTCGGCGCGGCAGGGCCAGCCCATCAGCGTCCGCTCGTGTGGCTCCCATTCGGCAGGCGCGCGCATGGCCTGGAATCTACGCCCGCCAGATCCGCGGATCTGTCCAACGAGCGAACGCGCCGCTCGCCGGCGGGGCGCGACCCAGCCGCTGCGCTTCAGCCCTGCGCGGGAGCGCTCGCCGCGGCCGGCGGGCCGGCGCCGTTTGAGTCGACGCTCGGCATCTCAGAGCCGGCCGCGAGCGGGCTGAGGTCGGATCTGACCGCCGAGGCGATCTCGGCCGCGGTCACGTTGCGCGGATGGTGGCAGGCGGCGAGATGGCCGCCCGCGTACTGGACCAGCGGCGGCTCGACCGAGCGGCAGATGTCGGTCGCGTGCGCACAGCGCGTATGGAATCGGCAGCCCGTCGGCGGGTTGATCGGGTTGGGCGGCTCGCCCCCGATCACCGAGCGCTCGCGCGAGCGGTTGAGGCGGGGATCGGGGATCGGGATCGCGCTCAGCAGCGCCTGCGTGTAGGGGTGGATCGGCTTGGAGTAAAGCTCCTCGGCGGGCGAGATCTCCATCAGCTTGCCCAGGTACATGACCACGATCCGGTCCGACACGTGGCGCACGACCGACAGGTCGTGGGCGACGAACACGTAGCTGAGGTGGAACTCGTCCTGCAGGTCGTCGAGCAGGTTGATGACCTGCGCCTGGATCGAGACGTCAAGCGCCGACACCGGCTCGTCCAAGAGGATCAGCCGCGGGTCCATCGCCAGCGCGCGGGCGATCCCGATGCGCTGACGCTGTCCGCCTGAGAACTCGTGCGGGAAGCGGTTGAGCACGTCGCCTGACATCCCGACGCGCTGAAGCAGCTCCCGGCTCTCACGGGCGACCTGCTCTCTGGGCACACCCCGCATCCGCAGCGGCGTGGCGAGGATCTGACCCACGCGCTTGCGCGGGTTCAGCGACGCCTGCGGGTCCTGGAAGACCATCTGCATCTCCCGGCGGATCGGAGCCAGCTCCCGGCGCCCGGCGCGGGTGATGTCCAGCCCGCGGAAGCGGATGGTCCCGGAGGTGGCGTCGAGAAGGCGCACCAGCACCCGGATCAGCGTGGTCTTGCCGCACCCGGACTCGCCCACGATCCCCAGCGTCTCGCCCTCCAGCAGATCGAACGACACGTCGTCGACCGCGTGGACCTGGCCCACCTGGCGGTCGACCACCAGCCCCGCCTTGATCGGAAACAGCATGCGCAGGTGCTCCACCTCAAGCAGCGGCGTGCGGTCCCCGCCGCCGGCGGGGACCTCCCCGGCCGCAGCACCCGCCCTGGGCTCAGCGCCCTCCCTGGGCTCTGCCGCCCCCTTGGGCTCAGCACCCCCCGACGGCTCAGCACTCCACGTGGGCTCGGCACCCCCCGTGGGCTCGGCACCCGCCTGCCAACCAGGCCCACCCTGCGGCTCAGGCCCATCCTGCGGGAGGCCACCAGGCCGTTGCACGGCGGCACGCTCGGACCTGGCCTCGCCCTCGCTCATGAGGCCACCGGCTCGGCGCTGCGCAGCCCGATCTGCCCCTCGACCTGCCGGACGGCCCGCTTGCGCTCGACGGGCAGCCAGCATCGATCCAGCGCCTCCGGCCGCTCGGGGATATGCGCCGCAAGGGGCGGCACCTCAACGCAGCGCTCGAACGCGTGCGGGCAGCGGGGGCGAAAGTGGCAGCCGCGCGGCGGGGACAGAAGCGACGGAGGCATGCCAGGGATGGCGGGCAGCCGCTGGGAGCGGTCGGAGTCGATTCTCGTGATCGAGCCAAGCAGCCCCCACGTGTACGGATGCTGCGGGTCGTAGAAGATGTCGTCGAGCAGCCCCTGCTCGACGACGCGCCCGGCGTACATCACCACCACGCGGTCGGCGATGTCGGCCACCACCCCCAGGTCGTGGGTGACGAGGATCACGCCAGCGCCCGTCCGGTCGCGCAGGTGGCGCAGCTCCTCCAAGATCTGCGCTTGAATGGTCACATCCAGGGCGGTGGTCGGCTCGTCGGCGATCAGCAGCCGCGGGGAGCAGGACAGCGCCATCGCGATCATCACCCGCTGACGCATGCCTCCGGAGAACTCGTGCGGGTATGAGCGAAGCCGCTCGGCGGCTCGCGGGATCCCGACGCGCTCCATCAGCTCCACGGCGCGGTCCAGCGCCTGCGCTCGGGACACCTTCCGCTCGTGCGCGCGGATCTGCTCGACGATCTGATCCCCCACCCTGTAGACCGGGTCAAGCGAGCTCATCGGGTCCTGGAAGACCATCGCGATTCCGGCCCCGCGTATGCGGCGAAGCTGCTCCTCGCTGGCCGAGATGAGCTCGGTGCCCTCGAAGGTGGCGCTGCCCGAGAAGCGCGCGTTGGGCCCGCGCGTGAGCCCCATCAGCGTCATCGCCGTGACCGACTTGCCCGAGCCCGACTCGCCGACGATCGCCACCACCTCGCCTCGCGCCACCGAGAAGGACACGCCGTCGACGGCCCGCACGATCCCGTCCTCGGTGGCGAACGACACGTGAAGGTCTGTGACCTGCAGAAGCGGCGCTCCGGCGCCGCTTGTGCCTGAACCTCGCGCGCCGGCGAGGGGGCCTGGACCGCCGGCGCCGCCAACGCCTGGACCGCCGGCGCCGCTCGCGCCTTGACCGCGGGCGCCGCTCACGCCTGCAGCCTGATCCGCGGGTCAAGGAACGCCACCAGCACGTCGACCAGCGCGCCGATCACCACGACCGCGATCCCCGTCAGGATCACGATCGCCATCAGCGTGATGGTGTCAAGCCGGCCGATCGAGTCGCGCGCCAGCTCGCCGACGCCGTGGAGATTGAACACCGTCTCGGTGAGGATCGCTCCGCCCCCGATGACCTGGGCGAAGTCCAGGCCCCACAGCGAGAAGATCGGGATCAGCGAGTTGCGCAGACTGTGGCGGATGAGCACCTGGCGCTCGGACAGCCCCTTGGCGCGGGCCGTGCGCACGTAGTCCTCATTGATCGAGTCCAGGATCGAGGAGCGCAGGACGCGGGAGTAAAAGCCGATGAACAGGATCGAGAGCGTGATCCACGGCGCGATCAGATGGCCGAACCAGCCGCCGACGCTCTGCGTGAGCGGGACGTAGCCACCGATCGGGATGATGTTCAGCTTGTAGGCGACGTAGTAGATCAGGACCGCGCCAAAGAAGAACGGCGGCATCGACACGCCGATCATCGACAGAACGGTCAGCACCCGGTCGGCGTACTTGCCGGCCTTGACCGCCGCGATCGTGCCAAACAGGATCGACGTGGCAAGCCAGATGATCCCGGCGCCGATCGCCAGCGACAGGGTGGCCGGCATCCCGGCCCGGATCTCGGACAGCACGTTGAAGCCGGACTGGTATGAGTAAGCCTGGCCGGTGAAGATGTTCTTCATCGTGTCGACGTACTGGATGTAGATCGGCTGGTTGAACCCGTAGCGGACGTCGATCAGATGAACCTCGGCGGGAGTCGCGAGGCGACCCGCCAGCAGCGCCGCCGGGTTGCCGTTCGGGAGCACCAGCACGAACATCGCAAACGTGAACATCGAGATGACGATCAGCAGCCCGATCATCACCAGCAGGCGGCGTACGATGAAGCGCACCATCAGAAGACCGCGCGCTCGGGCGCCGGCAAGCCGCTGATCGTGCTCATCGCGCCACCCTGATCTTGCTGCGCGGATCAAGCGCGTCGCGCAGCCCGTCGCCGAAGATGTTGATCGACATCACCGCCAGCACCAGCATGATGCCCGGGATCAGCACGTTGTGGAACGCCGACGGAATGTCATTGTTGATCCCGTCGGAGATCATCGTCCCCCACGAGGCGTTTGGCGGCTGCACGCCGGCACCCAGATAGGTCAGGCCAGCCTCGAGCAGGATGGCGTTGGCCAGGATGAGTGGCACGAAGACCACGATCGTGCTCGAAAGGTTGGGCAGTATCTCCGACATCATGATCCGCCAGTCGCTGAGCCCCTGCTGGCGGGCGGCGTCGACGAAGTCCCGCTCGCGTAGGGTCAGCACCTGTCCGCGCACTGGACGGAAGACATACGGTATGTACACGAAGCCGATCACGATCGCAGGCACGAGCGCGTTGGTCCCGTGCAGCGGCCCGATCCCGTGAATGTTGAGCACCGTGCCGATCGTGATGCCGAGCAGCACCGCGGGAAACGCCCACACGACGTCGTTGGCCCGGCTCAAAAGCCCGTCGGCGAAGCCCCTGAAGTAACCTGAGATCAGCCCCAGCAGGGTGCCGATGATCATCGTGATCAGGGTCGCGACCGCGCCGATCTCAAGCGACGTGCGTCCGCCGTAGAGAAGCCGCACGGCCACATCACGGCCGTTGTCGTCGGCGCCGAAGAAGTAATGCGAGGTCCACGTGGGCCCGATCGGTATCCCGGTCAGCGACACCACGTCCTCAACCTTGCCGCCGACCCGGACGGTGCCGGTGATGTTGTTGACGTCGGGCCCGATGTGAGCGATGTCGTGCGAGTAGACGGGCGCCAGCAGGCACAGGATCACGATCAGCAGGAACAGCAGGCCGAAGCCCATGGCCACGCGGTTTCGGCGCAGCCGACGCCACGCCAGCCGCCAAGGCCCAACGCCCGGCGGCAGCTGGCCTTCGGCCTCAAAGCCGGCGTCGAAGCCCTCCCCCAGCTCCGCAACGCCACCGCTTGAACCTGATCCGCTGATCACCGACATTCCCGCTCCTGGGCTGATCGTTGGTCGATGGCTCAGGGGCCGGGCCGGCTTGCGCCGCCCCGGCCCCCGGCCGGCTACTTCAGTTCAAACGAGCTCAGGTCCCAGCCGTAGATCGGCTGGAACACCAGCGCTCCGTAGTTGATGCGGTCGGAGGTGAACTCCGGGAACTTCTGATACCCGAACACGGCCACGTAGGCCTTGCGCGCGACGTACTCATCGAGCGCGGCCCACTGGGAGGCGACCTTGCTCAGCTCGGTCGTCGGCACCTGGCCGAGCTTGGCGACCTGAGCGTTGATGTACGGGTCGTTGACCTGGCCGAAGTTCTCGTTGTTCTGCGGCAGGATCGCGTGCCCGTCCAGCAGCACGCCGTAGAAGTCGACCGGGTTGGGGAAGTCCTGGTTCCAGTCGGCGAAGCCCGTCTGGGGGTGCAGCGCCTTGGACTCGCCGATCGTCGTGAAGTAGGTGGCGTCCGCGATCACCTTCTGGGTGGCGTGGAAGCCGATCGAGTTCAAGAACTGCGTGTAGTAGGTCATCCACTGCTGGCGCGGCGACCGGGTCTCAGACCAGACGGTCACCGGCTGGCCCTCCATCCCGGACTCCTTGACCAGCTGCTTGGCCTTCGCCAGGTTGCCAAGACCGGGGGTGCCGTACGGGCAGGGCGCGTTGGGGTGACCGGGCACGTCCGGCGGCAGGAAGAAGCACGCCGGCTGCAGCGTCCCGGACCCCAGGCGCGACATCGCGTCCTGGTTTAGGCCGGTGACGACCGCCTCACGCGCGAGCTGGCTTGAGAACGGCTTCTCGGTGACGTTGAGGAAGATGTAGTACGTCGAGCCGCCGAGGTTGACCATGCGGAAGCGGTTGGCCGCCTGCGACTGGATCTGCGAGAGCAGGCTGCCCGGAATCGTGTCGGCCCAATCGAAGATGTCCGCCGAGTTGTTCAGGACCGCCAGCGCGTTGGCCTGAATGTTGGGCGAGATCTTGACGTTGATGTTCACGTGGCCGTCGGGGATCCCGGGGATGTTCTGCGCCGCCCAGCGCGGGTTGCGAACGACCGAGAACGACTGGTTGGGGACGATGTTGGTCACCATGTACGGCCCGTCGCCCGGTGGGGGGGAGGTCGGCTCGACCTTCATCGGAAAGCCGGCGGGGATCAACCCCAGCGACGGGAACGCGAGCACGTTGTCGAACGGCCCGTACGGGGCGGTCAGGTGGATCGTGATCTTCCCCGTCGCGTCGTTGGTCGTTATCCCGGAGATGGTCTTCGCCTTGCCGGCCGCGTACTGCGCCGCCCCGGCGATGACCGGGGTGATGAAGGAGCCCGAGCCGCCCCACGGGATCTTCACCGCCCGCTCGACCGTGTAGGTGAAGTCGGAGGCGACGACCGGCTGGCCGTTGGAGAAGACCAGGCCCTTGCGCAGGGTGCAGGTGTAGGTCTTGCCGCCGTCCGAGATCACCGGCAGCGCCGTGCACAGCCCGGGGATCAGCTGGGTGCCCGCGGTGCCGTTCGCGTGCGCGTATGTGGTCAGACCGGTGTAGACCAGCCAGTTGACCTCCGAGCCCTGCGTCGTGTAGTCGAGGCCCGGATCCAGCGACTGAGGCGCGGTGCCCATCAGCATCGTCACGGTGCCGCCGCTGGCGGCGGGCGCCGACGAGGACGATGCCGACGAGCTTGCGGCCGCCGAGGAGCTGCTGCTGGACGCCGAGGACGAACTGCTCGAGCCGCACGCCGCGATCGCGAGCGCGGCCGACGCCGCGAGCAGGGCGCCTGCCCACGGCCTGACGTATCTCTTCACTTGTCCCCCTCCAAGGGTCGTGTTCCCAGAGACCGACAATCTAGCCCCATCCGCCGCCCAATGCCAGCCCCCCGCCCACGCAAAGCCGGTCGGACATCGAGCCCGCCGGTCAAGCTGGTCGCCTCGAGCCCGCCGGTCAAGCTGGTCGCCTCGAGCCCGCCAGCCAAGCCGGTCGGACATCGAGCCCGCCGGTCAAGCTGGTCGGCCCCAGAGCCCCCGGAACCGGTCGGCCCTCAGGGCTGCCGTGCGCATTGCCCCAGACGCCGAACCCGACGCGCCCGGCAGCCGCCCCATCACGAGCTCGCCCGGCCCGCGCTCGGCGCCACGCGTCTGAGCTCGCGCGCATGCCCGCCGGCAGCGCGGCGGAGATCCTCCTCGATGGCGAGCGCCGCGTCGCGCACGAGCGGAAGGATCTCCCGGCGCATGGTCGCGATCGTCCCGCGGCTTGCGTGGATCGACACGTTGATCGCGGCGACCACCGCTCCCGCGGCGTCGTGCAACGGCACAGCCAGCGATCGCAGCCCCTCCTCCAGCTCCTGATCCACCGCGGCGAAGCCTTGGGCGCGAACGCGCTCGAGCTCCAGCTCCAGCAGGGCGCGGTCGGTGATCGTGCGGGGCGACAGTGGCCGCAGATCGGTGTCGTCAAGGCGGCGGGCCAGCTCGTCGGGCGGCAGCGAGGCCAGCAGGACGCGGCCCATCGAGGTTGCGTAGGCCGGCAGTCGCGTCCCGACCGAGAGGTTGATCGACATGATCCGCCGGGTCGGCACGCGCGCGACGTAGACGATCTCGGTGCCGTCGAGCACGGAGATCGACGAGGACTCGTTGACCCGGGCAACCAGCGCCTCCATGTGCGGGAGCGCCACCTCGGGCAGCGTGAGGCTCGACAGGTAGGCGTATCCCAGCTCCAGCACCCTGGGCGTGAGCGAGAATCGACCGCCTTGCAGCTGAACGTAGCCGAGCGCTGAAAGCGTGAGCAGGAACCGGCGCGCCGCCGCACGCGTGAGCCCCGCACTGCGCGCCACGTCGCTTAGAGCAAGCTCGCGGTGGTCGGCGTCGAAGGCGCGGATCACCGCCAGGCCGCGGGCAAGCGACTGCACGAAATCGGCGCTCCTGGGACGCTCGTCGTTCAAGGGTTCCTCTCCTGTCGGCAGCCTCGGCAGCCGGAAGGTACCGGGCCGCGTGCGCCCCGTGCAGTCGCCGTGCATTGCCCTCCCTCCGGAGGGGCTCATGGGAGCACCACGCGCCCGTGCGTGGAGCACCACGCGCCCGTGCGTGGAGCACCAGGCTCGTGCGTGGGAGCACCACGCGCCCGTTCATGGGAGCAGCACGCGCCCCTCACGCTGGCCCGTCATGGATCTGAGCCGCCACGTTTGCGCTGCCGATCTCCCGGCGGCGATAGCGGCGGACGTCGCGGGCGGTCGGCGCGCGTCCCGCACAGCGGCTGCGTATCCTCCTGGTGTGGACAGGATTGGAGACAATCCGGGCGGCGATCGCCGGGCGCCCGCTGGCCCGTGCCCGCTGACGCGCCCGTGCCCGCTGACGCGCCCGTGCCCGCCGATGCACCCGTGACTGTCGACGCACCCGTGCCCGCCGACGCATCCGTGCCGTCCCAGCGGGCCAGGGCGCTGCTGCGCGACGCCTACGACACGCACATCCACGTGGCGCCCGACGTGGTGGAGCGGATCGTCGACGACCTCACGCTGGCACGGCGCTTCAGGGATCTGGGCATGGCCGGCTTCGTCCTGAAGTCCCACTACGGCTGCACCGCCGAGCGTGCGGCGGTCGTGCGCGCGGCCGTGCCGGGTGTCGACGCGCTCGGCGCGATCACGCTCAACCGCGCCGTGGGCGGCATCAACCCGCTGGCGGTCGAGGTGGCGGCGCGCGAGGGAGCGAGGATCGTGTGGATGCCGACGGTCGACTCGGTCAACGAGTCGCACGAGCGTGACGCGCCGGCGGGGACGCGGGTCCCCGTCTGGGTGGCGCTCCAGCGAGACCTGCGCGAGCAGGGGATCGAGATCGACCCCGTCCCGGTCGTCGATCCGCAGGGCCGGGTGCTGCCCGAGGTGCGCACCGTTCTTGAGCTCATCGCCCGCCACCAGCTGGTGCTCGCCACCGGCCACCTGAACCGGGACGAGATCATGGCAATCGTCGAGGCGGCCATCGAGGCGGACGTGAAGCGGATCGTCATCACCCATCCGGAGTTTCCGGCCCAGAGCCTGTCGGTCGCCGACCAGCGGCACCTGGCCTCGCGGGGCGCGCTGCTCGAGCGCTGCATGACCACGCCCCACACCGGGAAGATCAGCTGGGAGAGCTGGCTTGATCACATCCGGGCCGTCGGCCCCGAGCACTCGGTGATCTCCACCGACCTGGGCCAGATCTTCAACCCGCCCGTCGAGGACGGGATGGCGATCGTGGTCGACCGACTGCTGGCAGCCGGCTTCACAGAGCAGGAGGTGCGCACGATGGCGGTGATCAACTCAAGGCGAGTGGCGGGAGCGGACCCCTGGTGAGCGCTGAAAGACCGGGGACCAGCCGCGACGAGCGGCGGCTGATGGTGATCGGAGCGCACTCCGCCGACTTCGTCTGGCGCGCCGGCGGTGCGATCGCCGTGGCCACCCGTGCCGGCGGCCGGGCGCGCGTGCTCGCTCTCTCCTACGGCGAGCGCGGCGAGTCCGGCGAGCTGTGGAAGCAGCCGGGACAGACGATCGATAACGTCAAGCGCGTGCGCCACGAGGAGGCCGAGCGGGCCGTCGCGCACCTGGGCGCGGACTTCCGCTGCCTGGACCTGGGCGACTATCCGCTCCAGATCGATGGGCCGGCACTTGAGCGGATCGCCGACGAGATCCGCGAGTTCGCGCCCGATGCGCTTGTCACCCACACCGACACCGACCCCTTCAACCCGGACCACCCGGTCGCGCACGCCGCGGTCGCTCGGGCGCGCAGCCTCGCCGCCGGAGCCGGCGTTCGCAGCGCCTTTGAGACGGTGCGCCCGCCCGAGCTCTACCTGTTTGAGCCCCATCAGCCGGAGCTGTGCAACTTCACGCCGACCACGTTCGTCGACATCACGCCTGTGATCGACGCCAAGGTGGCGGCGATGGCCGAGATGAGAGCGCAAGCCTATCTGCAGACCTACTACCGCGAGCGCGCCGATCACCGTGCAAATCACGCGCGCCGTGCCTCAGGGGACCAGTCGATCCGCCAGGCCGAGGCCTTCCAGCGGGTGACCCCTCAGGTGGTGGGGCAGCTGTGAGGCCCGGCGACGCCCCGGGCACCGCCGGAACGCCGGGTCAGGCCGAGAGCCGAGCCGGAACGCCGGGTCAGGCCGAGGGCCGAGCCGGAACGCCGGGTCAGGCCGAGAGCCGAGCCGGGACGCCGGGTCAGGCCGAGAGCCGGGCCGGAACGCCGGGTCAGGCCGAGGGCCGAGCCGGGACGCCGGGCCGGGCGCAAGCGCCGGCCCAGGCCGGGACGCCGGGCGCTGGCGGCCCCCCATCACCAACCGCAGATCAGCTCGCGCAGCTGGCACGCCTTGGGTCGGCAACCGTGTACGAGGCCGGCGGCCGCGGCGCATTCGTGGACGCCGACCTGATCCAGGTGCTGCCGGGATCGCGGGCCGCGGGCCCGGCACGGACCGTGCTCTGCGGCCAGGACGACAACCTGATGGTGCACGCGGCGATGGACGGCCTGAAGCCAGGCGAGGTGCTCGTGCTGACGATGCCCAATCCCCGGCCGGTGGCGCTGGTGGGCGAGCTGCTCGCAACGCAGGCGAAGGCACGCGGAGCGGCCGCGATGCTCGTCGACGCCTCGGTGCGCGACGTGGAGGAGCTGCGCGAGCTGGGGCTCCCGGTCTGGGCCCGCTGGGTGCGCGTGCGCGGCGCCACCAAGGACGTCCCCGGCAGCATCGGAGAGCCGGTGTCCGTGGGCGGCGCCGAGATCCGCCAGGGCGACGTCGTCGTGCTGGACGCCGACGGCGCCGCGATCGTGGCCGCCGAACGGGTCGAGCAGATCCTGGCGGCCTCTCTTGACCGCGAGCAGCGCGAGCAAGCCAAGCGCGAACGGCTGGCCGCGGGCGAGCTGTCCTACGACCTTGACGGCCTCAGAGCGCGAGTGCAAGGAGCAAGTCGATGAGCCCCACGCCCCCGGATCTGGCGCACATCGCTCACGCCGAGCTGCTCACCCCGTTTCCCGAGGAGAGCCTGCGGTTCTTCTGCGATCTGTTCGGGATGGAGATCCAGCACCGATCCGGCCAGTCGGTGTACCTGCGCGGCTGGGGCGAGTACCAGCCCTACGGCCTGAAGCTGACCGAATCACGGTTGCCCGGGATCGGCCACGTGGCGATCCGCGCCTGGAGCCCGGAGGCGCTCGAGCGGCGGGTGCGCGGGATCGAGGCGGCTGGCCTCGGGTCCGGCTGGAACGACGGCGACCACGGGCACGGGCCCGCCTATGAGTTCACCGATCCGGACGGCCACCGCTTCGAGCTGTTCTACGAGCAGGAGAGGTACGTGCCGCCGGCGCACCTGCGTCCGCGCCTGCGCAACGTGCCCCAGCGCCATGTCGACCGTGGCGCCGCGGTCAAGCGCTTTGACCACGTCAACCTCCTGTGCGCCGATGTCGCCGCCAACCGGCGCTTTGCGACCGAGCAGCTCGGCTTCCGCCTCTACGAGCAGGTGGTGCTCGACGATGGATCGGAGTCCGGCGCATGGATGAGCCTGACGATCGCCGCGCACGAGCTGATCTACGTAGCCGACCACGCGGGCGGCCGGGGGCGCCTGCATCACCTGGCATGGTTCGTGGACACGCGCGAGGAGCTGCTGCGCGCGGCGGACCTGTTCTTGGACGCCGACGTGCCGATCGAGATGGCGCCGTCCAAGCACGCCGTCGCCCAGGGTATGTTCCTCTACGTCTACGAGCCGGGCGGCAACCGGGTGGAGGTCACGACCGGCACGCACTTCATCTACGACCCGGACTACCGGCCGGTCGCCTGGACGCAGGCCGAGCGCGCGCGCGGGCAGGCGTGGGGCGTCAAGACGATCGAGACGTTTCACACCTATGGCACCCCGGATGTGAGCGGCAGGATCGGGCCGCCGATCCCACCCACCAGCCAGCTCCCCGGGATGCCTCCGGGCACCTTCGCACCCGCCGGGGCGTTCGCATGAGCGCGCCCAGCCGGCCCGCGCGGGGGTTGGCGTGAGGCAGGAGAGCGACGCAGCGCGCCCCGAGACCGCAGCCGGCTCCCGCGGCGCAGCCGATGACCGGCACGAGCCACGTCCGGGCCCGCTCGCCGACGAACTCGCGATCCGCTCGCTGGTCGAGAACTGGGCAATCTGGCGTGACGCCGGCGACTGGGAACGCTTCGCGGGGCTCTGGCACGAGGACGGGGTGATGATGGCCACCTGGTTTCAGGGCCCGTATCGCGAGTTCATCCGCGTCAGCCGAGCGGGGTTCGAGCGGGGCGTTCGGATCCTGCACTTCCTTGGCGGCATCTCCGTGGAGCTGGCCGGCGACCGGGCGGTCAGCCAGGCGAAGATGACCATCACCCAGCGCACGACCGTGGAGGGCGTCGAGTGCGATGTGGTCTGCACAGGCCGCTTCTACGACTTTTTGGAGCGTCGGCGCGGAAGATGGGGCCTCGTGCTTCGCCAGCCGATCTACGAGATCGATCGCCTGAGCCCCGTCTCCGGCGGTCCGGGACCCGCGCTTGATCGTCAGCTGCTGGAGCGCTTCCCCGCCGGCTACCGCCACCTCGCCTACGTCCAGACGCGCCTCGGCTACGACGTCAAGCGTGACATGCCGGGCCTGACTGGGCCCGAGGTCGAGGCGCTGTATGAGCGCGGACGCACGTGGCTGGCCGGCGGTCAGCTGGGCAACCCGCTGGACACGGGCCCGTAGGCACGGCTGCGCTTGCCAGGAAGTGGCCGGCAGACGCCGGCGGAAGCCGAAAGGCCCAGGCGCACAGCCGGCACGCGGGCGCTAACGTGACCCTTTGATGAGCACCGCCCTGACGGCCACGGCGGAGGTCGCAACCGAGCGGCCGGCCGCCTACATGCGGCAGCTGTGCCGCCACTTCGGCCACCGGGTACCGGCCTCCTTCGACGACGACAGCGGCGAGGTCAGCTTCGAGGCCGGGCGACTGGACCTCAGCGCTCACGACGGATTCCTCCGCCTGAAGGTGTCGGCGGCCGACGAGGACAGCCTGAGACGGCTGCGCGACGTTGTCGGCTCGCACCTGGAGCGCTTCGGCCGGCGCGACGGCCTGGCGGTCGAGTGGAGCTGAGCGGCTCAGGCCAATCCGGCGCAGCCCAGACACCATCGCAGCCCGCACACCGGCCCAGACGCCCGTCGGCGATACTTGAGCTTCATGGGCGTCGCCTACACGAGGGGGCTGCACGAGCTCGGCGACGGGCTTTGGGCCTATCTGCAGCCCGACGGGGGCTGGGGCTGGAGCAACGCCGGCCTGATCTGCTGCGCAGATCGCTCGCTTCTCGTCGACACGCTCTTTGATCTGAAGCTGACTCGCGCGATGCTCGACGAGATGGCGCCGCTTCTAAAGCGAAGCCCGATCCGGGCGGCCGTCAACACCCATGCAAACCCCGACCACTGCTTCGGCAACCAGCTGCTGCCCGACGCGGCGGAGATCTACGCGTCGGCGGCGGCCGCTGCCGAGATGTCCGAGCTCTCGCCCGCGGAGCTTCACGGACTGAAGCTCGCCACGGGCATGGAGGCGAACCTGCGCGACTTCATCGATCTGGCGTTCGGCCCATTCGACTTTGAGGGAATCGAGCTGCGCGAGCCGACCCGCACCTTCCAGGGGCACCTGCGGCTGTCGGTCGGCGAACGCGAGCTTGAGCTGATCGAGCTGGGTCCGGCGCACACGCGCGGCGACGTGATCGTCCACCTGCCCGACGCGGCAACCGTCTTCACCGGCGATCTGCTGTTCGCAGGCGGCACGCCGATCGCCTGGGCAAGCCTCTCCAACTGGCTTTCCGCCTGCGACTGGATCATGCAGCTGGGAGCCGGCACGCTCATCCCCGGCCACGGCCCGGTCACCGACTCCTCCGGGGTGGCCGACATGCGCCGGTACCTTGCGCACGTCCGCGACTGCGCGGCCGAGTGCTTCGCCGCCGGGCTTGACCCCGGAGCGGCGGCCGACGAGATCGACATCTCCGACTTCTCGGACTGGGGCGAGCCCGAGCGGATCGCCGTCAACGTCCTGGCCGCCTACCGCGAGCTTGATCCAAGCCTGCCCGAGCCCACCGCCGCGGAGCTGTTTGCGCGGATGGCGGATTGGCGGGCAAGGCACCGAGGGACGCGGACGCCCGAGCGAGCCTGACCGAGTGCGAATGCAGCCGATCGACGGTATCCACCACATCTCGCTGATAACCGGAGACGCGCGTCGAAACGTCGACTTCTACGCCCGCGTGCTGGGCCTGCGGCTCGTCAAGCGGACGGTCAACCAGGACGACCCCGGCGTCTATCACCTCTTCTACGCCGATGAGCATGGCTCTCCGGGGGCCGACATCACGTTCTTCGAGTACCCGGGCGCTCGGCCCGGGCGCGCGGGCGCGGGGATGATCGCGTCGATCGTGCACCGCGTCGCGGACGAGGCCGCGCTGGAGTTCTGGTCCGACCGGCTTGGACGAGAGGGGATCGAGGTCCAGCGCGGGCCCGGGTGGCTTCGCTTCCGAGACCCGGAGGGCATGCAGCATGAGCTCTCGGCGGTCGCGAGCTCGGATCCGCCGCTGATCGCCGAGCACGGGGAGATCCCGCGTGAGCTTTCGCTGCGCGGGTTTGAGGCGGTCCGCGCGCTGGTGGCCGAGCCCGAGCCCAGCGAGGCGATGGTCGGCGAGGTGCTCGGCTTTGTGCGACGCGGCGAGCATGACTGGGAGGCGCGGGGCGAGCGCCGGGGGGCGCGGATCGTCTTCGAGCACGCCTCGGTGCCGGGCGTCCCGGGCGCGGGCACGGTGCACCACGTCGCCTGGTCGGTGCTCCGGGCAGACCAGGCGCGGTGGCGTGCGCGCGTGCTGGCCGCGGGCGCTCGCGCGACGCCCGTGATCGACCGCCACTACTTTGAGTCCGTGTACTTCCGCGAGCCGGGAGGGATCCTCTACGAGCTCGCGACGCTCGACGGCGCGGGCTTTGCCGTGGATGAGGATCCAGCGCATCTGGGAGAGTCGCTCTCGTTGCCGCCCTTCCTTGAGGCGCGCAGGCCGTGGATCGAGG
>DATGLC010000027.1:0-28185 GCA_035294345.1 Solirubrobacteraceae bacterium
CCTCCGGGCTCGGCTTCGCGACGACGGTCGCTATCCCACCTGGCCGTGGGGAGAACTCATGGCCACCAGTGGGGAGAAAAGATGGCCGCGGGTGGGGAGAACCGATGGCCGTACTTGAGGAGAAACCGATGGCCATTGACACCTAAACCGCTTGAGCCAGCGGCGCACCTGCCGCTCGTGCGCCCCCAGTGCCTCCGCGACCGCGACCTGCGTCCACCCCTCCTCAAGGAGCCTCACACCCCGAAATCGCAACGTCTCCTGAGCGTCCTGTGACAACGACCGGGCGTCCGTGCCACCTTCAACTATGCGAACATGCCTCCACAAACCGGGCCTACTTGCCGCGCGTGGTAATAGCAGACCCGTGCACCCGGCGACTGCTCGATCACCCGCCCGACCACCTCGTGGTCATACGGCAACGTCCGCTCGTCCACCAGCTCGTCGGCTCGCAACGCCGAAGGCCGAATCGACCCCGCGTGCACGTCCAGCCCAACAGAGACCGTCCTGCTCCTACGGTCACTCATGGTCGGCGACCTCCGTATGTGGCTCTACCGGGCCCACGCCGGCAACCCACGAACATGCGCAGCCGCCGACCACTCGCGCCAATCGACCGGACGTCACCGCACTCGCGACGGCTCCATCCTGTCTAGCCGGATCGCGGCAAAGCACACTCCAGGGCAAACGCCAGCTGGCGGAGGTGCAGGGCCGTCGAGGAGCGGTGATGATCGCAGGCGTGCCCCGTGGCGGGGAGAATGGTGCTGTCCACGCGGGCCGAGTTGACGAAGTTTGTCGTCAACCGCCTCAGGCTACTCGGGGTGCAGGTCCAGATCCGATCCAGTTCGGGCATGATGCACTGCACCGGTACGCGAATCCGCTCGCCGTACTGGGCGACGATCTCGGGATAACGGTTGACCTGTCGCAGCTCGCTGACGTGGGCGCTTGTTGTCGTCGCAGCAAGCGCCTGCAGCGCGTCCTCCTCGTATGTCTCCGGCGGTCCGAATAGCCGTTCGCGGATCGGCTCGGCGGTCAGCCGGTCGAGCATGCCGTCCTCGGGAAGCTGTCGCTCGAAGCCTCGCGTCCATGTCCCGATTTCGACCCCGAGGCCGACGATCGAGAGCCCACTGAGAGGGAAGCCCGGATCCTCCCGCGCGGCGAGCATCGTAGCGATCGCGCACCCGCTCGACTGGCCGGTGAGGACCACTCCCCCGGTCGGGCGCTCCAGGAGGTCGTATGCCGCCGACACGTCGGCGGCCAGCGCGACGGCGAGGTCGCCGAAGTCGGTCCTGCCGGCGGCGAGGGGCGTCGAACCGGCGTAGCCGGGCCGGTTGAGCGCCAGCGTGGTCACACCGAGTCGGGTCCCGTCTCGTAGCAGCGAGCACTCCGAGGTGTCGAAGAACTCTGCAGTGAATCCAGCCCCGTGCACCGCGACCAGAAGCGGGGCCCCGGGGCGGACCCACCGAGGCTCGGCGATGCGTCCGGTGACGGTCCGCCCTTCGACCTCGAACTCGAACGCTGTCGCCTCATCTCGAGTGCGGCTCATCGTTCCCCCAGGAGCTTATCATCGCCACCCGCTCGTGATCGCCGCCACGTTCGGTAGGGCAGGCGAAGGGTGGCGAGCAGGCCCTCGACACCGCGATTGCGCCGCGGTGAAGTCTCACGCAGGAGTTGCCGGTGGGGCCGGCGCGACTCCTGTCAAGGCCGGTCGAAAACTAGGCCGGCCAGGTGCAGAACAACCACGAGTCGCGCGCTCTGCAGTAGGCGTTGCGGGAGCGGGCGATCGAGTTGGGCTGGCCGGCGGCGTCGGTCGCGGGCGTCGACGAGGACCTGGCGCGTTCTGGTGCCTCGGCCGACGGCAGGTTGGGGTTCAAGGACCTGGTCGCCGAGGTCGGGCTCGGCCGGGTCGGGCTGATCTTGAGGAGAGAGCGAGAACGGGCAGGTCGCGCTGTCCGCTGATGAGCAGGTTCGTCACGCGATCGAGCGGGTGTGGTGTCTGTGGTGGCGGCTGGGATCCGCACGGCAGGTGGAGATGGAGCTGGTCAGCGAGGGACAGCGGCTGCCCAGGCGCACGGTCGGCCAGCGGCGCGTCAGGTGGGTTCGGGCGAGCTACGGGGCCGGTGCAACCCGGCGTACCCTGGTGCGTTCGTGTATGGCCGCAGCCGCACCGAGAAGTGGCTTGACGCCGAGGGGAAGGTGCGCCGCCGGACGGTGCAGGTGCCGGTGGAGCGCTGGTCTGTCTGCATCCCCGATCACCATCCGGGCTATGTGTCCTGGGATGGGTACCTGGCCGGCCGCGAGCGGCCGCGAGCGAACGCGATCCGCCGCGGCGAGGGAGGCGGCGCCGCGCGAGGGGACCGCGCTGCTCCAGGGGCCGGTGCGCTGCGGGCGGTGCGGCCGACGGATGTCTCACCGCCGGATCGCGCCCTGGTACCCCGCACAAGCCGACCGTCAGCTACACCGACATGCTCGCTGCGCTCCGCCGCGAGCAGATCCGCGCCAACGTTTACTCACAAGCACGCCGTCGGACCCTCTCACCCAAATGCGCGACACGGTGCGATCCTGCAACGTTGCTTTTCTACTTTTCTACAGCCCTTTACAGCAGGTCGAGCGCCGCCCCGATGATCGTCTCCGAGTCGATCCCGTAATGGCGGTACAGGTCCTCCACGTCCCCGGACTGGCCGAAGTCGCGAACGCCCAGCGGGGCGATCGGCGTGCCGTTGATCGCCGCCAGGAACGACAGCGTGTGGGGGTGGCCGTCGAGCACGCTCACCACCGGCGCCGCGCGCCGTGAGGGCAGCAGTCGCTCGAGGACGTCCTCGGGGCCCTCGCGCAGGCCCGAGCGAGCTTCGAGCGCGCGGTGCACCAGGTCCGCCGAGGTCAGGCACGCGACGTCGGCCGGGATCCCCGCGGCCTCGAGCTCGTCGGCGGCCGCCAGCACCTGCGGCATCACGGCGCCCATGCCGACGAGCGTCACCCGGGGGTGCGCGGGGGCGGCGCGCAGCAGGTAGCCGCCGGCGATCGCGGCCTGCCGGCGGGCGCAGCGCGCCGCCGGGTCCTGGGGCAGGGCGGCGAGCGACTGGTCGACCGGCCTGGTGGACAGGCGCAGGTAGGCGGACTCGCCGCCCGGGCGCCCCAGGCGGCCGAGCGCGTGCAGCAGGATCCACTCCAGGTCCTGGACGAAGGCCGGCTCCCAGGCGACGCACCCGGGCTGCTCGACGCCGACCGACGGCGTGATGATCGACTGGTGCGCGCCGCCCTCTGGCGCGAGCGTGATGCCGGACGGCGTGCCGACGAGGATCGACTGCCCGCCGGCGTAGATGCCGAACGACCAGGGCTCCAGCGCCCGGTTGACGAACGGGTCGTAGATCGTTCCGATCGGCAACAGCGGCTGCCCATCCCGGGACCAGGTCGCGCCGAGCTCGCCGAGCAGGCACACCAGGTTGACCTCGGCGATGCCCAGCTCGATGTGCTGCCCGTGCGGCGTCTCGCGCCAGCGCACCAGCGTGTCGCTGTCATCGGCAAACCAGTCGATCCGCTCGCCGGGGCTCCATACCCCGGTGCGGTTGATCCAGCCGCCCAGGTTGGTCGAGGAGGCGACGTCGGGCGAGACGGTGACCACGTGCGCGGCGACCTCGGGCGCGCTGTGCGAGAGCTCCACCAAAAGCCGCCCGAACCCCTGCTGGGTGGACAGGTGGCCGGTGTGGCGGGTGGCGAGCTCGTGCGGGACCTGCGGAGGTCGCCTGCGTGGGCGATCTTCGCGCTCCAGCGCGCGGGCGGCGCGCTCGCAGGCCTGCGCCTCGGGCGATCCGTCGGGGAAGCGCTCCCAGGGGCTCTCGGGATCGGTGCCCAGCGAGCGCGCCAGCGCCCTCCACTGCGAGTCGGTGAGCAGCGCCGAGTGGTTTCCGGGATGGCCCTGGGTGGGCAGTCGCCATGCCTTGATCGTGTAGGCGAAGATCACGGTGGGCGCCTCGTGAGCCGCGTCCGCGCGGCGCAGCGCGTCGCGCAGGTCGGCCAGGTCGTGCCCGCCGAGGTTGGCGATCGCCTCGCTCAGCCGCTCGTCCTCGAGGTCTGAGATCAGGCGCGCGAGCTCGGCGCGGCCGCGTCCGCTGCCGGGCAGCCGCTCGCGCAGCTCGCGCGGGCCAGCGCGCAGCAGCCGCTGGTACTCCTCGTTGGGCATGCCGTCGATCCGCCGGCGCAGCGCCTCGCCGCCGGGCCTGTCGAACAGCTCGCGCAGCAGGCGTCCGTACTTGACGGTGATCGTCTGCCAGCCGGCCGCCTGAAACATCCGGCCGATGCGCCCGGCGGCGATGTCCGGGACGACCCTGTCCAGCGACTGGCGGTTGAGGTCGACGATCCAGAGCACCTCTCCCAGCCTGGGGACCATCGGGTCCACCAGCGCCTCCCAGACGGCCCCCTCGTCCAGCTCGGCGTCGCCGACCAGCGCTATCTGGCGGCCTCCGCGCGGCACCTCGAAGTGGCCGGCCACGTAGCGGTGCGCCAGCGCCGACCAGATCGTGGCGGTCGCGCCGATGCCCACCGAGCCGGTGGAGAAGTCGACGGGGTCCGGGTCCTTGGTGCGGCTCGGGTAGCTCTGCAGCCCGCCGAACGCTCTCAGCTGGGTCAGCCGCGAGGCGTCCAGCCGCCCGAGCAGGTAGTTGATCGCGTGCAGCACCGGGGCGGCGTGCGGCTTGACGGACACCCGGTCGGGCGCCCGAAGGTGTTCGAACCACAGCGCGGTCATGATCGACACCATCGATGCCGACGAGGCCTGGTGGCCGCCGACCTTGACCCCCGAGCCGGTCACGCGCACGCGGTTTGCGTGGTGCACGATCGAGGTCGCAAGCCACAGGACCCGGCGCTGGATCGACTCGAGCACGTCGAGGTCGACCTCCGGCGCGGCGGCGACGTGTGGCCCAGGGGCGACGGGCGGCCCAGGGGCTAAGGGCGGCCCAGCGGCGACCGCCCGCCCGGCGGCGACCTCGGGCCCGGCTTGAACGTTTTGCCGGGCGTCGGGCGTCGCTCCGGGCTCAGTGCGACCCATCGGCTGGCCGTCCCGGCGCCTCGCGTCTGGCCACGCCGTCGGTCACCGCCGCGTGGGCCACGGCCTGGGCGACCGATTCTGAGACCTGGCGGTTGAACACGCTCGGGATGATGTACTCGGCGTCGAGCTCTGACTCGGGGATCACCTCGGCGATCGCGCGCGCGGCCGCCAGCTCCATCGCGGGCGTGATCGCGCGAGCGCGCACGTCCAGGGCCCCGCGGAACACCCCGGGGAAGGCGAGCACGTTGTTGATCTGATTGGGGTAGTCGGAGCGCCCGGTCGCCACGATCGCCACGTCCTCGCGGATCTCCTCGGGGTTGACCTCCGGGGTGGGGTTGGCCATCGCGAACACGATCGCGCGGTCGGCCATCGTGCGCACGGCGGTGGCGGACACGGCGCCGGGGCCCGACAGCCCGAGCAGCACGTCCGCGCCGGCCAGGACCTGGTCGGCGGTGCCCCGCCGGCGCTCCGGGTTGGTGCGCCGCGCGAGCGCCGCGCGCGGCTCGTCGAGATCGGTGCGGTCGGGGTGAAGCGCGCCGCCGGGGTCGCAGACGATCACGTCGCGCACGCCCTGGGCGAGGATGATGTCGGTGCAGGCCAGGCCGGCTGCGCCGGCGCCGACGATCACCACCCTGGTGTCCTCCGGCCGCTTGCCCACGACGCGCAGCGCGTTGAGCAGCGCCGCCAGCACGACGATCGCGGTCCCATGCTGGTCGTCGTGGAAGACCGGGATGTCCAGCCGCTCGCGCAGCCGGCGCTCGATCTCAAAGCACCGCGGCGCTGCGATGTCCTCCAGGTTGATCCCGCCGAACGCCGGGGCCACCGCGCACACGATCGACACGATCTCGTCGACGTCGGTGGTGCTCAGGCACAGCGGGAACGCGTCGACCCCTGCGAACTCCTTGAACAGCATCGCCTTGCCCTCCATCACCGGCATCGCGGCGAGCGGGCCGATGTCGCCCAGTCCCAGCACCGCGGTGCCGTCGGACACCACCGCGACCGTGCTGCCCTTGATCGTCAGGTTCCACGCGGCCGACGGGTCCTGGTGGATAGCCGAGCAGACGCGCGCGACCCCGGGCGTGTAGGCCATCGAGAGGTCATCCCGGGTCTTGATCGGCACGCGCGGGACCACCTCGATCTTGCCCCCCTTGTGCATGAGGAACGTGCGGTCCGAGACGCTTGAGACCGTGACATCGTCGAGCTCCCGCACCGCCTTGACGACCCGCTCGGCGTGGGCCGCGTCCACGCAGGCGACGGTCACGTCCCGCACCACGGTGCGCCCCTCCACGCGCACGAGATCGATCGCGCCGAGGATCGCCCCCTCGGCCCCGATCGCGGTCGCCACGCGGGCGAACGCGCCCGGCCGCTGGGTCAGCTGGATGCGCATCGTGAAGCTGTAGGAGGCCGACGGCCCCAGGCCAGGCGGGGGCTGGAGGCTGGGCGGCGGCGTGGATGGGGGCGTCTGGGTGCTCATCACCTGCAACCCTACGCCGTCGCGGCGGTCATGGGTGCACAAGCGCGCGCGTCCGCCGGCTCAAAAGGCCCACGGCGGCTCGGTCAGATGCCCGCACCGAGGGTGCGCTCTGCTGCTAACGTTGATCGTTCAGACTCACGATGAGCAAGCAGCCCCCAGCCCTCACAAAGCACGCCGAGCGCACGATCGTCTTCCTGATGGGTGTGGCGATCCTGGCCGTGCTCGAGCTCGGGCTGATTGTGCTAGGCGGGCCCGCCGCCGCGGCGGCCGTTCCCCCGCTGCTGGCGGCTGTCGCGGCGTGCGCGCTGCGCGCCGATCTCGCGCACGTGCGGCGCTTCGGCTGGTGGGCGCCGCCCGCCGGCGACGATCCGGGCGGCGGCGCCGGCTCGCAGCCGGCCGGCCCCAGGCCCGGGTCCCCGGACGCGGAGCTGCCCGAGTTCGATTGGGATGCCTTCGCGCGCGAGCTCGCGGCCTACAGCGAGGCCAGCCGCGCGCGCGAGCCGGTCGGCGTGGACTGACGCCGGCCGGGTCAGACTGGCCTGGGGTCAGCCTGACCTGAGGTCAGTGCGGCCTTGAGGTCAGTGCGGCCCAACGCCGGCGTGGCTGCCTGAAGGCGGTCGGTGCCCGACGGCATGCGCCCCGGCCCGCCCGACGGCCAGCGCCCCGGCCCGCCCGACGGCCGGCGCCCCGGCCCGCCCGACGGCCAGCGCCCTGCCGTATCCGCACGGATCTCGGAGCTTCGCAGCCTGATCGGACCGGTGCGGGCGCCGGGGCGAAACCGGCGGCGTGCCCGACGCCCCGTTCGCGCCCAGCGCCGCTCAGCGGGCCCGCTGTCCCGCTCGCTTTTGGAGCGGTCCCAATCGCGCCCTCGCGGTCGGGCCCGGCAGCGGAGATCGCACCCTTGACTGGAATCTGAAATCAGGTATCGTGTATCCCAGATGCAAGCGACCATGACGCCTCCCGAGGTACTGGTGCCGTTGCGACTCACCCGGGACGTCTCCGTGAGCCCGCTGCAGGGAGCCGCGACAAGCGTCTCGCAGCTGGCCTACATGGCGCTGCGCGAGGCGATCCTGGCGATGGACGCCTACGATCCGGACGCCGACCTTCGCCTGGACGAGAAGCAGCTGGCCGCCAAGCTGGGCGTCAGCCGGACGCCGGTGCGCCAGGCCCTCGCACGGCTGCAGTCCGAGGGGCTGGTCGAGGTGCTGCCGCGGCGAGGCGTGCGGGTGGTGCGCAAGAGCCGCGAGCAGATCGTGGAGATGATCATCGCCTGGGCTGCGCTCGAGAGCATGGCGGCGCGGCTGATGTGCCAGCGCGCGAGCGACGAGCAGGTGCAGAGCCTGCGCGGGCTGATGGAGAGCTTCGATCCCGAGGGGCTGCGCTCCCACCTGGACGAGTACTCGGCCGCCAACCTCCTCTTTCACCAGCGCATCATCGAGCTCAGCCACTCACAGGTGATCGCCGACCTGGCCGACGGACTGCTGGTGCACGTGCGCGCGATTCGTCGCCACACGATCAGCGAGGGCGACCGCGCGGAGCGCTCCGTGGTCGACCACATGCACATCATCGAGGCGCTGGAGGCGCGCGACGTGGAGCTGGCGGAGCGGCTGGTGCGCGAGCACGCGCTCAACCTCGCGCTGCACGTCGAGCGGACCTGGCGGGTTGGCGAGGATTGAGCGCATTGAGAAACCGTCGGCGATCCGCGCGGCGCAGCGCGATCTGAAAGTGAAAGGAGACTCCCGGTGAGCGTTACGGTGGCCAAGGGTGACTCGACGGCCGCATCGAGCCCGGATGTGCAGCAGCAGACCATCTCCGGTGGGCATCTGGTTGCCCGCGCGCTGCGCGCCGAGGGCATCGACACCATCTTCACCCTCTGCGGCGGGCACATCATCGACATCTACGACGGCTGCATCGACGAGGGCATCCGCGTGATCGACGTGCGCCACGAGCAGGTTGCGGCGCACGCCGCCGACGGCTACGCGCGTGTCACCGGGCGCCCGGGGTGTGCCGTGGTCACCGCCGGTCCCGGCACGACCGACGCCGTGACCGGAGTGGCCAATGCGCTGCGCGCGGAGAGCCCGATGCTGCTGATCGGAGGCCAGGGCGCTCTGGACCAGCACCGCATGGGCTCGCTTCAGGACCTCCCGCATGTGGAGATGATGCGGCCGATCACCAAGTTCGCCTCGAGCGTGCTGACCACCGAGCGCGTGGCGGACATGATCGCGATGGCCTTCCGCGAGGCGCTCGCCGGCGCGCCGGGTCCGTCGTTTCTTGAGATCGGCCGCGACATCCTCGACGCGCACGTGCCGCTCGAGCGGGCGGTTCTGCCCACGCCAGGCCACTATCGCGCCTCCACCCGGAGCATCGGCGACCCTGCCGACGTGGAGCGGCTCGCCGCCATCCTCGGCGGCGCGGAGCGCCCCTGCATCCTGCTCGGATCGCAGGTCTGGACCTGCCGCGGCGCCGACGCCGCGCGCGAGCTCGTGCGCGCCCTCAACGTGCCCGCGTACATGAACGGAGCGGCGCGCGGGACGCTTGAGCCGGGCGATCCGCACCACTTCCATCTCACGCGACGGTTCGCGTTCAACAACGCCGACGTGATCGTGATCGTCGGCACCCCGTTTGACTTTCGCATGGGGTACGGCAAGCGCCTGTCGCGCAGCGCGACGGTCGTGCAGATCGACCTCGACTACCGCACGGTGGGCAAGAACCGCGACGTCGACCTCGGACTGGTCGGCGACGCCGCGGCGATCATGGCGGCCGTCACGCAGGCCGCCGGCTCCCGCTACAAGGCGCAGGCGCGCGCGCGCGAGCCGTGGCTTGAGCGGCTGCGCGAGGAGGAGCGCCGCCTCCAGGAGGAGCGCCTGCCGCGCCTGCTCAGCGACGCCGTCCCGATCCATCCGCTGCGGCTCGCCCACGAGATCAACCAGTTCCTCACCGACAACACGCTGTTCATCGGCGACGGTGGTGACGTGGTCACCTTCTCCGGAGGCGTGGTGCAGCCCAAGGGCCCGGGCCTGTGGATGGATCCGGGGCCACTGGGGACGCTGGGAGTGGGCGTGCCGTTCGCGCTGGCGGCCAAGGCGGCGCGTCCGGAGCTTGAGGTGGTGGGTCTGTTCGGCGACGGGGCCTTCAGCCTCACCGGCTGGGACTTCGAGACGATGGTGCGCTTCAACCTGCCCTTCATCGGCGTGATCGGCAACAACTCCTACATGAACCAGATCCGCTACGGGCAGATCCAGAAGTACGGCGCCGAGCGCGGCGACGTGGGCAACAAGCTCGGAGATGTTCACTACGACAAGTTCGCCCAGATCCTCGGCGGATACGGCGAGGAGGTGCGCGAGCCGTCGCAGCTGAGGCCCGCTCTGGAGCGCGCCCGCGAGTCCGGCAAGCCCGCGCTGATCAACGTGTGGATCGACCAGAACGCGTTTGCGCCGGGCACGATGAACCAGACCATGTACAAGTGAGACGAGGGAGCGAGGACGTGGGACGCGCGCTTGAGGATGTGAGGGTCGTCGACATGACCCACGTGCAGGCCGGCCCGGTCTGCACGCAGCTGCTCGCCTGGATGGGGGCCGACGTGATCAAGGTGGAATCCCCCAGGGGCGATGTGACCCGGCAGCAGCTGCGCGACATCGAGGGTGTCGACAGCCTCTACTTCACCATGCTCAACTGCAACAAGCGCAGCCTGACGCTCGACCTCAAGAGCGAGGAGGGCAAGCGGATCTTCACCGAGCTGCTGCGCCGCTCGGACGTGCTGGTGGAGAACTTCGCCCCCGGCGTGATGGACCGGCTCGGCTTCACCTGGGAGCGGGTGCATGAGATAAACCCACGTCTGATCTTCGCCTCGCTGAAGGGCTTTGGTCCCGGGGCGCTCGAGGATGCCAAGGCCTATGAGCCGATCGCCCAGGCCACCGGCGGCTCGATGGCGACCACCGGCTTTGAGGACGGCCCGCCGACGGTCACCGGCGCGCAGATCGGCGACTCCGGCAACGCCGTGCACCTGTTCGGCGCGATCTGCGCGGCGCTGTACCAGCGGACGCGCACAGGGCGCGGTCAGCGGGTGACGATCGCGATGCGCGACGGCATCCTCAACCTCTGCCGGGTGAAGTTGCGCGACCAGCAGCGCCTGCAGCGTGGGCCGCTGGCCGAGTACCCGAACGAGCGCTTCGGCGATGCCGTGCCTCGCTCGGGCAACGCATCGGGTGGCGGCCAGCCGGGCTGGGCTCTGCGCTGCCGCGGCGGAGGGCCCAACGACTACATCTACGTGGTCATCCAGCCGCAGGTGTGGGAGCCGCTGATGCGCAAGATCGGCCACGAGGAGCTGGTCGACGACCCCGAGTACGACACGCCCGAGAAGCGCCTTCGCCACATCTGGGACATCTTCCGGATGGTCGAGGAGTGGACGCTTGAGCACGACAAGTGGGAGGCCTTCCGCGAGCTCAACGCGATCAACGTGCCGTGCGGCCCGGTGCTCGACACCCGCGAGCTGCTGGAGGACCCTGACCTGCGCGAGAGCGGGATGATCGTCGAGGTCGACCACCCACAGCGCGGTCCCTTCAAGACCGTCGGCTGTCCGTTCAAGCTCTCGGACTCGCCGGTGGAGATCGTACGCTCCCCGCTTTTGGGCGAGCACAACGAGGAGATCCTGCGCGAGCTGATGCTCGACGGGCGGGCGCCGAGCGAGGACGGCGCGGCGGTCGCCGCGTCGGCCTAGCGGGCCGGTCGCAGCGGAGCACGGTCAAGGAGGAGAGTGAGAGATGCAGGCAACGGTCGTGGAGCGCGGAGCGGCACAGGGCGGCGCGCGCGAGGTGGTCAACGAGCTGATCGAGGCGGCGCGGGCGGAGGGCCGCTCGGCGCTCAGCTCGCCCGAGGCCGCCAGGGTCTGCGAGGCGTACGGCATCGCCACCGCCGGACAGCGCCTGGCGCGCAGCCCCGAGGAGGCCACGGCGGCGGCGCGTGAGCTGGGCTTTCCGGTGGTGGCCAAGATCGTCTCGCCCGAGATCCTGCACAAGACGGAGGCCGGCGGCGTGATCGTCGGCCTGTCCTCGGAGGAGGAGGTCGCGCAGGCCTACGAGCGAATCATCGCCAACGCCAGATCCCACGACCCCAACGCGCGCGTCACCGGAGTCGAGATCCAGCGCATGCTCAGCGGCGGCCAGGAGGTGCTGATCGGGGCGCTGGCCGACCCCACGTTTGGCCCGCTGGTCACCTTCGGCCTGGGCGGCGTGATGGTCGAGCTGCTGCGCGACGTCACCTTCAGGCTGGCGCCGGCGACCGAGGCCGAGGCGGCCTCGATGCTCGACGGCATCCGGGGCGCGGCGGTGCTCGGCGGCGTGCGCGGCGCGCCGCCGTGCGACCGGGCGGCGCTGACGGCGATGATCGCGCGCGTCTCGCAGCTGATCGCCGACTTCCCCCAGATCGCCGAGATCGATCTCAACCCGGTGCTCGCCGGGCCCGACGGCGCGACCGCCGTCGACGCCCGGATCGTGCTTGCGGCCGAGCCGCGACCCGAGCCGGTTCGCTACAGCCGCGAGGAGATCCTGCGCACGATGCGCTGCCTGATGCGCCCGCGCGCGATCGCCGTCATCGGCGCCTCCGAGCAGGACGGGAAGATCGGCAACTCGGTGATGCGCAACCTGATCGATGGCGGCTTTGAGGGGGGCATCCACCCGGTCAACCCCAAGGGCGGCGAGATCCTTGGCAGGCGCGCCTGCAAGGAGATCGAGGAGCTGCCCGACGGCGTCGACGTCGCCGTGTTCTGCATCCCGGCCCGGCTCGTCGTGGACGCGATCGCGCGCATCGGCCGGCGGGGCATCCCGACCGCGATCCTGATCCCGTCCGGGTTTGCCGAGACCGGTGAGGTGGAGCTGCAGCGCCAGCTGCAGGAGACCGCGCGCGCCAACGGGGTCCGCTTCGTCGGGCCCAACATCTACGGCGTCTACTACCTGCCGAGCCGGATGAGCGCGGCGTTCACCACGCCGTATGACGTGGCCGGGCCGGTGGCGCTCGCCTCGCAGAGCGGCGGCATCGGCATGGCGATCCTCGGCTTCAGCCGCTCCACCAGGCTGGGCGTCTCGGCGATCGTGGGCCTGGGCAACAAGGCCGACATCGACGAGGACGATCTGCTGACCTTCTTTGAGGAGGACGACGCCACGCGCTGCGTGGCGCTGCACATGGAGGATCTCAAGGACGGCCGGGCGTTCGTCGAGGCGGCTCGGCGCGTGACCCCCAAAAAGCCGATCGTCGTGCTCAAGGCGGGCGCCACCCCGGCCGGCAGGCGCGCGGCGGCCTCCCACACGGCCGCGCTGGCGGGCGACGACCAGGTCTACGACGACATCCTGCGCCAGGCCGGCGTGGTCCGCGCCCGGGGCCTCAGCGAGCTCCTGCAGTTCGCGCGCTGCCTTCCGATGCTGCCCACGCCGGCGGGAGAGAACGTGGTGATCATCACCGGCGCGGGCGGCTCCGGGGTGCTGCTGTCCGATGCCTGCCACCGTGGCGGGCTGCGCCTGATGGACATGCCCGAGGATCTCAACCGGGCCTTCATGCGCTACATCCCGCCGTTCGGCGCGGCGGGCAACCCGGTCGACATCACCGGCGGCGAGCCGCCGGAGACCTACCGCAACACGATCAGGCTGGGCCTGGAGGACGAGCGCGTTCACTCGCTCGTGCTGGGCTACTGGCACACGATCGTCACGCCGCCGATGACGTTCGCGCGCGTGGTCTGCGAGACGGTCAAGGAGATGCGCGCCAGGGGGATCGACAAGCCGATCGTCGCCTCCCTGGCCGGCGACGTGGAGGTCGAGCAGGCGTGCGAGACGCTGTTTGAGCACGGGATCCCGGCGTTCCCGTACACGACCGAGCTTCCGGTCGAGGTGCTGGCCGCCAAGTACCGCTGGGCGCGCGCCGCGGTTGGCCTGGGCGCGGCCGCGGGGGCGCAGAGCTGAGACCGGCGGTGCGGCGAAGGGACCTCTGTGGATCTGCTTGAACATCAGGGCAAGCGGCTGCTTGCGCGCCACGGCCTGCCGGTCTCGCCCGGGCGGCTGGCCTCCGACGTCGCCGGGGCGGTCGCCGCGGCCGAGCAGCTGGGCTATCCGTGCGCGGTCAAGGCGCAGGTGCCGACCGGCGGTCGCGGCAAGGCGGGCGGGATCCGCCTGGCCTCAGACCGGGAGCAGGCGCGCGCGCACGCCGAGGCGATCCTGGGCATGAGCATCGGCGGACACGCCGTGCAGAGCGTGTGGGTCGAGGCGGGCGCCCAGGTCGCGCGAGAGCTCTATGCGGCGGTGCTGCTGGACCGCGGCGCTCGCAGCCCGATGGCGATCCTCTCCGCGCGTGGCGGGATCGACATCGAGGAGCTGGCCGCGAGCGAGCCCGGGGCGATCGCGCGGCTGCACGTCGACCCGCTGCTCGGCTTGCAGGACTTCCACGGCCGCCTGCTCGCCGTCCGCGCCGGCGCCCCGCGTGAGCTGCTCGGCCCGCTGGCGAGCGTCCTGCGCGGCCTGTATCGCGTGTTCGCGTCCGAGGAAGCGACGCTCGTTGAGGTCAACCCCCTGGCGGTGACGGCGGACGGGTCGCTGCTCGCGCTCGACGCCAAGGTCACGCTTGACGACAACGCCGCCTTTCGCCATCCCGACCATGCGGAGCTGCGCGCCCAGCTGCCGCGCGACCCGCAGGAGGCGATGGCGGCCGAGCGCGGCCTGACCTACGTCAAGCTTGACGGCGAGGTCGGCATCCTGGGCAACGGCGCCGGCCTGGTGATGGCCACGCTTGATCTGGTCGCCCAGGTGGGCGGCAGGCCCGCCAACTTCCTGGACGCCGGCGGGGGGTCCAAGGCCGACGCGATCGAGGCCGCCGTGGAGGTGATCCTCTCCGACGAGAAGGTCCGCGCCGTGCTGTTCAACATCTTCGGCGGCATCACCCGCTGTGACGAGGTCGCGCGCGGGCTGATCGAGGCCCACCGCCGGCTTCGCCCGCGTGTGCCGTTCGTGGTGCGCCTGGACGGCACCAACGACCGTGAGGGGCGCGAGCTGCTGCGGGCGGCGGGCCTTGAGGGGATGCACGTCGAGGAGACGATGGAGGCCGCGGCGCGTCGCGCGGTTGCGCTGGCGGGCGCTCAGGCGTCCGCGCGCCTGAAGGCGGTTCTGCTGTGAGCATCCTGGTCGACCGTCAGACGCGCGTCGTCGTCGCCGGCATCACCGGACGGGAGGGTCGCTTCCACGCGCTCGCCAACCGCCGCTACGGCACCCAGGTGGTGGCCGGGGTGACCCCCGGCCGGGGCGGCTCTGACGTGGAGGGCATCCCGGTCTTCGACACCTTTGCGGAGGCGATCGAGGCGACCGACGCCGACACGGCGCTGCTGTTCGTGCCGGCGCGCGCCGCCGCGGACTCGATCCTGGAGGCGGCCGAGGCCGGCATCGCGCTCGTGGTCGCGATCACCGAGGGCATCCCCGCTCACGATGAGCTGCGCGTGCTGTCGGCGCTCAGGCTGCGGGGAGGGGTGCGCCTGATCGGCCCCAACTGCCCGGGCGTCCTCTCGCCGGGCAAGGCCAACGTGGGGATCATCCCGCCGAGCTTCTTCTCCGCGGGCACCGTCGGCCTGGTCTCGCGCTCGGGCACCCTCACCTACCAGATCGGCAGCGAGCTTGACCGCCGTGGCCTTGGCGCGTCGACGATTGTGGGCATCGGCGGCGACCCGGTTCCCGGGAGCACCTTCATCGACATCCTCGATCTGTTCGAGGCCGATCCGGAGACCGAGCTGATAGTGCTCGCCGGCGAGATCGGCGGCGAGGCGGAGGAGCAGGCCGCCGCGCACATCGCGCAGCGCATCTCAAAGCCGGTGATCGCATACATCGCCGGCTTCACCGCCCCTCCGGGCAAGACGATGGGCCACGCCGGAGCGATCGTCTCCGGCAGCCGCGGCGGCGCCGAGGCCAAGGCAGCCGCGCTCGAGTCCCACGGCGTGCGTGTCGCCCGCTCGCCGGCGGCGATCGCCGAGCTCGCCGGCGAGCTTGCGATGCAGGCGGTGCCGCCGTGAGCCTTCGCCCCGTCGGGACGCCGAACGCGGCGTGAGCATGTCGGTCAAGGAGGAGAGGAACGCAGTGCAGTGTGAGAGGTTGGGCAGGCGCAAAGACCCACGATCAACTCGACAGTCCGAGGCGAGCAGCCTGAGCTGTCGGCCCGTGAAGGAGGGAGAGAGTTAGATGAGTGCCATCGAGGCATCCGCCGGCTACCGGGAGGTCGTCAATCCCGATACCGGCAGGAAGTTCAGGGTCGGCGAGACCGACCGGCAGCTGCTCGGCTATCCGCGCGCTGTGGTGATCATCGCGGCGTGGGCTGCGATGTGCCTGGCTGGCCTGCTGGAGTACACCTGGGGCGCGCTCAGCGGCTCGCTTCAGGCCGCGCACCACTGGGGCAACGCGCCGGTGTTCTGGCTGTTCTCGTTCTTCGTGGTGTTCGAGTCCTTCGTGCAGATCGGGACCGGGTTTCTGCGAAACCGCGGCATCCTGCCGGTGCGGCGGGCCGTGATCATCGGCGGGATCGTGTGCGGCATCTGCGCCTACGCGCTGACCGCCTACTCGACCGCGATCTGGCAGGCCTACCTCGGCTACGCGTTCCTCGGCGGCATCGGCTCGGGCATGGTGTACTCGAGCGCGATCAACATCGTCGCCAAGTGGTATCCGGAGAAGAAGGGCTGGCGGACCGGCTTCGTCAACGGCGGCTGGGCGTACGGCTCGGTGCCGTTCATCCTCGCCGTCGGCGGCTTCAGCACCGGCGCCGGCGTGGGCAACCTGTCACCCTCCGCGGTCAAGGAGTTCATCCTGATCCAGGGGGCGATCATGACGGTCGGCATCGGGATCGCCGGCATGCTGATGAAGGACCCGCCGAAGAACTGGTGGCCGGCGGACGTCGACCCGCTCAACTGGGCCAAGAGCAGGCGCAGCGCGCGTGACCTGCTCTCAAACCCGCCCGCCTACGACCACTACTCGCTGCGTCAGATGTGGAGCACGCCGCAGGCCAAGTGGCTGGGGATCCAGTACGCGCTGTACGTCGGCTGCTCGCTGTTCGGCGTGGCCTACTACTACACGTTCGGCAAGGCGATGGGCCTGGGCTCGGTCGCGGTCGTGGGAGGCGCCGCCGGCTTTGCGCTGTGCGACGGACTGATGCGGCCCGTCTACGGCTACATCTCGGAGTTCATCGGGCGGCGTCGCACCATGGCATATGCGTACTCGTTGAACGTGATCTTCCAGCTGCTGACCCTATGGGCCGGGCTTGAGCACGTCGCGTGGGCGTTCGCCGTCTGCGCGGTGATCTCCGGCGGGCTGTCGGGCGCCAACTTCCCGATGACCGCCGCGATCGTCGCCGACTACTACGGTGAGAACAACAACGCCGTCAACTACGGCTCGATCTACGCCTTCAAGGCGCTGGGCGGAAGCTTTGCGGGCGGGCTGGCCGCGCTCGTGATGACCGGCACGCTGTACGGAAACGCCCAGTACCACTGGGTGCGCGGCTTCTTCTTCGGCGCGGCGCTGGGCGCGCTGGCGGCGGTCACCGTGTACTTCATGTGCAAGCGGCCGACGAAGGAGCAGTGGCAGGCCGCGGTCGCCAAGGCCGCGCAGGCGCAGGGTCAGGCGGTCGGCAAGAACGTGATCGTCAACTGATGGTGTGGGCGGTCGGCCTGCGGGAGGCGGCTCAAAGCCGACCCGGCCGACCGGCCGCCGGTGAAGGTCACAGAGCGGTAGGGGACATGGGGCGGCGACCTGGGGTCGCCGCCCCTATTCTGTGTGACGGGCACCCGCGCGGCGGGTTGCTCCCGGCGGACGGAGACCCATTGCCTGAAGCCGTGGGTGCCCGGGATAATTCGATTGCTCGCCCCGCGGCGCGGCCGCTACCTTACCGCGCATGCCAGCTGACCCCGGGCCCAGGTGCGCAGCGCGGCGTCGGGAGCGCTGCGGGAGAAGTGAGCGCCGCCGGTGAGAGTCGCGGTCCTTGGTGCGGGCGCCATCGGCGCCTATGCCGGTGCTGCGCTGGCTCGGGGAGGCACCGAGGTGCACCTGATCGCCCGCGGGGAGAACCTGCGGGCGCTGCGCGAGCGCGGCGTGCTGGTCCGCTCGCCCCGCGGCGACTTCCACGCGCACCCTCCCGCCACCGACGATCCGCGTGAGGTCGGCCCGGTTGACGTCGTCTTCCTGGGCTTGAAGGCCCACTGCTACGCCGACTGCGGCGAGCTGCTGCGGCCTCTGCTTGACCGCCACACGGCCGTGGTCGCCGCGCAGAACGGGATCCCGTGGTGGTACTTCCACGGCCTGGACGGCCCGTTCGCCGGCCGGCGGATCGAGTCGGTTGACCCGGGCGGCAGGGTGAGTGAGACGATCCCGCCGTGGCGGGCGATCGGCTGCGTCGTGTACGTCGGCACCGAGCTTGAGGCTCCCGGGGTGGTCCGTCACCTGGAGGGGACGCGCTTTACGATCGGCGAGCCGGACGGCTCGCGCTCTGAGCGCTGCGAGCGCTTCAGCGAGGCGATGATCGCCGGCGGCCTGAAGTGCCCGATCGAGACCGACGGCCTCAGGGACGAGCTGTGGGTCAAGCTGATGGGCAACGTGGCGTTCAACCCGCTGAGCGCGCTGACGCGCGCCACGCTCGCGTCGATCTGCCGCTATCGCCCGACCCGGCGGCTGGTGCAGGAGATGATGGGCGAGGCCCTCCAGGTCGCCCACGCGGTCGGGGCCCGGCCGTCGGTCTCGATCGAGCGGCGAATCGCGGGCGCCGAGCGCGTGGGCGAGCACCGCACCTCCACGCTGCAGGATCTCGAGGCGGGCAAGCGCCTTGAGCGCGGGCCTATCATCGACGCCGTCGTGGAGCTGGCGGAGATGAGCGGGGTGGAGGTGCCGACGCTGCGCGCGGTGGCGGCTGCGCTCGGGTTGCTGGCCGAGACGCTCGGGCTGGCGTGAGCGGCGCCGAGATCCAGCGCGTGGGCGCGCCCTCCTCGGCGCCGGCGCCGACCTACGCCCAGCGCATGGCCGCGCCCGCACCGGCCCAGGCGCCCGCCGCGGGGGGCACGCTCGCCGCCGAGATCGAGCTGCTCGGCGGGCTCATGTCACAGACGCTGCGGCGCCACGAGGGCGAGCGGCTGGCCGAGCTGTTTGCCCGCGCGAGCGAGCTCGGCGCGCGCGCCGGCGACACCGACGCCGAGTGGCTGGGGGAGCTGGATGCGCACGCGGCCGTGCGGCTTGCGCGTGCGCTGCACCTGTTCCTGCACCTGGTCAACGTCGCCGAGCAGGTCGCTCGCACGCGCGAGCTGCAGCGCCGCCGGCGCAGCTCGGGAGGGTGGCTTGAGCAGGCGTTCGCGCGCATCCGCGCGGCCGGCTGGGAGGGGGAGCGGCTGAGCGCGGCCATTGCCCGGGTGAGCTTCACGCCCGTGTTCACGGCGCACCCCACCGAGGCGGCGCGCCGCAGCGTGCTTGAGAAGCTGCGGGAGATCGCCGTGCTTCTGCACTGCTCAGAGGCGTCAGCCGGGATGGCGGAGCGCGCCCGCCTGGCGGAGCTGATCGAGCTGCTGTGGCACACCGACGAGCTGCGCGGCAGTCCGCTGGAGGTGCTCGACGAGGCGCGCAACGCGGTGCACTACCTTGACGCCCTGCACGCCGAGGCGGTCCCGCACGTGCTGGAATCCCTGGCCCAGCAGCTCTCCGCCGCCGGCGGTGCCCTGGCCCCCGACGCCCGGCCGCTGCGCTTCGGAAGCTGGATTGGAGGCGACCGTGACGGCAACCCCAACGTCGCGCCGGAGAGCATCATCGAGGTGCTGGAGCTCCAGCACGACCATGCGCTGCGAGACCTGACCGCCGACATCGAGCGCCTGCGCCGCGAGCTGTCCTGCTCGGTTCGGATCGCGGGCGCCAGCGAGGAGCTCTTGCGCTCGCTGGGTGCTGACCTGCGCGTGCTCGTGGAGCTTGAGCCGCGCTACCGGCGCCTGAACGCGCAGGAGCCCTACCGGCTGAAGCTCACCTGCATTCACCGCAAGCTGCTGAACACCCGCCGGCGCCTGGCCGAGCGCTCGGGGCACCGGCCCGGGCACGACTACGAGGGGTGGCGCGAGGTTCTGGCCGAGCTTGAGCTGATCCGCTCCTCGCTTGAGGCCAACGGCGGCGAGCTGATCGCGCGCGGCCGCATATCGAGCGTGATGCGCACGCTGTGCGCGTTCGGCACCCACCTGGCCACGCTGGACGTGCGCGAGCACGCCGCCGCCCACCACCACGCGCTGGCGCAGCTGTTTGACCGCGTCCCCGGGCAGGCGGCCCGCTACGCCGAGCTGAGCGCGCCCGATCGCCTCAGGCTGCTGGCCGGCGAGCTGTCCTCCCCGCGGCCGCTCGGCGGCCGCCACGCGCGACTTGACAGCGCGGGGGCGCGCACGCTCGCAACGTTCTCGGCGATCGCCGAGGCGCTCGACCGGTTCGGCCCGGAGGCGATCGAGTCCTACATCGTGTCGTTCACGCGCGGCCCGCAGGACATCTTCGCCGCGGTGCTGCTCGCGCGCGAGGCGGGCCTCGTCGACATTCCCGCGGGCGTGGCGCGGCTGTCGTTCGTGCCGCTGTTTGAGTCGATCGACGAGATCCGCGCCGCCGGCCAGATCCTCGCCGGGATGCTGGAGGTGGACGCCTATCGGCGGCTTGTGGCGCTGCGCGGGGACACCCAGGAGGTGATGCTCGGCTACTCGGACTCGAGCAAGCAGGCGGGCGTGACCACCAGCCAGTGGGAGCTTCACCGCTGCCAGCGTGACCTGCGGGAGGTCGCCGCCCGCCACGGCGTTACGCTGCGGCTGTTCTACGGGCGCGGCGGCACTGTCGGGCGCGGCGGCGGTCCGACGCACCAGGCGATCCTCGCCCAGCCCTGGGGTGCGCTGCAGGGCGAGATCAAGCTCACCGAGCAGGGCGAGGTGATATCGGACAAGTACCTGATCTCCGGACTCGCGCGCGAGAACCTGGAGCTGGCGCTCGCGGCCACGCTGGAGGCCACGCTGCTTCACCGGCGCTCGCGCAACACCGACGAGCAGGTCAGACGCTGGTCTGAGACGATGGAGCTGATCTCAGCCGCGGCCAGGGAGCGCTACCTGGAGCTGGTGGAGGATCCGCGGCTGCCTGAGTACTTCCTGTCGGCCACGCCCGTCGAGCTCCTGGCCGAGCTGAACTTCGGCTCGCGCCCGTTTCGCCGCCCGGGTTCTGAGCATGCCCTGGATGGGCTGCGCGCGATCCCGTGGGTGTTCGGCTGGACCCAGTCGCGCCAGATCGTCCCCGGATGGTTCGGCGTCGGCAGCGGCCTGGCGAGCGCGCGCGCCCGCGGCCTCGAGGGGCAGCTGCGGGAGATGCTGGACTCCTGGCACTTCTTCTCCAACTTCCTGTCAAACGTGGCGATGACCCTGGCCAAGACCGACATGTCGGTCGCCCGCCTGTACGTGCGCAGCCTGGTGCGCCGTGAGCTGTGGGACCTGCTCGAGCTGATCGAGCGCGAGCACGAGCTGACCGTGCGCGAGCTCGGCGCGCTCACTGGCGGACGGGATCTGCTGGCCGAGCACCCGACGCTGCGCCGCACGCTGGCGGTCCGCGACCGCCACCTGCTGCCGCTGCACCAGCTGCAGGTGGGGCTGAGCGCGCGCATTCGGCGCGAGCGCGAGCGCGGTGAGAGCGACCCGGAGCTGGCGCGCGCGCTCCTGCTCACCGTCAACGGCATCGCTGCCGGCATGCGCAACACCGGCTGAACGGCCCGGATGCCAGCCGGCGCTGGGGTGTCAGCGGTACGTCGGCCGCTGCCCGATCACCGCCTGCAGCCGGCGTGACATCGCCGCGCCAGACGCCGAGAACGCCGCGCACAGAGCGTCCAGATCGCGCCCGAGCCGCGCATACTGATCGCGCACGAGCCTCGCCGGCATCAGCACGGCCGCCGCAAACGCGTTGGCCTGCTCCTCGGCCGGCGGGATCGGCGGGCGCTCGGCCGGCGGGGCCGGCCCGTGCTCGGCCGGCGGGGCCGGCGGGCGCTCCCCGTCGGGGTCCACCGCGCCCGAGCGGCAGAAGGCCGGCTGCTCGCCGTCACGGTGCAGCGACCAGTGGCCGAGCTCGTGCGCGATCGTGAACCGGCGTCGCGCCGGCCACCTGCGAGCCTCGGCGGCGTTGACCCAGATCTCGCCGATCGCGGGGAGCAGCAGTCCAGACAGCGCCTGGCGTGAGTCCGCAGGCGGCGCTCCGGGCGCCTGGTTGAGGTCCTCCACGTCGCGCACGAGCAGGCCGACGTGGCTGTCGGCGATGTCCTCCACCGGCACCGGCAGCGACTCGCCGTCCCACAGGTAGGCGGGCACGCCGGCCAGGAACCGCTCGGCGACGCGCTCGATGGTCTGCCGCGCAAGCTCGTCCATCAGCGGCGATCGTAATCGCCCGTCTCAGCGAGTCCAAGCTCGGCCAGGAGCGTTCCGTACGCTCGCGCCGCGACCGTGCCCGGAACGTCCCTTCCGTCGAGCGCCATGGCCACGAGCTCGGCGAGCCTGAGGTCGCCTGCCGCTGCGGCGTGGCGCACGAGCGCGATCGGGTCAAGCGAGCTGATCACCTGCGGTCAGGGATGGGGTCGGCAGGGCGGGGTCAGAACCTGACGGCTCAACCGGCGCAAAACAGCCGGTCGACCTCGTCCCACTCCTCTGTCGGCTGCGATGAGGGGTCGGCCGTCGGCGAGGTGGGCCCCTCGTGCTCGCCGTAGGCCAGGCGGGCGAAGGAGGCGGCCGCGGCGGCTTGCCCCGCCTCCGGGCCGCGGCGCTGTTGCCCGGCCCGGCTGAGCTCGTGAGCGCTCTCGCCCAGCAGTGCGCCGAGCGCCTGAAGCACGCGCATGGACACTCCGGAGGAGGGCAGCGTTCCCTGCTCCATGCGGTGGTAGTAGACGCCGACCTTGGCCGCCCTGTCGGGGACCCCGAGCGCGGCTGCGAGCTGCTCGACGAGGTGGCTTCGCCGCAGGCCCGCCCGATGGCGGAGCCTGGGCAGCAGCGCCGGCCACAGCCCGGACTGCCCTCCGAGGACGCGCTCGAGCGCGTCGACCGTGCGCTCGGCCGAGGAGCCGCGGAACCGCCCGGCGTCGAACTCCTGTCTGGGCGAGCGCGCCAGGTAGGCGTCGATCAGGGCCTCGAGCTCGCGGCGGTCCCCCGCCGGCGCCCGGCGCAGGAACGCGCGCGGGTCGGCCTCGCCGCCTGAGCGATGCTCCCGGACATAGTCCTCGAACAGCCGCTGCACGGCGGTCATGGCGCAGCCTCCCCGCCGGGCTCAAGCCGGGCCCGGAGCCGCCTGCGAAACCGCGAGGCGATCTGAGCGACGTTGGCCTCGGTCATGCCGTCGATCATCTCGCACACCCTGGAGGCCGCCAACGCGCCGAACACGTGCTGTTCGATCACCTGCCTGTGCCTGTCAGGCAGTTCGGCCAGCAGCTCCTCGATGAGGATCCGCAGGTGAACGGCGCCCGCCTCCCCGTCGACCGAGGGCTCCTCGGACATCCAGGCGTCCGCCTCGCCCGAGTGCTCGCTTGCCAGCGGCGCCTCGGGCGGCCGGCGGCTGGCGCGCCGGAACCAGTCGGCCGCCGTCCGGTCGACGATCGTGTGCAGCCAGCTTCGGAACTGGCCCCTGGAGGTGCCGTCGAACGCCGCCGAGATCGCGCGCACCAGCGCGTCGTGCGTCGCGTCCTCCACCGCGTGGGCCGGAAGCCGCAGCGAGAGCCGGCGCCGGACGTCTCGTTCGTAGCCGTAGACGAGCAATGCCAGCCCACGCCGAGCGGCCGCCGCGTCCCCCGCGGCACGCGCGTCGCGGATGTAGGCGATCAGTCGCTCGTCGCTGAGCAGCTGCAGCTCGTGTTCCGGCAGTGGTCTGAAGCTCACGCCGACAGGTTCATGGGCATCTGTACGGTCGGCGGCCCGGCCGCCGAGCTGACGGTAGCGCCCGGGTCCAGGTGGCAGTCCGCGCACACGTCGGCGCGCGGCTTGAGCCCACCGGGACCCTTCCTGAGCCCACCGGGGCCCGGCCTGAGCCCACCGGCGCTGGGCCTGAGTCCACTGGCCCGGTCGGGGCGCATGACGGCGACACCGAGCCTGGCGGCTGTCAGATTCCCGCATCGGCGCGCGACCCTCTGGACATGACACCTGTGCACGATGGGGTTGACAGAGGGTAGGCGACCGGGCCGTGGCGCGCCAGGAGCCGATCAGGGTGGTGGTGGAGCGCAGAGGCGGCTGCCTGAGCGGCTGTGGCAGCACGCTCGCGGTGCTGTTGCTGATCGGGATCGCGATCCGCTTCTGGTATGTGTCGGTCGGCCTGCTTGTGCTGGTTGCGGCCGTGGGCCTGATCGCCGGCCACCGCAGCAGGGCGAGGGCGAGGGAGGCTGAGCGGCGCCGATCTGGACCGCGCGACCCATGGCTGAACGAGATCGCCGTGGCGCTGGGCCAGCTGGGGCTCAGCGAGGTGGCTCGAAACACCGGCAGCCGGCTCGGCGGCGCGCCCATCGAGGGTGACGTCACCATGCAGGAGGACGGGCTGACCGTGCACGTGAACCTCCTCGCAGATCCGGAGCTCGCCCGCCAGGCGGACGTGGGGCTGCGGGCCCAGCAGAGGTTCCGCGACGCGCTTGCAGCGGGCCGCGTGGCGCTGCAGCTGCTCGGGCCGGTGCTGCTCGTCGCCGACGGGCGCGGCGGCGTCGTGGACGAGTACCGCCTGAGCGAGGTCGCGCACGCCGTCGGCGAGGTTCCACTGCCGCCCGCGCTGACCGCGCCGGCCGCCGCGGGCTCGACCGCCGACGCGCAGGCGGTCGGCGCCGCCGGTGCTCCGGCTGCCGCCGCCGACCCGCTGGAGCAGATCCGGGCCCTCGCCGAGCTTCGGGACGCCGGCGTGCTCACCGAGGCCGAGTTCGAGGCCAAGAAGGCTCAGCTCTTGCGGAGGGTGTGAGCGAAGCGGATCACCGGGCCGCTGCGGTCCTCGGTGACCAGGCCGTCTGACATGAGGAGGTCAAGGTGGCCAAGCACCTCGGACACGGTCAGGTAGGCCTGGGTGAACGCCACCCGGCCCCAGATGTCGAGCGCGAGCTCGTGCGCGGTCCGAGGTCCGTTCGACAACAGCTCCAGGATCCGCTGCGCGCGCAGCGATTGCCTGTGAAGACGCTCGTCGATCAGCGCGCGGTGGTCTTGCACCGGTGGTCCGTGGCCGCCGAGCACGAGATCGACGTCGAGCTCGCGCGTTGCCAGCAGCGAGCGCCGGTAGTCAAGCAGCGGTCGAGTCCGGCCAGCTTGCGAGGCGCCGTCGAGCGGCCGGGTCACGAGCGCGTTTGACGACACCCTGCTGAGCAGATGATCGCCGGCCACGAGCACCCGGTTGTCAAGGTCGTGGAGCACCATGTCGGCGGGGCTGTGCCCGGGGCGGTGCAGGACCCTGAGCCGGCGCCCGCCGAGCACAACCTCGTCCCCGTCGCTCAGCGGCCGCGTGACCGCAGCGGGAGCGGCGAGGCCGCGCACGATCGTGGCGACCGAGCGCAGCGCGTCGGTGACGTCCTGATCGATGCCGTGGCGGCGCATCAGCCGGGCCGCGAAGTCGTCCTCCGCGGCCATCTCGCGGTCGACGTTCTCGATGAAGCTGGCCGCCCTGTCAAGCGCGCAGACCTCCGCCCCCGCCCGCTCGGCCACGAGCGCCGTGAGGCCCAGATGGTCGGCGTGGGTGTGCGTGATGACCAGCACCTCGATGTCCTCGACCGCGTAGCCGACGCCGGCCAGCAGCCGCGAGAGGGCGACGAGGCTCGTCGCGAGGTTCGGGCCCGTGTCGATCAGCGTGACGGGGTCTCCGGCCAGCAGGTACGCGTTGACGGCGCCGATCGCAAACGGGGTCGGGACCGCCAGCGGGTGAATCCCGATCTGCGCCAGCCGCCTGCCCACCGGCCGGGTGGCCCAGCGCTCGTGGTCGCGCGAGCTCAAGCGTCGCGGTCCCTGCCGAGCCCGGCGTCGGCGGGCAAGCGCGACCGGGCGCCGGCCAGCGCGCGGGGCGGCGTGATCGAGGCGCCTGCGCGGATGCGCCGGGCGACGCCCGGCGGCGCTCCGTCGGCGATGCGTGCCTTGGCGTGCGCGCGCCAGACGGGCTGTGCGGACCTGCGCGGGCGTCCCTCACCCATGATCGTGCGATCCTAGCCCGATCGGTGTGGCTGCCCTTTCGTGCGCCCGGACGGCGAAGTGGTCGGTCGAGGGCACCGCCAGGACCGGGCGATGGCGCCTTCGGGGTCAACAACACCGATGTAGACACGCGCATCGGCTGGTACTCGCCCGCCGGCGCGTCGGCACCGGCGACGGCGGCAAGGAGGGCTTGGGTGGCGGCTGGCTGGCGGGGCTTGAGTTTCCGCGCATCCAGGGGGCGGACGTGTGCGGGCGGGTGGCGGCGGTGGCGTCCGGGGTGAGCGAGAGCCTTCTCGGCCGGCGCGTGCTCGTGGACCCGTGGCTGCGCGCCGGGGACGCCCCCTGCGACCTGGAGCGCTGCGGGTACCTCGGCTCGGAGCGGGATGGCGGATTCGCCAAGTACGTCGCGGTGCCGGCGCGCAACGCGCATCCCATCGAGTCGCCGCTCTCAGACGTGGAGCTGGCCTCGTTTGCAACATCGTCGCTCACCAGCGATGAACGGATCTCCGGTCGGCTCTGAGGTCATCCGCCGGCCGGGAAGCGGTCGACGTGGTCTCCTGGACGTGGTCGGCGGGCGCGAGTGGCCGCAGGTGATAGGGCGCTGCGGCGCGGCGGCCGCTACTGCGCCTCGGGTGCGATCGCCGGCCCCCATGTCGAGCTTGACCTGCGCACCCTCTACCTGCACGACCTGGCGCTTCATGGCGCCACCGTGCCGCTCCTGCATCTCTTCGGCCAGCTGGTGGCAGCGATCGAGAACGGGTCGCTGAGGCCGGTCGTCGCCGCCACGTTCCCCCTGGAGGAGCTGCACGCCGCTCAGGAGATGTTCATCGCCAAGCGACACGTGGGCAACATCGTCATCCAGATCCGCGTATGAACCGGCGGCAGGCATCTCGTCGTCGCGCCGGCGGGCCTGGTCGCCGGCGTGCTGGTCACACCGTGGCTGGTGGCGGGGGGTTTGTGGTGTCGGGGCGGCGGGCACCGGAATGGGCGCGTGCGGCCTTCCGGATCGGCGCGAGTGTCAGTCGGGCCGCGGTCTCGGGTCATGCTGTCACCGAGGCGGATCCCCAACCGGGCGCAGCGCCGTTGCGGGTCTCGCTGTGCGATGACAGGGACGGCTGCTCGCCCCGTGTGGCAGCGCCGGGCGGCCGTACGGTAATACCGGTTGGTATTACGATCTGCTAGGCTGTGGATGTGCGCGTTACGAGCAAAGGACAGGTGACGATTCCGCTGGCGATACGGCGCAGGCTGGGAATAGAGCCGGGCTCCGAGGTCGAGTTCGAGCTCGATGAGCGCGGCGTGCGGTTAGTCCGGGCGAAGACCGCGCGCGGAAGGGCGATTGCACGCCGCATGCGCGGGCGCGGCACCGTTTCGATGAGCACCGACGAGATCATGGCGCTCACGCGGGGCGGCGATTAGCCTGCCGTGGCTGGGACGCTGGTCGACTCAAACGTGCTGCTCGATATCTTCACCGATGATCCCCGGTGGGGTGAATGGTCTGAAGCGCAGCTCGCTGACGCGCTCGACCGTGGACCGACGCTGATCAACCCGATCATCTACGCTGAGATCTCGATCTCATTTGCGCGGCTCGAGGAGCTCGAGCAGGCGCTGGCGCCTGAGCTGGAGCGCGAGGGGTTGCCGTGGGAAGCGGCCTTCCTGGCGGGAAGATGCTTCCTTGAGTACCGGCGCCGTGGGGGCGCGCGCCGCTCACCGTTGCCCGACTTCTACATCGGCGCCCACGCCGCGCTGACGGGCCGGGCTCTGCTCACCCGCGATCCGAACCGCTACCGCTCATTGTTCCCGCGCCTGGAGCTGATCTCGCCGTGAGCACGCTCACCGCACCCGTCGTCGGCGAGTGTCGCCGGGGGTGGGGAGATCCCGGGGCCGGGGCGGTTGCTTGGGGTTCGTATGGCTTCGGTTCCGGATCCGGCGCCCATTGGCGTATTCTGGGCGTCTGCCGGCGGGCGAGAGTCAGGCGGCCCGCGGGAGGTGAGCGTCAGGCGGCTGGCGTTGAGGCAGCGTGGGTGAGGCCGGCCTGGTAGGCGAAGATCACGGCCTGCACGCGGTCTCGGAGGCCGAGCTTCATCAGGATGTGCTTGACGTGGGTCTTGACGGTGGACTCCTCGATGGTGAGCGCGGCGGCGATCTCTGGGTTGGAGTGCCCGCGGGCGATGAGCGTGAGCACCTGGCGCTCGCGCGGGGTCAATTCCTTGAGCTGATCGAGGGCGTCGGGCGTCGGCGCGGGTTGGCTGGCGAAGTGGTCGATCACGATCCGGGTGACGGAGGGGGAGAGCAGTGAGTCCCCGGCGGCGACGGTGTGGATGGCGGCCAGCAGATCCTCGGGTCGGGAGCGTTTGAGCAAGAACCCTGATGCCCCCGCGCGCAGCGCGCCGAAGATGTAGTCGTCCTGCTCGAAGGTGGTGAGGATCAGGACTTTGGTGTGCGGGGTTGCTGTGAGCAGGTGCCGGGTGGCGGCGATCCCGTCGAGCTCGGGCATCCGTACGTCCATGAGCACGACAT